>CALALB010000052.1 GCA_937923175.1 uncultured Chromatiaceae bacterium | reverse complement strand
TTATTTTTCGCACATATTGCGTGATTGGGCATGGGAGGTTGATGTCCCAGGCTCTCACTATGAGCAACTCAGGACTCTTCAAAATATATGGCCGCAAGATTGTGGTAATAATGTGCTTGTTTTGGGGTCTGGAGCGGGTCGAGTGGCTTGGGAACTCCATGCGAGTCTGGACAATGCCTTTACAACAACACTTGACCTTAATCCGGCTCTGCAGCTTATACCAAGTGAGCTCATCTCGGGCAAATCATTACCTCCTTTTCCTGAAGCATCTTCTTCTCCTCAGATGGGTATTTCAGATAACTATATGAGTTGGGATCTGCACGCAATTACGGATGCAGATCAAAAATTGAAAGACTCTTTTCGTCAGTTGGTTGGTGATATCTGGCAGTTTGATTTTGCGCCTCAAACTTTCGATTGCATTGTTACGTCATGGTTTTTGGATATTCATGAGGGTGATAATCGAGCTCTCCTTGAAAAAATATCGAAGTGGCTAAAGCCAGGAGGCTACTGGATTAACACGGGGCCGTTGTTATATTCGACATCGTTGCCTGCAGAGATTAAATATAATCATAAAGAACTTAGAGAGCTGATATCTCTTGGTAGATTTAAGCTGCTTAGTGAATCAGCTAGCCCCTACGTACACTTACCATCACCATTGAATGTAAGTAAAAGGATAGATGAGCTATGGGTCTTTTGTGCACAATATCGGCCAGATGAACGTTCTAATGCCGATGATAGAAGCCTTCCTGATTGGCTCGTACTACATTATCTACCAATAGTTAAGAATGAGTGTGTTAGTAGTGTTGATGACCCCGTAGCAAAGGCAACGCTAGACCTTGTTGATGGTGTACGCTGTATTAATGATATTGTTGCTATTTTGGAGCCTAACCTCCCTAATGAAACAAATGTGAAACAAGCGCTAGTGCATTTTTTTGCTGATGTATTGATTGCAAGCTAGTTCGCGGCTACTGTGAAAATTTTAATACTTTGAATTTTTTATTATTGAGAATCGTTTTGATATGTAATTGTTTTTTGTCGGAACGACTTTCAATACCAACAAAGCTATTCACCACAAAATATGCTACACCTTCCTTTGCTAGCAATTTTTTTGTATTCGCTAAAAACTTATCAGTCAATTCTCCACTGACACTAAATCCTTGGTGAAAAGGTGGGTTGCAGAGAATAAGATCGAACTTTTTTTCGATTTCTTTCCCTGCATCTGCAGGTATTATATCTATTTTCTCTCTCCACTCTTGTGCATTGTGTTGTATTGCAATCAAAGCCGCAGCGTTATTATCGGTTGCGGTGTAGCTTTTTGCTTTCAATGCAAAAGCGCCTAATGTGAGCAGCCCATAACCACAGCCTAAGTCTAGAATATCTTTGCCCGTCTCTATTTGTTCTTTTTTCAGTGTTTCAAGTAACAGTAGGCTGCCTTCATCTAATTTATCAAAACCAAATACACCAGGCTTACTGAATAGTGGCATAGCGTTGTACTGCCCGATTTCTCTCAGCGCGGTGTAGTTATTTGTATCAAGGCTTTCGGCTTCATGATTAGGTTGACTCAGTGTGATGCTGTAGGTGTCTTTATCTTTTGTAATGGCGGACTTTTCAGTGAAAAGTATCGAAGCCTTTTTTATGTAGGTCTTTGCACCTTCATTTTTATTGCCTGCAATATGTAGTTGCCCGGAAGGTTTTAAATGAGCGCACGCCTGATTGATGGCATGGTGCATTACAGCCTTTTCTTTACTGACTCTAAGATAAATATGATCAAAGGGAGCATCTGTTTCTGAGAAATCAACATCATTAAAAATACTCGTTAATCCTAAATGTAAAGCACTTTGATGGATGTCAAAGCGGTTGGTAAGTACATCAACGTTATCCTTGTGCTGGCCTAGCGAGTGCATCACTAAATGCGAATTTTCATCGGCAAACCACAGGCTTTTTTGATTGCTCTTTTGCGTTGTGTCGAGCTGATGCTTGCGTAGCTGTTCAAGTAGTGTGTCAATTGCATGGTCTGATGTGCTCATAGGCAGTGAATTTCGTCTTGTGTTAATGCACGGTAGGCATTGGGTTTGAGGCCGGTATCGAGCTTTATATTCGCAATGGCTTCGCGATGTAATTTTACGACGCGATTGTTTGTCGCGGCGAACATGCGTTTGACTTGATGATATTTGCCTTCGTGAATCGTGAGTAAACAGCTATTTGGTGAGAACAGGCTTATTTGAGCGGGTTTGCAGGCTTGTGGTTCATTGCGTAATGCAATGCCAGCCTCGATTTGTAGAATTGCCTCTTCTGTTATTGATTCGGCTAGCTCTACGCGATAACGCTTCCCTATGGTTTTGTGTGGACTGGTTACAGTGTGGTTCCATTGACCATCAGTTGTTATCAGTACGAGCCCAGTTGTATCTTTGTCTAGCCTGCCAGCAACTTGAAGGTTTTGGCGTAAAGCAGGGTGAATAGCGGTTTTATCGATGCTGTCAAAAACCGTCGGATGTTCACTGTCGTGATTGGCGCAAACAATTCCTTGCGCTTTATTCATCATCCAATACAGATGAGTGGGATCTTTAATAGTATCGCCATCAAGCTCGACCAAATCATCTGCGCCCACCTTAAAAGCCGTTTGTTGAATAACGGCGTTATTACAACTGATGCGCCCCTGCTTAATGAGCAAGCAGGCCTCTTTGCGCGGTAAGCCTGTATTATTGGCGATAAATCGGTCGAGTCTCATTGGCTTGTTCGTTATAGGGGGCTGGCTTAAGCTCCCAGGCTCTTCTCGCCCGCCTCAACGGTTTGATAAATCAAAGTATTGATCGTCATGGGCCCAACACCACCGGGAACGGGTGTATAAGCCGCAGCGCGGCTCGCAAGCGGTGCTAATTCAATATCACCAACACCACCGGGATGATAGCCTGCATCCACTACAATGGCGCCGTCTTTAATCCATTCGGCTTTGATAAATTCGGGTTTGCCGACTGCACCCACAATGATATCGGCTTGTTTGATGTGGTCTGCAAGGTTTTGAGTGCGTGAGTGGCAAATAGTTACGGTTGCGTTAGCATTGAGTAGCATCATGGCCATTGGCTTGCCAAGGATGGGGCTACGGCCTACAACAACAGCATGTTTGCCCGCTAGCGGCATATTAAAGCCTTCTAGTAAGCGCATAATGCCTTTGGGTGTTGCAGAGCCATAAGCAGGTTCGCCCATACTCATTCTGCCAAACCCTAAGCAGGTCACGCCATCAACATCTTTTTTAAGTGCAATTGCATCAAAGCAGGCGCGCTCGTCAATTTGGGCGGGTACAGGGTGCTGTAACAGAATGCCGTGCACGTCAGGGTTTTGGTTGAGTTCTTCAATTTTCTTGAGCAGCTCTTGAGTGGTGGTTTCGGTTGGCATTTCAACACGAATCGAGCCCATGCCAATGCGCTCGCACGCATTGCCTTTCATTTTGACATAGGTTGCTGATGCTGGATCATCGCCTACGAGTATGGTGGCCAGTATGGGAGTGCTGCCTCCCTTTTCTTTTAACGCTTTTACACGCAGGCTAAGCTCTTCTTCAGTTTTTTTTGCGAGGGCTTTGCCGTCCAAAATCAAGGCTGTCATAGATAATGTCCAGTATTATTGAGATTTGCAAAGGGATACATACTAGGGGTGATAACCCCTAAAGTATCGGCTTTGTCAGGTCTGCATCGTGTTTTATAGTATTTTGTATAAGGTTTATTCTGGCTTGAGGTCAGCGTAAGATTCTTACGTAAGGAATGACCTTTGAGGCTATTTTATGGCCGCTTAGTGATATTGTCACACAGTCATTCACATCAGCCAATCTCCTCTAGGCCTGATTATGTTACGTAACTTCGAAAAAAATGAAAATTAACATTGACGGCCAAAAAAGGCATGAGTATGATGCGCACCTCTTTTGAGAGCACTGGCTTAAGAAGAGTTGCAATATCTATACTTAACTATAGATACATTGTGATGATCAAGTTAGAATTTCGAAATCGGAGTGTAGCGCAGCCTGGTAGCGCGTCTGCTTTGGGAGCAGAATGTCGGGGGTTCGAATCCCTCCACTCCGACCATTTTTTGCCTGCGATTGTGTCAATTCACAATGTTTAGTTAAGCTTTAGCTAGCATTGGTGTCATAAGCGCCCGTAGCTCAGCTGGATAGAGCAACGGCCTTCTAAGCCGTGGGTCGCAGGTTCGAATCCTGCCGGGCGCGCCATTCTTCTTATAATAATGTGCCGCTTCTCGCAGAGTGATGGTGACTGTAGCTCAGTTGGTAGAGCCCTGGATTGTGATTCCGGTGGTCGCGGGTTCGAACCCCGTCAGTCACCCCAATTTTTTAAACACCTCTCTTAGTATTTCTTTACTTCTGTTTCAAAAATCTTTTCATAAAAAACTCGTATTAATTCGTTAATCTTGCACACGTTTTGTCTACCTGCTTCTGGATTATTGCTAATCTTTGCTACAATGCCGCCTTTCTGACTCTTCATTTTGACATAGGTCGCTGATGCGGGGTCATCACCGACTAAAATTGTGGCTAAAATAGGTGTTATACCGGTAGAGGCCTTAATTTTTTCGACGCGATCGCTCAGTTCAATCTCTGTGCGTTTTGCGACGGCTTTACCATCTAAGATTAATGTATTGGACAACAGGTGGTCTCCCAAGATAGTCATTTTTTCAGTTGCCCTATTTTCACACAGCTAGGCCTTTAGAAACAATTTATTCAACTTCTTGACGATAGATTCACTTTTGCGTTGACGAATATTTTAAGCATCGGTATCATTCGCAGCCTCGCTGAGACGAGTGTCGGAGTGTAGCGCAGCCTGGTAGCGCGCCTGCTTTGGGAGCAGGATGTCGGGGGTTCAAATCCCTCTACCCCGACCAAAGTTGCTCGTGACGTGCGCTGAACATGCGACCATCAGCCCATCGAGCGCTCGTAGCTCAGTTGGATAGAGCAACGGCCTTCTAAGCCGTGGGTCGCAGGTTCGAATCCTGCCGGGCGCGCCACTCGCAACCCAGGATGATCGACCATGGTGGACGTAGCTCAGTTGGTAGAGCACAGGATTGTGGCTCCTGTGGTCGTGGGTTCGAGCCCCATCGTCCACCCCATGTCGAGTTTGAAGGGCCGTTAGCTCAGCTGGTAGAGCAGTGGACTCTTAATCCATCGGTCCGGGGTTCGAATCCCTGACGGCCCACCAAACCGCAAGGCCAATCCAAGCGATTGGCCTTTTTTATGCCTGAAGCTGCAAGAAGAATAGCCCAACACTCCTTGCAGAGTGAGAAGATTTGACGGCTCTGAAGACACAGAGGCCATGGCTCGCGAGCGGGTTTTTTCATTCGCCATCCTCGAGACCCTGCTGACCCAACGCACGGCGACTGTTGCGGGGGTGTTTTGCGCGATGCGCCAGACCCTCCATCTCGGGTCGATCCCTGGCCTGCCGATCCAATTGATCGAGGAGTTTCCCGCAATCCGGATGGGAGTCGAACGAGCGGTTCGTTACCCCCAGGGGAGTCTGAGGCCGATGGGTCTGGATGCCATCTATGCGGGTATCGCCGAGCAGTATGGGCTCTCCCCAGAGCAGACCGCTGCACTCAAGGCGCTTGAGCTTGCGACGACTCAGAGCCTCTCGCTCGGTATCCCTGAAAACCTCGATCGCGTCCATCGACTGCTCGATGCCGGCGAGCGGGTGATATTGATCTCGGATGGCTGGTTGGGCAACACCGAGCTTAGGCAACTGCTCTCGGAAATCGATACGCGACTTGCGGACTGTCCCTGCTATACGGCAGTCGATCTGGGATTGACCAAGGCCAGCGGGGCGCTGTTTCGCGCGGTCTTTAAGGCTGAAGGGATTAGTGCGGCCCAGCTTGTCCATCTGGGCGATGATCCCTGGTCGGATGTCAGGGTCCCGCGGGCATTGGGATGTACCGCTGAGCACTATGCCGGCGCTGCGCTTTCTGAGCTCGAATGGTCCTATCTCGAGCTCTATAGCCTGTTTTCCCAGCTCGTAGCAGGGACGGCGAGGGCCTATCGTCTGGTGCATCCCCATGCCGCCGGGCCGGCGCGCCTGGGGGCGGGATTGGCAGGCCCGCTGTTCTATGGCTTTATCCAATGGCTCCTCGAGGAGGCAGAGCGACGGGGTATCCGCCGTCTCTATTTCATCGCCCGCGATGGCATGATCTTTTTGCGCCTGGCCCAGGCGATCGCCCAGGCGCGCGGCTTGACCCTCGAGCTGCGTTATCTCTATGGCTCAAGGCGCGCCTTTCGTCTGCCCTCGGTTTTCGAACTCGGACCGCGCGAGCATGCTTGGCTGACCGAACGCATCCCCACCCTGTCGCTTGCGATGCTCGCCGAGCGTCTGGATATGACCGCCGCCGAGCTCTTGAACCAGATTGATCCTGAACTGCGGGCGCGTCTGCCCGCTGAGGATGCACCCTTGTCTGTGGCCTTGGCTGCCGAATTGGTCGAGCGGCTGGATCATCTGCCGGCAGTGCGCGCTACCATCCTCGCCAAGGCCGCCCAGGCGCGCGCTCTATTGCTCGAATATCTTGAACAGGAGGGTTTTTTCGCTGAGGGTCCAATCGGCATCGTGGATATCGGCTGGATGGGCGGCAGTCAGGATGCGCTCTATAAGATTGCCGCCGCCCATCAGCCAGCGATCGAGATCCATGGCTTTTATTTCGGGCTCTTTCATTACTCCCCCTATACCAGCCGTCGCAATCGCAAGAGCGCCTATGCCATCCGACCCAATCAGGCAGAAGACAATCTCGTGGCCCTGCATGCCGAACTGCTAGCCCAGGCCGATCATGGTCAGACCACTGGCTATGCGCGGGGCGCTGATGGGCGCATTCGGGCGCAGCTGCGCGATGCCGGCGATCATCTGCGCGCTTGGGGGATCGATGAGTTTCTGAATGCCGCTGGCTGGTTTGCTGCCGAATATGCCCAGCTGGCAGGGCGTTTTCCTCTGCTGGCCGAGCATTTCGATGCCATTGTGCCGCGTTTATTGGTACTGATGCGTCGCCCCTCGTCCCTGCTTGCCGAGACCCTGGGCCGCATCCCCTATTCGGGCGATCATTGCGATTTGGCCCTGCGCGAGGCAGCCCCTGCCTTCGATTGGCGCCAGGCCCTGGCCTATACCTTTGGCCGGCGTTATGAAGAGCGCCGGCTGATGACCGAGTGGTATGAAGCAACCCTGGTGCGCAGCCAAGGGCTGGCGCGCCTGGTCCTCAGACTTCAGCCCAGGATCCAGGCGCTTAAGTCATTCATTAAACATACCCCGCTTAACCTATTCCATAGTCTGCTTTTGTTGAAAGCCGGTTTGAGCCGGCGGCTGAATGAATGGAGGGCGCTGTGGCGATTGCGTCAGGGCAAGGCCTAGGGTCGGCCAAATTGGCTTAAACGGTTTACCATGGACTGCGCCTCTGGGGTATAAGGCAGTTTTCAATTGGAGCAGCGATCCTCATGGCGTCTCCTACCGTTAGCGTCGCCTTGCCTGTTTATAATGTCGCGCCCTATCTGAGGGACTGTCTGGACTCGATCATCGAGCAGGACTTTCAGGATCTCGAGATCATCTGTGTCAATGACGGCTCGACCGACGAGTCGCCAGCGATCCTCGAGGAATATGCCCGCCAAGACCCGCGTATCCGGATTGTCCATCAGACCAACCGGGGACTCGCCTCGACCCGCAATACCGCCTTGGGTCAGGTCCGCGGCCAATATCTCATGCATGTCGATTCGGACGACATGCTGCGTCCCGGCGCGATCCGCCGCCTCGTGGAAGAGATCGAGCGCACGGGCGCCGATTTCATCGTCTTCCAGCACATCATGTTCGATGAGACCCAGGAGTTCGATAACTGGTATTACGACTTCGACTCCTGGAACCTCGAGCCCAAGACCACCCTCGAGCAGAAGCTCGATATCCTCCATTATCATTACACCTGGTCTAAGTTTTTCCGGGTTGATTTTCTCAATCGATACGATTTTCGCTTTCCAGACGGCCTGCAGTTCGATGACAACGTCTATCACTGGAAGGTGCTGCTAGCGGCCAATCGGGTCGTCGTCCTACCGGAAAAGCTCTATCGCTATCGGATGCGTCCGGGCTCGATCATGTGGCATCGCGGGCGCCATCATCTGGATATCTTTCGGATCTTCAAGGAGGGAATCGCGCATTTTCGCGAACAAGGGGTCTATGAGGCGGTCTTTCGGGATTTCATGCAATACAAGATGGGCCTGCAATATTTCTGGACCCGCGACATCGAACCGCGCTTCCGCTATCTGGCCTATCTGGGGATCCTGGAGGGCCTGTCTGCGGATGAAGAACGCTTTGTGCGCGAGTATCCGGAGCTGCTCGATCCAGAGGCACGGCGCTTTTATGAGCGCCTCTTTGCCTCGCCGCTTTATCGGCGCGGCGCCCATCGCCTGTTGGCCGCGCAATTGACGGCAAGGCGTTATCTGAGCGGCGGGCGGGCGCGCCTGCGCCAGATGCTCCAGACCACCCGCCGACGGCTGACCCAGCACCCACGTTTCCAGGCGCTCAAACGGCGTTTCCTGGGCGCTCAGCTGATGGATCCGCGCTGCTGGGATCTATTGCACAATTATCAACATGTGGTCACCTATTGGGTGCAGTTCTGGCGCGCCTATCTCGATGCCCAGCGCGCCCAGCTCCCAGAGCGCCTGGCCAGGCTCAAGCAGGGGCTGTCTGAGGACGATCGCGCCCTGGTCGAGACCTTTGTCGGTATCTATCTGGATCATTTGCCTGCCTGCCGGGATTACAGCCGTTTTCTTTTGCATAAGGATCTGCTGTGGCGCCCGCGCGAGCGCTTCCGCCAATCCCAGGCGCGTCCCTTGGTGGCGCAGCGCTATCAGGTCTTTCTCGAGCAATACCCCTGGTTGTCGGCCGATGTATTCGCCACGCTGTATGGACTGAATGCCCTGCCGCGCGATATTCGGGCGCGTATCCAGCGGGGGGGCGATATCATCGATGGCGGTGCCTTCATCGGTGACTCAGCGATCCAGCTGGCCGATGCCTGTCCTAGGGCGAGGGTATTGGCGCTCGAACCCGATCCAACGAATTTCAGCCGTCTGCAGGCCAATATCGAGCGCTTTGGATTGGCAGATCGGATCCTCGCTGAGGACTTGGGTTTGCATGAGCAGCCGGGCGAATTCACCCTCTGCCATCATGGCGCCGCCGACTTCCCTGATCAGGGCACCAGTTTGCTGGCCGATTTTCGCGATACCATCGCGCATGGCGGCGAGCATCGGCTCAGAGGGCGATTCGAGACCCTCGATGCCTTGGTCGAGCGTCATGGTCTGCATCCCATCCTGATCAAGCTCGATATCGAGGGCTTGGAGTTTGAGGCCCTGCGCGGCGCAGTCAGGACGCTCAGACGCTATCGCCCAGCGCTTATCGTCAGCGTCTATCACCATCCCAAGGACTTTTTCGAGATCAAGCCCTGGATCGGGTCGCTGGATCTCGGCTATTACTTTGCGTTCAGGCGCCTGGACCTCCAATCGCCGGTTTCTGACCTGGTGTTGCTTTGCTATCCAAGGCTGGCTGAGTTGGGTGGCGGCTAAGGTTGGCGCCCCTTGATCAGCTCGCTCGGTAAGTCTTAGGGCAGGGACCTATGAAAACACTCCATAAACGCGTCTTGGTCACCGGTGGGGCCGGTTTTCTCGGCAGTCGATTATGTGCGCGGTTGATCGCTGAGGATTGCGAGGTGCTGTGTGTCGATAACTTTTACACAGCTACCAAGGACAACATCAGCCATCTGCTCGGCCATCCCCATTTCGAACTCATGCGCCATGACATCACCTTTCCACTCTATGTGGAGGTCGATGAGATCTATAACCTCGCCTGTCCGGCCTCGCCGATCCATTATCAGCTCGATCCGGTTCAGACGACCAAGACCAGTGTGCATGGGGCCATCAATATGCTAGGTCTGGCCAAGCGCACCAAGGCGCGGATCTTTCAGGCCTCGACCAGCGAGGTTTATGGCGACCCCGAGTGTCACCCCCAATCCGAGGATTATTGGGGCCGGGTCAATCCGATCGGGCCGCGCGCCTGTTATGACGAGGGCAAACGCTGCGCCGAGACCCTATTTTTCGACTATCACCGCCAGCATCGTCTGGAGATCAAGGTCGCGCGTATCTTTAATACCTATGGCCCAGGGATGCACCCCAACGACGGGCGAGTGGTGTCGAACTTTATCATCCAGGCCCTCAAGAACGAGCCGATCACCCTTTATGGCGATGGCAGCCAGACCCGTTCGTTCTGCTATGTCGATGACATGATCGAGGGCTTTTTGCGCCTGATGGCCAGCCCCCCAGAGATCACTGGGCCGATCAATCTGGGCAATCCAACCGAGATCAGCGTGCGCGCCCTGGCTGAGCTGATCCGCGAGCTCACTGGCTCAGGCTCACCCCTAGTCCATCGCCCATTGCCGGCGGATGATCCGGTGCAGCGTCAGCCGGACATCAGCCGCGCCCGGGAGCTGCTCGGCTGGGAGCCACGCGTGCCGCTCGTCGAGGGGCTTAAACAGACCATCGCCTATTTCGAGGATCTGATCCGCCGGAGGTTGGCATGATCCCTGTCCTGGTCACCGGCGGGGCCGGTTATATCGGCAGCCAGACCTGCAAGGCCTTAAGCCGGGCGGGTTATCAGCCGATCGTGCTCGATAATCTCGTCTATGGTCATGAGTGGGCAGTGCGCTGGGGGCCGCTTGCGGTGGGGGACATCGGCGATCGCGCCTGTCTGGATGCGGTCATCGCCCGTTATCGGCCGCAGGCGGTGATCCATTTTGCCGCCTTTGCCTATGTCGGCGAGTCAGTGCGCGATCCCGGCCGCTATTATCGCAACAATGTGGCTGGGACCCTGAGCCTGCTCGAGGCGCTACGCGATCATGGGATCCATCATCTGATCTTTTCCAGCACCTGTGCCATCTATGGTATCCCCGACCAGCTGCCCATTACCGAGGATCATCCCCAGTGCCCGATCAATCCCTATGGTGCATCCAAGCTGATGGTCGAGCGCATGCTGGGCGATTTCGCGCAGGCGCACGGTTTGAACTGGGTTGCGCTGCGCTATTTCAATGCGGCTGGGGCCGATCCCGAGGGCGAGCTGGGCGAGGATCATCACCCCGAGACCCATCTGATCCCGCTCGCGATCCGGGCGGCCTTGGGCCAGGGACCTGAGCTTCAGGTCTTCGGCGATGATTATCCGACCCCGGATGGCAGCTGTATCCGCGACTATATCCATGTGGCGGATCTTGCCGAGGCGCATGTCCTGGCCTTGGCCTATCTGCGCGCTGGTGGGGAAAGCGGCACCTTGAATCTCGGCACCGGCCGGGGGCATTCGGTCTTCGAGGTCATCGCTGCGGTTGAGCGTCTTGCGGGGTGCGCCGTCCCGCGGTCAATCGGGCCGCGCCGACCTGGGGATCCACCGGTGCTCTATGCCGATGCGAGCAGGGCGCGGGATCAGCTCGGCTGGAGGCCCCGCTACCCTGAGCTCGAGACCATCATCGACCATGCCTGGCGCTGGCATCAGCAAGCCAGGGTCCCGGCTTAGTCCGAACCGCATCCTAGGCAGTCCTTAGGGTCGGGGCGAACAGCATGGGTCTCACCCCTTTCAAGGATACAGTCGAACGGTAAACCCGGATGATCCATACCTTTGATGTCTTCGATACCCTGGTAAGCCGCCGGGTAGCCACGCCGCGCGGCGTCTTTGTGCTCATGCAGCAGCGGCTAAGCCAAGCCCCTCAGGGGCTACCCGCGACCCTCTGCGAGCGCTTTGCCCGCGAGCGGGTGGCAGCGGAATGGTCAGCGCGGGAGTCGGCGCGCGCCGCCGACCCAGATGCCGAGCTGCAGATCGAGGAGATCGATCTGACCGCAATCTATGCCTGGCTTGGGAAGCAGCATGGCCTGGATGCTGACCAGCTCGAGCGTTTGATCGAGCTTGAGCTGGAGATCGAGTCTGAGGTCTTGTATGGGGTTCCTGAGACGCTCGCCCGTTTTCATGAGTTGGCAGCTGAGGGCAAACGCCTCGCCCTGATCTCGGATATGTATCTGCGGCCCCAGGACCTTAGGCGCCTGCTTGCTGGGATCGACCCCGGGATCATCGCGCGGGCAAGTCTTTATCTTTCTTCTGAGATCAAGCTTAACAAGGCCTCGGGCCGGCTGTTCGACCAGGTCGCGCAGGTCGAGGGGGTCAGGCCGCCAGAGATGGTCCACATCGGCGATAATCCGCTCAGCGATTACAAAAGCCCACAGGCGCGCGGCTGTCAGGTGAGCCTGTTTCATGACTGTCATCTCACCGCCGATGAACGCATCGGTGCCAATGAGGACGACCTGGGCTGGCAGCTAGCGACAGGGCTGATGCGCGAGGCCCGTCTGACCCTGGCCGCGGAGCGCGCTCGGCTTGGCGCCATCTATGCCGCGCCGGTCTTGGTCCCATTCGTGCAATGGGCCTTCGAGCAGGCACGCGCTCGAGGATACCAGCGGATCTATTTTCTGGCCCGCGATGGTCAGGTCCTGCTCGAGATCGCCCGCCAGCTTGGGCTCAAAGAACCTAAGCCGCGTTATCTCTATGTCTCGCGCTTAAGCTGCCAGCGCTGTCTCGAGCGGGATGAGCAGGCATGGCTAGACTGGCTGTTCCTCGCCCATGGCGAACTGACCTTGAGTGACCTGGCTTATCGGCTAAACCTGAGCGCCGAGGAGTCGTTTGAATTGCTGGGCACAGCTGCTGGTCTTGCCAGGGCGCCCGATGCCCGGCTGGATCGCTCAGCCCGCCGCCGTTTGCGCACCTCTCTGATGACCAATCCTAGACTCCAGGCGCTGCTTGCTGAGAGACGCGCCCAAGCGCGCGCCCATTTGTTGGGCTATCTCCGCCAGGAAGGCATCCAGGCGGGCGAGCGGGTCTGTTTAGTCGATATCGGCTGGAGCGGGAGCATCCAGGATACCCTGCATAGCCTCTTTGCCGGCTCGGTCGAGTTCCTGGGTCTTTATTGGGGTCTGATGAATTGGGGCCAGGCCGATGACTCAGGCAATCGCAAACTGGCCTGCGCCTTTAGCCCGGGACATTTCTGGTCTGACCCAAGCGCCCTGCGTGAACTCCTCGAATGTTTCACCGCCGCCGATCATGGCAGCACCCTCGGCTACCAGGAACAGGGGGGGATGATTCAGCCGATCCTCAATGATGAGGGTGGAGCGATCAGGGCCTGGGGTCTTGCCGAGTTTCGGGCGGGCATCGCCTGGATGAGCGAGCGGCTCGGGCGCTGGCTTAAGCCGGATGAGCAGATCACACTCATGCCGAGCCAATTCAAACGGCTCGAATATCTGGTCGCGCATCCCACCCCTCTCTTAGCCCAGGCACTCAGCGATTTTCCCTATTCGCCCGATCCGACCGGACGCCTGCTGCCCTTTGCCCCCCCTTTGAGTCTGGGGGCGGCGCTGACCTATCGGTTGCGGCCGGCTAGAACGCGCACCCGCCTGACCCGCTGGTATGAGGGGAGCATCGCCAACAGCCCCTGGTATGTGCAGCGCCTATTGGCCTCACCCCTGAGATGGCCGTTTCATCTCCTGGCCGCCCTTAGGCCGCAGGCACTCTTGCTGAGCCTGCCCTATGGTGGGCGTCAATGGCTCAAACGGCATCTGCCCTCACCGCTCGTGCGCGCTGGCCGAACCCTGTTGAGGATAGGCTGATCCTTGGGGCGGGGGCTGCGGCAGATTGCCTTACCGCCGTCTCTGTCCCAAGCTTGTCGCCAGCGGCCCTGGGCTTATGCCTGCGGCGCGAGATCGGCATTCTGACCTGGCAGGCTCTAGTGGGCACGCCTGCGCCCAAATTGAGGCGCAGCCTGCAATCGGGCTGGGATTCTTGCCTAGGCTGAGGCCTCAGCCCGGACATGCAGGGCGTAGAGCATGTCCTCGTCGGCGATATGCTCGATCAGCCAGTCCTGGGTGATGTCGAGCGCGCGGTCTGCGAGGTCTTGGGTGGGGCCGAAGATCATCAGCTCATTTTCAAGCTCATCAAGCCTGCGGAAAAAGGCGGTATGGAGACGTTGATGCTCGGCAAGACCGGGATAGGCATGGGTGCGCATGAATGCCTCTTCGGTCTGGAAATGCAGATTGGCATAGCTGCGCATAAAGGCGATGGCCTCGACCACGGCCTGCCGGCCCTCGCGATCGAGGATCTGGGTATACAAACGATGAGCGACCTCGAAAAAGCCTCGATGCTGTTCATCGATCTCGGGGATGCCAATCGCATAGACCTCGGACCATTCTTTGAGCATAACCACACCTGGATTGATTGCCACTATCGAACGCCAGCCTCTGACGCTCGGTCAAATCTGCCCTGATCATACCCCAAATGGACCCTCGAGCTTACCCTGTGCTGGCGAGCGGCGAGATGCGGATCCAGACCAGGTGCGGGGCCCTCGTGAATCTGCCCGGGTTTAGGCAGACCGCCTAGGCCTTGTCCATTGGACCCGTCGGGGTCCAGAAAATCTCCTGGTGTCCTTCATGGTTCTGGGTTCCGGCCTACGCAGGAATGAGGCGCTGGAATGATCCACCAAAATGACGGGACCGAGATCTCGGCCCTTCCGACTTGCCGATCACCTGCTCAGGGCCAATGCCGCTGCCACACAACCCTGGCCCAGGGCGAGTCCGCCGTCATTGGTTGGGACCTGATGGTGCGCAAGCACCTGTAAACCCGCCGAGCGCAATCCAGAGACTGCGGTCTCGAATAACAGCCGGTTCTGCCATACCCCACCCGAGAGTGCCAGGGTCTTTAGCCCAAAACGCTGGGCCAGGCGTCTAGCGGTCTCGACAAGGGCGCCAGCAAATCCAAGATGAAAACGGGCGGCGATGTGCTCGGGGGGCAGACCCCTGGCGAGATCAGAGAACAGCGCCTCCCAGAGCGGGGCAGGGTCAAGACTCCAGATTGGGCCCCTGTCATTCAGGCTGAATGGATAACCCTCAGCCTTTCCTTGCGCCTGGATCGCCAGGGTCTCGAGCGCGCAGGCCGCCTGGCCCTCATAGTTCAGCCGCTCCCCGCACAGCCCCACTGCTGCCGCCACGGCGTCGAATAGCCGCCCTGCAGAGCTGGTCAGCGGCGCATTGATCCCCTGGGCCATGAACCTGACCAGCAAGGCGCTGGGACGATCGGCGAGTCTTTGGATCGGCGCCAGCCTAGGATAGCGACTCTGCCAGGACTGCCAGCCGCCGGCGGACTCGAGTTGGGCGAGCAGATTGCGCCAGGGCTCGCGGATCGCCAGCCATCCCCCTGGCATCGGAACGGGTTTGAGATGCGCCACTCTCTGATAACTGCGATAGTCTCCGATCAGGAATTCACCGCCCCAGAGGGTCCCATCTTCACCCCAACCCAGACCATCGAGCAGGATACCGAGCACGGGTCCAGCAGTGCGCGGCCAGCCATTGTCAGCCAAGACAGCGGCTAGATGGGCATGATGATGCTGAACCGCAACGAGGGCCAAATCCTCCCGCCTGGCCCAATCGCGCCCCAACTGGGAGGGGTGATAATCGGGGTGGAGATCGATGGCCAGAATCTGGGGCCAGTGGTCGAACAGCTCGGCATAAAGCCCGAGCAGGGCCCGGTATTCGGCGGCGGTGCGTGCCTGATCGAGGTCCCCGAGATGGGGCGAGAGGATGGCCTCGCCCGCACGGATCAGACAGAAACAGTTTTTGAGTTCGCCCCCTAAGGCCAGGATTGGCGCGCTGTCTGCCAATCCTGGCGGCAGGGCGATGGGCGCTGGCGCATAACCGCGTGCCCGCCGCAGCAGGCGCAGCTCGCCGTCCATGACCCAGGCCACCGAGTCGTCGACCCGATTGAGGATGAGGCGATCATGGAGCAACAGATAGTCGGCGATTCCATTGAGCCGCTCGAGGGCCTCGGCGTTGTCGAGGCAGGGGGGATCATCGCTCAGGTTACCGCTGGTCATCACCAATGGCCGATCCCAGTCGGCCAGAAGCAGATGATGCAAGGGGCTGTAAGGCAGCATGAAGCCTAGGCGGGATTGGTCCGGCGCAATCCCCGGGGCCAGGGGCGGGCCGTCCCCAGAAGAAGGGTAGGGCTCGAGCAAGAGGATCGGGGCTGCCTGGCTGGTCAGATGCTGCGCCTCAAGCGCACAGACGCGGGCATAGCGCCGGATGACTGCAAGATCGCGCGCCATCATGGCCAGGGGCTTGGCATCGCGCCTCTTGCGCCGGCGCAGCTCGCAAACCGCCTGGGCATTGGTGGCATCGCAAGCCAGATGGAAGCCGCCGATCCCCTTGAGCGCGAGGATATACCCCTGTTTGAGAAGGCAGCTGGCCGCCGCAATGGCGTCTGGAGCATTGAGTGTCCTTGGATCGACCGGCTGGTTCTGGGCATCGACCAGCCAGACCTGGGGGCCACAATCCGGACAGGCATTGGGTTGGGCATGGAAACGCCGGTCGCCAGGATCCTCGTATTCGGCCTGGCAGCGCGCACACATCGGAAAGACCGCCATGCTGGTGCGGCTGCGGTCATAGGGGATACCGCGCAGGATGCTAAGGCGCGGTCCACAATGGGTACAATTGGTGAATGGATAGCGATAGCGGCGGTTGGCGGGATCTTTGATCTCGGCAAGACAGGCCGGGCAGGTTGCCGCATCCGGCACGATCCCGGTATGGATGGGCGTTTGATCGCTGCAAAGAATCTGAAACCCCTGGGTGGCGAGTGGCTCAGCCAAGGGGGTACGCTCGATGGCATCGATGCGCGCCAAGGGTGGGCATTCGCTGGATAATCGGGCACAAAAGCGATCGATGGCAGAGTGATCGCTCGGATCGGCGGGTTGAACTCGGATCAACACCCCTTCGCCATCGTTGCGCACATCGCCGATGAGATTGAGCGCCTGGGCCAGTCGCCAGACGGTCGGGCGAAAACCGACCCCTTGCACCAGCCCGCGCACCCGAATCTCTTCTGCCGGCATTGCACCCATAGACCCTATTTGCCTGGTCCTTGATCCTTGATGATCGAGCCTGCATTCCTAATCTTGGATATGCCGCGTTTTACCGAACCGCGCGGTAATGGTTCCGCCTTGACCGGGGACGCGGCAGATCCGGGGGTAGATGGGTTTGGGCGATTCTCGCGCCCAGAAGACCATCTGACTACCAGGAGGAGGGGCTGGTTGTTTGGTTCCCCGTCACTCACTCTTGAGCCTTTGCCCAGGCCATAAGATCCAAAACGATCGATCAATGGGGGAGATGAACTATGGCATATCGGTGTGCAACCTTTGGCGGCGGCTGTTTTTGGTGTCTGGAGGCTGTCTTTCAAATCGTCAAGGGGGTGATCTCGGTCGAACCCGGTTATGCCGGTGGCACCTGCCCGAACCCCAGCTATCAACAGGTCTGCACTGGAACGACTGGCCATGCAGAGGTCGTCCAGATCACCTTCGACGATCAAGAGATCGATTATTCAGCCTTGCTTGAGATCTTTTTTACCGTCCATGACCCCACTACCCTGAACCGGCAAGGGGCCGATGTGGGCAGCCAGTACCGCTCGGTCATCTTTTATCACGATGAGGAGCAGCGCGCTCAGGCCGAGGCCATGATCGCCCGGCTGCAGAACCATTGGTCGAGCCCGATCCTGACCCAGGTTGGGCCGCTGCCGACCTTTTATCCGGCCGAGTCCTATCATCGCAATTATTATCGCCGCTATCCGCTCCAGGGGTATTGCCAGGCCGTGATTGCACCTAAGCTCGCCAAATTGCGCCACCACCTTTGCGAACGCCTGGTCACTGACCAGCATCAGGCGCAACCGATATCGATCCTGACCTGAGACCTCTTGTGCCGAGCGAGTCGCCGATCCCCCGTCCTCAGACCGTCCTGGGACTGGCGCCCCTGATGCGCCAAGCCCTAGCGGGTGAGGACTTAAGACCGCTCGCCCAGATGTTGCTCCAACGCGCCAGCGCCAATCCTCATGAGGCTGGTGCCTTGTTGGATGCCGCGATCCTCAGCGAATTTCAGGGGCAGGGCGGGATCGCTGCCGAGCTCAGACAGGAGGCCATGCGTCTGTGCCGGCATTATCGGATCCAGGGGGGCAAGCAGCCGCCGGTGTTGCATGTGTTGGCGCTCAAGGTCCCTGGCCCCCTGATGGCCAATGCCCCGCTCGAATGCCTGCTCGAAGGCAGCGATATCCAGCTTGATCTCTATTACGTAGGGGGCAATCTGCCTGAGCCGGAAAGGCTTCCTGCCCATGATCTGCTGATTGTGGCAATCGGCGAGTCCAGGTCTGCCCAGCCAGTGCTCAGGCATTGGGCCGAGCGGTTGCGCGCCTGGCCGCGCCCAGTCATCAATGATCCCAGACGGATCATTGCCGCGGCGCGCGATCGGCTGGGGCTGCAGCTCCAGGGTCTACCCAATCTGGTTGTCCCGCCCGTCTGGCGTCTCGATCGCGCCCAGATTGCGGATTTGGCCAAAGGGCAAGGGCTAGAGACAGGGATAACCCTTCCCTTGCTCATTCGCCCCCTCGACTCCCATGCTGGCCAAGGATTGACCCGGATCGATCGGCTCGAGGATCTGACCGCCGTGCTTGCGACCCGAACCGAGCCGGCCTATTTCGTCTCGCCCTTCATCGACTATCGTTCAGCCGATGGCTGGTTTCGCAAATATCGCCTGGTATGGATCGCCGGCCGGCCTTTTCCGGTCCATTTGGCGATCTCAGCGCATTGGATGGTCCATTATCTCAATGCCGGCATGGCCGATAGCGCCGCCAAGCGCGCTGAGGAGGCAGCCTTCTTCAACGCCTTTGAGACTGATTTTGCGCGCCGTCATGCCGAGGCACTCGCGGCGGTCCATGCCGCCTTGGGTCTTGATTATGTCGGCATCGATTGCGCTGAGCTGGCCGATGGCCGGCTGCTGCTCTTCGAGGTCGACCCGGCCATGGTCGTGCATGACATGGACCCCCCGGCGCTGTATCCGTACAAATTGGCGCCTATGCGCCGCATCAAGGCGGCCTTTCGCGATCTTCTCGTCGATGCCTCCAGACACAGGCCGCCGGGTCTAGCAGAGGGCAGCTGAGTTGGTCAGGGATCCCTATTTACTCGATCGCAATGCGCTCAATTTTTCGGGTGGACCTGGGGTCTTGCCGGCGCGCGTCTTGGATGAACTTCGGGAGGCCATTCGGTCAGCGCCTGGGGCAGGGTTGTCGATCCTTGGGATCAGTCACCGTTCTGACTGGTTTGCTGAGCTTTTGGCGCAGACTGAACAGGACCTGCGCCAGCTGCTGGGACTGCCCGATGACTATGCAGTGCTTTTTCTTCAGGGGGGGGCCAGCCTGCAGTTTACGATGATCCCCATGCATCTGTTACGCGGGCGGGCTCAGGCTGCCGAATATCTGCGCACCGGCTATTGGAGCGCCAAGTCCATCCCAGCTGCCCGGCTAGAGGGTCGGGTGCGCATCCTCTGGGACGGGGAGAATGAGGGATTTCGCCGCCTCCCTCGTGCCGATGAACTCGAACCCTCTGCCGATGCCGCCTATCTTCATTATGTCTCGAATGAAACGGTTGAGGGGTTGCAGTTCCATTGGGTGCCTGGGCGTGACGATGTCATCCGGGTCTGCGATATGTCGTCCGACTTTCTTTCATACCCCTTCGATCCAACCCGGTTTGCTCTTATCTATGCCCATGCCCAAAAGAATCTGGGGCCGGCAGGTGTGACTTTGGTCATCCTCCGGCGCGAGTTGCTTGAACATCCATCCGCCGGTCTGCCGGAGATACTCGATTATCGGGCCCATCTCAAGGCCCATTCGCTCTATAACACCCCGCCGGTCTTTGCCATCTATGCGGTCTCGCGGGTTTTGCGCTGGCTGATCGAGGAGATCGGGGGGCTTGAGCGGATGCTCAGCCTCAATCGGGGCAAGGCCAAGCGTCTGTATTCGGTGATCGACCGCTATCCCGAGCTTTATCTGGGTTGGGCAGCCCCTCAGGATCGTTCATTGATGAATGTCGTCTTTCGCCTGCCGAGCCCAGAACGGGAGGCTGAGTTTTTGCGTCAGGCTGAACGAGCGGGTTGCAGCGGGCTGCGCGGGCACCGCGCCCTTGGCGGGATACGGGCCTCGCTCTATAACGCCATGACGCCTGGTGCTGTCGAGCAGCTGGCTCAGTTCATGGAGGAGTTTGCCGCCAAGGGTTAAACCAAACCGACCGGCGCCTAGGGCCGCAGGCAAACCTCCCCGCTTTGCCGGCGCCGCGTCGATCCTGCCGCCCCTCTTGACCCTGCTGGTTGGCGATGAAACCGCTGAGATTCAGCGACTAATAAAATGCTGAAATAATGAGCGGGATCAAAACAATCCACCCTAAAGATCCCTAAACTGAATAAGGTGGTTTGCAGAGGGCTGAGCGGCCCTGGCCGGTATCCATGACCCAGGGGAACCCAGGCGGTATGGTGTTATCGATCGCGCAAGAGATCCGCCATGCGGTGGAGCGCCTGATCAGCTCAGGGGAGGAGACACGCATCGATCTTCAGGTCCTGCCGCTGGGTCTGGCAGAGATCGAGGCGCTTGAGGCGGTGCTCGGGCGAGGCGAGGTCGAGGCCCGCATCGATTCACTTGGACTTACCCTGATCCAAGAGACTGCCATCCCTGGGGTGTGGCGGGTAGACTCTCTGGATGGCACTGGCCGTTTACTGAGCCGTCACCTCGAGATTGCCAAGATCCCAGCAATCCTCCACCCGCATCCGGAGGATCTTGCCGCTGTAATGGCGCGGTTAGATGACAGATTATCTACCTGGCTGGCCGGGTCACAGCGCGCTTCAATCAAACCCCTTAGGAGAGACCATGCCTCAGCGATCGCATTCGACCTTGGGTGAGCTCCTCGTCAAACAGGGCGTTTCGCGCCGTAGTTTTCTGAGGTTTTGCGCTGCCGCAACCTCTCTGTTGGCCTTGCCGCCGAGCCTGGTCCCGGTATTTGCCGAGTCGCTAGCCAAGGCGCGCCGCCCCTCGGTGATCTGGTTGTCGTTTCAAGAATGTACTGGCTGCACCGAATCCTTGACCCGCAGCCATGCCCCGAACCTCGAGGATCTGATCCTGAATGCACTCTCGCTCGAGTATCACCATACCTTGCAGGCGGCCTCGGGCGAGGCGGCCGAGGCCGCTCGTCTCCAGGCGATCGCGGAGAACAAGGGGCAGTATCTGGTGATCGTCGATGGTTCAGTCCCTGGGCCGAATTCCGAGCCGGGTTATTCAACCATCGCTGGTCACAGCAATTATGACATCCTGCTAGAGACGGTCGACCAGGCAGCGGTTGTGATTGCAGTCGGCAGCTGTGCGGCCTTTGGCGGTCTGCCCGCGGCCGAACCCAATCCGACCGGCGCCCGGCCGATCATGGAGTTGGTCAAGGATAAGCCACTCGTCACCATCCCGGGTTGTCCCCCCATCCCCATGGCCATCTCTGGGGTCGTCGCCCATTATCTGGCCTTCGGTCGGCTCCCCGAGCTGGATCAATATCTCCGACCGCTCGCCTTTTATGGCCAATCGATCCACGATCGCTGTTACCGCCGGCCCTTTTATGACAAGGGTCTTTTTGCCGAGGGATTCGACGATGAGGGGGCCAAGCGGGGGTGGTGTCTGTATCGGCTCGGCTGCAAGGGCCCGATCACCTATAACGCCTGCGCCACCATGAAATGGAACGATGGCACAAGCTGGCCGGTTGAGGCGGGGCATCCCTGTCTGGGCTGTTCGGAGCCTAGGTTTTGGGATGCCGGCGGTTTTTACCGGGCGGTCTCTGTACCCCTGACCCTAGGTCCGAATACCCTCCTTGGCGCGGGGGCCGTTGGTATCGCTGCAGGCGCAGTTGCAGGCGCCCTGGCACGCCGGCGGGCGCGCATTGCCGAGCGTACCCTGCCACCGGTCAGCATCGAAGAACTGGAGGCCAAACAATGAACGACGCGATGGCATTTCTGCTTTGGACCAAGGGTCCGATGTTAAATCTCGCCCTCGGCATCTTTGCCCTCGGCGTCGCGGTACGCCTGGTCGAGATCCTGATCCTGGGACGGGCCAAAAATTATGCCGAGCCGCGCGCCCCCGAATGGATCGGCGGGGCAAAGGCCTTAGTGAGCCGCACCCTGCCCGATCCCGGGACCTTCCGGCGCGCGCCTTTCGACGTTTTGATCGGCTGGCTGTGGCATATCGGCTTCATTCTGGTCCTGCTTTTTTTTGTCCCCCATGTCGAGCTGATTCGCGGTGTCTTGGGGTTTGCCTGGCCGGCGCTGCCCACACCCCTGGTCGATGTGTCGACCGCGCTCACCATCCTCGGGCTGATCGCTGCGCTCGTCCATCGGTTGACCCATCCGGTCAAGCGGTTTTTGAGCACAGGCGAGGATTATCTGATTTGGGCAGTGGTCTTTATGGTGGTCCTAACCGGCTATCTTTCCTATCACCGCTTGATTACACCCTATCCGCTAGCCTTGGGGATGCATATTTTAAGCGCCGAGATCTTTTTGATCCTGGTGCCCTTGACCAGGCTCAGCCATCTCTTCACGGCGTTCATCGCCCGTTGGTACACCGGGGCCCATTTCGGGCGCAAGGGGGTTGAGGCATGAGTACCTTGGCAATCAGGGAGCGCACCCTAGAGCAGGGCGCGCCGGCTCAGGGGCTATCTCTGGCGCGGGGGCTTGCCGCCTGGCGCGCTGAGCTCGATGCCCCGATCGCAGCCTTCTTCTCGAGCTGTGTGCACTGTGGGCTGTGTGCCCAGGCCTGCCCGTTTTATGTCGAGACCGGCGATCCCAGATATACCCCCATCTATAAGCTTGAGCCCCTGCGCCGTCTCTGGGAGAGCGAATTCACCCTACTCGGCCGGATCAAGTCTTGGCTCAGGCTCAATCAACCGGTCACCGACGCACTGCTCGCCGAATGGGAGGAGTTGCTGTATGACTCATGCACCATGTGCGGGCGTTGCTCGATGGTCTGTCCGGTCGGCAATGACATCGCCTATATGATCCGCAAGATGCGCGAGGGCATGGTCCAGTCCGGTCATGCCCCTGAGGGTTTGATTGCTGCCTCCAGCCGCGCCATCCGCACCGGCAGCCCCATGGGGTTGCAATGGAAGACGCTCGAGGTCCAGATCCGGCATGTCGAATCGAGCACGGGGCTGCAGGTCCCCATCGATCGCGAGGGTGCTGAGTATCTGGTGTTGCTCTCCTCGATGGAGGTGATCAATTTTCCCGAATATCTCGAGGCGATCACGCGCATCTTCGCCCATGCCAGCATCTCCTGGACCTTATCGACCCAGTGTTTCGAGGCGACCAACGCCGGTGTGCAGATCGGCAGCAAGGATATCGCCCGCACCCTGGTCGAGCGAGTGGTGGCTGCGGCTGAGCAGCTGAAGGTCTCTAAGGTCATCAGCCCAGAATGCGGTCACGCCTATACCGCCATCCGCTGGGAAGGACCTAACCTGATCGGCCGATCCTATCCATTCAAGGTCTTTCATATCATCGAGGTCCTGGATGAGCTGCGCGCGAGCGGTCGTCTCAGGCTAGAGGGCAAGGAGACAGACCGGTTGTCGATGCATGACCCCTGTAACCTGGCGCGCAAAAGCGGGGTGATCGAACAGCAGCGCAATCTGATCGAGCTCATCGCCGAACAATTCGTCGATTTTGAGGAACATGGGCGTTATCAATGGTGTTGTGGGGCAGGTGGGGGGGTCAGCTCGAACGAGCGCGCTGAAGCGCTGAGATTGCAGGCATTCAAACGCAAAAAGGCCCAGATCGAAGCGGTTGCCCCGGCACGTATGGTCACCATGTGCGCCACCTGTCGCACCCAACTCGAAGAGGGAATCGAGACCTATAACCTGAATATCCCGGTCGTCGGCTTGACCGAGCTGATCGCCGAGCATCTGGTCGATAAGGAGCCCGCATGAGCCGCATCGTCATTGATCCGATCACCCGTATCGAGGGCCATCTCCGAATCGAGGCCGAGCTTGACGGTGACCGCATTGGGCAGGCCTATACCTCAGGCACCATGGTGCGCGGCATCGAGATCATCCTGAAAGGCCGCGATCCGCGCGATGCCTGGGCATTCGCCCAAAGGATCTGTGGCGTCTGTACCCTGGTCCATGGCATCGCCTCGGTACGCGCGGTCGAGGATGCCCTCGGGATCGAGCTTCCGCTCAATGCCCAGTTGATCCGCAATCTGATGATCGGGGCCCAGTATATCCATGACCATGTGATGCATTTCTATCACCTGCATGCCCTCGACTGGGTGGATGTGGTGAGCGCACTCAAGGCCGATCCCAAGGCGACCGCCGAGCTTGCCCAATCCTTGAGCGCCTGGCCCAGCTCGTCCACTGGTTATTTCGCCGAGATCCAAAGGCGCATCCAGACCTTTGTCGAGTCGGGGCAGCTGGGGATCTTTGCCAATGGTTACTGGGGCCATCCGGCCTATCGGTTGCCGCCCGAGGCCAACCTGATGGCGGTGGCGCATTATCTGGAGGCGCTTGCCTGGCAGCGCGAGGTCGCGCGTCTCCATACCATCTTCGGAGGCAAGAACCCGCATCCCAATTTTCTGGTCGGGGGAGTCCCAGGGCCGATCGATCTAGATTCGGATTCGGCCATCAATGCCAAGCGGCTTGCCGAGGTCAAGGATCTGATCGAGCGCATGCAGACCTTCGTCGATCAGGTCTATGTCCCGGATACCCTGGCGATCGCAAGCTTTTATAAGGACTGGGGCAACCGCGGTGAGGGCCTGGGTAATTTCCTGTGTTATGGGGATCTGCCTACCGGGGTCACCCTGGACCCAGAGACCTTTTTCTTCCCGCGCGGGGTCATCCTCAACCGCGACCTGTCGGTGATCCATCCGGTGGATCTCGAGGCGCCCGACGAGATCCAGGAATTCGTCGCCCATGCCTGGTATGACTATCAGGGAGGCAGTGATCGAGGATTGCATCCCTATGCTGGTGAGACCAGATTCAACTATAAAGGCCGCGGTGGACCCAAGCCACCCTTTAGCCAGCTCGAGGTCAGTCAAGGCTATTCCTGGCTCAAAGCCCCGCGCTGGAAGGGTCATGCCGTCGAGGTCGGGCCCTTGGCGCGGGTCCTTATGCTCTATGCCAAAGGCCATGAACAGACCCAGGAACTCGTTAAGCAGGCCCTCAGCCGGCTCGAGCTGCCTATCAGCGCCCTTTATTCCACGCTTGGGCGGACCGCAGCGCGCACCTTGGAGACCAAGCTGATTGCCGATGCCATGATGGCTTGGTATCAGGCACTCATCGCCAACATCCGTTCAGGCGATACCCGCACCTGGAACGGCGCGCTCTGGGACCCCGCGACCTGGCCTAAGACAGCGCGCGGCGCAGGGATCATGGAGGCCCCGCGCGGGGCCTTAGGGCATTGGATCGTCATCGAGGATGGCAAGATCGCCAACTATCAGGCTGTGGTCCCCTCCACCTGGAATGCGGGGCCGCGCGATGCCCAAGGCCAAGCTGGCGCCTATGAGGCAGCGCTTCAGGACAATCACCAGATCCTCGATCCCAAACAGCCGATCGAGATCCTGCGCACCATCCATAGCTTTGACCCCTGTATCGCCTGCGCCGTGCATCTGATCAGACCCCAGATAGGCGAAGCGATCCAGGTACGGGTGCTCTAGGAAACCCGTTTACCGCTCGGCGGTAGAGCGTCACAATGGCCGCCGGGGTGTCTGGTGCAAGCTGGCAGCAGCTCAGGGGGCTGATTTGCCGGCAGGGCGGCGATAGAGGCGTCGCCCTGTTACCTGGAACCGACCCTAGGGTCGCGGCCGAGGGGATGAAAAGGCTGCGCCTAGGACAACGAGCTCTAAGCTCATTGGTCTGGGCGCTCCTGACCCCCAGAAGCGGCAGGGTCAGCCTTGCATGATCCTTTGCCCCGACCGATCCCGCTGCAGTTACTGCGCCCCCCGCTGACCGTCTGCCGGCAAGCAAAGCTCGATCCCCAGCCCGGACTCTTGCGGTTGGGACGAGGACTACGAGCTCGAGACACCCATCGGCATATGCCACCACCCGGCTCGTCTTACCGCGCAGGGCATAGCGCAGTGCCCCTTGGGTCTGCATGATGTAGCGCTGCCGCCGCCAGGACACCACCAGATCTTTGGCAGTCCCAGCACCTTCAGCCGCTCTATTCTGCCGCTTGCTCAGCTCGATTGGCCTTTCCATCTGCGCCTTTGCTCCCCATTCCAGAAGGCCGACATTTCTACTCTGCTGGGGGCGGACATGAGGATCTTGCCTCTCCACTTCGGCGCCGATGGGGTGATTTAGGCCTCTGGCAAGGTTAAACTGATCCTTTGCATCCGTTTGTCATCTAGATGAGGTTTTACCGTGGCCGCCCCCGAGTCAGAGTTTCACCGCATCAAGCGGTTACCGCCCTATGTCTTCAATATCGTCAATGAGTTGAAGGCCGAGGCGCGTGCCCGGGGCGAGGACATCATCGATTTCGGCATGGGTAACCCAGATCAGGGGACGCCCAGGCATATCGTGGACAAGCTCATCGAGGCCGCCCAACGTCCGGATACCCACCGCTACTCGATGTCGCGCGGCATCCCTAGGTTGCGCCGTGCCATCTGCAACTGGTATCGCGACCGTTTTGATGTCCATCTCGACCCAGAGACCGAGGCTATTGTCACCATTGGCTCCAAGGAGGGCCTGGCGCATCTGGCGCTAGCGACCGTAGGCCCGGGCGAGACGGTCTTGGTCCCCAATCCGGCCTATCCGATCCATCCCTATGGATTCGTCATCGCCGGCGCCGATGTGCGCCATGTGCGTTTAACGCCCGATGTCGATTTCTTTGAGGAGCTCAGAAAGGCGATCCAGGAGACCTGGCCTAAACCCAAGATGTTGGTGCTCAATTTTCCGGGCAATCCGACTACCCAGTGCGTCGAGATTCCTTTCTTCCAGCAGGTGATCGAGATCGCCCAGGAATATGGTATCTGGGTGGTGCATGACCTGGCCTATGCCGACATCGCCTTCGATGGCTATCAGGCCCCATCGATCCTCCAGGTCCCGGGTGCCAAGGATATCGCCGTCGAATTTTTCACGCTCTCTAAGAGCTATAACATGCCCGGCTGGCGGGTGGGTTTCATGTGCGGCAACCGAACATTGGTGGCGGCGCTGGCGCGGATCAAATCCTATCTCGACTATGGCACCTTCACCCCTATCCAGGTGGCGGCCATCACCGCCCTGGAAGGGCCGCAAGACTGTGTACGCGAGATCAGCAAGATGTATCAAAGCCGGCGCGATGTGCTGTGCGCCGGCCTTAATGCGGCCGGCTGGCCAGTCGAGCCGCCCAAGGCCACCATGTTCGTCTGGGCACCCATCCCCGAACCCTATCGGGCCATGGGCTCGCTCGAGTTTTCCAAGAAGCTCCTGCGCGATGCCAAGGTGGCGGTGGCCCCGGGGATTGGGTTTGGCGAGTATGGCGATACCCATGTGCGCTTTGGGCTCATCGAGAATGAGCATCGCACCCGCCAGGCGATCCGTGGGATCAAAGAGATGTTCCGACGCGATGCGCGCCTGGGTGCCTAAGCAAGCCATGAGGAGGATTGGGGTATGAAACCGGTGAGGATCGGCATTCTGGGACTGGGAACGGTCGGCGGCGGTACGGTGACGGTCCTAACCCGCAATGCCCGGGAGATCGCCCGGCGCGCTGGACGCGGGATCGAGATCGCCCGAGCTGCCGCCCGCGCCTATCGGCCAGAGCGGATCGAGGGGCTAAACCAGATCGGCCAGATCAGCACCGACCCCTTTGCTGTCGTCGATGACCCGCATCTCCAGGTCATCGTTGAGCTGATCGGCGGCGAGTCGCCAGCCTTTGAGCTGATCATGCGCGCCATCGAGACCGGTAAACATGTAGTCACAGCCAATAAGGCCCTGATCGCCAAGCGCGGTAACGAGATCTTCTCGGCGGCGCGCCAGCAGGGTGTTGTGGTCGGCTTTGAAGCCGCGGTCGGCGGCGGCATCCCCATCATCAAGGCGTTGCGCGAGGGTCTGGCTGCCAATCATATCGAATGGATCGCGGGGATTATCAACGGCACCGGCAATTTTATCCTCACCCAGATGCGCGATCAGGGGCGTGATTTTGGCTCAGCGCTCGCCGAGGCCCAGGCGCGCGGCTATGCCGAGGCCGATCCGACCTTCGATATCGAGGGGATCGACGCCGCGCACAAGCTGACCATCTTGGGCTCATTGGCATTCGGCATCCCCTTGCAGTTCGAGCGCTGTTTTACCGAGGGGATCTCGTCCATAGAGCCCGAGGATATCGCCAATGCCGCCGAGCTCGGCTATCGCATCAAACATCTGGGGATCGCGCGCCGCGGACCGGCGGGGATCGAGCTGCGCGTCCATCCCACCCTGATCCCCGAGCGGCGTCTGCTCGCCAATGTCGATGGGGTGATGAACGCCATCCTGGTCAAGGGCGATGCGGTAGGCCCCACGCTCTTTTATGGGGCCGGCGCTGGCGCCTTGCCGACCGCCTCCTCGGTCATCGCCGACCTGGTCGATGTGGTACGCGCCTTGACCACTGATCCCAATAATCGCGTGCCGCATCTGGCCTTCCAGCCCGATGAACTCTCCGATATCCCGATCCTGCCGATGGAGGCGATCCAAACCTCTTATTATCTGCGCCTGACCGCGCTCGATCGCCCGGGCGTGATGGGCCGGATCGCCACCATCCTGGGCGAGGAGGGGGTCAGCATCGAGGCCATCGAACAAAAGGCCCCTGCCGCCGGCGCGACCCATGTGACGCTCGTCATGCTCACCCACCGGGTGATCGAGGGCCAGATGAACCGGGCCATCGCCCGCATCGAATCCCTGGATGTCGTCCAGGGGCGGGTCAAGCGCATTCGGATGGAATCGCTCTCCGGATGAGCACGGATACATAGGGTAGGCAATGCTTACCGACCCGCGCATCGAGATCGCCGCCCAGACCCCTGGGGTGCGCCCTGCGCCCCCTACATGAGCATCAGGATCACCCCGCCGAGCAGAAGGCGATAGAGCACAAAGGGCCACATCCCTAGGCGTTCGATGAGATCTAAAAAGAATCGGATCGTCAGATAGGCGATGAGATAAGAGGCGATGGCCCCCAATGCCAAGGCGCTCCAATCGACCGGTTGGGCGCTGTGGATCAGGTCGAGTGTCTCAATCGCGCCGGCCATTAGGATGGTTGGAATCGCCAACAAAAACGAAAAACGCGCAGCAGCCTGCCGGCTGAGCCCCAGCAACAAGCCAGCGGTCATGGTGATCCCCGAGCGCGAGACCCCAGGGATGATCGCAATGACCTGAAAGAGACCGATCAGGATCGCCTCACTCCCCTTAAGCCGATCTTCGCTGCGCCCGCCTCGCCCCCACCAGTCCGCCCAGCCCAGAAATAGCCCAAAGCCGATGGTCGTCCAGCCGATCACCAGGGCGATCAAGGATGCATCCGTACGCAGCCATTCCAAAAGCCCCTTGAGCGGCCAACCTAGGATCACCACCGGCAAGGTGGCAAGCACGATCAGCCAGGCCAGCTGAGCGTTTGGCTCGTTAGGACGCCGGCTGGATACCGCGCTCAGCAGGGCGCCGAACATCCGCCCAAGCTCCCGCCGGAAATACATGACTACAGCAGCCAGGGTCCCCAGATGGACTGCGACATCGAAGGCCAGGTCCTGCAGATCCTGACCGAAGACCAAGGGGGTCAGGATCAAATGGGCCGAGCTAGAGATCGGTAGAAACTCGGTGAACCCTTGCACACAGGCAAGGATCAGGATCTGCGCTGTATCCACGGGTTGAACCTCTTTTGGCCTCAGGCTTAGGGGTAATGCAATCCTAACCTATCCAGGGCTCAGGGGATGCCATGCATACCCTGGCCCACTCATCATTCTGTCGAACCGGAGACTGCTGGCGGTCTCTGCTGACTTGGCCTTTCCTGAATCGCTTGATCAAGGTTAGGGGCTGAGCAAGACTTTATTTTCGGAAGACCTCTAAAAGGGCAGCTTAGGGTCTTGGTGAGCTGAGGCGTCAAACAGCGCTCTAGGCCCAGCGGTCCTGAAAATGCCTTCGCGCAGGGCAGCAATGGGCACGGCTGGCCCATCATCTGGGGTTTGCGCTGGGCAGCGGCTGATGCCGGATGTTAAGCAGCGCGATGGCTCCCCGTAACACGAAAGGTACAGGGCGATGATAAATCTGATCTTTCCGATCGTTAAATATGGACTGCTGACCCTCTCCTTGGCCTCTTGGGTGTCTATGCCTATGGCCCAAGCACCCGGGTTGCCCGACACCAGCCTCCAGCTGACCTCATCCACTCAGAGTGGATCCGCTGTATCCCTCGACTGTGCCGATGCCGAACCACCGCCGATCATGGACCTCGAGGTGCGCCAGCCACCCGCCACGAGCGAACCCCCGCCGCGCGCTCCCTTCCGCGACCCGGTCTTTGGGCGCTGCCTGGTCCACGTCACTGACCGCGTGAACGACAAAACCGAAGCGGGCGGGTTGAAAAACGAGTATTCGCGCGTCCAGGCCTTCAATGCCGATGAGACTCGCATCCTGGTCATGAGCACGCAGGGCGGCCGGTATCTCTATGACGCTCAGACCCTTCAGCCGCTTGGTATGCTTCCGCTCGGCATCGACCCGCGCTGGAGCGAGAGCGACCCCAATATCATCTATTTCTCCGATGAGACGCGCCTGATGGCTTATAACATCGCAACGCAACAGACCACCCTCGTCCACGAGTTTGCCAATGATTTTCCCGGCCAGAACCTGGCCGCCGTGTGGGGACGTTACGAGGGCAGCCCCTCCCGCGACGGGCGCTGGTGGGGGCTGATGGCCGAAGACCAACACTGGCTGACCAGCGCGTTGCTGGTCTATGATCTGCAGACGAATCAGGTGACCGCCACGCTCGATACGCGCGCCTGGTCCGCCGCCGCCCGCGAGATAGACAGCGTCACCATCAGCCCGCTGGGAAATTACTTCCTGGTCTACATGGACAAATATTGCGCGGCGGGGCATTTGGGCACGCCCGCCAATCCCTGCGGCCTGATGGTCTATGACCGAAACCTAAAAAACGGGCGCGGCCTGCTGCGTATTGTCGGTCATTCCGACACCGCGCTCGACGCGCAAGGGCGCGAGGTCCTGGTGTATCAAGACATTGACACCGACCATCTCTCCATGCTCGACCTGGCGACGGGTGTCATCACCCCGCTCTGGCCGATTGATTTCACCCACACCAACCTCGGTCTACACCTCTCTGGCCGCGCCTTCGACCGCCCCGGCTGGGCGGTGATTTCTACGCATGACAGCGATGCTGCCGCGCACACCTGGATGGACGATTCGGTCTTCCTGGTTGAACTCAAACCAAACGGGCGTGTCGTGCGCCTGGCACACACGCATTCGCTGGTGGACGAGCATCAGGAACACGATTACTGGGCCGAGCCGCAGGCCAGCGTCAACCGCGGCCTGACACGCGTCCTCTTCACGACCAACTGGGGGCGCTCCGGCACCGAGCAGGTCGAGATGTTTCAGATCAATGTCCCGTTTCGGCCGAGGAATCTCTGCAAACCGATCTCGGCCGCGCCGATGGCTGACCCGGCTGGGCAGTCATCCTCCATCGAGAATGCTGCGCTGTGTTCGCCCTTTCCCTGGGCCTTCGAGCTGAGCGCCTCAGGGGCGCTGACTGTCTCGGATCCGGTCGGCGGGCTGGAGTGCCGATACTGGGTCTGTAGGCAGCCTGCGCCAGCGCGCAGGTCCAGTCTCGTGGATCGAGTGACCCTGACTGTCCACCGCAACCATCACCGGTAGATCCTTGATCTCAAAGGCGCGGATCGCCTCCATGCCGAGATCCGGAAAGGCAAGGGTCCGCGCCTGGCGGATGGAACGGGAGATGAGATAGGCCGCTCCCCCGACTGCGATCAGATAGACCGCCCGGTGCTGGCGGATTGCGGAGATCGCCGCAGGCCCGCGCTCGCCTTTGCCAATCATCCCAAGCACCCCTTGCGCCAGGAGCGGCTCGACAAAGCGATCCATGCGGCTGGCGGTCGTCGGCCCGGCAGGTCCCACCACCTCATTGCCCACCGGCTCGACCGGTCCGACGTAATAGATGAATTGATTGTTGAGGTCCAGGCCAGCGGGCAAGGGCTCACCCCGTTCGATCAGCTCGAGCAGGCGCTGATGGGCGGCATCGCGCGCCGTGAGGATCCAGCCCGACAGCAATAACCGCTCACCTACACGCCAGCTTGCGACCTCCTCGCGGCTGATCCGCTCGAGATCAACGGCACGCGCCTCTGGATCAGGAGTCCAGATCACCGTTGGCCAATCCTCAAGACGGGGGAGGTTAAACTGCGCCGGTCCCGAGCCATCAAGGATCAGATGCAGGTGCCGAGTGGCAGCGCAATTGGGAATCAGGGCCACCGGCAAGGAGGCGGCATGGGTAGGATGGGTGCGGATCTTGACATCCAAGACCGTTGTGATCCCACCGAGTCCCTGGGCGCCGATCCCGAGGGCATTGATCTTGTCATACAGCTCTAGGCGCAGGGCCTCGATGGGATTGGCCGGACCGCGGGCTTGGAGCTCTTGGATGTCGATCGGCTCAAGGAGCGCCTCCTTGGCCAAGAGCATCGCCTTCTCTGCCGATCCGCCCACCCCGATCCCGATGATCCCCGGGGGGCACCAGCCGGCGCCCAGCTTGGGGAAGATCTTCACCACCCAATCGACGAGGTCGTCACCTGGGTTTAAAACCGCAAACTGGGCCTTGTTCTCTGAGCCCGCGCCCTTGGCCGTTACCCATAGCTCGATCCGCTCGCCGGGCACCAGCTCAACATGGACCACGGCTGGGGTGTTGTCACCCGTATTGTGGCGTGCGCCTAGGGGAGGGGCGACCACCGAGGCGCGCAGCGGATTATCCGGATTGAGATAGGCGCGCCGTACCCCTTCATCGACCAATTCCTGCAGGCTCAGTTTGCCTTCCCAGCGCACCCCCATGCCGACCTTCACAAAGACCACCACCATCCCCGTATCCTGGCAGATCGGTCGGTGTCTTTCAGCGCCTAGACGCGAGTTATAGAGGATCTGAGCCATGGCATCGCGCGCTGCCGGCGATTGCTCGCGCTCATGGGCTGCTGCAAGCGCCTGGATGAAATCGCGCGGGTGATGGCAAGAGATCAATTGCAACGCCTCAGCGAGGCTATGGATGAGGTCTTCGTCGCGGATGAGGGTCATGAACATGGTGGATGGACAAGGCAATGCCCAATCAGTTTAGCTTGTCAGCCCCCGCTCTGATATTCCATCGATTCTCACTTGGGTCTGGGCGGATCTTTCAGGCATCCTGATCTCCAGCCATGGCGCTGAGGCGGTCAGCTCAAGCAGGCGGGTCCAGCCTGCGTCCTAGGACGAGCCCCAGAAAGGGGCTGGCTGACCGGCCAGAAACCCTGCCAAGTCATCGGCCGGCATGGGTCGGGCGAGCAGATAGCCCTGTACCTCATGACAATGGATGCGGCGCATGAATGCAAGCTGCTCCTCGGTCTCGATCCCCTCGGCGATGACGTTCAGACCCAGCCCTCGCCCGAGATTGCCGATCGTCTCGATGATGGCGCCGATGCGCGGCTCGGTAGAGAGCTTGTGTACGAAGCTTCGGTCGATCTTGAGCGTATCGAAGGGCAGGGCGGCGAGATAGGCTAGATTGGAATATCCGGTACCGAAGTCATCGATCGCCAAGCGCACCCCCAGGGCTTTCAAGCGCTTCAGGACCCGGAGCGCCTCCTCTAGATTACGCAACAGGCAGGATTCGGTGAGCTCTAGCTCGAGACCAGCCGGATCGACCTCGGTTGCGCGGATGATGGCTGCGATCTCATCCACGAGTTCATGCCTTTGGAGCTGGCGCGGCGATAGATTGATCGCCAACCGGATGGGGATCGCTTGCGTCTGCCAGCTACGAAGCTGGCGGCATGCCTCGCGCATCACCCAGGAGCCGATGGCATGGATGATGCCGCTCGACTCGGCAAGCGGAATGAACTCAGCCGGTGGCACCATACCCAGTGTCGGATGCTGCCAGCGCAGCAAGGCCTCGACACCCCGTAATCGCCCAGTCGCGAGATCGAACTGGGGTTGGTAGAACAGGTGCAGCTCGTGTTGCACTGCGGCCTGGCGCAATTTGCTCTCTAGGGCCAACAGATTGCGCGCCTGGGCATCATCTGCTGGGGTGAAATGGGCAATGCTGCCTCCACCTAACTGTTTTGCCTGCGCCAGGGCCCGCTCGGCAGCATCGAGCAGCGCGTTTGCCTTGCGGGCATCGCGCGGATAGACGGCGATGCCGATGCTGGCGCTGAGGAAATAGCATTCAGCCCCATGCAAAAAGGGCTCGCTAAACAGATCCTGCAAACGCTCGGCAACGCGTACGCCGTCCTGCCATTGGCGGGCATTGTTGAGCAGGATGCTGAATTCGTCTGAACCGGTCCGGGCGATGAGGTCGCTTTCATAAAGCTGATCGGCCAGACGCTGTGCCACCTGTTTCAATAGATGGTCGCCGCCGTTTTGGCCGAGGGCGTGATTGATATTTTTGAAACGGTCGATGTCGAGCTTGAGCAGCAGCAGGGGCGCATGCACCCCCTCGTGCCGGCGCGCTGCCAGCAATCTGCGCAATGCCTTGCGGAAATGCTGGCGGTCCATGAGACCGGTGAGCGGATCCTGTCCAGGCAGGCCCTCTTGGGACAGCTGCCGCCGCCTGCTGAGCTCATGCAGGATCACCACAACCCCCTGGATCTCGCCAAAACGGTCGCGCAACAGGTGCGACCATGCCTGAACCTCGATGGGACAACCGTCGCGCCGAACAAGACCGATCAATTCATGGGCCAGTCTTGGCCTGTTGTCGAGGGCAGCCTGAACCAAGTTCAGAAGCGAATGGGGATTATCCTGGGCAAGACCCGGTAGCGGCTGACCCAAGACCTCATAATCCTCCCAACCCAGCATTGCGCTGGCAGCGGGATTCCAAACCATGACCCTCAGTTTGGGGTCGATGACGATGATCGCCAGCGGGACCTGCTGGATGAGGGTGTATGCGAGCCTATGACCGCCTCCGCTGGATTCGGCTGCCGCCGCCTGGCGCGGCCGTAGCCAGGCAAGCCAGCCTCTCTCCCCACCCCAGTCGATGGCATACATCCTCAGTCTGGCCTGCCTGCCCTCGTCCCGGCCAGTAGGGATAGAGATCTCTTGCTCGCCTTCCAGCAATGGATAGCCAAACAAACCGCCGGCCAGGTCGTTTTCATCCAGGCACAACATGCCGATGGCGGCTGCATTGGCATAGCGCACGCGACCCTCGGCGTCGAGGCCCAGTATCCCATCCGGCAACTGACCGCATAACTCCTGCCAGGATGGTGCTGCTTTCAGGCTTGAGTCGATCGTCGCAGTCTGATCGACTGCGGCACAGGATTCGCTCCTGTCGTATGGATTCATGTCGCACCGCTCGCCTGAACCAGGGGCCGGGTATGGATCGCGAGCACCGACACATCGTCATGCGGTTCCATGCCCTCGAGAAAATGCACCAGGCCGCGTTTGATGCGCTCCAGGATACCCGACCCATCCCCCGCATTGGGCGTGGCGACAAGGTGATGGAAATGGCGATCGCCGAAGCTCTCGCCGGCTGGATTGCGCGCCTCCAAAAGCCCATCGCTGCATAGCAGTACGGTTTCGGCGGCCTGGAGATCGACCCACAGGGTGCGGGGGTCGAATGCCTCCTCGCTGAGGATACCGAGTGGCAGCTTGTCGGAATGCACCTCATCCACCACCTGCTGTTTGGCGCCGAGCAGGATCAGCGGCGGCTGGCCGCCGTTCCAGACCTCCATGCCTCGTTCGCGCGGCGACAGGCGGATAAGCGCTGCCGCGCAAAACTGGCCGGTCGGCAGCAATCGATACAGCTTGCGGTTGATCTCAGCGGCGATCTCGGCCAGGCCACATCCCTTGCGCGCCATGGCAAAAAATATATCTGAAGTCGGCAAGGCGCCCACCGCGGCCGTCAGCCCATGCCCGGTGAAGTCGCCCATCAGGATATAGATTGAATCATTGGGGCCGCGCTCATAAATGAGCAGATCACCGCAAAAGTGACCGGCAGCAAGCGTCCAATGCTTGAGCGCATCGATCTCCCGGGGGCTGCGATTGATAAAATGGTCGAACATGTGCTGGGCCAACCTGACCTCTTGATACAGCCGCTGACGATGATGGTCGAGCTGGCGATATAACTGGCGTATGCGTTCATACCCTGTCAGCTTTGCGGCTAGCAGGGTGGGATCGATAGGCTCATCGATGAAATCGATCGCCCGGCTCGCGATAAACCGCTCTAAGGTGATGTGGTCCCGGCGCTCTACAGTAAGGAGTACAGGCGACAGACCATCCTCGGCCAGGGTGGCCAGCTGATGGGCGCAGGCATAGCCGTCCTGGTCCGGCAGGTGCACAGCCATCAGCACGAGATCAGGATGATGGCGTTTGAACAAGATTTGGGCGCCCCGACAGGATTGAGCGCGCAGCACCTCATGTCCCTGGGCACGCAACCAGACCTCCAATTCCCTGGCCCGGGCTGGGTCATGATTGACGATCAGCAGCTTCATTGGTCATCTTCACTTCTGTTCCAGGGCAGGCTCAGCTAACCCAGCAGGAAACAAGGGAGTCAGATTAATTGATTACAGTCTCTGTCTGGGCAGCAAAAGGCAGCACCCTCAGCTTAGTCTTAAGGCATACCGGGACTCACCAGCGCTGCCCCTTGCCTAGGATCCCCCCAATGCTATCGATGACCCTTCAAACACAGGTCATTGGCCTTCGGACATCGGCCTTCGGTCGGCCGAACAGAAACAAGATCTCGGTCGCTCGTATTGAGACAGGCGGCCAGCTGCCCGCCGAGAACGGCGGGTGCTGATCAATGGAGTCAGGTTGAATGTGCTCATTCCGCCGGACATAAAGCGGCTCTTTTATCCGGCTAATTTAGGGTGTTTAGGTTGCAAAAGGATGAATCCTGGTGCCTATATCTCACTCAATGTCTCGATCGTTTTGGGGAAAGGGCTTAAACGGTTCAGTTGAGAGATCGCCAAGACCATAGATCCCCCACCTGGAGGGCTGAGCCAGCCTAGGTAAGCCCGCCTGCGGTGTGCTCAGGAACCAGTTTGCCAAAGGCGCTCCCCCTGGCGCGGGGGCGTAATCGACACCCTTCCTGCCGAAGCAGCCTCACCTAGGCTGACCACTCTCTCCATTTTGAAGATTAGATATGGGAAGATATGGGAGGATTCAATTCAATCTGTTCAGGCCCTGTCTAGAGTCCGGCCTCCCCATCCTCATGGATACGCTCGAAGCGCTCGCCTGGAAGAGGGGCTTGCATATCCATTGCAAGGCGCATAGCATTAACTAATCCAAAGTAACAGGCGCGTAGCTCAGTTGGTCAGAGCACCACCTTGACATGGTGGGGGTCGTTGGTTCAAGTCCAATCGCGCCTACCAAACCCAGGCTGTCAGCCCTTAGCGCCCCGCTTTCAGCACGCCTTGGCTGAGAGCTGTTTGGCTTTAAGGCTGACAGCCTTTTCGTTGTCTGATGTGCGCCAATCTGCCATTTCGCTTGAAGCAAAACCGTCTAGGACTCCAGGACTCAAGATGCCTCTGATTACGCTCCCCGACGGCTCCCAGCGGTCTTTTGCCCAGCCGGTCAGCGTCCAGGCGGTTGCCGCTGCGATTGGGCCGGGTCTTGCTAAGGCGGCCTTGGCCGGTCGGGTCAATGGCCGATTGGTCGATTTATCCTATGTGATCGATCAGGACGCCGAGCTTGTGGTCATCACCTCCAAGGATGAGGAGACGGCCCTTGAGCTTTTGCGCCATGATGCCGCCCATGTTATGGCCCAGGCAGTCCAGGAGCTTTATCCCGGGACCCAGGTCACTATTGGGCCGGCGATCGAAAACGGCTTTTATTATGACTTTGCGCGCGCTGAGCCCTTCACGCCTGAAGACCTTGAGCGCATTGAGGCGCGGATGCATGAGATCGTTGAGCGGGATCTGCCGATCGTGCGCGAGGTGATGGACCGCGAGTCGGCCAAGCGGCTTTTTGCCGAGCTCGGCGAGCATTATAAGGTCGAGATCATCGATGAGCTGATCCCCGAGGGCGAAGAGGTCTCAATCTATCGCCAGGGCGATTGGTTTGATGTCTGCCGCGGCCCGCATCTGCCCAGTACTGGGCGGCTGGGCAATGGCTTTAAACTCCTCAAGGTGGCAGGGGCCTATTGGCGGGGCGATCCGCGTAACCCTATGCTCCAGCGGATCTATGGCACTGCCTGGCGCAGCAAAGAGGAGCTTGACCAGTATCTGCATCGTCTTGCCGAGGCCGAACGACGCGATCACCGCAAGCTTGGCAGGCAGCTCGATCTCTTTCATTTTCAGGACGAGGCCCCGGGCATGGCCTTCTGGCACCCCAAGGGACGCCTGCTTTATCGGCTGATCGAGTCCTATATGCGCGACCGCTTGGCCGAATATGGTTATCTCGAGGTCGAGACCCCGCAGGTGCTCGATCGGGCGCTTTGGGAGCGCTCTGGCCATTGGGATAAGTTTGCCGCGGCCATGTTTACCACCAAGCTGGACGAACGCGACTTTGCCATCAAGCCGATGAACTGCCCGGGACATATCCAGATCTTCAACCAGGGGGTCAGGAGTTACCGGGACCTGCCACTTCGGCTCGCCGAGTTTGGGGTGGTCCATCGCAACGAACCCTCGGGGACCCTGCATGGCCTGATGCGTGCCCGCCGCTTCACCCAGGATGATGCCCATGTATTTTGTACCGAGGACCAGCTTCAAGCCGAGGTTGGTACCCTGATTGACATGGTCTTTCAAACCTATCGCGATTTTGGGTTTGAGCAGATCGAGCTGGCCCTCTCGCTTCGTCCCGAGCAACGGGTCGGCAGCAATGAGCTTTGGGATCAGGCCGAGGCAGCGCTGGCCCAGGCCCTGACAGCCAAGGGTTTAGACTATCGCATCCAGCCAGGGGAGGGTGCCTTTTACGGCCCTAAGATCGAATTTACCCTGCGCGATAGCATCGGGCGGGCCTGGCAATGCGGGACCATCCAGGTCGATTTTGCCATGCCTGAGCGCCTCGGTGCCCATTATATCGCCGAGGACAATACCCGCCGCACCCCAGTGATGATCCATCGCGCCATCCTAGGCTCAATGGAGCGTTTCATCGGGATCCTGATCGAACACTACGCCGGGGCCTTGCCGGTCTGGCTGGCGCCAGTCCAGGCAGTCGTGCTCAATATCACCGATCGGCAGGCCGATTATGCCCGTCAGATCGCTAACATCTTGCGCGAAAAGGGGTTTCGCGTAGAGTGCGACTTGAGAAACGAAAAGATCGGCTTTAAAATTCGCGAGCATACCTTGCAGCGGGTCCCTTATTTGCTTGTCGTTGGGGATCGCGAGGTTGAGGCGCATGCGGTCGCCGTTCGGGATCGCCAAGGTCAGGATCTCGGCGCGATGACCCTAGATGCCTTTGGCAAACGGCTTGAGGAGGCGTCGAAGGCGCGCCTTTAAGTCGCTCGAGGAGGCGGCCGTTGTTCGTTGTTGTGCTTCTTGGAGGAACCTGCAATCGCTTTACCACCCAAGAAAAACCGGGTCAACCGAGAGATCACCGCGCCAGAGGTGCGACTGATCGGCGCGGAAGGCAATCAGATCGGGGTCGTTAGTACGCGCGAGGCCCTGGCGATGGCCGAGGAAGAGGGTCTCGATCTCGTCGAGATTGCGCCCAACTCCGATCCGCCGGTATGCCGTTTGATGGATTTCGGGCGCTTTCTCTTCGATCAAAAAAAGAAAAAAAGCGAGGCCAAAAAACGGCAAAAGCAGGTCCAAGTCAAGGAGATCAAGTTTCGTCCCGGGACGGACGAGGGAGACTATCAGGTCAAGCTGCGCAACCTGACCCGTTTCCTCAATGATGGGGATAAGGCCAAGGTCACCATGCGTTTCCGGGGTCGTGAGCACGCCCATCGCGATCTGGGGCTCGAATTGCTCAAGCGCATCGAGGCCGATCTCGCCGAGATCAGCGTCGTCGAGCAACAGCCGCTTATGGAAGGTCGGCAGATGGTCATGGTCTTAAGCCCTAAAAAGAAATAGTCGTGATCCAGACATTCCAGAAACGACATCGGGCGCCGGTTGGCGCCCGATCTCATTGAGCATGGCCAGGATGCGGATCGCCAATCGATGACCTTCAATTGCGGAGTGAATATACGATGCCCAAATTCAAAACCAATCGGGGGGCAGCCAAGCGCTTTCGGGTGACTGCATCCGGCGCTATCAAGCGCAATGCCTCGCATCGCCGTCATCTCCTGACGAAGAAATCAAGCAAGCGGAAGCGGCAATTACGTGCCCCTCATCTGATCCATCCTGCAGACCTGCGCGCCGCACGGCGGATGATTCCTTATTGCTGATCTGAACGGAGAATCCGAAGATGCCAAGAGTCAAACGCGGCGTCACCGCCCACGCGCGGCATAAAAAGATCCTGAAACAGGCGAAGGGCTATTATGGCGCTCGACGCAAGGTCTTTCGCGTTGCTAAACAGGCCGTGATCAAGGCCGGTCAATATGCCTATCGCGACCGCCGGCAAAAGAAACGCGAGTTTCGCGCCCTCTGGATTATCCGCATCAATGCCGCTGCCCGCGAGCATGGCCTGTCTTATAGCCGCCTGATCGATGGGCTAAAAAAATCAGGGGTCGCGGTCGACCGCAAGGTGCTCGCCCATCTTGCCTATTATGAGCCGGCTGCCTTTGCCGCCTTGGCTACCCACGCCAAGTCTGCGCTGACCTCGGCCTGACCTCAAACCATTCCTCATCGCAATCGCCCGCCTGTCGATGAGCTTTCACCCAGGGTAGCAGGGGTTTGGGGTGCGGGCGGGCGTTTTGTGATGCTCAGTGAGCATCAGGTCACAGCAGGCTGTGGTTTATGGGTCTGACAGAGGTCGTGAGCGCTGGATTGAGCCGTTGTTCGCGCGGAGAAGATGATGTCCGAACAGGGTATGTTGGGGATTCAGGGGATCCAGTCGGCCGCGCTCTCTGCCATTGCCCAGGCAGAGGACCTGGCCGCGCTTGATCAGGTGCGGGTACGCTATCTGGGCAAAAACGGTGAGCTTACCGCTCTTCTCAAGCAGCTGGGTAAATTGCCGCCCGCTGAACGCCCTGCGGCTGGGCAAGAGATCAATCAGGCCAAAGAGTCCATTCAACAGGCCATCGACCAGCGCAAGGCCGCCCTTGAAGAGGAACGGCTAGTCCGCCGTTTGGCTGCCGAGCGTATCGATGTAACCCTGCCAGGACGCGGCCAGGTGCCGGGTGGCCTCCATCCGGTGACCCGGGTGTTGCTGCGGATCGAGCGCCTCTTTATCCAGTCTGGATTTCGTGTGGTCGAGGGACCAGAGGTTGAGGATGTCTATCACAACTTCGAGGCGCTTAATATCCCTGAGCATCATCCGGCGCGGGCGATGCATGACACCTTCTATTTCGACGCCAAGCATCTGTTGCGCACCCATACCTCGCCAGTACAGATTCGCGTCCTTGAAACCCAGAGCCCGCCGCTCAAGATCATCGCCCCCGGCCGCGTCTATCGGTGTGACTCGGATCTTACCCATACACCCATGTTCCATCAGGTCGAGGGATTGGTGGTCGCGGATCAGGTTAGCTTCGCCGATCTCAAAGGGGTGCTCTATGATTTTTTGACCCAGTTCTTCGAGCGGGATCTAAAGCTGCGTTTTCGCCCTTCCTATTTCCCCTTCACCGAACCCTCGGCAGAGGTGGACATCCAATGCGTGATATGCGATGGCAGCGGCTGCCGGGTCTGCAAACAAACGGGCTGGCTTGAGGTTCTAGGCTGCGGCATGGTCTATCCGGAGGTCTTTCGTGCGGTCGGTCTCGATCCCAAACGCCATCTCGGCTATGCCTTTGGCATGGGGGTCGAGCGTTTGGCTATGTTGCGCTATGGCATCGATGATCTCAGGCTTAATTTCGAGAACGACCTGCGCTTCTTGCGGCAATTCCGTTGAACTGTTCCGATCACTGTCCGGGGCCATCCGTCTCCGGATGGGGGAATGAAACATGCGATTCAGTGAAGCCTGGCTGCGCGAGTGGGTGAATCCACCGATCGAGACCCGCGATCTGATCGATCAGCTCAGCATGGCGGGTCTGGAGGTCGATGCAGTCGCGCCCGCGGCGCCCTATTTCGAAGGGGTCAAAATCGGTTGGGTGACCGAGGTCATGCCCCATCCGGATGCAAGTAGGCTGAAGGTTTGCACGGTCGATCTTGGTCAAGACGAGCCCCTTCAGATCATCTGCGGCGCCGCCAATGTCGCCGCCGGGATGAAGGTCCCGGTTGCTACCGTTGGGGCCTGTTTGCCAGGCAATCTCAGGATCAAACGTGCCAAATTGCGCGGGGTTGAGTCGTTGGGGATGATCTGCTCGACCGCCGAGTTGGGTCTGACCGAATCTGCCGAGGGCATCTGGGCCTTACCGGGTGATGCGCCTATTGGCGAGGATCTTCGGGGATGGCTCAACCTCGATGATCCCTGCATCACCTTGGATCTGACCCCAGATCGCGGCGATTGTCTCAGCATCGCTGGGATTGCGCGTGAGGTGGGGGCTATCAATCGCACCCCTTTGACACCGGTTGCGATTCCGCCTGTTGCGCCCAGCCATGATGAGCGCCTGCCGGTCGAGCTGCTGGCACCTACAGCCTGTCCGCGCTATGTGTGCCGCGTCATCCGGGGCATCGATCCGCGGGCCACGACCCCCTTGTGGATGCGCGAGCGCCTGCGCCGCTGCGGGGTTCGCCCTATTAGTCCAGTGGTCGATGTCACCAATTATGTCATGCTCGAGCTTGGCCAGCCGCTGCATGCTTTCGATCTACACGCGCTCAGAGGTGGCATCCAGGTGCGTCTGGCTAAGCCAGATGAACAGCTGCGTCTGCTCAATGGCGAGCAGATTACCCTGCATCCAGATACCCTGGTGATCGCCGATACCCAGCGTCCGATCGCGCTCGCCGGGATCATGGGCGGTTTGAACACCGCTGTCGGTCCGGAAACGCGCGATGTGCTGCTTGAGAGTGCCTTCTTTACCCCCCTGGCTATTAGCGGGCGGGCACGGCGCTATGGTCTACATACAGATTCTTCGCACCGTTTTGAACGAGGGGTCGATCCCGAACTTCAGGTCCGCGCCATCGAGCGTGCCACCCGGCTTGTGCTAGAGATTGTGGGCGGTGAACCTGGTCCTCTGTGCGAAGCGATCAGCGCTGACCAGCTCCCGCGTCCCGCGACCCTCGAGCTGTACCCTGAACGGATCGAGCGCGTGCTCGGTGTGGGCATTCCAGCTCAGACGGTTGAAGAGATACTCAGTTGGCTGGAGATGGAGGTTGAACGATCCGAGCAGGGTTGGCGCGTGACTCCCCCGAGCGCCCGTTTTGATTTGATCCATGATGTCGATCTGATCGCTGACCTCGGGCGTATCTATGGGTATGACCGTATCCCAATCACCCAGCTCAATCTGGCACTTGCACCCCAGCTCCCAGGGGAGACTGATTTCGACCCCAATCGCGCCCGCTGGTGTCTGGTCGAGCGCGGTTTCCAGGAGACCATCACCTACAGCTTTGTCAACCCCGAGCTGCAGGCGCTCATCGAGCCTGGGATCGAGCCACTGAAACTCGCCAACCCGATTAGCACTGAACTCTCAGTGATGCGCACCAGCCTTTGGGCCGGTCTATTACCGGCGGCTGCCTATAATCGTGCTCGACAGATGGAGCGTATCCGCATCTTTGAGACCGGCTTGCGTTTTCGCCCGGGCACTGGTGGCTTGAGTCAGACCCCGGGGATTGCTGGACTCGCGATGGGTCCCTGTCTGCCCGAGCAATGGGGTCAGGACAAGCGCAGGCTAGACTTTTTTGATCTCAAGTCAGATGTCGAGGCCCTGCTAACCCAGACTGGATCACTGGAGATGTTTCGTTTTGTTCCTGCTGAGCATCCGGCTCTCCATCCAGGACAGTGTGCGCGGATCGAACGCTTTGGCCAACCGATCGGCTGGATCGGGATGCTGCACCCCCTACTCGCAGGCCGGCTTGATCTGCCGGATGATGTCTTTGTCTTTGAGCTTGACCTGACCCCCTTAACACCTGGGTTGATACCCCGTTACCGACAGATCTCTCGCTATCCGGGGATTCGCCGTGATCTTGCGATCCTGGTCGATCAGGAGGTCAGGTATGAGGCCGTGGAGGCCTGTATTCGCGCAGCTGCCGAGGGTCTATTGCGCGAGCTGATCCTATTCGATGTCTATGTCGGTCCTAATATTCCTCAGAACCATAAAAGCCTAGCCTTGGGATTGATCCTGCAATCGAACGAACAGACACTCACTGACGAACAGGTCGATGAGACGCTTGCAGTGGTGCTCAATCGGCTGGCTGGGCAATTGGGCGCGCGTCTGAGGGATTAATGATGGCCTTGACCAAAGCAGATATCGCCGACTATTTATTCAACGAGCTCGGCCTGAATAAGCGCGAGGCCAAGGAGATCGTCGAGCGTTTCTTTGAAGAGATCCGCGCCGCGCTTGAGCGGGGCGAGCAGGTCAAACTATCCGGTTTCGGCAACTTTGATCTGCGTGAAAAGAAAGAGCGCCCAGGACGTAATCCCAAGACAGGGGAGGCGATCCCGATCACGGCCCGTCGCGTCGTCACCTTCCGCCCTGGACAAAAACTCAAAGCGAAGGTCGATGGCTATGCGCGAACCGAGCGACAGTCCGGTTGAGATTCATGAAGGGGGTTTGCCACCCATCCCCTCGAAGCGCTATTTCACCATCGGCGAGGTGAGCCAGCTCTGCGGCGTCAAGCCGCATGTTTTGCGCTATTGGGAACAGGAATTTCCTCAGCTCAAACCCATCAAACGCCGGGGCAACCGCCGTTATTATCAGCGCCATGATGTCCTGCTGGTACGCCGAATCCGCGATCTGCTCTATGAACAAGGCTTTACGATCAGCGGTGCGCGGCAAAGGCTCAGCGGTGAGACGAGCAGGAACGAAACCGAAAGCCCAAGCATCAACCAGATCCGCCTGCTCATTCGTCAGCTGCGTCTAGAACTCGAGGATATCCTTAGGATCCTCCAGCATTGACGCTGAGTCGAGAGATAAAATATCATTTTTCTCCTTAATCGGGGCGTAGCGCAGCCTGGTAGCGCACCTGAATGGGGTTCAGGTGGTCGGAGGTTCAAATCCTCTCGCCCCGACCAATCGCATAACGACCTAGATTGATTGTCTAGGTCGTTTTTTATTCTGAAATCCCAGCCAACAGGTTTAGCTCAGGGGGTGTCTCAATCCTTCATCCACCCAGCCGAGGATCGTGGACCGTTTCAATGGAGGTGAGGATGGTCTTGGGCCGCATGCCCTGCGCCGAGCTCATCTAGGTCATGGAGATGGGGATGGCTGTGATGATGATCATGGGTCTGTAAGACAGCCTCTCTGAGCTGCCCATCCTTCAGGCACAGGGCGCGCTTGACGAGCCTCCCAAGGAAGCGCCAGTCGTGGGAGACCAGGATCATGGCCTGGGGCAGGGTATCGAGATAGGCGATCAGGCGCTCGGCACTCGGCTCATCCAGCCCATTAGTCGGCTCATCGAGCAATAGGACCTCAGGATGCATCGCCAGCACCGTAGCCAAGGCCACCAGCCGCTTTTCCCCTGCCGACAGGCGATCCGTGATCCGCTCGGCAAATCCGCCAAGACCCAGTTGGTCGAGTGTCTCTAAGGCGATGCGCCGGGCTTCTTGGGGTTGATGGCCTAGATTCAAGGGACCGAAGGCGACGTCCTCCAAGACCGTTGGACAAAAGAGCTGATCATCCGAATCCTGGAATAACAGCCCCACCCGCGCGCGCACCTCGTGGAAATCGGACTCACGGACCCGCTCGCGCCCGAAGACAATCACCTGACCGGCGCAGGGACGTTTCAGACCCACGATTAGATGCAATAAGGTGGTCTTGCCCGCGCCATTATCACCGATCAGCGCCAACCGCTCGCTCGAGCCGAGGCTCAGATCGACCCCCTTTAAGACCAGGCGTTCAGGATGGGCAAAACAGATCCCCTTGAGTTCGATCAGCGGGGTGCCCATCCGAGGTGGGTGTCCAGCCAATAGAGGGCGAGCAGGGGCCAGGGGAGGAGCAAGGCCGCTAGGGTATCCCGGATGTCCCAGTGCCCTGGGACAAGCAGATAAAACCGACCCCGAAAGCCGCGACAGCGCATGGCCTCCAGCAGACGCTGGGCCCGACGATGGCTGCGCACCAACAGCATCCCGATCAGCCAGCCATAGGTCCGCCATGTATGAAGATCAGGGCGCGGGACAAAGGCCCGCGCCCGTATCGCTTGTTGTAACCGCGCAAACTCGGCCTGGCTCAGATGGATCTGGCGGATGGTCAAAAGCACGAGTTGCGTGAGCCTATCCGGCATACCCAGTTGGCCGAGCGCGTGGCCGAGGGTTGCGGGATCAAGTGTCCCAATCAAGACCGCCATGGCAATCATAACAGTGCTGACCTTGAGTAACAGCACAGCCGCCAGTTCAAGACCCGTTTGACTTGCGCAGACATCGCCCCAGACAAGGATACAGGGGCCAGGGGTGCTGAATGGCAGGCTGATGAGCAAGACGATCAACAGGGACTCTAGAACCAGAAGGCGCCGCATGAGCACAGACCAGCAGATCTCTGTAGTCAGTGCCAGAGCGAGCGCGCTAACCAAGGCCAAGAGAATACTTGCAGCCTGGTGCAGTCCGATCGTCGTCAGGGCGAACAGCAAGCCGGCGCCAATCCGCAGGCGCGGGTCAAGTTGCCCAAGCCAGCCCCCTGCTGGCTGGAGAGCGGAAGATGAACCGATCACGACTGGGGACGGCGACAGCGCCACCACAGGGCAAAACCCGTCAGCCCTAGGATATAGCCGATCCCACCGAGGATATCCTGCAGCAGAATGCGATCCTCAAGCGCATTCAGACGTTCAGCAAGCGGCTGGGTCTGGCGGGCGAGGGTCTGCTCGATCAGCATCAAGGATGCTGGATCCAGAGGGTTCGCTCCAGACGCCGTCTCTGAAGGGTCCATCGCATGGGTTTGGGCGGGGTCGGCCAGCAGTGGGTTAGGGGTCAGCCTTTGGGCGACGCGGTGGCCGTCGCCGGTTGAGGCGATGAGCTGATATTCGGTGGTAGCAGACTGCATCCGGTAACCAAAGCGCCCCTCGGTATCTGGGGTCAGCTCAGCGAGCAAGCGACCCTCGGCATCACGCACCTCGATATGGGTACCGGCAGCCGCCGAACCGCCGACAAAATAGACCCGTCCTCGGATCCAATTTCCCTCGGTTTGGGCAAACAGCTTGAGCTTATGGGCCAGGACGGCTGGGCTTGCAAGCACCAGCACGATGCCCAGTATCGCCAGTCTTCTATAAGCCATCCGCCTTGGTCTCCTTGAGTAAGAGCTCAGGTGCAACCCGCTGGATAAAACCGACAATGATTGCGGTCAGTATCCCCTCGACCAGGGCGAGCGGCGCATAGAGCAGGGCGATGAGCCTGGCCGCCGGTTGAAAGGGCTCTCCATTAAACGCAAGGGTCAGGGCGACCAAAAGACCTGTCAGCAAGACAGCGCTCAGCCCAGCTGCAAATCCGATCAACCAGGCCCTTGCCCCCTCAGCCTTGGTGAGCCAAGGTGCAAATACCCAACTGCACAACAGCGCCGGCAATGCCATGTTTAGGGTATTGATCCCCAGTGTCCATAGACCGCCGAACCCGAAGAAGGCAGCCTGGAGACCCAGGGCGACCAGGATGGCCGGCACCGCTGTCCAACCCAGAATGAGACCCATCAGGCCATTGAGCAACGGATGGACACTGCTTGGGCCAAGCGGCAGATGGATCAGGGAGGCGACAAAAAAGGCCGAGGTCAACACAGCAGCTGCCGGCAGGCGCTCATCCGTAAGCCGGCGCAGGGCAACGACCACTAGTCCAGCGGTCATCATGCCGCCCAGGATTAGGGTCGGCGCTGCCAGCACGCCGTCGGGGATATGGGCCATGGCCTTTATTTCATATCCCGGGTATAGACCCAGATCAGCCCCCCTAATTCGCCAGGAACCTCCTTGCCCTCCGGGTTTTTCATGGGTTGATCAGCCTCAACCAGGGCTGCAAACCCCCACCAGCCGGCGCGGGGCATGGCATAGGCGAAGACCCCATGGGCGTCGGTCTTGATGACCTGGGTGACGAAGGCATCGGCAGGGGGGGTCACCGAGCCGTCATTGCGCCACTCAACCTCAACCGTTGCGAATGGGACGGGCTGGCCCTTGTATTTCACGAGTCCTTGGAACAGATTACCGGTCCACAGGCCATAAGGACGGGTCAAGGGGATGATCTCAACCGGAAAACCGACCTCGGCGTCCCAGGACTCACCCCCGCCAAAGCCATCGACGACTACCTTGGTGTCATGCACGATCATCCGGCCCTCCCCCGATTCCCAATAGGGAGCAGGCTCGAGATAAAAGATGTAATCGCCAGGCTCCTTGAGCCGGTAGCGGGCACGATAGGCGGGTTGCCCATCCTGGAGACGTTGAGTCAGTGATTCGCGCAGATCCTCGCGCCCCCCAGGCCCCAAAACCCCAAATTGGACCGGCTCACCCATCGGCATGGCTGGACCGCGCTCCATCGGGTGGGTGAAGGTCAGATCCAGGGTTAGCTCAGGATCATTAGGGTCAGTTGCGATATCCTTGGACGGAATCAATTCCTGAAAATGGGCCTGGACGTTTAAGGCGACCGGAAGGATCAGCCAAGTGAGATGGATGACCAGGGAATGTCTCATGGTCGTGCAAGGGGAATGGCGACGGTATGAAAAAATATTCTTTCTTCATACGGGCGTTGTCAAGCGGATCTGCCTGCCTCCTGGCATTTGCCTCGCCCCATGCATTCAGCCGGCGTTTTGCCGTGCGGCCAGCTGCTGACGCAGGCGCGCGATCTCGTCGTTCAGCGACCTTAACAGATCGATTTGGTGGCGCAGGAGATCGATCTCTTCCTGGACACGCAGAGCGTCTTGGGCCCGTTCGCGACGATTGCGCAATTCAGCAAGCGCCTCTTCCAATGCCTTGGAGCTTTGGCTGCGCCGCGCTGAGGGCATGGCCATCTGCGCCCGATCCAGGTTTGTTGAACCTGCGCTCGTATACAGACGATCGAGCCGCGCCCTTAGGTCGGTATCAAAACGGATGCTGGTCTTCGAGGTATCGGCCATTGATCCCCCTTGCTGTGGCTGAAAGGCTAAGTCCGGTGCATCCCTGTGCCATAGCCCATCTGAACGAGATATATCTAGCCTTGAGCCCTGGGCTCACCATTCAAGGGGCGAGCCGCTGGACCTCGATGAGTTCGGTCTCGGGCCTGAGCTGGCGAACCCAGAGGTTGAGCCGACCCAATTGAGGTGGCAAGGCGGCCACCGCTGCCTCGGCTGACTCTCGGTTGGAATGCAGGCTATGGATCAGGACATACCAAGGCCGTCCTTGGTAGGTCTCCTGCCGATAGTAATAGACCATTGGCAACGGATTGTCTGCCACAAAGCGCTCGAGCGCCTGGAGGCTTGTGAATCCGATCAATTGGATCGCCAATGGCCGATCACCGACTGCAAGCCGACGCGTCAGATCATGGGAGGTCTTAGGGGTCGTTACGAATGACCCCTCGGCAACTGGCTCAGGCGGATTTGGGGTTGGCGCTTGAAGATCGCTTGCCTCCGCAGGCTCGGAGCCCGTGGTTTCTTGCTCAGCGGAGGGTTTGGCCAAGGCGGTATCTGGGTGCGCTGTCTCCCTCAGCAGAGACGAATCAACCGATCCATCGGAGATGGGGGTATCGGGCGCAGACTCGCGGGTGGGGCCCGGTTCATCCCGTTCCTCCGGGCCAGGTGAGGGAGCGGTTTCAGCGCTTGCCAGGTCTGGAGCCGAACTGGTCTCTGGTACCCATGCCGTCTGCTCCTGGTGATCGCTTCCCGTTGCCGATGCTGGGGCCTGCTGATCGGGCGCTTGCGTCTCGACCGCAGGCAAGGCCAAATCGGTTGCAGGTCCGGATTCCGAGGTCGCGGTTTGGGCAGGGACTGGACCCTGGTCGGCATGGACCGACTGAAGCTTCAGATCGCTGGCGAGTTCAGCCAGGGTCAGGGAGAGACGCTCGATCTGGGCGCGGGTCTGGGGATCGGTTGCGGTCGAGGCATTGAGGCTGATCTGGGTGACAGCCTGTTTCAGCTCATTGAGCTGGGTCTCGAGCGCCTGACGTGAGCTTTGGAGGCTAAATAACATGAATACCAAGCTGCCCCCCATCAGCAGACTGATGATCAAGAGCAAAACGGCCATCAAGATCCGCTGGCCCCTGAGATTGGCATCCAACTCATCGCGCTGGGATCTCAGGAGACGCTGGATGCGCAGCCCGCCGCGGCGGCGTTCGTCATCGACGTCAGCAATACGGGTGATCAGGGCGCATTCGAGCGCTTCGATCTCCTGGCGGGATTGTTTCAATTCGGCGCTGAGTTGAAGCACCTGGTCAGCCAGGACCTTGAAGGCGCGCAATAGGGTTGGATTAGGGCGTGCCTGATGCAAGGCCCCCTGAGACCCATCCGGATTGGGGCGTATGGTATCCATCCGCGCGGTCTCTGGTGTTTCCATCTGAACGCCTCGCAAGGTTTGGCAACAGCAACAGGTTGGAGGACGGGAGCACCAGGATCTTTGATGAGGTGTTGAAACTCTAGATCAGTTTGCCGAATGGCGCAAACCATTAGGGTCAATGGGATAAGGCAGTCAGGGCGCGCCTGACCCGGTTGCTTGGGACGGCGAATCCAATCCCGACATTGCCCCCCGCAGGTCCGATGAGCGCGGTATTGATCCCCACCACCTCCCCGTGCAGATTGATCAGCGGGCCGCCTGAATTGCCTGGATTGATCGAAGCGTCGGTCTGGATAAGCTCACCGAGCGGTTGGTCGCCCAGACTCCTGGATCCGATGGCGCTCACGATCCCCAGGGTTGCTGTCTGACCGAGGCCAAAGGGATTGCCGATGGCGATCACAAAGTCGCCCACTTGCAGGCGATCCGAGTCACCGAGAGGGAGCGGTTGAACATCCACCGGTGGGATCTGCAACAAGGCAATATCTGAACGGGGATCAGCGCCGATCCGCTGTGCTGGCAAACGGCGTTGATCCTTAAGCCTGACCTCGATACGCGCCGCATCCTTGAGTAGATGATCATTGGTGATCACATAGCCGCGCGCGCTGTCCACGATCACCCCCGCGCCATAGCTTAAACGCCTTTGGAGGGTCTCGATCTTGGGAAGCGGCAGGCCCATGCGCTCAAGGAAACGCCTAAACTCTGGGTCATCGAGAAAGGGGTGCGCCTCACGCAGGGTGCGCGACTCGACCTGGATATCGACGACCGCTGGCATGACCCGGCGCATGAGCGGGGCCAAGGTCGGCTGGGCGAGGGGACCCGGGAGGGGTTGGAGAGCTGGCGCAGCTGGAATCTCAGGTGTGGGCAGCGAAGGCGGCGTGGCGCAGGCTGCAAGCAGCAAGACGAGCGCAATCAGGATGGATAAGGGGTATCCAAAACAGATTGCCTTAGGCAGAGGGGCTGGCGTTTGGGCGATCATCAGACAAGCCATCGGGGTCGAAATGAGCGGGATTTAGCGCGCCAGCCGGCTGGCAACGCGGAGGCGAAGTCCAGGATCGACCGGTTGTTCGATCAGGAGGGCAAAGGGTACCCAGACCCCATCGCGCTGGACATAGCCGGCATAGCAGCTGACCCCGCTCAAGGTGCCCGTCTTGGCCCGCACCCGCGGATCATTGGCCTGTTCGGGCATGAGGTCGAGATCGGGTGCGAATGACCCAAGCAATTCAACGAGCTGGCGGGCGCTGAGACGATTGGCGCGGGCTAGCCCCGCACCCTCGACGATGACCGCGTTCTGCCAGCCGAACTGTTTTTGAACGAAGGCTGACATCGCCTGCTGGGCAGCAGCGAGCTCGATCCGGCCGCCGCCTTCAGGTGCGGCCAGACGCAGAAAGAGCAGATTGGCGATAAAGTTGTTCGAATACTTGAGCATCGCGGCGATGGTCTGAGCCAGGGTATGACTGTTGCGATGGCGCGCGATCAAGTGCGCATCCGGAGGGATCTGGCCGATCCGCTGACCTTGACCGACCTCGACCCCGGCTTCCTGAAGCTTGGCGGCCAAAAGCTCACCGAAATGGGCAAGGGCCGATGCCCGGTCGCCGAGATTGACCCGGATCGCCTTCCCTTCAGGGAGGGCGCCTGCGGCCATCAGCCTCTGGCCAAGGCGCGTTGCGGTCGGCGTGAGGGGGGTCTGGGGTTCGGCGCTGATGATCCTGCCGCCATCCAGCCTCAGGCTCAGTGTATTGAAATTGGCTGCAAGCGCCGTGACCGGGGCGTCATGGGGATTGGGCGAGCCCTCGCGCCCGGGAAGCGCCAGGTCAGGGGCAAAGAGACTATCGTCAAGCCCAATCCCTGCGACCTGGGTGAGCCCGCGCAGGCGCAGCCTCTGCACCAGCCGGTCGAGCTCCTCGGAGAGTAGCTCAGGATCGCCGTTCCCGCGTACCCACAGCCAGTTGGCTTGATCCTGAAAAAGCTCGGTCTCGAGGCGATAGTCCCTCCCCCAGGTCTTGAGCGCAGCATAGGCGGTTAGGATCTTTAAGGTCGAGGCGGGGATACTGGGTTTATCCGGGTTGATCGCAAACCGATCCTGCCCGCTTTCCCTCAGCAATAGGCTCGCCTGCTCAAGTGAACCGAGCTCAGCAAGGGGATCATCCCCAGCCCAAAGCGGTTGGGTAAGGCATCCAAGCAAACAGACCGCAAGCAGACAGGCAAAGCGGCTCATCGCGGGGTGGGCAGCAAACAAGGCGGATACTCAAAGCATACCATGCCCTATGGATCACCCAGTAGGGAAAGCACTGGACATTCCCTGAGGCCAGCGCCTTGCCCGAGCCCTGCCGCTTATCCACTAGACGATCTGGGGATCGCCTAGGCTAGGGTAGGCACGGCATCCCCTCGGGATCTATGGATCGACATCCGGGGGACCAGGGAATCCCTTCAAGGTGGGCGGCCGACCAGGGGTCCCTGAAAGGACCTTGAGATCGAGGGATGGGGCGACAGCCTCAGGTCCTGGATCCCCGAGCCAGGGCACCAGGCCCAGACAAGGGGCTGGCAGCAAGGCGCGTAGGGTCTCTAGATTTTCCGCAAGCGCCGGCATCCGGGGGTCGATCTGGTTGGCGACCCAACCGGCAAGCGCGCTCCCTTTGGCAAGGATCGACTCGGCAGTCAGCAAGGCATGATTCAGACACCCAAGGCGAAGCCCTACCACTAGGATCACCGGCAGATTCAAGATGCGCGGTAGATCGCTCGCAAAGAACCCATCGCCCAGCGGAACCCGCCAGCCGCCGACCCCCTCGACCAACACCCAGTTGGCCTCTTGGGCAAGTTTGGCATAGGCGTTTTTGATCCGGTCGCGCTCGATCCTCAGTCCCACCTGGGCCGCTGCAATATGGGGTGCAATCGGCGGGGCAAAGGCATAGGGGTTAATCTGGTCGTAAGGGACTCTGACCGAGCCCTGGGCCTGGAGGCACAGGGCATCGGCATTGCGTAGACCTTCTGGGGTCAGGTTGCAGCCGCTTGCCACCGGTTTCATCCCCAATACCTGGTCGCCTTGGGCCTGAAATGCGGCCATCAGCCCCAGGGTGATTGCGGTCTTGCCGCAGCCGGTATCTGTACCAGTGATAAACCAGCCGCGGCTCATGGCTGTATCCCAGTTTGCGCCTCCGGGACCCGAGCGTGCCCATACAGGACCTCAAAGCTCGCCGGTAACCGGCCTTCTCGCCGATAGGGCTCATAGGCCGCGATCAGCGCCTCGAGGCGCTGCCGGCCCATCAGACCCCGCGGGCGATTGAGGGTCGCATTATGGGCACCGAGTCCCTTGAGATCGTGCATCAGTTCGGCAAGATCCAGATAGGTCAGGGTCAGCCGGTCGGCATCCATCACTGCATCGGTAAACCGGGCGCGGAGCAGGGCATCGCCGAGGTCATGGAGATCGACGAATGGGCTGACATGACCATAACCATCGACCTGACCCCAGGCGAGGCGAAGTTCCTTCAGGGTATCCGGGCCGAAGGTGGTAAAGAGCAAAACACCCCCTGGGCGTAACACCCGTCGGCACTCGGCAAAGACCCGCTCGGCGTCGCACCATTGCAGCATGGCATTGGAGATCACGAGATCCACCGTGCCCTCGGCCAGGGGGAGCGACTCGGCATCGGCGCACAGACACAGGGGTCTGCGCCACCAAGGGCCGCGCCGACGTGCGCGCAAGAGCATCCCATAGGCAAAGTCCACCGCTAGCAGGCGGGCGCGCGGATAGCGACGGGCAAGGCGGTCGAGCAGATGGCCTGTCCCCGTGCCCAGATCCAGGATCGCTGCAGGGGCGATCCTGAGATAATCCAGGCGCGCCAGCAGACGTTCGGCAATCTCACGCTGGAGAATGGCCGAGGCATCATAGCGGTCGGCAGCGCGCTCAAAGCTTAGGCGCGTCCGGGTCTTATCGAGCAGCATTTATTGCAATCCACACCCGGCAATGAAGCCCGGGCGACACCTCAAGGCGCGCAGGGATCTGCCAAAGGATTCAGGATGCGACAGATGTGGGGCATGGGCCGCAGGGGCGATCACCTGGATCTGGGAGTGAGGATTGAGGTTTGGGAGTCGCTCGGCAATCCCTACAGGCACTAGGGCATCGCGCCCGCCGAGGATCCACAGGAGCGGGCAGCGGATCTCGGAAAGCCTTGCGCGTAAATCCGCCTGGCGTAGGATCTCAAGGCCGATGGCCAGCGCCCTGGGGTCCGGTGCAGGGGCCTCGGCAAGCGCTTGTTTTAGGCGGCGTAGAGTGGCCTGCGGCTGGGCGATCGCGCGCACCTGAAGCGCCAAAAACCGGCTCAGGGTGACCTGGGGCTCGGTCAGCAAGGAGGCATGAAACTGGTCGAGGGTCGCCTCGGCCATGGCCGCCGGCCAATCGGGTGCTTTGATGAAACGCGGATTGGCAGCGATCAAGGCCAGGCCGCGGATACGCTCGGGTGCCTTGAGCGCCGCGGCAAGGGCGACGAGACCCCCAAGCGACCAGCCGATCCAGACCGCCTCTTGCGGGGCACGCGCAAGACAATCCTCAGCCCAGGACCATAGATCTGCACAGCCCGCGGGCAAGGGAGTGCCGCTATGCCCAGGCAGGGCAAGCGGCTGGATCTCTTGCCCCGCCCAGACGATGTCTGGGACCGCTTCCCAGACCCCATTGCCCATGCCCCAGCCGTGCAGCAAGACCCAGGGTAGCTCAGCCATCTGGACCCACCTGCTCAGCATCCTGAGAGGGCGTATCACCCTCGTCTGGACAGGGCGCGCCCAGCTGATCCACGAGCTGGGCAAGCGCCGCGAGCAGCTGCGCGAGATCCTGGGCGGTATGGGCTGCAGATAAGGTCACCCGCAGCCTGGCCGTACCCGGCGGGACGGTCGGGGGGCGAATGGCTGGGATCAGGATCCCTTGTCTCTCAAGCGCCTGACTCCAGGCGAGTGCCTGCCGGCTTTCGCCCAGGAGTATCGGCTGGATTGGGGTTGGAGAGGCCATCAGGTTCAGACCCAGACGCTGAGCGCCCGCGCGAAAACGCCCAATCCATTCATCCAACTGGTCGCGCCGCCAGGACTCGGTCTGGGCAAGCCTGAGACTGACCAGGGTCGCCTCGGCCAGGGCTGGGGGGAGGGCGGTGGTATAGGTATAGCTTCGCGCCTGGTGGATCAGGGTCTCGATCAGGGTCTCTGAGCCGGCAACGAATGCGCCGAAGGTCCCAAATGCCTTACCCAGAGTTCCCATGAGGATAGGAACCTCCTCGATCCCCAACCCATAATGATCCAGGGTACCCCGACCCGAGCGCCCGATGACCCCGAGGCCATGCGCATCATCGACCATCAGCCAGGCGCCAGAGGCGCGCGCGATCTGCGCCAACTCAGGCAGGGGGGCAAGGTCGCCGTCCATGCTAAAGATCCCATCGGTGACGATCAGCCGCGCCCGCTCAGTCCCAAGCAGACGTCTGAGCGCCTCTGGATCGGCATGGCGATAGCGGCGCAGCCGGGCGCGGGCGAGCAGGGCGGCATCGATCAGCGAGGCATGATTGAGCCGGTCCTCCACCACCCAATCGCCAGGGCCTGCCACTGCCCCGATGACGCCCAGATTGGCCATATAGCCGGTCGAAAAGAGCAAGGCGCGCGGCCGACCGGTCAATTCAGCCAGCGCCTCTTCTAAGGCTTGATGGGCGCGGGTGTGTCCATTGATCAGATGGGCCGCGCCGCTGCTCACCCCCCAGCGCTTGGCACCCTCGCAAAAGGCGGCAATGACCTCCGGATGATTGGCCAGTCCCAGATAGTCGTTGCTGCAAAAGCTGACCATGGGACGGCCATCGATGAGCGCGTGCGGTTGGGTTGGGCCAGCGCGCACCCGCAAGCGGCGCCAAAGGCCCTGGGATTGCAGCCTGTGTAAACGTCCCCGAAGTTCGGTCTCGCTGATCGACATCATGCGCCCTGCCTAACCCTTTACATGCCCTGGCGTTCGGCAGTTTTATGACAGGCCCCAGGCTCGCTGCGCTCAGGGATCAGGGGCTCGGCGACAAGCCCCAGGCGTTTGAATAGGTCCTGATCGCGGTCACAAGGGGCATTGGGTGCGGTCAGCAGACGTTCGCCATAAAAGATCGAGTTGGCGCCGGCAAAAAAACACAATGCCTGGAGTTCATCGCTCATGAGATGTCTGCCGGCGGCGAGGCGGACATGCGAGCGCGGCATGAGGAGACGCGCTGCGGCCACCACCCGCACGAATTCAAATGGATCGAGCGGTGCGCTGCCGAATAAGGGTGTCCCTTCGATCTGGACCAGGAGATTGATCGGCACCGATTCGGGATGAGCCGGCAGGGTCGCCAATTGCTGAAGCAAGGCGGCACGATCGCCCCTGGATTCGCCCATCCCCAGGATCCCGCCACTACAGGTCTTTAGACCCGCTGCCCGGACATGCTCGAGGGTTTCGAGCCGTTCCCGATAGGTGCGGGTGCTGATCACCCGGCCATAGAACTCGGGCGAGGTATCTAGGTTATGATTGTAATAATCGAGACCTGCTGCCTTCAGCCGCCTAGCCTGCTTGGCCGTGAGCATCCCGAGGGTCATACAGGTCTCCAGCCCAAGAGCGCTCACCCCCTCGATCATAGCGATCACCTGGTCGAGCTGTTTATCTGTGGGGTTACGCCAGGCTGCGCCCATGCAGAAGCGAGTTGCACCCTGCGCCTTGGCCGCGCGCGCGCGTTCTAATACCTCAGCGAGCGATAACAATCGCTCGGGGGCAACCGCGGCATGATGCGCACTTTGACCGCAATAGGCGCAATCCTCCGGACAGCTGCCCGTCTTGATGCTCAACAGGCTGCTGACCTGGATGCGATTAGGGTCAAAATGGGTGCGATGCATGCTTTGCGCCGCAAACAACAGGTCATTGAACGGAAGGTCCAGGATGGAGCTGATCTCTTCCAGGGTCCAATCATGGCGGGGCGGCGCATCTGGATTGGGGAGGGGTCTCGACATGGGGATCCTAGGCTCGCATGGGTAGCGGATGTGCAAGGGGGCAGCAAGCGATGGGCGGTAGTGTGCCAACTGCACCTCAGGAGGTCTGGTCTCTTGCCGGCCAGGGTGTATCCGTAAGTTAATCAATGAGTAGGGTGCGCATTGCGCAACCCATTGTCAACTCATTAAAGGTCAGTTGGTTTACGGCTGAGGAATGAGGAGGGAGGATCTAGGGATAGCCAGATGGGGGCGGATTCTGCTCGATGGGCTCTTTCCACCCACCTGTCTGCTGTGCGGGGCGCCAGGCGCGGGGCGAGATCTATGCGTCGGTTGTGCGGCTGAGCTGCCCTATAACCGCCTTGCCTGTGTCCGCTGCGGCCTACCATTCCCCGCTGAGATGCCGCTGGGCACGGTCTGCGGACGCTGTCAACAGCGCCCGCCGCCTTTTGGCTCTTGTCTGACCGTCTTTCGCTATGAGGGGCCGATCCCTTTCTTGATCACCGGGGCGAAGTTTCACGGGCAGCTTGCAGCGGCGCGTCTATTGGGCCAGTGTCTGGCTCAGCGGGTCAGTGAATCCGGGCTTGCGCTTCCTGAGGCCATCGTCCCCGTGCCGCTGCATCCTAGGCGCCAGCGCGCCCGCGGCTATAACCAGGCGCTTGAGATTGCCCGGGTTGCCGCGGGCCTATTGGCGCTTCCTATCGAGCCCCGCCTAGCGGTGCGGCTCATCGATACCCCGCCCCAGACCGCCCTCGAGGGACGTGCCAGACGGAGCAATGTCCGCGGGGCCTTTGCCATCCAGGGGAGGGCGGCGGGGCGGCATCTGGCCCTGGTCGATGATGTGATGACCACCGGCAGCACCCTGATCGAGCTGACCCAGGCGTTAGGGCGCGCCGGTGCCCGGCGGGTCGATGTCTGGGTCATCGCGCGTGCCTAGAAGGGCGCCCCTTTGGGCAAGCGTCCAGCGGCCTGTCCAATCTCGAGCAAACTGCCAGGCGGTGCGCCCGCTGCGTGAACCGCGTCTCAGGGCCCATTGCAGGGCTGCCCGCTCGATCGGCGCCCAATCGGCCTCGGCAGGGGGGATTGCCTCCGGCGCCAACCGCCTGATCCAATGGCGCACGATCGTAAGATATTGCGCCTGGGTAAAGGGATGAAAGGCGATCCATAGACCAAAGCGATCAGACAGCGAGATCTTGGATTCTATCGCCTCGCCGGGGTGTAACTCGCCCTCCTCGACAGAGACGGAGCGATTGTCCGCTTGGGATTCAGGCAGGAGATGGCGGCGGTTGGAGGTCGCATAGATCAATAGATTTTCAGGCAGCGCCGCAATCGAGCCCTCAAGCGCTGCCTTCAAGGAAGTATAGCCGGCCTCGCCTGGCTCGAATGACAGGTCGTCACAGAACAGGATGAACCGCTCAGGGCGGTTGCGGATGAGGTCGAGGATCTCGGGTAATGAACCAAGGTCCTCTCTACTGACCTCGATGAGCCTCAGCCCCTGGTCGCTATAGGCGTTGAGGATTGCCTTGACCAATGAAGACTTGCCGGTTCCGCGCGCGCCCCACAAGAGGGTATGATTGGCCCCACCCCCAACCAAAAACTGGCGGGTATTGCGTTCGAGCTCGGCGATCTGGCGTTCGAGACAGCAGAGATCGGCAGGCATGATTCTCTGGGGTGCTCGAACCGGCTGTAACCACCCATAACGGCCTTGGCTGCGCCAGCGCCAGGCAATCGCCGACCCAGCAGGCGCAGGGTTTCCCGGGGGCAGTAAGGACTCAAGACGACCGAGAAACTGCTCCAACCGTTCAAAAAGACGGGGGACAAGGGTTTCGGGGTTTGTTGAGTCGGCCGGAGGGTTGGGCATCGCAGGGCGTTTTGGTTAAACCGATCGGCTTTGGTATGGATTGGATACCGAGTGGAAAGGGGTCAGTGCATCAGGATCGTCAGATCCAAGGCACAAGCCTATATCGCAATGAACCATGACTCTGCCTTTGGCGCCAGCCTACAGCCCTTCATGGGGATCCCCAGCTTCATGCGCCAGCCGGCAGGCCGAGACCTCAGCGGCGTGGACACGGTCATCCTCGGGGTCCCCTATGATAGCGCCGTTTCATACCGCAGCGGTGCGCGTTTCGGGCCGCGCAAGATTCGGGAGCTATCGCTTTTGCTGTGGGGTCACAATCCAGCCCTCGACGTCAGCCCCCTGGAGCACCTTAGGCTCACCGATTACGGCGATGTCGAGGTCATCCCCACCTCGATCGCCCAGACCATGGGGAGGATCGCCTCAACTGCTGCTGAGATCCTGGCAAGCGGTGCCACCCTGATCGCCCTCGGCGGCGATCATAGCATCACCCTGCCGCTGTTGCGCGCCCATGCCCAGAGGTACGGGCCGCTTGCGGTCGTTCATCTGGATGCCCATCTGGACACCTGGGAGAGCGAGTTTCCGGGTGTCCCATACAGCCACGGCACCCCTTTTCGTCATGCCCTCCAAGAGGGGCTAATCCGCAGGGATGCCTATGTCCAGATCGGGATCCGCGGGCCGGTGATGGCTCGCTCAGACTATGCCGAGGCGCGCGCCCTGGGCGCCCATACGATCACCGCCCAAGCCATTATGGAGCAGGGTATTGCAGCGGTTTTGGATGAGATCCTGCCGCACTTAAGCGGCCCGGTCTATCTGACCCTGGATATCGATGTTGCCGACCCCGCTTATGCCCCAGGCACAGGCACCCCTGAGGTTGGGGGACTCACGAGCTATCAATTGCTGCAATTGGTGCGCGGTTTCCGGGGTCTCGACCTCGTTGGATTTGATCTGGTTGAGGTCTGCCCCCCTTATGATTGCGGCGAGATCACAGCAGTCCTGGCCGCCAACCTGGTCTTTGAATATCTCTCGCTCCTTGCGCTCAGGCGGTCTTCAAAAGCTCAAGATAATCCTGGGGTAGGCGCAGGACCCAGCCGCGAAACGGCAGATCCAGGCTCCCGTTAAACCAACGCGGTGCCTCATCCGCCGATGACTCGACGATATATGAACCCAACCAACCGAGCCGGGTATGTGGATCCTCCAATCGGGTCTGATCTGCCCAGCTGGGGAGTCGCTCCGTGAAATCAGCATGATCGAGAATATTGCTTCTGAATCGCGCTGCCAGCCCGAGCAACAGGAGCTGGCGATATTCACCCTCCTCGTCAAACCCACCCCCGACCGGTTGCCCGCTTTCGAGGTCCCAGAGGGTCAGCGAGCGGCGACTCAAGAGATAGAGATAGAGCTCATGGAGATCGCGCCAGGTCCCGCTAGGTAGGGTAGCCTGATATTGGATGGCATAGCGGATCTGACGGGCCAGCAAAACGAAACAGATTGCGGATCAGCCACAGGCGTTGTCTGGATTCGCGCTCGCCAGGGAATGGATAGCGCCTATCCAACTGGTGGAGGGCACAATCGAGATTGACAAACATCAGCCTCCCAAGACGCTGTTCGAGGGTGATGCCAATATGAGTCCGGCCACCCCGCGGCTTGGGCAGACCTGCGCAGACCTTGAGCACTGGGGTCTTCACAATCGAGAGAATACTCAGCCGACGTCCAATCGACAAATCGGATCTACGGAGTATCTCTAGGAGCTGCAGCAAGGCAGGCCCTGCCTGCAACCCACCGCAGGCCTTCAGCCCGTCCACCCAGTCCTCTAGTACCTGGGGATCGGCGTCCAGGCGCGGCGGCGCACGTCCAAATAAACCGCCGACCCCTGGGATTGATGAGGAATCGCTGCTGTACATGACCTTATCCTGCCCAAGCCTGGGGTTGCCTGCTGGCCTTTGAATCAAGATACCGACAGACAAACCGCTAAGCTGTGTACTCCATCCCAGTTTTGAGCCTAGGATTCCTGGTCTTTATATAGATGCGCCGTTGACCTCGTCTTGTCCGAGCCGACTACTCTCGAGAACCTGCGCTCTTGGGCGCAGGCTTTTCTTCCTGCCCCGCCGGGTCTTATTGGCCGCGTTCGTTCCTGACAGACAGGACCTTCCCAACTCTCGCAGAGATCCCCTCTGTCAAAGCGCCGCCGTTGCCGGACAGACTTGCCCCGGGTAGGGCCGTCAAGGTCGCCAGCCGTTTGCGATCGATCTTTTGCTCAAACTGCGGATGCAAAAGCTTGCCTTGATCTTCGCCCAGACCCTCTGAGACCCTGGCCA
>CALALB010000051.1 GCA_937923175.1 uncultured Chromatiaceae bacterium | reverse complement strand
GCGCAGGGCGGTTTCTCGGTAGCCAAAAGCCAGCAATCGCCTGTCAAGGCGGCGCTAGGGAGGGTCTCTGCCGCAGTCGGGAAGGTGATACCTGTCAGAGACGCATGCGGGAAACCAAACCCGTCTGGGCAGGAAAAGAACTGTGCACACTGATGCGTACTTTCTTGAGAGCAGTTATGCCTGAAGAGACCCGTCAGCCGATCCATCTGAAGGACTACCGCCCACCTGAGTTTTTGATCGATACGGTCGATCTCTGCCTTGTCCTTGCTCCGGAGCGCACCGAGGTAGAGGCGCATCTGCAGATCCGCCGCAATCCAGCAGCAGGGGGCGGCGATGGCAGCCTGCACCTGGATGGCGAGGGGCTTGAGTTATTGGAACTGGCCCTCGATGGCCGACCGCTGGCACCAACCGATTATCGCCTCGAGGCAGGCGGCCTCACCCTCAGGGAGGTCCCCGATCGATTTTGTCTATGGAGTAGGGTCGCGATTTATCCAGCAGCCAATACCGCGCTTGAGGGCCTGTATCAATCCAAGGATATGCTCTGCACCCAATGCGAGGCCGAGGGGTTCAGGCGCATTACCTTTTTTCTCGATCGCCCAGATGTGCTGGCGCGCTATCGCACCACCTTGATCGCCGACCGCCGACGCTTTCCAGTGCTTCTGTCGAACGGCAATCCGGTCGATCGCGCCGAGCTTCCGGATGGCAGGCATCGGGTCACCTGGGAGGATCCCTTTCCTAAGCCCTGTTATCTATTCGCCCTGGTAGCCGGTGATCTCGAGGTGGTTGAAGACCGTTTTATCACCGCCTCGGGGCGGGAGATTCGGCTGCAGATCTATGTCGAGCCGAATAACAGTGATCGCTGCGCCCATGCGCTCAACTCACTCAAGCAGGCGATGCGCTGGGATGAGGAGCGATTTGGACGCGAATATGATCTGGATATCTTCATGATCGTTGCGGTCAGCCATTTCAATATGGGCGCGATGGAGAACAAGGGGTTGAATCTATTCAATGATCGCTATGTGCTGGCCCAGCCTGAGACCGCGACCGATGAGGATTTTGCCCATATCGCAAGCATCGTTGCCCATGAATATTTTCATAACTGGACCGGTAATCGCATTACCTGTCGCGATTGGTTTCAATTGAGTCTTAAGGAGGGATTGACCGTCTATCGTGAGCAGGAATTTGCCGCCGGTCTCAACTCGCCGGCGGTACAGCGTATCCGCGATGTGCGTTTTTTACGCGCCCAGCAGTTCCCCGAGGATAGTGGGCCCTTGGCCCATCCGGTGCAACCCGAGTCTTATCTCGAGATCAATAATTTTTATACTGCCACTGTCTATGAAAAGGGCGCTGAGCTGGTGCGGATGCAGGCGACCCTGCTTGGGCCCGATTCATTTAGGCAGGGCATGGATCTCTATTTTGCGCGACACGATGGTCAGGCTGTCACCATCGAGGATTTCATCCGCTGTTTAGAGGAGGCAAGCGGCAAGGATCTCGGCCAATTTCGGCTCTGGTATGAACAGGCAGGGACACCTGAGCTGACCATCTGGGGCGAATATGACCCAGAGGGTCAGACCTATACCCTCCATGTGTGCCAATTCACCCCCCCAACCCCTGGCCAGCTGGTTAAACGGCCCCTGCATATCCCCTTGGCGCTCGGGCTATTGGGGTCGGATGGGCGGGAGCTTCCGGTCTGGCTGGCCGGAGAACCCGAGCCGCCTGCGCCAGGCACTCGGGTCTTGGAGCTCACCCAAACCGAGCAGCGCTTTGTCTTTGTGGGTCTGAGCGAAAGGCCCATCCCTTCGCTCCTGCGCGGATTCTCCGCACCGGTCAGGCTTAAGGACGATTTGAACGACTCCGACCGCCTGTTTTTAATGGCGCATGACCCGGATGGTTTTAACCGCTGGCAGGCAGCGCAGCGCCTGATGCAAGACCTCTTGCTGCGCCTGGTGGCAGACCCGACCGCCCCCATCCACCCTGGATTCATCGAGGCCTGGCGCAAGACCTTGCATTCCAAGACCGATCCTGCGCTCATCGCCGAGGTCTTAACCCCCCCCTCTGAGGAGGAGCTGGGTGAGCAGATGGCAATCATCGATGTCGAGGGTATCCATCACGCCCGTCAGGCATTGATCAGCCTGTTTGGGCAGCAACTGCGGGCGGATTGGATCGCTATCTATCAGGCCAATAATGAAACCGGGCCCTATGTTTTTACCCCCGAGTCCGTCGGCAGACGGCGGCTAAAAAACCTGGCCCTGGGCTATCTCATCCGCGCCGGCGACCCCGAGGGTCTTGCGCTCTGCCGGCTACAGTTTGCCCAAGGGTCCACGATGACCGATGTCCTGGCCGCTTTGCGCCTGTTGGTTGAGCACGGGGGCGAGATGGCAGAAGAGGCCCTGGTTGAGTTTTATCGGCGCTGGTCGCATGAGCCCCTGGTCATCGATCAATGGTTTGCCGTCCAGGCTGCGGCCCCCCATCCTGAAACCTCAGCGCTTATTGAGTGCCTGCTTGAACATCCGGCCTATGACCCAACCAATCCAAACCGCGTGCGCAGCCTCATCGGGACCTTCAGCACCTCTAATCAGATCTGTTTCCATCGCTTGGATGGCGCAGGCTATCGCCTGCTGGCCGAGCAAGTCCTGCGGCTTGAGCCACTCAACCCGCAGCTTGCGGCGCGTTTGCTGAGGCCCTTGACGCGCTGGCGGCGTTTCGAGCCTAGTCGCCAGGCCCTGATGCGCGCCGAGCTTGTGCGGATCTCAAAGCAAGGGGCCCATTCGCCCGATGTCTTTGAGTTGGTCTCTCGGGCGTTGGCATGATGGGTCTGGGCCTGATCGATCGCTATCTCATCGCCGCGATACTCAAGCTCTTTGCCGCCCTCCTGCTGGTTCTAACAGCGATCCTCGCGAGCCTGTTGCTGTTGCGGACGCTGGAGGAGGTGAATCTCGGCGCCTTGGGGATGCAGCTTGCCTTTCGCTTTTTGGGCTTGCAGATCCAACGCGATCTGTCGAGCCTTTTGCCCCCTGCCTTCTTTCTGGCTGTCTTGATTGGCCTGGTGCGGTTGGGACGCGACAGCGAGCTCATCGCGATGCGCGCCTGCGGGATCGGGCCACCGCGTCTTTATCGCACTCTAGTGCTCTTGGGCATACCCGCGGCCCTCATCACCAGCTGGGCGGCCCTGGTTCTGAAACCCCAGGCGGCTGCTGCGATCCAGGAGATCCGCCTGCAATCCAAGGGTCAGGCGGCGCAGATTGCCGGTCTGCAGGCAGGCCGTTTTTATATCGGATCAGGGGGTGACCGGGTGGTCTATATCGGCGCGATCGACCGCGAGCGCGGACTGGAGAGGATCTTTGTCCTCGATCGGGACGCTGAACGCTCGCGGTTGGTGATCAGCGGCAGCGGGAGTCATCGCTTGGACGAGGCGACCGGCGATCATCTGGTGACCTTGAACCAGGGTTGGCGTTTTGATGGTCAGGCGGGAACCGGCGATTATCTGATCGCGACCTTTGAGCATTATGAACTCAGAATCCCCAGCTCAGGACGCGAAACTCTTGCCTCCAGTAAACGCGCCACCATCCCCACCAGGCAGCTCCTGGACTCGAATGACCTGGCCGACCGGGTTGAGCTCGAGCATCGCCTGGCCGAACCGCTCTCGATCCTCAGTTTGGTGCTGGTGGCAATCCCTCTGATCGATCCGAATCCCAGGCAGAAAGCCCCAGGGCGGGTCTTGATCGGTCTGCTGGCCTATTTCGGCTTTTTCAATCTCCAGCGTCTTGCCGAACATTGGCTGGCAACCGGGGCAACGCCACTCTGGCTGACTAGCCTCTGGTATCAGCCGGCCATTCTGCTCTTTGTGCATCTGCTCCTCCTGCCGGAGCAGGTCTGGTTTAGGGCCCTGCTGGGTCGGCTGTTGAGAAGGGATCGGCTGCCCATATCCCAATCGATACCACCTTGATCTGGCATTGGATCTGCGCCTCTCCTAGCCGCCCGGCTGTTTGAAGTTGCTAGTCTGGTTTGGGTTCGGTTAGTCTGAGTGGCCGCTCACCATCACCCCCTGCTGCTCTTAGGTGCGGTCGAGGGCCTGTACTTATGTGTGGTATCGTCGGAATCGTCGGCACTAGCCCAGTCAATCAGACCCTCTATGATGCTCTATTGCTGCTGCAACATCGTGGCCAGGATGCTGCTGGGATCGTCACTTGCGAGGGCAATCGTCTCCATTTGCGTAAGGATGCGGGGCTGGCACGCGATGTCTTTCAGGCGCATCACATGATCCGCCTGCGCGGCACCATGGGGGTAGGCCATGTGCGCTATCCGACCGCCGGCACCTCCAGCCTTGCCGAGGCCCAGCCTTTTTATGTGAACTCCCCATATGGGATCGTGCTCGCTCACAACGGCAATCTTATCAATGCCGAGGCGCTCAAACACGACCTCATCCATGAGGATCTGCGTCATCTCAATACCGACTCGGACTCAGAGGTCCTGCTCAATATCCTGGCCCATGAGCTACAGATCCAGGGTCGGGTCCCGATCGATGAGCAGGATATCTTTCGGGCCGTCTCTGGGGTCCATCGGCGCTGTCGCGGCGGCTATGCCGCAGTGGCCATGATCCCAGGTTTCGGGATCTTTGCCTTCCGCGACCCCTATGGCATCCGGCCCCTGATCTATGGTAAGCGCGAGACGCCTGAAGGGATTGAATACATGGTCGCCTCGGAAAGCGTGGCCCTCGAGCCCTTGGGATTTAGACCCATCGCCGATGTGGCGCCCGGGGAGACAGTGCTGATTAGGGTCGATGGTCAGCTCTATACCCAACAGTGCGCCGAGCGGACGATGCTTGCGCCCTGTCTCTTTGAGTTCGTCTATTTTGCCCGCCCAGACTCGATCATCGATAACATCTCGGTGCATAAAGCGCGCTCGCGGATGGGCAAGAAGCTCGCGGCCAAAATCAAGCGCGAATGGTCCGATCATGACATCGATGTGGTGATCCCCATCCCGGATACCAGCCGCACCGCGGCCTTGCAGCTGGCCAATGAGCTGGGGGTGCCCTATGCCGAGGGCTTTATCAAAAACCGCTATATCGGGCGCACCTTCATCATGCCCGGGCAGAAGGTGCGCAAGCGCTCGGTGCGGCAAAAACTCAATCCCATCGACCTCGAGTTTCGCAAAAAGAATGTCTTGCTCGTCGATGATTCGATCGTGCGCGGGACAACCTCCCAGCAGATCATCCAGATGGCACGCGATGCCGGCGCCCACCGCGTCTATTTCGCCTCTGCCTCTCCCCCTGTCCGCTTTCCCAATGTCTATGGGATCGATATGCCGGCAGCGAGTGAATTGATCGCCTATAACCGAACGGAGGAAGAGATCAGACAGGCGCTGGGGGCCGACGGCCTGATCTATCAGGACCTCCCTGATCTGATCGAGGCGACCCAAAAAAGGGGCAAGTCCCAGGTCGATCGCTTCGATACCTCGGTGTTTGACGGCGACTATGTCACCGGGGATGTGACACCCGAATATCTCCAGGCGCTCGAGGCCAGGCGCAATGATCGGGTTCGGGCGCATCAACCGCTCAATAGCGAGGACACCCTTGACCTCTATAACTCCTATTGAACCCCCAGATGCGGGCGGGATGCCCGCGCCCCTGGAGTACGGTTTTGCCACCCGCGCCATCCGTGCGGGCCATCGCCGCACCCCAGAAGGCGAGCATAGCGAACCGCTTTTTCTCACCTCAAGCTTTGTCTTTCGCACTGCGGCCGAGGCGGCGGCGCGCTTTGCGGGGGAGGAGCCTGGCAATATCTATTCGCGTTTCACCAACCCCACGGTACGCGCCTTTGAGGAACGCCTGGCGGCGCTCGAGGGCGGGGAGTGCTGTGTGGCGACCGCCTCGGGGATGGCGGCGATCCTTGCGGTCTGTCTGGGATTGCTCAAATCCGGCGACCGCATCCTGGCCGCACGCAGCCTCTTCGGGACGACGACGGTTTTATTCGATAAATATCTCAGGCGCTTTGGGATCGAGACCCGCTATGTCCCCTTGAGCGATCTTGCAGCCTGGGACTCAGCGCTTGCCGAGGATCAGGGGCGCTCGATCCGTCTGCTCTTTTGCGAAACCCCTTCCAATCCCTTGACCGAGATGGTGGATCTGCAGGCGCTGGCTGAGATCGCCCATCGCTTTGGGGCCTTGCTGGTCGTGGACAACTGCCTTTGCACACCCGCCCTCCAGCGCCCGCTTGAATTTGGCGCAGACATTGTGATCCATTCGGCGACCAAATATCTCGACGGCCAAGGCCGCTGTCTCGGCGGGGCGGTGATCGGCGATCGCAGGCTTGTCGGCGAGGAGGTCTATGGGGTGCTGCGCACAGCCGGTCCCAGCCTTAGCCCGTTCAACGCCTGGGTCTTGCTGAAGGGTCTAGAGACCTTGGAGCTGCGCATGCTTGCCCAGTCGCAAACCGCTCAATCGCTTGCCCAATGGTTGAGTCACCAGCCGGGGATCAGACGCGTCTATTATCCTGGTCTATCCGCCCATCCCCAGCATGATCTGGTCGGGACCCAGCAGCGGACAGGTGGGGCGATCGTCTCATTCGAGGTGGTAGGCGGGCGCACCTCGGCCTGGCGGGTGATTGACTCGACCCAGATGCTGTCGATTACCGCAAACCTCGGCGATGTCAAGACCACCATCACCCATCCGGCAACCACGACCCATGCGCGTTTGACCCCCGAGCAGCGCGCCGAGGCCGGCATCAGCGAGGGGCTCATCCGCCTCGCGGTTGGGCTGGAGGATCTCAAAGATATCCAGGCGGATCTCGAGCGCGGCCTGGGTCCCTTGGAGCGCGGTTAGGAGGACTCCCCTCAGAATGACTCTATTTCCCCTCACCCAGGTGAAAACCGGGGTCCAGGAGGATCTTTCCGGCGAGGCGGATGCCTTTGGGCTCAGGGCTGGATTTTGGATTCCGTTCCGGCCTTCGCCAGAATGACGGCGCTGGAATAACGACCGGGTATGCCGTGCATATCCTGCTGCCTGTAGGCCCGCAGACCCCAGTTACCCTTGGGCCACCCAAGAAAACGAATAGAGATGCGCTCGTTCGAGATCCTCTGCCCCGCGCTGTTGGCACCGCCTGTGGATTTGGACGCCGCGGACATGCCGGACACCCCTGCCTTATCCCGGCTGCTTGCGCGCGCAGATCAAAGGCCAAACCCCTTGGGAGATCGCCCCTCGTCGCCTGCTGGTTCTAAAGGTCTTGATGCCGCGGCCAAGGCAGCCGCTGGTCGGTCCCTAGCCCCGGATCCGCTCGCCGCCTTATTCGACCGCGCTGGTTTGGCCTGCTCGCCTGACCATCCGCCGAGTGCACCGATCGCCTTGCTGGGGGAGGGGAAAGAGGTTGAACCTGGGTCCCTGTGGTTTCATGCCGATCCAGTGCATCTGCGCCCTGATCGCGACCGCCTGCGCCTTTATGCCGGTAGAGCCCTTGCCCCCGAACCGGATGAGGCCGAGGCCCTGGTCAAGGTATTTAATTGCCATTTTGCCGAGGAGGGGTTTGAGCTTTTGGCACCAAGGCCCGAACGCTGGTATCTGCGGGTCTATGGGCGCCTGCCCCAGCTCCAGATGGCGCCCATCTATGCCGTACAGGGCGGTTCGATTGGCGACCATTTGCCGCGCGACGCAAACTCCTTGCCCTGGGTGCGCCTGCTCAATGAGGCCCAGATGCTCTTTCATGCCGAGCCGGGTGGGCGCCTGCGGGCGAAGACAGGGCAACCAGCGATCAACGGGATCTGGATCTGGGGCGGCGGGATCCTGCCGGCGCAGGTCAAACTCAGGGTGGACTGTTTAGTGGGCGATATGCCGGCAGTCAGGGGTCTGGCGCGCTTGGGTTTGCGCCCTTGTTTGGGCCTAGATGAATGGCTCGCTGATCCCCTGGCGAGCAAGGGGCCAGGGGGCAGGTATCTCTTGTTTTGGGACCGGCATTGGCGCGCTGCCCTGGATCAGGATCCAGAGGGCTGGATTCGGGCCAGCTGCCAGCTGGATCCTGCACTCGCCAGGCTTGAGCAGGCGCTCGGCAGGGGCGGGCTTGCTGAGATCTGGCTCGATCCGCTCCAAGGCCCAACCTTTGTTTTTCGCCCCCATCACCGCTGGCGCCTGTGGCGCAGGCCAGGGCCGATCGGAGACTGATGCCCCAAGACAACCAGGGTGCTCAATTGTCCCCTCGCTGCTGGCAAGCGGGGCAACCCGCGCAATGCCCACTCCCATCATTCTGGCGCATCATGCCAGCGGCCGACATCTCTCGGCGCAAGCCGGATCCGGGCAGGGCCTGCAATGAGTTCCTGGCTCCTCCCGTCATGGTGAGGGGGTAATACCCCCAACCCACTCTGGCCTTGGATGGGTGTCTCGGGCTGGATTGCTTGTCCACTCTAGGGACTCGGAATGACGGCGTGGAGGTGGTCATCGCGAGCATCACTCCGGCGTGGACCTGGACGGAATCCAAAACCCACTCGTTCCCGCCCTACGCCAGGGTGCTTGTAGGTAGCGGGATGAGGCCCCCCCTATGAGCGGCGTACCGGTTCTTTGAGGGTCACCAGCTCTTCGGCGCTACAAGGGTGAATGGCGATTGTATTGTCGAGATCGAACTTGCTGGCACCCATTTTGACCGCCACGGCAAAGCCTTGCAGCATCTCATCGACCCCATCGCCGATCAGATGGATCCCGACCACGCGCTCTTCGGGGCCCGCACAGATGAGCTTCATCGCCGTCTTGAATCCATGGGTGCTCAAGGCATAGCGCATGGGGGTAAACTGGGTTTCATAGACAGTCAGGGTTTCGCCATAACGCTCGCGCGCCTGCTCCTCAGTCAGCCCGATTTTGCCAACCGGGGGGTGGGTAAAAACCACGGTTGGGATGTTTTCATAATCAAGCCGAAGCTCTGGTTTATTGTTAAATAGACGCTCGGCGAGCCTGCGGCCTGCAGCGATGGCTACAGGCGTCAAGGGCTCGCGCCCGGCGACATCGCCGATGGCATAGATGCCTGGGACAGGGGTGTTCTGGTAGGGATCGGTGGGGATGAGCCCATTGGGCGCGACCTCGACCCCTGCCGCGGCGAGATTGAGTTCAGCTGAGTTGGGGACACGCCCAACTGCCCAGATCACCTGATCAAAGTCAGCAAGACGCTGGCCGTTGCGCGCGACCAGGGCAAGCCCCTGGCTATCCCGCTCAAGCGCCGCCACCTCAAACTCAAGGTGGATCTCGATACCTGAGGCGCGCATATTCTCAGCGAGGACCTGGCTGATCAGGGGATCAAAGAGCCACAGCAGCCGATCCTCGAGCGCAACCACGGTGACCTCGGAGCCGAGCGCGCGCAAGACCCCCGCAAGCTCAACTCCAATATAGCCCCCCCCGATGATCGCAACCCGGCGGGGCTGTTCCTCCAAGGCAAAAAAGCCATCCGAGGTGATCCCAAGCTCAGCACCCGGCAGAGGCGGCACTATCGGCCGGCTGCCGGTCGCGATCACGATATGCTCGGCGGTGTAATGGGTGCCGTCCACCGCCAGGGTGTGCGCATCGACAAAGCGCCCCATGCCTTTCAGATGGGCGATCCCTAGGCGTTCGAGATAGCCGTCCCAGTAGGCATTGATTGCCGCGACATAGCGGTTGCGCCCAGCGACCAGCTTGGCCCAGTCGAACCCGCCTGGGTGCACCTGGATCCCATAATCCGGCGCCTCGGCGCAGGCCGAGGCCAGATGCGCCGCATACCACATGATCTTTTTGGGTACACAGCCGAGATTGACGCAGGTTCCACCCAGCTTAGCGCGCTCGATGATGGCCGCGCGTTTGCCAAGCTGAGCGGCCTTCTCGGCGACCGCAAGCCCGCCGCTGCCGCCGCCGATGGCGATGAGGTCAAATTGCTGGCTCATCAGCTTGTCCCCCTGTTGAGCAATCCGGAGATGATGAAGGCCCCGGGCGGCCGATCGTTGAGCGGCTGCCCGGGGCCGATCAGCTTATATAAGTTCGCTTCAGTGACTTAGGCGCGGGTCTTGAGCCACTCTTTGAGTGCCTCTGAGCCGCCGATCAGCTTGCCGTTGACGAAGACCTGGGGCAGGGTGCGGGCGCCGCTGATGGCGCGCAGCCCATGCTCGGTGTAATCGCGGTTGAGCACCAGTTCCTCGAAGGCAATCCCCGCATTGCGCAGGGCCTCCTTAGCCTCAAAGCAATAGGGACAGCCCTCGCGAGTCAGGATCGCCACATCTAGGACCTGTTTGTCAGGCGCTAGGTATTTGAGCATGGTATCGGCGTCCGAGACCTCATAGGGGTCGCCCTCGACCTCGGGTTCGATGAACATCTTCTCGATCACGCCATCGCGCACCAGCATCGAATAACGCCAGGAACGCTTGCCAAAGCCGATGGCGCTCTTGTCCACCAACATCCCCATCCTTTCGGTGAACTCGCCATTGCCATCCGGCAGGAAGATGAGTTGATCGGCATGCTGGGCCTTCTGCCACTCATTCATGACGAATGCGTCATTGACCGAGATGCAGACGATCGAGTCAACGCCAAGCTCCTTGAAAACCGGCGCAAGCTGGTTATAGCGCGGCACATGGGAGGAGGAACAGGTGGGGGTAAAGGCACCGGGCAGGGAAAAGACGATCACTGTCTTACCGGTAAAGATCTCGTCAGTCGTGACGTCGACCCATTCATGACCACGGCGGGTGCGGAAGGTGACATGGGGAACACGGGTGCCAGTGCGATCTTGGAACATGCTTGGATTCTCCTCTCAGGTCGGGGGCTGAATGGTTTAGGTGCGACTTAAGTCTAGAGGATCCTGGTTACCGAATTAAAATGGATTATGAAAATCGCTTTGATTGGCATATACGATCGATTGTCGGTCATCTGGAGTGAATGCACGCGCTCTAGCGGGATGTCAAAGGGCAAATTCCCAGCTGGGCGGATCTCTTGAGCGGCGGCAGGCCAGGATCTGGTCGTCGGGGGCGCTGCAAACTCTGGTCGCATTCGTATAATTTTCACTTGCCCTCTCACAGGCACCGGTTCCCAGCACCAACCCCTAAGGTTGAATCTAGGGCCGGTGGATCCCCGCCTCAGCTCATGCGAGGACAGATCCACATCGACAACGTTCGTTCGAGATCCATGAAGCCCATGATAGGGAGGAAAACAATGATGAAGCGTTTGTTGTCGGCATCGATCCTGGCGGGTATTTCGACCCTGATGACCTTGCCTGCCCAGGCCTTCTGGGGCTGGTGGGGTCCCTGGGGTGATCCCTGGTATGGCGGTCCCTGGGGTGGACCCTGGTATGGCGGCTATCCCTGGTACGGCGGTCCTTGGTATGGCGGCTATCCTTGGTATGGTTATCCCTATGGGGTGCTGCCTTGGGCGGTTCCGGCCTATGGCTATCCCTATTACACCTATCCTGCCTATACCTATCCCTCGACGAGCACCCAGTCGAGTAGCAAAAAGGATTGATCTCTAGCGATTTGGATCTGCGGCGTCCGCCCGGTAGGGTGGGCGCCTTTTGTATCCTCACCCTGCCTTCTTGTTATGATGCGGGTCTTAGGAGTAGGGCCGTTTGGCGCTGTTGCTTGGGGTATAGCCGGTAGGGGAATGGCAAGATGCGCATATTGGTCGGTGATGTCGGTGGTACTAAAACGGCCCTGGGTCTAGCCGAGACGGATGGCGGATCTGTACATCTGAGCGAGACCAGGCGTTATCCGAGCAGGTCAGCCGACTCCCTTGAAACCATCATCCAAGACTATTTCCATGAAACCGGCGCGCATTGTCGGTTTGCTGCCCTGGCCGTTGCTGGACCTATCCATGATCGCCGTTGCGAGACGACCAATCTTCCTTGGGTCCTGGATGCCGAATCGCTCGAACAGAATCTAGGCCTTAGCTGTGTCGAGCTGATCAATGACTTGGAGGCTGTGGCTTGGGGGATTGCCCTCTTGAAGCCAGAGGATCTGTTTGAGCTCTATACCGGCGACCCCTTGAGCCAAGGCAATGCCTGTGTCATCGCCGCCGGCACCGGCCTGGGACAGGCAGGGCTGTTCTGGGATGGTTTGCGCCACCATCCATTCGCGAGCGAAGGGGGTCATACCGATTTTGCGCCCACCGATGACCTGGAGTTTGCGCTCCTGACCTATCTCAAAAACCGCTTTGGGCGGGTCAGTTGGGAGCGGCTGGTCTCAGGCCCTGGGATCGTCAATCTATTCGAGTTTCTCTGTTTTCATCATGGCGTCCAGATCCCTGACTGGTTACAGGCAGTTGGCAAACAGGGCGGGGACCGGGCTGCAGCCATCGCCCAGGCCGCTGCCGAGGAGCGCTGTCCGCTCTGTCGCGAGACTATGAATCTGTTTATGCGTCTGTATGGGCGCGAGGCGGGGAATGCGGCGCTCAAATATATGGCCCTGGGCGGTGTCTATCTCGGCGGGGGGATCGTGCCCAAAAACCTCGAATGCCTGCGCCGCGGCGGATTCCTGGAAGGCTTTTTTGACAAAGGACGGATGGGTTCGCTGATGCGCCGCATGCCGGTACGGGTCATCCTGCAGCCAGATGCACCCTTATTGGGGGCAGCGCGTTTCATGGCTCTGCAATGAGCGCTACCCAGCCATGGCTAAGATCGATCCTGGTGCCATTGCTGGTTGGGGCGCTTTGGAGCGGGAGCGCATCGCTCTGGGCGGTAGACCTCAGGGTCGAGATCGAGGGACTCAGCGGCGAATCCGCAGCCAATGTTTTGGCGATGCTGAGTATCTATCAGGAACGCGACGCCAAGGATCTGACCGAGGCGCGGATTGAGGCGCTACACCGGCACGCCCCGGCCCAGATCCGCAAGGCACTCGAGCCATTCGGTTTTTATCGGATTCAGATCGAGGCACATCTCGACCCCCCTGAGCGGGCGGATGGGGCCTGGCTCGCCCGCTATCGGATCGATCCAGGCGAGCCGGTGCGGATCGCCCAGATCGACTATCGGCTCACTGGCCCAGGTGCGGCAGATCCTGCCTTGCCCAGGTCGTTGCCGCTCGCCGTCGGGGAGGTGTTAAACCATGCTGCCTACGAACGCGCCAAATCCGACCTCCAATATGCGGTCCTCAGCCAAGGCTATCTGGATTATCAGCTCACCCGCCATCGCGTCCTAGTCGATCCCCAAGCAAATGCCGCCTGGGTTGAACTCCATCTCGACACCGGTCCCCAATACCGCTTTGGCCCGGTCCAATTCAGGCAAGACCTGCTCGATGAGGGTTTGCTCAGACGCTATCTCCGCTTTAAGGAGGGCGAGATCTATAACCCCGAGGTGCTCCTGGCACTCCAGGGACGTTTGCTGAGCAGCGAGTATTACCGCACTGTCGAGATCATCCCGCACAAGGAGGCCGCGGATACCGAGCTGCGTATTCCGATCGAGGTCGTGGCCGAACGCAACCTGGCCAATAAATATCGGGTGGGCTTGGGCTTTGCCACTGATATCGGCCCGCGTTTGACCCTGGATTATCACCGCCGCTATCTGAATCCTTGGGGCGACCGATTGCGCACCGAGCTCAGCCTGGCACCGGCACTCTCGCAATGGGAATTCGAATATCGTGTCCCGATCCGCGATCCCACCCGCGATTATGTCCTGGTGCGCCCCAGCTCAACCTATTATGACACCGCAGCCCGCCAGGGCTGGGTATATAGCCTTCAGCTGGCCCATTCCAGCCAGCGTTCCCATGGATGGCGGCGCACCTTCGGGCTCGATTATCGCGACGAGTCGCTCAGTGAGGGGTTGAGTAAACAGAGACAGATCGCTGAATTGGCGCCCCATGTCACCTGGTCAAAGACGGTCGCCGAAGATCCCATCAATACCAATGATGGCTATCGTATCCAATACAGCCTGGTCGGTGCCATCCAGGGGATGATCTCGAAAACCTCCTATCTGAGTGGCCAGGTGCAGTTCAAATGGATCAAACGCCTCGATCCCGATTATCGCCTGATCACGCGGGGCAATCTCGGCGCGACCTGGGCCAAGGATCTGCAGGATCTGCCGTCCAGCCGCCGCTTTTATGCCGGCGGCGATCATTCAATCCGCGGTTGGGGGTTTGAGGCCCTGGGGCCGACCGATCCGCACACGGGGGAGACCCTGGGGGGACGTTATTTGGCAGTCGGCAGCCTGGAACTCGAGCGTCGGCTGAGCGGGCGCTGGAGCCTGGCGGTCTTTACCGATCTGGGCAATGCCTTTGATCCGGACTACAAACAGGACATCGCCCAGGCGCTGGGTCTGGGTCTGCGTTGGGCCTCGCCTCTGGGTCCGGTGCGACTCGATTTGGCATTTGCGCTTTCCAAACATCAGGACGAGGATGGAGGAACGCCAGCCCGCCTGCATATCGTGATTGGGCCTGATCTATAAGCCGGGTCCGCTCATATGGCCGAAACACCTCTGCCAGCGACCAACCCTGTCCCAGACCCAAGCGAGTTAAAGACCCAGATCGAGGGATCTGTCCCCCATCCGCCAGGCCCAGTAGGCTCAAGACAGCGCTGGCTGATCCGGCTGATCGGGATCCTGGCCCTCTTGGGTATGCTCTTGACCGCTGGCCTAGCCCTCTTGACAACCACAGCCAGCGGTTTGGGCTGGGGTCTAACCCTTGCTGAACACCTGCTGCCCCTGCGCGTCGCTGGGGTCGAGGGGCGGCTGAGTGATCGGTTTAGGCTCATCGGTCTTACCCTTGACCTGCCGGTTCTTAGGCTGTACCTGGATTCGGTCGAGCTCGCCTGGCAGCCCTGGGCATTGCTTAGCGGGCGCTTGGTCATCAGCCATCTGGCGATCCAGAGCCTGGATTTGCGCTTGCCCCCAGCTCGCCCTGACGACCCACCCCTCAAACTACCGGCGCTGATCCTGCCCGTAGCGATTGAGATCGGTGAGATGACCTTGAAGGGGTTGCGGGTTCAGAGGGAGGGGGAGGATGGGCCTTTGTTTGTCCTGGCCTCTGGGGAGCTTAGGGATGGCCGGTTGGCAAAGGGATCATTGCAGATCGGTCATTTGGCGGGCGAGCTCACCGATCCTGCCTTACAGCTTGATCTCGAAGGGCAGGCCTATTTGGTCGGTGACTATTCGCTGACCGCCGATGTTTCCTGGGAGCTCGATCTGACCTCAGGCGCTGCCCTCACCGGTACAGGTCGGCTGGAGGGCGATTTCAGGCGGCTGCATCTCACCCAGACCCTAGGCGGTCTCGTCTCGATCCAACTGGAGGCCCAGCTCAGCGAGCTACTGGCTGACCTAACCTGGGATGCCCGTGCCCAGATCGACCGGATCGACCTCCAGTCTCTGGGCCAAGGGCTGCCCCTTGCCGATATCCAGGCCGAGCTCAGCAGCGCCGGGCGGCTGGGCGAGGCCAGCCTAACGGGCCGGATCGCATTCAAGGCCTCCTTAGAACCAGAAACCATCCCCCTGACCGCGCAGTTTACCAGCCTTTGGCAAGAAGAGCGGCTCCTGATCCAATCGGTCAGGATCGATACGCCCCAGGCTCAGGCAGGTTTCGAGGGGCGCGGCGCCCTGGATTGGTCCAGGAAACCTCTGGGGGTGATGCTCGCTGGCCGCTGGCGGGGATTGCGCTGGCCATTGTCTGGCCAGGCCATCGTCCATTCGGCACGCGGCAGCTTTTCAGCTGAGGGGGATCTCGGCAACCTTGCCTATCGGCTCGGTGGCCAGATCTCTGGGCCAGACCTCCCCGCCGCTGAATTTGCCCTCGCCGGCCAGGGGAACACCCGCGCGACCCAGATCCAGATGCTTGTTGTCCGCTTACCCGATGGACGTCTGGAGGGGCAGGGTCAGCTGACCTGGTCGCCGGGCCTTGCGTGGGATTTTGAGATGGCTGCAATCGGGATTAATCCCGGGGTCTATGCTGCCGATTGGCCTGGCTATCTGACCGGGCGCCTCAAGACCCAGGGCGCTGGGGAATACTGGACCCTCATCCTGTCCGGTTTGACGGGTGAGCTCAGGGGCTATCCGTTTGCGGCCAGCGCCGAGCTGGTGGCTAGACAGGCCGACGGGATCGAACTGAAGGCTGGTGAATTGACCTCTGGATCCAGCCGGATCAGTCTGAATGGACGCATCTCCGAGTCGCTCGACCTGGTGTTTGCTCTGGATGCACCCGATCTGGCCAGCCTGTGGCCTCAGGCCGCTGGCAGGCTCAAACTGACTGCTCATCTGACCGGCGATCGGCACGCGCCAGCCGTGCAGCTTGATCTCAAGGGCGCGGGGATCCGGCTTGGCGAACAGGCGGTTGCCGGTCTCGAGGGTTCGGCTGAACTCGATCTCAGACCGCAGGGGCGCGTCTCGATTCGCTTGCAGGGGCGCAATCTGATGATCGGCGCCCTCCACTGGACTGATCTCGAGCTGGTCAGTTCAGGTACCCTCTCCGATCATCACCTCCAGGCCAGGCTTCAGGGAAGCCCACTGAAGCTTGCGCTCATGGCCCAGGGTGCGTTTGTGGGGGATGGTCGCTATCGCGGTCAGGTGAGTCGGCTGGATCTGGAACAGAGGGATCTTGGGCGTTGGTCGCTCCAGCGACCCTGGGTGCTCAGCCAAGAGGGGACGCGTCTGGCGGTGGGCCCCTTGTGTCTGCGCCATAGCAAGGGCTCGGCTGGATGCCTGTCCTTCGAGCAGTCGGCGCCTGGTCGCTGGACCCTCGATCTTGAACTCGACCGGTTCGAGAGCGCCTTGTTGAAGGGGGTCTTGCCGGCTGGCCTAGAGTCTGAGGGGTTCGTTCGGATCAAAGGCCGACTCCAGGCTGAGGGCCCTGTCTTAAGCGGGACAGTGCGCGCTGAGATCCCGCGCGGGCGGCTTAGCCTGAAATCAGGCCAGGGTCAGGTCGAGACCCTGGATCTGAGCAATGGCCGGCTGGATCTGAATGCAGGTCATCAAGGTCTGGAGGCCAGTCTCAACCTGCCGCTTGGCCACTCGGGGCAGATCCAGGGTCAGTTGAGTTTGAGCGGTTGGCGGCTTGATCAGATGGCCGCACCAGCGCGCGGACGTCTCACCGCCGAATTGCCCGACCTCAAGCCCCTTGGCGCCCTGATCCCAGAGATCAAAGCCCTGCAAGGCGGTTTCCAGGCCGAACTGATCCTGGATGGCACTCTAGAACGCCCGGTCTTCAGCGGTCGGGCCAAACTCAGCGCCCTGCGGTTTCAGGTACCGCTCCTCGCCCTCAAGGTCGAGGACCTGGGGCTTGAGGCTAATGCCATTCCAGATGGGCAGCTTGAGCTCCAAGGTCAGGCCAGGCTGGGGGGCGGGGTGCTGGTATTCCACGGCCAGGGTCAGACCAGCCTCGCTCGTCCCTGGGTGCGTCTTAAGGCTGGAGGAAGTCGGCTTAAGCTTGCCGATACCCGTGAATATGTGGTCTATGTTGAACCGCGGCTTGAACTCGGTCTGGATCAAGAAGGCGCCAAACTGACCGGCGAGATCCGTATTCCTGAGGCGCGCATCCGTCCGCGCGCCTTGCCCCCGGGCACGATTGCCCCCTCACGCGATGTGACCCTGGTCTCCGAGCAGGTGCGCAAACCCTTTCCGCTCAGCCTGGATCTCCATCTGGTGCTGGGCGATGAGGTCAGCATGGATGGATTCGGGTTACGGGGGCGGTTGGCCGGTGAGCTTGATCTCTCCCAGACGCCTGGCCGCGAACCTCTGGGCGATGGTCAGCTCCAGATCATCGATGGTCAATATCGTTTGACCAGCGCCTTTGGGATCGCTGCTGAGCTCGGGGCACCGCTCAACATCACCCAGGGTCGGTTGATCTTTGCCAAAAGCCCACTCGGCAACCCAGGGTTGTGGCTCCAAGCCGAACGTCAGGGCGGCGGGCTGAGCGCGGCGGTGCAGATCGTCGGCACCTTGCGCCAACCCAAACTGACCTTTTTTTCTGAGACAGATCCGGGGCTGACCCAGGCCGAGATCACCAAATATCTGATGACCGGTATCCCGCCGACAGCAAATGATCGGGCCGAACAGGCCGGTCTTGCGGTCGGCACCTATATCGCACCCAGGGTCTATATGGAGTACGAAAGCGGGCTAGGCGGCAGTTCAAACCGGCTCAAGCTGCGCTACGATCTATCCAAACATGTCGAGATCCAGGCCGAAACAGGCGCCAAACAGGGTGCGGATATCTTTTTTAAACTGGAACATTGAGCGAGCCCTCTGGAATCCAGGCGCCTGGCTCAGTTGGCTCGGGGTCTGGATGCTGGAGTCATTGGGCCATCTGCCCCTTCCGTTCCTCTGGGCCCTAGGCCAGCTGCTGGGGGTGGCGGCCTATTGCATCGCCGGCAAGCGGCGCCGGATCGCCCGGCGTAATCTAGCGGTCTGTTTCCCAGGTCTGGGTGCGCGCGCGCGCGAGCGCCTGCTGATAGCCCATTTCGGCTGGCTGGGGGTGGCGGCCGTGACCCAAGGACTCGGTTGGATCGCCTCACCCCAGCGTCTAGCCCGCTTGGTGCGTATCCGCGGGCGAGCGCATTTTGATGCCTGCATCGCTCAGGGTCGGCCTATCATTCTTTTGGTGCCCCATTTCCTGGGCCTGGAATTGGGTGGGGCGGCCTTTAGCGCCCTGGTGCATCCAGGGGCCTATATGTATCAAAGATTGCGCAATCCGGTGTTCGATCAGCGCTTGCGGCAGGCGCGCCAGCGGTTCGGCAGCCTTGCCATTGAGCGCAATGCGGATCTGCGTCCGGCGATCCGCGCCCTAAAGGCCGGCATTCCCCTGTTTTATCTCCCGGACCAAGACGCCGGCCGGCGCGGGGTCTTTGTGCCCTTCTGCGGGATCCTGGCCTCTACGGTTCCTATGCTGGGGCGTTTTGCCGCCCTGACCGGCGCAGTCGTGATCCCCACCATCGCCCGGTTTCTCTCTTGGGGTCAGGGTCTGGAGCTAACCTTTGCTCCGCCGCTTGCCGATTTCCCGAGCGGCAATGTTGAGCATGATACAGCGCGTATGAACCAGGTTATCGAGGATCAGTTGCGCCAGATACCTGCTCAATATTTTTGGGTCCATCGCCGTTTCAAAACTCGTCCGCCAGGAGAGAGGTCGATATATTGAGTAGCAACAGAAAAGGATCATCCGACGCTGGCTCGGCATATTTTAATTTAACGAGAAACTGACATGGTTCAATCGTTTACCCCGAAGATCAAGCGTGTGGCCCACTCAGGCGCAGCCGATTCTGCTGTCAAACGCGGTAAAAGGCTTTTGGCTGAGAGACATTTTGACGAGGCATTTAGCGAATTTGAATCCGCCTTGAAACAAGACCCAAATAATCTCTTAGCCCATTTGGCGCTTGGGAGGCTTAAGGCGCGTCAAGGCGATCTCGATGGGGCCTTGCGCCATTTCAAATCAGCCATCGAGATCGATCTGACTAAAGTTCAAGCCTATCTGCATATCGGTAGGGTCTATTTTAGACTCAATCAACTCGACAAGGCGCGCGAATCCTTTGAAAACGCCTTGCGTTTGAACAAACGTGCGGATATCGCCCATGCCGCATTGGGCATGGTTTATATGCGTGCCGATCAGTTACAAGAAGCAATTGCGCATTGGCGGTCGGCATTGACGTTTAATCCGCGATTGCTTGGAATACGCAAACGCCTGGCGTTGTTATTACGGAAACTCGGTCAACCCGTAGAGGCCATGACCCAGATCAAGGCGGCACTTCGTATCAAGCCAGATGACCCGCTTTGTCATACCATTCAGGGGCGTTTCTATCTTTTAGATAAAGACTATGACAATGCCCAGTCATCCTATGAACGGGCGATCGAATTGGATCCAGAAGGCAATCAGCCCATCAGCCGGCTAGGTCTTATCGAGGTTTATATTGCAACGGATCGGCTCGAACAGGCCGAGCGCATCTTAAATGCGCTCCCGGCCCGTGAGCAGCTTTCTGCCTTGGTCCATAAGCTATGGGGCGATCTATATACCAAAAAGGGTCTCCATCGGGAGGCGCTAGAGGAATATCGCAGCGCGGCATTGATCTCTGGCGAAGAGCTCAAATTGGAGGGTCTAGAGCTACTCGATGCACTGGTCGATGAGAGTGAGGATAGCCATTGGGAAGACATTGCGCTTTCAGCTCAGCGGATTACCGATGAAGTGCTCGAGAAGCGCCGTCAAGATACCCTAGCCAGGGGGGATCACAGGAGGGAGATTTAAATGCTGAGATCATTCATCGGTATCGGATCGATCCTGATCCTAGCTGTGTTTCTGCCGGCCGCGCGCGCCGCTCAGCCAGCTGGAAGCCAAGTCTTGGCTGATGCCAAGACGAACTACCAGGCTGCTGCGGATTATTCCCGGAGATATCAAGGGCAGGCCCTGATCGTGATGTCCAAGGGGCGTATTGTATTTGAGGACTATACCCCGGATTCAGGGCCTGATCGCCCCCATCGTTTAGCGAGCGGCACTAAAACATTCTGGGGGGTCTTGGCAGTCGCTGCTGCTCAGGATCGTTTGCTCGATCTCGATGAACGGGTAGCAGATACCATCACCGAATGGCGAGGTGATCCGCGTAAATCCCGGATTACTGTCCGTCAGCTCCTTAATTTTACGAGCGGTTTAGATCCCGCAACCTCGATGTTGCAAGGTAGGCCAAAATCGGGCGACAAATTTGTCCAGTCCATCCAGTTGCCAGCCGTGGCTGAGCCGGGACAGGTCTTTGCTTATGGTCCAAGCCATTTGTTTGTCTTTGGTGCCTTGTTAAGGCGCAAACTAGCAGCAGCTGGCCGCGATGATGATCCCCTGGTTTATCTCCGGAAACGCATCCTGGATCCGATTGGCTTAAGGATCGATCGCTGGACGCGCGATGCGGCGGGCAATCCGATCATGCCTGCCGGTGCCTATGTGGCCCCGCGCGAATGGATCAAACTCGGCCAATTGCTCGCCGAGCACGGGCGCTGGCAGGGACGGACCCTGATCGAGCAGCGTTATTTCGATCAGATCTTTCAGGGAAGCTCGGCCAATCCCGCCTATGGTCTGACCCTATGGCTCAATCAGGGCGCTGGTCCAGGCTACGGCCATAGGCTTACCGATGAGGTCAATGCCCGCCGTCTAGCCCGTTCGGACGATGGTTATATTGACCGGGCTGCCCCGGCCGATCTGGTCATGGCAGCCGGTCAGGGTAAGCAGCGGCTTTATGTCATACCCTCGAGTGCATTGGTGGTGTTGCGTTTAGGTGAAGGCAAGGGCCAAGGCTGGGAGGATGCCGCATTTCTGCGTCTGGTCTTGAATAACAAAGCTGCCGAGAGATCTCTAGCGATCTCTGACCAAACAGCGCAAGCAGCAGGTTCTGCCCAAACCCATTGGCGTCGGCTGTGTGTTGCCGATATCGAGCGATTATGCCCGGAGGCTCAGGGTGATCAGCGGGCCTTGCGCCGCTGCTATCGGCGTTTTGGACCCGAGTTCTCGGCAGGCTGTCGTCAGGCTATCGAGGATTGGCGCGCTGCCCGCCGCAGTGCCGCGGGAACGGATTGATCCGAGAGATGAGGCCTGGCGATCGGATATACCCGAGCTGGAGTCAGATGGGCGCCACTGAGAGGGTGGGGGGCGATAGGTTGAATGTCGGCTGTCACTCCATGCATACTGCACCATCCTCATCGTCCCTCGGGCGACCCTCTGAATCGCCCATTCAGTAACGATCGGAGTGCGACTGTGGTGAGCCGAAGTTTCAATCGCTTAGGCGCTTGCCTGTGCGTTGGTCTGTTAACTGTTTCATCCGCTTGGACAGCCGCAGAGACGGGTGAGGTCTTTGTCGTGCAGCAGGCCCAGGGCACGACCACGGTCTCGGTCGGGGGGACGGTGATTCCTTATAAAGAGGTCATACTCGCTGCCCAACTGCCGGGACGGGTGAACTTCATCGCTGGGCGCGAAGGGGATCGCTTCGAGCAAAATAAGGTGTTGGTTGCAATCGATGATGAGGAGTTGCTGGCCAAACGGCGCGCTGTGCTTGCCCAAATGGCGGCGGCCGATGCCCAGTTGCGCAATGCCAGCGTCCAGTTCAACCGTGAGCTCTTTTCGCCCCAGTCGCGTGCGGCACCTGGGGGCATGGGCCTGCCGAATCTATTCGATCAGATGTTCACCCGGCCGTTTGAGACCTTTGTCGGTGAGCGCCATCAGGGGGTCGAGCGGTCAGCAGATATCTATGCCTCGGGTGTCCAGATCCAGGAGGCGCAAAGCGCCATCCTGCGCCTGCAGGCTGAGCTTCAGGCGATCGATACCAAGATCCGTGACGCGCGCAGTATCGCGCCCTTTGATGGCGTGATTGTGAAAAAACATGTTGAGGTCGGCGATACCGTTCAACCGGGTCAGCCGCTCCTAAACTTTGCCGATGTGGAATATCTTCAGGTTGAGGTGGATGTGCCGGCACGCCTGCGTCCGGGACTGCGCGAGGGCCAGATGCTTCAGGCCGAGATCGAACCCAGCAATCGCCGGGTGCCGGTGCGCGTGGCCCAGATCTTCCCAATGGCCGATCCCCAGCGCCATACGGTCAAGATTAAATTCGATCTCCCCCAAGGGGTCTCAGAGCCAGGGATGTATGCCAAGGTCTTGATTCCCGATCAAACCGCGCCGGCCCGCACCAGCCCAGTGATCCCCAAGAGCGCAATCCGCTATAACGGCAGCCTGCCTGGGGTCTATGTTCTGAACCCGCAGAATGAACCCCAGTTGCGCCTGATCCGGGTGGGCGAGGAACTCGGCGGTGGCTTTGTCACGGTCTTAAGCGGTTTGCGCCCGGGCGAGCGGATCCTGGCCGATCCGGGGCCGCGGGTCAGCGCAGGTTGGGCCAAGGAAACCGCGCCCGATCGTTGAGCGCAGGATGCGGCTGAGTGAGCTCAATTTGGCCTTCGCGCAAGATGGCACCGATGAATCACGATCTTGATCCACCGATGGAGGGGAGCGCGGGGCATACCAAACCGCAGGTAGCCCTGGGCGTCGCTGGCAATACCGCTCATCTATTCATTCGCTCCCCCCTTTCGCCCCTGTTTTATCTCGCGATGCTGGCAATGGGGCTTCTCGGCCTCATCATGACCCCCCGCCAGGAAGACCCGCAGATCTCGGTCCCGATGATCGATATTTTCGTGCAATATCCTGGTGCCTCGGCCCAACAGGTGGCCAATCTCGCCATTCAGCCCCTCGAGCGGATCATGAGCGAGATCCCCGGGGTCAAGCATGTCTATTCGGCCTCGCAGCGCGCCCAGGGAATCGTGACCATTGAGTTTGAGGTCGGCGAGCCCATGGGTCCCTCGCTGGTGAAGGTCAACGACAAGCTTGCCTCCAATATGGACAAGATCCCGCCTGGGGTCATGCCCCCCCTGGTGCGCAGCAAGGGAATCGACGATGTCCCGATCGTGACCCTCACCCTCTGGTCTAAGGATCTGGACGGGGATGGGGTGCCTGATGTCGATGATGCCCAGCTGCGTTTGTTGGCCCAGGATGTGCTTCAGGCGCTCAAACAGGTCAAGGATACCGGCAATGCCTTTATCGTCGGTGGGCGACGCGAACAGGTGACGATCGATGTCTGGCCGGAGCGGCTGTCAGGCTATCGGATCAGCCTGGATCAGGTCGCCCAGACCATCAAGAGCGCCAATGCCGAGGCGGTGGCCGGTGGGGTCGAGTCCGGCGGGGCGCGTTTTGCGGTCACGACGGGTTCATTCCTCACCGGCGTGGAAGAGATCCGGCGGCTGGTGGTGGGAAGCTATAACGGCATGCCGGTGTATCTGCACGACGTCGCCGATGTCAAGCTCGGCCCCGAGGAGGATACCTCGCAGATGGTCAGCTATTACACGGGGCCGGCATCAAGGCTCACCGAAAAGGTCGATGGCCGCCCCGCGGTGACCATTGCGCTCGCCAAGAAAGAACTGACCAATGGGGTGACCGTCGCCAAGGCCATCATCGCCAAGGTCGAGGAGCTCCGAAACACCCGCATCCCGAGCAATGTCGAGGTTAGCATCACCCGCAACTATGGCGAGACCGCTAATGACAAGGTCAATGAGCTGATCTTCAAGCTCATCGTGGCGACCTTTTTCGTCTTTGTGCTGGTGCTCTTGGCCTTCCGCGCCTTGCGCCCTGCCCTGGTGGTCATGCTGGTCGTGCCGGTGGTGTTGTTCATGACCGTCTTTACCGCCTGGCTGTGGGGGATGACCATCGATCGGGTGAGTCTATTTGCCCTAATCTTTTCGATCGGTATCCTGGTGGATGACGCGATAGTGGTCATCGAGAACATCTATCGGCGCTGGCTCGAGGAGGGGCGCACCGATGAAGAGACCGCGGTCGATGCGGTGCGCGAGGTTGGCAACCCGACCATCATCGCCACCTTTACCGTGATCTCTGCCCTGCTGCCGATGGGCTTTGTCAGCGGCATGATGGGACCCTATATGGCACCGATCCCCAAGCTGGGTTCAGTGGCCATGTTCATCTCGCTTTTTGCCGCATTCGTCTTTACCCCCTATCTGGCGACCTCTAAATGGCTGCGGCCCAAGATGGACTATCTCGAGGTCGCCGAGAAACGCGAGCGTCTGACCTCGGAGCGTCTTGAGCGCTTTTTCCGGTTTATCCTCACGCCGCTGATCGAGGATCCCGCCAAGCGTCGGCTGTTTCGCCTGGCCCTGTGGGGGACCTTTTTGTTCACCTGTTCGTTCTTTTATTTCAAATGGGTGGCAGTCAAGATGCTGCCGCTCGATAACAAGCCCGAATTCTCGGTCGTCATCAATTTACCTGAGGGCACTGCCTTACCGGTGACCGCTAACCTGGCCCATCGTCTGGCCGTGGAGCTGAAAAATATCCCAGAGGTCACGGCGATCCAGCTGTATGCAGGGACCGCTCGCCCCTTCGATTTCAACGGCATGGTACGCCATTATTATCTGCGCTCAGATCCCTGGCAGGCCGAGTTGCAGGTCCAGCTCCTCCATAAACGGGAACGACATCGTACCAGTCACGAGATCGCGGTCGAGGCGCGCGAGCGTCTGCAGCCGATAGTCCAAGGCACAGGGGCACGGATCGCAGTAGTCGAGATGCCCCCTGGCCCGCCCGTTTTGCAATCGGTCGTCGCCGAGATCTATGGCCCCTCCCCTGAACTCAGGCGTCAGTTTGCCCGGGATGTCACCGCGATCTTTGAACAGGCCGAAAGCGTTCGCGATGTCGATAACTATCTGCGCGATCCCTTCGATTATTGGCGTTTCAATGTCGATACCGAAAAGGCGGTTCGGCGGGGGATCTCGGTCGAGGTGATCAACCGCAATCTCGCCATGGCCCTGGGCGGGACTACGCTCGGCGACATCAAGCAACAGGCGGGCCGCCAAAGCGGGCATGAGCCGATTCAGATCGTCCTCCAGGTCCCCCTGGCCGAGCGTTCGCAGATCCAGCGTCTGACCGATCTACCGATCCTCTCGAGTCAGGGCTTTACCGTACCCCTAGGTGAACTGGGTGAATTCCAGCGGGCCCCTGAAGACGACATCATCTATCATAAGGATCTACGCCCGATCGAATATGTGGTGGCCGATGTCGGGGGGCGACTGGCCGCGCCTGTCTATGCCATGTTCCAGATCCAGAGGCTCATGCGCGACTATGTGGCGCCCGATGGCACGCGACCTGCTGACGGCGGTGCATTGGGGGATTCCTTTTATTGGCTCGGCCCGCCGCCGGATGACAGCCGGCTCGCCTGGGAGTGGTCAGGCGAATGGACCGTCACCTATGAAACCTTCCGCGATATGGGCGCGGCCTTTGCCGTCGCCTTGCTGCTGATCTATATCCTGGTGGTCTGGGAGTTCGGCAATTTCCGCATCCCGCTGGTGATCATGGCCCCGATCCCCCTGACCCTGCTCGGGATCATCCCAGCACATGCGTTGATATTCGCGTTGGGGGCAGGCGGGGAGTTTACCGCGACCTCGATGATCGGCTGGATCGCGCTCGCCGGGATCATTGTGCGTAACTCGATTCTGCTCGTCGATTTCGCCTTAAGCGAGCTGCAAAAGGGGGTACCGATCGCCGAGGCGATGATCCGCGCCTGTAAGATCCGCACCCGCCCGATCCTGATCACCGCCTTGGCCTTGGTTGCCGGATCAAGTGTCATCATCACCGACCCGATCTTCCAGGGGATGGCGATCTCTTTGCTGTCAGGCGTCATGGTCTCGACCCTGCTTACCCTGGTCGTCATCCCCTTGGGCTGTGTCGCCGCTGAAGAGGATATGTGCAAGGTCGCAGCGGCTGCCCTGCCGCCTGGATCTGAGTTCAACTGTGCCCTCCAGCGGGCGCGTTCGCAAACCCAGGGTACGTCTCGGCCCCTCTGGGTGCGGCTCTGGGGTGGGTTGATCGAGGCTGGAATCCTGACCTTCTATGCGGTGCGCGGAATCCTGTTATTGGTTGGCGATGCCGTAAAATCCTGGCGTCAGAGACGCGTGCAAAACCGCCCTCCACGTCCTCAGCCCAGCTCACCAGGAGCGGCAGCCCCAGGCGCGGGATCGGCGCATGCGGGGCAAAGCCGGAATGAAACGGCCATAGGGACAGCGCCTCTGCCTGAGGCGCCTCCCCCTAAGCCCGCGATGTCCCACCCACCCAATGCGCTCAAGACAGCACCCACTGAGGGAGCTGCCAAGGCTGCACCTGGGAAACGGACGAGCCGGCGGGGGATTCGTCTGAAGACGGATGATCAGCTGGATCCGGAATGAGTCGTTTGGGGATCATCGCGACAGGGTGCGCCAGTACAGGGCATAGCCGTCCTGTGATAGGATTTTGATATTTCCTTATCAGGTTTCAGGGCGCGCCCCACAGGGTATCGCCCTGAGCGGTGAGGCCATGTATTGGCTGATTCTGATCGCTGGGCTGGTGATGGCAGGTGTAGCCCAGCCTCAGCCCAACCAAGCCGATCCCTTTCAAACCTTGGAGCCGGATTATCGCAAGGGCTATGAGCGCCTTTATCCTGGTAATAGCGATCGGCAATCGACTCAGGTACCCACTTGGACGATCCCGGGTGTCTTGGATCCCGAGTCGGGGATTACCAACAATGAACCGGTGTATCGTTTTCGCGGCGATCCACCGGCCAGTTCTGTCGCACCGCCGGGCGAGTTGCGGTTTCGGCCGCTTAGTCCACGCGAACGCGAGCGCCTGGGTCCCAGGCGTTGGCGCCCACTTGATGGCCAATCCCCCCCTCCGGATGAAACCTCCGTGCCTCAGAGCCTATTCGATACCCTAGTCCCTGGGCATTTCCCTGCTGAGGATACCTGGCCGCGTTGAGGGGTCACCCTCTGCACCCGATGCGGTTTTTGTGAACCATGACCAACCATGCGATGAGAGGAGAGAAGCACAATGAGAATCCATCAAACAGGGGCATTCGGGGCCTTGCTCGCTGGATGTCTGATGGCCGGTTCGGCGCTTGCCGAGATCGCCGGGATTGAGTTCTCGGCTGACATGGTGATGCGCGGTCCAGATGGCCAGACAAGCAGCGGCAAGATGTATGTCGGGACCAATCGGATGCGTGTCGAGATGGCGCATCAGGGCCAGAGCATGATCCGTATCGTTGATCAGAGCCGGGGTATGGAATGGATGATCTTCCCCGAACGCCGGGCTTATATGGAGCGTTCCCTACCGATGCCGGCGCCTGCAGCCGGTCAGGTGCCGGTCCTGCCCTCCGCCGAGACCAATCCCTGCCAGGGGATCGCCAATCTGAATTGTCGGCGGGTCGGCGAGGAGGATATCGGCGGGCGGCGAGCGGTGAAATGGGAGATGACGATGAATCAGGGCGGCCAAACCCTGACCGGTTTTCAATGGCTGGATGCTGAACGGGGGATGCCGCTTAAGTATCAGATGCCCAATGGTCAGTCGATGGAACTACGCATCCTTGGCATCGAATCAGTGGCAGGGCGGCGGGTCGAAAAATGGGAGATGACCATGTTTGCGCCCAATGAGCAGCCGGTTCGGACCTATCAATGGTATGACCCAGAGCTGAAGCTGGCGGTACGCCAGGAGATGCCTGGCGGTTTCATCCAGGAGCTGACCAATATCCAGGTTGCTCCTCAGCGCGAGGATCTGTTCCAGGTACCAGCGGGCTACACCAGGATGGAATCTCCACCGGCGCCACCGCGTTGAGTGAGGCAGCGGGGGATACCCCGCTCATCCCAAGACGATCGGCATCCGGTGCGGCGGCTGCCTAGACCCCGAGCGTTATGATCACGATCATCGGTAGTCTTAAAGGTGGATCGGGTAAGAGCACCTTGGTCTTCAATCTGGCCGTATGGCTTGCTCTGGCCGAGACCAGACTCCTGCTCGTCGATGCCGATCCGCAGGCGACTCTGACCGATGTGGTCGGAGTCCGGGGCGAGGAGGGGTTCCAGCCGGTGCTCAGCGTCCTGGGCAAGGAGGCCCTAGACCCGGAGTACCTGCGCAGCGCCGACGAATCCTTGATCGATGTCGGAACTGCGGACATGGATAGCCTGCGGTTAGCACTGAGCCTCGCTGACCGTCTGTTAATCCCGGTTCCGCCTTCCCAGGCCGATGTCTGGTCCACCCAGCGTTTTATCCGGATGATTGCCGAGCTTGAGCGCGCCCAGCCGCTCGAGATCATCGCCTTCATTAACCGCGGCGATACCCATCATGGGGTCCAGGAGACCCAGGAGACCGCGGCCGCTCTGGTCTCGTTGCCAGGTCTGCGGTTCATCAAACCGCGGCTCTCTCAGCGCACCGTCTTTCGCCGGTCGTTCAGCGAGGGGCTTGCCGTCTTTGAGCTCGAGCCGCGCGGCAAGGGCGCCCGCGAGTTCATGGGCCTGGCAGCAGCGCTCTATCCGCATCTCGTTGGCTAAGTGATTGACCGACCGTCGGTCGGGGTGAGGATCGATCATGCAGGATACCGCAACGCCGAATACCGACCAGGTCCCTGCTGAGGCACCGACGACCTCAGCGAATGCCTATGCGATCGATCGCCTGTCTCAGGCCTTCGAGAGCAGCGCCAAACGCTGGGAACTCATTGTTTATCCCTCGCTCTTTGCCTTCATTATCCTCGCTGCCTATGGCTTTTATCTGGTCTTCAGCCTGGCTAAGGATGTCCATTATCTAGCAATCAGCGTCGATACCAATATGACGGTGATGGCAAGCAATATGCAGGCGATCTCGAGTAATGTCGCCCAGATGAGCCAGGATGTGCGCCGGATGACGACCAATGTCGAGTCCATCGCCCAGGATGTCCAGGCGCTCCGGCCCATGTTGGCTAGCCTTCAACAGATGGATCTCGCTATGCGCAATATGACCGTCTCGACCGCCTCGATCCGTCAGGATATGGCGGTGATGAATAACAGCTTCAGCCGCCCGATGCAGTTTATGAACTGGTTCATGCCCTGGTGAATTGGCATCAGCGCTGATCGGCAGGGGCGATGAGGTCGATCTCGATCCGCCGGTTGATTTCTGGCCCGAGGCGGCGTTCCTCCTCAGGGCTGAAACGCGGTTCAGACGAGCCCTTGCCCTCATAGGTGATGCGGGAGTTGGGGATACCGTTAAGCCGCAGAATGAAGGCGACATCCGCGGCCCGCCGTTGCGAGAGCCTCTGATTATTGGGCTGGGTACCGCGGCTATCCGTATGGGCCCGCACATGAAGACTGAGATCGCCTGCCTCTCGGATCCATTCCGCAAATTGGGCAAGGAAGGCACGGGCTGGTCCGTCCAGGGCCACGCTTCCCTCGCGAAATCGAATCTTCTTGGAGAGATCGGCACGCAGATGAGCAGGGCCGCGCCATTCATACGCGATCCCCAAAGACGTCAAGCGCTCGGCAAGGGCAGCGAGTGCGGGTGCTGGTTCTCTAATATCCAGCGCGCCCAGTTCAATCTGGGAGGGGGCGGTTTGGGGTTCCGATCCGCTCGGCTCTTGGGCGAGACCGATGAGATCCTCGAATACTGGATGTTCTGTCTCGGGCTCAGGCGGGGGCATAGCGGCTGGCATTGGGCCAGATTCGAGTCCTGTCGCCGTATCCGCGATGGATTCAGGGATAGATTGCAGCTCAGGGGCGGTTTGGTCGCGCCCACGCATCCAGGTCCAGGCGGCATGGAGAGACCAGCCACTCAGCCCAGCGAGGGCAATGAGTGCGGCGGTCAGGACGGGCGCAGACTGTCGTCTCGCCTGGACTGGGGTGCGCTGTGTCGGCCTGATGACTTGATGTGCCCTTGGCGCTCTGGGTCTGAAACCGGTGGGCTTGAGCCGAGGGATGGGTGTCTCCTCGGGATGAGGACGCTTGGCTGAAGGCATCTCCAGCAAAGTCTGGGGCGCCAAGGGCGATTCGGGGGATTGGGTGGGCGATATTTGACGGTCGGCTTGGGACACGCGAGGGTTGGATGGTCGAGGTTCCCGGCGATCGGACTGCTCCAGGACAAGGGTTGAATCTGCCTCAGCGGCCAGGTGGTCAGGTAAAGGTTCATACATCGCCTGGTCGATGAGCCAGGCATCGATCGACCCTGCCTTGGCAGTGTACGCAGCGACCAGGGCCCGCTCGCAGACCAGATTGATCAGACGCGGCAGACCCTGGCTATACTCGAAGATCGATTGGAAGGCGGCGGCGGTAAAGAGATCCAGGGGTCCGCCGGTCTGTTTGAGACGGTATTGGATATAGCGGGTGGTTTCATCCAGATCGAGACGGTTGAGCTGATAGAACAGGACGATCCGCTTTCGGATCTGTTCATAGCCGGCTTGTCTAAGCCGCTCACCCAGTTCAGGACGCCCCAGGAGCAGCAGACGGAGATTGGCCTCTGGATCGAGCCCCACGAGCAGCGCAAGTCCTGCGCGATCGAGATATTGGGCATCGTCAATGATCAGGAGCCCAGGTTGTTCCTTGGGAGACGGGGTTGCGAAGGCGGCGCCCAGGGCCCCCTGGACCCTGGTGGGTTCGGTGACCGGCCCAGTGCTGCCGGAAGCGAACCCGCTGGGCTGCGCCAACTGCCCGATGAGCGTGCGGGCAGGGATAAGGCTAATCCTGGCAGCTTGCATCTGTTCCATCAGATGACGCGCCACTGTCGTCTTGCCGATGCCTGATTCGCCGGTCACGAGCAGCCAGCCGCCTGGGGTATGCAAGGGTGAAGCAACGAGCCGCACGGCCTGGCGGTGGCTGGGGCTGGGATAAAAAAGGCTCGGATCGGGCAGAGGAGCGAAGGGTCTGCGTCTGAAACCAAAGAAGGATTCGTACATCGGTGATGTTTGCGGACTGCTGACCCAGAGATGATGAGGGCTTAGGACTGCGACCTAGGTTTGAATCTCAAGGGTCGGCGAGGGGCGTTGGAGAAAGTTGCCCTGGACATAATCGACCCCAGTGGTCCACAGGATCGTCAGGGTACGCGCATCCTCGATCCCTGTGACCACGCTCTTGACATTGAATTCACGGGCAAGTGTGGCCAATTGCATCAGCCGCTGCTGTTTGGCCGGATCATCGGCCAAACCGCGCGCCAGGTCTGGTTCAAACAGTACGAAATCGAGTGACAGGGCCTGCAAAAGCAACTCCGGGCGCTCGGCTATCCCGAAATGGTTGATGGCAACCCGGCACTTGATCTTGCGCAATACCTCGATCAGCTTGCCGATACTGCTGAGATTGCCGATCACCGATTCTTCATGAAATTGGATCGTGAGCCAGTTACCGCGGACATCGAACTCGCGCAGCCAATCGCAGATCCAGAGCACGAAGTTCGGATTCCGGAAGCTCTCCTCAGCCAGGGTCACGAATAGGCTGAGATTATGGCCGGCGCGCCGGCGCTGGCCGAGGATCTCGATCGTCGAGCGTACGACCCAACGGTCAAGCTCCTCGATGAGACCATGCTGGGCGGCGACCCGGATGAACTCCTTGGCCTCAAAGAGGTTCTCCTCATCATCGAACAGGCGCAATAAAACAGTATAGTTTTCCTGGTTGTCGCCCATAAGGCTAATGATGGGCTGATAGATCAATCTGAGCTGATCATTGCGCAGGGCATACTCGATCTTCTGGACCATGGCCTGTTCTTGATCCTGACTGGCGGTTGCTTGCGCGGCATCACTGACTCGCAGCTGACCGACACCCAGCCGGTAGGCCGCGTTGATGATGTCCTCGGGCGCAGAGGCGCGGTTGCGCACCACCAAATAACCGATCTGGCAATCCGGTGGTCGATTCTCCTGGATGGGGACACGCAGCGGCAGCCGCACCTCGGCGCTGAGCTCATTGGCCAGGGCCTGGGCAGATGATTCATCCAGGTCAGGGGCGACCAGTCCAAAGCTATCCAGCCCGATCCGAGCGAGGACACCGCGTTTGCCGATGCGAGTTGCCAGGGATTCGCTGAATTCATCCATCAACTCGAGACCGATCGATAGACCCATGTCGCGTATCAGCTCCTGGGCCTTGGGGACCTGGATGAAAAAGGCGGCGAAGGGGCGTTTGACCTGACGCTGTTGATCGACATGGCGCTCGATCTCCTCGATCAAGGGGGCAAGTCCAGGCCGCCCAGCTGCAAAACACACCTTGGTGGCTGTGGGCGATCTGGCCATAGCGAGGGGCTGGACGATCAGACGCAAACAGGGCTCTGAGTCAAAGGTGCTGGGCGCAACCAGCACCAGGGCGCGAAAGCGGCTGGCATCCGCACGCACCCAGTTGAACTCGCGTTGGGTCGGGGGAGGGGGATGGTCCGGATCGATCCCTTTGAGTAGATCGCGGATTGCCGCATGGTCCTCTGGGTCGATCAGATCAAGTAAGGGCAGAGCCAGGATATCCTCGGTCGAGGCATATCCAAGGAGCTCGGCATAGGCGGTATTGACCTCAATATGCAACCCATCCTGGATCAGGGCGATGCCGGCACCGCAGGCATCGGCCAGACGCAGGGTGGCCTCATCGCAGAGATCCAGGCGCTCATTGAGCCCCTGAGCGAGGCGGTGCATCCTCAGGTCGGCAAGCTCGCGCGCGGCAATCAGACGCAGGTATTCGGTATCGCCCCGCCGCACCAGATCGCGCACGCCGGCGCGCTGGGCCCGCCTGACATTGGTCTCCCAGTTGTCTGGATCGCTGATCAGGATCACGGGGATGAGTCTGCCGAGACGCTGATAGCTTGCTAGCACCGCATCCACGTCGATATCGCGATCATAGGCGCAACAGAGGATCAGGTCGCACTCGCGCTCACCGAGCAGCCGTTCGAGATGCTCAGCATTCGGGACTGTCAATGCTTGGCCAGCAAGCTGCGCCTCGCGCAGCACGGCCATCAGCCGTTCCGCCTCGCTGGTCTCGGAGGTGATAATGAGCAGCGTCGGTTTTTGACTGGGCACAGGCATGGGATATCGTCCGCATCAGCTCCAGGGCATTGTCGGATTATCGAACTTATCGGCAGCCCGGTGAAAGTCTCTTGGGCGTCTCAGCCAAGCGGTTGCTTGGCCGAGGCCCCTGCCTGCTCGCGTACCCATCTTGGTACCAGATAGCCGGGAAGTCGCGCCCGCAATTCTGAGAGCAAACAGCGGGCCTGGGTCTCCTCGACCGCAAAATGGGCACTGCCGGCGACTGGGTCGAGCGCATGCAGATAATAGGGCAGGATACCGCAGGCAAACAGCCGTTCGCTCAATTCAGCCAGGGTCTCCACCCGATCATTGACCCCGCGTAACAGGACGCTTTGGTTCAGCAGGGTCAAGCCCAAGGACCGCCATTCGCTCAGAGCCTGGCCAACCGACTCGCTGAGCTCATGCGGATGATTGGCCTGAATGACCAGGATCGCCGTCAGCCGGCTCCCGAGCAAGATCTCGGCCAAACGATCGTTGAGCCGCTCGGGCCAAACAACGGGGAGACGGCTATGGATACGCAGACGCTTGAGATGAGTGATTTGCTCTAAGCGGGCGATCAATTCGGCCAATCGGTCATCGGGGAGCATCAGCGGATCGCCGCCGCTGAGGATCACCTCGCTAAGGCTCATATCGGCAGCGAGCACCGCAAAGATCGCTTCCAGGTTCGGCCAGAGGGGCGGGTATTTGAGGTGCCGGCGAAAGCAATAGCGGCAATGGATGGCGCAGGCACCAGTGACAATCAGGAGGGCGCGTCCAGCATATTTGACCAAGAGCCCAGGGATGCGCTCGGCACGCCGGTCGGCCACCGGATCCTGGCTATAGCCCGCAACAATCTGGCGCTCGGAGCCTAATGGCAGGACCTGGCGCAGGAGTGGATCCTTGGGATCTTGTCGCATGCGCTCGGCAAAGGCGCTTGGGACCTTCAGGCCAAAGGTCAGAGGGCAGGGGTCTAGATCGGGGATCTGATCGGGTGTAAGACCGATGAAATCCAGCAGATCGCCGACACGCGTGAAGATCCTGCCCCCAGGCTTCCCCTGCGGTCCCTGCCAAAGGTCCGGCTGTTGGGGTACCATTTTCAACCTTGACAGTACTTGTTGTGAGGATGACATGGCGTCTTATAGCACCAATGAATTCAAAGGCGGGCTGAAGATCATGCTGGATGGGGAGCCATACACCATCCTGGAGAATGAATTTGTCAAACCCGGCAAGGGTCAGGCATTCAACCGCGTCAGGGTGCGCAATCTCAAGACCGGACGGGTCATCGAAAAGACCTTCAAGTCTGGGGATACGGTCGAGGCGGCCGATGTCCATGATACCGAGATGCAGTATCTCTATAACGACGGCAACGACTGGTATTTCATGGACCAGACGACCTATGAGCAGATGACCGCCAGCGCTGAGGCCGTCGGCGAAGCTGCCAAATGGATCAAGGAACAGGATATCTGCAAGGTAACCCTATGGAATGGGGCGCCCTTGTCGGTTGAACCCCCAACCTTTGTGGTGCTCGAGGTGGTCGAGACCGACCCGGGGGTACGCGGCGACACCTCCAGTGGGGGGAGCAAGCCGGCCACCCTCGAGACCGGCGCCGTGGTGCGGGTTCCGCTGTTTATCCAGACCGGTGAGCTGATCAAGGTCGATACTCGAACCGGCGAATATGTCGCGCGGGTCAAGGATTCGGCGTAAAGCACCTGTCCGGATCGCCTGAGGATGACCCAATCCCCGATTAAATGGCGCCCCAGCGCGAGCCTTCAGGCACTTCAAGCACGCGCGGCGCTCTATGCCCGCATCCGCGCCTTTTTTGCCGAGGCGGGGGTGCTAGAGGTGGAAACGCCGATCCTGTCGCGCGCTGCGGTCACCGATCCCGCCCTGGCCAGCCTGGCGACCCGGCTCGCAATCCCGGGCCTGGGCGACGAACATCGCATGTATCTGCGGACCTCGCCCGAGTTTGCGATGAAACGTCTGCTTGCTGCCGGCAGCGGCCCTATTTATCAAATCGGCAAGGTCTTTCGCGATGAGGAGCGGGGGCGGTTCCATCACCCCGAGTTCAGCCTGCTCGAATGGTATCGCCCTGGTTGGGATGAGAAGCGGCTGATGGATGAGGTCGCGGCCCTGGTAAGGTACGTACTCGATCGTCCCGATCTGGCCTGTGAGCGGATCAGTTACCGCGCCCTCTTTCAGGAACGCCTGGGTCTCGATCCTTGGACAACCGATATTACCCAATTGCAGGCAACCGCCGAACAGGCAGGGATCGCTGATAGCCTGAGGCTCGATCTCGATCGGGATGGTTGGCTCGACCTGCTGCTGAGCCATCTCCTGGCGCCTGATCTCGGGCGCGGATGTCTGACATTTGTCTATGATTACCCACCCAGCCAGGCGGCCTTGGCGCGTCTGCGCAAGCGCGATGGGATTGAGGTCGCCGCGCGTTTTGAGCTCTATCTCCAAGGCCTGGAATTGGCCAATGGCTTTAACGAGCTGACCGATGCCGCCGAACAAGAGCGACGCTTTTTGGCCGACCTCGAGGTCCGCCGTGCCCGCGGTCAGCCGTGCCACCCTGTTGATCGCTGTTTCCTGGCTGCGCTTGCCCATGGTTTGCCGGATTGCGCTGGGGTGGCCCTGGGGCTTGATCGCCTGCTCATGATTGCCCTAGACGTACCCTCGATCGATGCGGTGTTGAGCCTGGTCATCGAGCGCGCCTGAACTGTCAATCCTGATCCCCAGCGATGTTTGAACGAACACCCGTCCAATTCGGCCAGATTCACCCCGCTCGCCAATTGACTGAATGGCTCAGTCTCTGGCATTGGCATTTGCGACAAGGCATGGCCCTTGACCAAGGTCCCTTGGCGAGCGGCGAGCGCTGGCTGTTGAACTGGGCGGGGGTGAGTCTGATCCTGGGGGCGGGCATTGTATTGATCTGCGGTTATCATGCCGGCTTTAGCAGGCTGAACACATTGACCAGGGCCCATCCAGACTGGTTGTGGTCCTGTCTAACCCTTTTGGGCGATGAGCGCACTGCATTCGCCTTGACCCTATCGTTTTCATTGCGCAGACCGCGTCTCTTTTGGGCCTTGATCCTGGCCGGCCTATTGGCGATGGCGGCAAGCCGCGGCTTGAAGGAACTGATCGATGCCGCTCGCCCCCCGGCAGTGCTGGTCGCTGGTTCGTTTCATCTTATCGGGCCGGCGTTGACCCAGGCGAGCTTTCCCTCGGGTCACAGCACCACCGCTGCGGTTCTAGCCGGCACCTTCATCGCCCATACCCGCTGGATCGAGGTGCGTCTGCTCTTACTCATACTGGCGACCCTGGTCGGTCTGAGTCGGGTTGCAGTAGGGGTACACTGGCCGCTCGATGTGCTCGGCGGATTGATGATCGGCGCACTCTCAGCCTGGCTGGGGGGGCGGCTAGCGGCGCGCTGGCCGGCACCTGGAGGTTGGCTGGGCGTGCATCTCACCGCAGTAGGACTCGCAGCCCTTGCCGCCTTCAGCCTGCTGATCGACGATGGTGGCTATCCGGCTGCCGCTTGGTTTGGGCGCTTGATCGCCATCGTCGCCCTGATAGGCCTTACCTGGCACTATTTGAAAAGGCCAGCGCCAAAGGGGCTGTGATAAAGACGCGCCTGTCGCCGCCCCTGCACCGTGCAGGATCGGGGTCGGCCCTTTGGTGTATCCCCCTGCGGACAAGGCTGGGATCCGGTGCAATGGCTCTAAAGTGATCGCCCAGGATTGGGCAATCATGGATGACAAACAGGCTTCGCAAGAGGGGTGCTCTCTGGGATGGTTTTATTCGCAGCGGATAGCGAGGAACAAGGGTGATTGCCCCCTGCTGAGGAACGATTAAGAACCCAGCGCTGGTGGGTTGGGACTAGCAAGCCGAGGCCGGTTTGGGCTCAGTAAAGGTCGGGACCGGCTCTCGTGGAATATGACACCAATCCCGCTCCCATCCTGGTGAACCACGATCGCCGGGATATGCCAGCGCCGATTCATATCTTTCACCTCGAGCACCACCAGGGTTCCCGCCGGCAGGGTCAGCTGGCTGACCTCGAGATACATCCCTTGATCGGATAGATGACGCCCCTTGGCGCTGCGGAAATGGCGGTTGCCATATTGAATATGGACATCGACTGCAGGCGCAGGCTGTAGATCTTGCCCGTCATGATGAGTCATAGCGATACACCGGGATCATGGCCTTTGACCCTTAATATTAGGTGGCGATCTTGACGATTGCGTGCAGCCGGTGTGACCAAACGGTGAAATACAGGGGGCTGAGGGACATGGCTTGGTGCAGGGCAACCACCCCAGGCCATGACCTCTGTCTGACTTGGCGTCGGTTTTTAACAAGGATTACCCTTATCGCCAAAGGCCGCCAAAATACCAGCGCGGTGGTTGGGTGATATGAGGGGTCAACCCAATAAATCCCCCGAGCTCCTGCTCAGGGGGCGGTATCAGGGCGCTGCGCAGCTCCATCAGACGCGCGATCCGCTCTTCAGGAGGGGGATGGGTGCGCAGCCACGAGGGCTCCGGATTGGCCCAGCCTGGGAAGACCCACCCCCGCCAAGAGCGGTTGACGCGCTCGATCTTGGCAAGGGCCAGGGCGAGGCCCTCAGGGTCCCCGGTCAACTGGGCTGCGGTATGATCAGCATCAAACTCGCGCACCCGCGATAGGCCCAATTGAACGATCAAGGCCAGCTGCGGGGCGATCGCTAACAGCAGCAAACCCCAAAGATCGATCTGCAATTGCCCCGCGAGGAGCAGTGGCAGGCTCACCAGGAGGGCGAGCTGGCCTGCTACAGCCAGCCAGCTCGTCAGGCGGCTGATGGAATCCGCCAGACCCATTACCCGGAGATCGTCGTGGGCAATGTGGGCAACCTCATGCGCGAGAACACCAGCTAGCTCGCGCGGTCTCAGGGTGCGCAAGAGCCCATCGGTCAGGGCGATCGCCGAATGGGTTTGGGAACCCGTTGCGAATGCATTCACTAGACGGCTGGGCACATAATAGGGCTGAGGTGTGGCGGGCAACCCGGCACGGCGGGCAAGCTCACTGAGCCATAGCCAAAGCTCAGGCGCCTCGCCAGGAAGAATCGGGCGGGCACGGTAAAGCCGCAGGGTCAACACCGAACCCACGGATGGCTCGATAGATAAGGCAAAGAGGCTGGCACCCAGGGTAATCCAGATGCCTAAATCGCCAAACAGCAGCCCACCGGCCAGCGCCGACAGCCCCACTAAAAAACCGATTAAAAGCGCGGTCTGAAGTCGATTGAGCAGACGATGGGAATGCCAGGGGTGATTCATGGGGCTAGACTCTAGTATTACCTTATCATGCGTCAAGCTGGATCATAGCACTCATGTCGAATCCTCTGAGCACAGGCGCACCCTCCTTTTGGCCTCTCGGACAAGACCCGGCAGCGGGGCGAGGGCCACTGATTCCAGTGGCCAAGGGCAGCAAGCGCCACCTTTACCCCGCCACCCCACTGGGCGAGTTCAGCGGCTTGCCCAGTCCGGTGGCTGCGCCATGCCCCTGACCCCCAGGATCGCCCTGGATCCAAGGCCCAAGGAGAACGACTATTCAAG
>CALALB010000050.1 GCA_937923175.1 uncultured Chromatiaceae bacterium | reverse complement strand
ATCGAGGCACACCCCATGTTCTCCCGGATCCAGATGATCGAAGGATCGAGTATCGATCCGGCCGTCATCGCCCAGGTGAAAGACATCGCCAAGCAACATCCACGTGTTCTCGTCTGTTTGGACTCCAACCACACGCACGACCATGTGCTGGCTGAACTCGAGGCCTATGCACCGCTGGTCAGCGTGGGTAGCTACTGCGTCGTCTTCGACACCATCATCGAGGACATGCCGGCCGATATGTTCCCCGACCGCCCCTGGGGGCCGGGGAACAACCCGAAAACCGCCGTGTGGCAATATCTCGAGTCACATCCTGAATTCCAGATCGACAAAACGATCGAGCATAAGCTGCTCATTACCGTGGCGCCGGATGGCTATCTCAGGCGCGTTGGGTAGTGCCGATCCTCAACGTTCTCGCCAATGATGCCAGAAAGCCGGAATCCAGGTCCGTTGGCCCCCTTCGTCATTCCGGCGCTTCATTCCGGCGAAGGCCGGAACGGAATCCAGGGCTGTAGGCACGGCCAGGACGGTCTTGGACCCCGCCCCGGCTTGCGCCGGGGTGGTGACCTTCCCTGGGGTGACGAGGAAGGAGGGGGGTGACCCAGGCGGCACTGGCTGTCGCGCTCATCCCGCCGCCTAACAGAACACCGCCCCCGACCTCGAGCAGGGGACCGCTGCCTCGAGCAGGCAGACCTAATCCTTTCGGGCGCTGACTAGTCAGATAGATACCGCCCCGCTGCACCCAGCGGGGCGAGAGAGGGGGCTTTACAGTTCCTGCGCGTGTTCGGCGAGATATTTCGCTACGCCTTCTGGGGTAGCCTGCATGCCGGCCTTACCCTTTTCCCAACCGGCCGGACAGACCTCGCCGTGCTCCTCAACGAATTGCAGCGCATCGACCATGCGCAGCATCTCATCGATGTTGCGGCCAAGCGATAGGTCATTGACGACCTGGTGGCGCACGATGCCCGCCTTGTCGATGAGAAAAGAACCGCGCAGGGCGACGCCCTCTGCGGCCTCGACATCATAGGCCTTGCAGATAGCATGATTGACGTCGGCCACCAATGGATATCTGACCTGACCGATGCCACCCTTGTCGACCGGCGTGTTCTTCCAGGCCAGATGCGTATATTGCGAGTCGATCGAGCAGCCGATGACCTCGACGCCCCGTTTGTGGAATTCATCCAGGCGGTGATCGAAGGCGATCAGCTCAGAGGGACAAACGAAGGTAAAGTCGAGCGGATAGAAAAACAGCACGACATACTTGCCCTGGTAGTCGGACAGCTTGAGATCCTTGATCTCATTGTTGCCGAAGACGGCGGTAGCGGTGAAATCGGGGGCCTGTTTGCCTACGAGTACAGCCATGGGTCTTTACGCTTCCGTTGAGCAAAGGTTATCGACATAACGAACGTTGCGGATGAGCATCCGCGCGCCGCCGCAGTATTGCCCGGCGGCACGCCCTTAAAGATTGTGGCCAAATCAAGGTGGATCAACAGGAGTCGAGGACGAAGCTTAAAATCCCTGCCGATGTCGGGCCTCATGCCGCCTGCCCCAGCTGCGCTTTATGCTGGTCCCGGCAGCGGCAAGTCGCGGCCGGCATGGATGCTCGTCCATACGACCCCAGGTGCACGCGCCCTACAGACCAGATGACCCCGGGACAATGCAGGGGGTATCATTATTCCATCGCCTTCAGGTAGATCCGCCCATCGTGGACCGCCAGCCTGGGATGGACAATGCATGGAGGTATCCTTACCCCATCGCCTCCTGGCGATGGCAGTGACCCCGTCCGGAAATCGAGACAGAGAACTCTTCGCCGGCAGCGCTGAGGGTTCTGGCCTTTGCACTGGGTTGTGGATTCCGTTCCGGCCTTCGCCGGAATGACGCTTTAACTTTAGGGAGGTGGGCCTGGCCATGGCGACAAGACCCCTGCGCCTGACGGCCATGCCCCTTCGGCCTGCTTGCGATGGCGCAGGGGACCAGGCCTCCTCCAGGAGGCATGGCTTTGGCCATGGGCCGCCAGAACAGTAGATTTCAATGCACATCCTCTTTGTTCACCAAAACTTCCCCGGCCAGTTCAAGCACCTGGCGCCCGCCCTGGCGCGCCAGGGGCACAGGGTGGTGGCGCTGACGCTGCAAAAAACCCAGGCGGGCGACTGGCAGGGCGTGAAGATCATCCCTTATGCCGTGGCGCGCGGAACCACCCCCGGCATCCACCCCTGGGTGGCGGATATCGAGACCAAGACCATCCGGGCTGAAGCCTGCCTGCGTGCCTGCCAGGGGCTCGCGGCCCAGGGCTTTGTGCCCGATGTGATCATCGCCCACCCCGGCTGGGGTGAGAGCCTGTTTCTGAAAGACCTTTGGCCGAAGGCGCGGCTAGGCATCTACTGCGAGTTCTTCTACCATGCCCAGGGTGCGGACGTGGGTTTCGACCCGGAGTTTCCCGCGGCCGACCTGACGCTCGAGGCCGCGCGGCTGCGCCTCAAAAACATGAACAACCTGTTGCATTTCGAGGTCGCCGATGCGGGGATCGCCCCCACCCACTGGCAGGCGAGCACCTTTCCCGCCCCCTTTCGGCAGCGCATCGCGGTCATCCACGACGGGATCGATACCCAGGCGCTTCGGCCCAACCCCCAGGTGAGCCTGACCCTGTCTACCCAGAGCGGCGCCCAGCTCGCACTCACCCGGAACGACGAGGTCATCACCTTTGTCAATCGCAACCTCGAGCCCTATCGCGGCTTTCATATCTTTATGCGCGCCCTTCCCAATCTTTTGCGCCGCCGCCCCAGGGCGCGGGTGCTGATTGTCGGCGGCAACGAGGTCTCCTACGGCACCCGCCCCGATCCGGCGCGCTATGGAGGGCTCACAACCTGGCGCGAGATCTTTACCGCCGAGGTTCGTCCCCAGATACCGGATGCCGACTGGCAGCGGGTGCATTTTCTGGGCCAAATCCCATATCCGGCCTTCATCGCGCTGCTGCAGCTGTCTTCCGTGCATGTGTATCTGACCTATCCCTTCGTGCTGTCGTGGAGCCTGCTGGAGGCCATGAGTGTGGGATGCACGATCGTGGCGAGCAATACCGCGCCGGTGCGCGAGGTGATCGAAGACGGCCAATGTGGCCAACTGGTGGATTTTTTCGATGTCGCTGGACTTACCGCGACGGTCTGCGCCTTGCTCGACGACCCCATCGAGCGCCAGCATCTGGGCGAAAATGCCCGCGCCTTTGCCCAGGCTCATTACGACCTGCGCACGCAGTGTCTGCCCCGGCAGTTGGAATGGGTGGAGGGGCTGGGACGGTGAAACACAATCCATCGAGTCTTGTACGCTGGGCTGTCCATCCTGCGCATTGTCCAGATCTTGCGCTAGTGCTAGCCCCATTGTTGGGGATACACTCCCCGAATGCGGACGCAATCCACCGACACCTGTCCAGGAGCAATCATCTCTCTTCCACTCTCCCTGTCATCGCCTGCCCATGGCCCGTCGCAAAGCTCCCCGCACCCCATGCCCGCCACGCCGTGCGGCCCCGCCCGCCAAGACAGCCAAGAAGCCACAAGGCGCGCTTGCGCTTGAGCCGGCAAGCATCCTGCAGGCCGAGGCGCGCGGCGATCGCGCCGCCCTGGCCGATTTGGCCAATCGCGCACACGACGCCATCCTCTACGACCTGGCGCTTTCCGCCCTCGACGCCCTGGAGCGGCTGGGCCACCCAGAAGCCGAAACCATCCGCAAAAAGCGCGCGCAAATCCTGGTCCAATCCGGCCGCTGTGCTGCGGCACTTCCCATCCTGAAGGAGCTTGCCGCCGCCCACCCCGAAGACGCGATCATCGGCGCGCTCCTGGCCGAGGCGCTCTACAAGGCAAACCAGCGCACCGAGGCGGTGGCGCAGCTTGCTCGCCTGCCGCAACTCTCGCTGCCACAGCAAATCCAGCTTTGCACCTGGCTGGAAGAAATCGGCCAGCGGGCAGAGGCCGAAGCGCGGCTGCGCGCCGTGCTGGCTGAGGACCCGGCAGCCCTGGGTGCGGCATAACGGCTGCCGCTCATGGCCCTGGAGCGGGCGCCAGAGAGCGCCGCCGCGCATGCAGCGATGCTGCCGCGCTTTGCCGCCGCGCTCGATGAGGCCCGCGCGCTTGTGCTTGCCCAGCCGCTTGCCGCACGCCGCGCTGCCTGGGACGCCGCACCCACCTTTGGCCCGTTTGCGCTGGCCTACTTCCCCGGCGATATCACGGCGCCCCTGGCCGCCTGGGGGCAAATGATCCACGCGGCGCTCAAGCCCGAGCCCGCGCCGCTGCCGCCGGCGCGCGAGCGGGTGCGCCTGGGGCTCCTCTCCGCGCAGATTTACAGACAGTCGGTGTGGAAGATCCTGCTGCGCGGTCTCGTGGGCCGGCTCGATGGGCGCTTTTTCGAGCTCGTGGTGTTCAACGCCAGCGACAAACGCGATGATGAAACCGACTGGTGCCGGCAGCGCGCCGCACGCTTTTACGAGCCGCGCC
>CALALB010000049.1 GCA_937923175.1 uncultured Chromatiaceae bacterium | reverse complement strand
CGCAAAACATCCCCGGCCCCAGGTCAGTCCGGGCATGGACAGGCCGGCGTTGGCCAGCATGCCTCTGAGATGCAAATCCTCGATCACCACCACTTGGTTTTCGCTGTACCACCGAATATGAGCCTGTGGATGAACTCCGCTATTGAAGAGGATTTTTTACGGTTATTCGAGAACTGACTATCTGGGACTTCGACCTGGACCGCAATGAACCAATGCCCCGCCGGGCGCAAGAGGGTTGCACCAAGAATCCTCCCGCCAAAACTCCCGCCAAAACGCAGCGCCTCGGTCATCCGTATCGCACCGATCCTGGGCAGGTCGATCATTTGGCCAGCCAGACTGAACTGGTCGTTGGCGATATAAAGGCTCTCGCGGCAGAGACCCTTTTTCTTGAACTGTGGCCCATTGGCTGGTCTTGCGGCCTTGATATCAGCCAAGAACCGCTGCCAGGCCCTTGCCAGATGAGCAAAGGGTTGCGCATGCGTATCTTCAGGCGTCGGATCCAGGGCGATCCTGTAGGTCAGGTGCATGGCAGGTCTACCGCATCTCTAGAATTCACGAAGCTTTGCCTCTGGGTCAAGAGGGCGATTGGTACTTTTGGCCACTGGAATTGACCGCCTCTCGTGCCAGCGCTGGGGTCTTGACCGATATGCCAAGCAATCCTGTCGCCCAGGGTGTTTAACATGGGGACTACATGATCGCGCATGATCTGCAATGCCAGGGTCTGGCTCCTGATCTAGAAGGTCTGACCTATGCCAAATTGGAATACCTGGGTTTTATCCCCATCCCGTTCGTTTAGTGGCACAGCCAGGCTCACCGACAGTGCCCCAATCGGGGAAAGCCAGGTGAGTGATAGACCTGTGGAATAGCGCAGCTCGCCTAGATCGAATCCGGTCGGGGCCAGGAGATCTGAGTCATAGGTGGACCAGACAGTGCCGAAATCTAGGAAGGTCCCTAGACGCAGGGTCTTTTCAAACTCGCCGCCTACCGGGGCCGGGGCGAAGAATTCAATACTGCCGGCAAGCCTGAGGTTACCGCCCACGGGATCATTGCTCTCAATCTCGCGCGGGCCTAGGGTATTGGCCTTGAAGCCGCGCACCGATCGCGGCCCGCCGGCATAAAAGTTTGCAAAAAACGGCAGTTCCTTGAGGTCGCCATAGGCGTCGCCATACCCCAGATTGGCGCTGAGGGCGAGAATAAAGCGCGAGGTCAGGGGGATATAGAACTGCTCGTCATACCGGATCTTGTAATACTGGAGATCGCTGCCTGGCATGGCGATCTCCGTCTGAAACACGCGCAGTGAACCGCGGGTTGGAAAGATTGCCTTGTCGCGGCTGTCCCGGGTATAGCTGGCAGTCAGAACGAAATCATGAAAGGTATGTCCGTTTGCAGCGACGAAATCCTGGGCGATTGTCGAATTACCGGCTGTGAAATCAGTATATTGATAGCTGATCCCCAGGCCCGCGCGGCTGGTATCGGTTATCGGTAGACCGAAATTGAATCCAGCTGTCCCTAGATCGGCGGCATAATCGGCACCGACGAGCTCATCATAATCGACCTCGCGATATGAGAGATTAAAACCGCGGCTGATCCCATCAACCGTGTAATAGGGATTCGTATAACCGAACTGATAGAGGGTAGTCGAACGGCTATTATTAAAGGCAATCGCCACCCGTTTACCAGTTCCTAAAAAATTATTTTGGGTGATGCTGGCATTCAGCAAGATACCATCTGACTGGGAAAACCCGATGCCTGCGGCCAGGTTACCTGCAGCCTTTTCTTTGACCTTGACCTTGACATCCACCTGATCGGCAACCCCAGGGACTGCCGGGGTCTCGAGATTGACCTCCTCGAAATAACCGAGACGTTGCAGGCGCTCGCGCGATTGACGCACGAGATCGGTCGAAAACCAGGCGGTCTCGAGCTGGCGCATCTCGCGTCTCAGGACCTCGTCGCGGGTACGGGTATTGCCCTCCATCTCAATCCGCCGTACATAGACCCGTCGACCCGCATCGATAAAGAAGGTCAGGCTGACCTCTTGTTTGTCCTCATTAATCTCTGGAATGGTATTGACATTGGCAAAGGCATAACCCTCCTCGCCCAATAGATTCGAGATGCGTTCGGCGCTCGCAGTCACTCGCTTGCGCGAGAAGGGTTCACCCCGTTTAAGCTCAATCAAGGGAAACAGACGCTCGGGCGGGACCGGTGGATTGCCGGCCAATTTGAGGTCTTTTAGCGTAAAGGGCTTACCCTCATCGATCACTACGGTGATATAGATATCCCTTTTATCTGGACTGATCGAGACCTGGGTCGATTTGACCTCAAATTTGATATAACCGCGGTCGAGATAAAACGAACGCAAGGATTCGAGGTCAGCCGCGAGCTTTTGTTTAGAATACTGATCATTTTTGGTATAAAACGAGTTCCAGCGGCTTGGGCCAAGCTTGAATTGTTTGAGCAGGGTCTTGGTCGGAAAGGCCTGATTGCCGAGGATATTGATCTGTTTGATCCGGGCGGTCAGTCCTTCGACGATCTGGATATCGATGGCAACCCGATTGCGCTCCAGCGGTGAGATGGTCGATTGGACCACGACTCCATATTTGCCGCGCGCAAAATACTGGCGCTCCAGCTCATGTTCAATCCGATCGAGCACTGAGCGATTAAAGATCCGGCCCTCTTTGAGGCCGATGTCTGCCAAGGCCGTCTGTAGAGTCTTGGCATCGATGTCCTTGTTGCCGCTGATGCGGATCTCGGCAATGGCGGGACGTTCGCGCACCCGAATGACCAGGATATCCCGGTCGCGTTCGAGGCGCACATCGTCAAAAAAACCGGTTTGATACAGGGCGCGGATGATCCCGCCGGTGACATCCTCGCTGACGGTATCGCCAATCTGAACCGGCAGATAATTGAAGACAGTCCCGGGGGCGATACGCCGCAGCCCCTCGACCCGAATATCGGCGATCTTGAAGAACTCGGCCTGAACCAGCCCCGGCCCGATCAGTAATAGGAGAAGAGCCAGGAAAGACAATCGCTGGCGGTCGTGGCGGGATGGTTGAGCCTTCGCGCGCAAGACGGTTTAGCCTCTTCGCTCCGGTTTGGTCGGTCCGCTTCTGTCGAGGCGCGTCAGTATAAGGGATGGGCGCACTCTAGCCCAAGAGCCGCGAGAGATCCACATAAAAGGCGAGGGTCATCAGGGCTGCCAAAAGTAGGATGCCGATCCGCTGGCCGCGCAGCATCGCCTCCTCGGACAAAGGGCTGCCCTTGATCCATTCGATGAGATTAAAGAGCAGATGCCCGCCATCGAGCAGGGGGATCGGCAAGAGATTGAGCACCCCCAGGCTGATGCTGATGACCGCGAGAAACTTGATGAATGCATCCAGGCCATAGGCCGCTGTTCGCCCGGCGGTCTCGGCGATCCCAATCGGCCCGCTAAGATGCTTGAGCGAGCCCTCGCCAATCAGCATCTGCCCCAGGGCCCTCAGCAAGAGGGCGCTGGTCTCATAGGTCTTGGTCAAGGCCAGCCCCAATGCCTCGATTGGGCCATATGCAAGATGCACCCGATAGGCCTCCATGAGGTCGGGTCGCTCTTTGATCCCTGCGCCAATGCGGCCAATCCGCCGTCCATCGTGCTCGGTCGCGCGGGGGGTCAATTCAAGGGTCTGGAGGCCGGCGCCCGGACGCTCGATCCGAACCAACAGACGTTCCTCGGGGCGTCGGCGCACCTGTTCGACCAGCTCCTGCCAGGACTCGATTGCCTGATCATCGATCGCTAGGATCCGGTCCCCAACCCGTAGACCTGCCCGATCTGCCGGCTCGCCCGGGATGAGCTCTCCGATCACCGGCGGGAGGAGCACGCGATAGGGCTTGAGTCCTAGATCGGCCACGATATCTGCCGACTCATCGATCCCCTTGAGGTCCCCGCGCAGGATGAACCGGTTGCGGATATCCTGGCTAGGATCGCGTACCTGGATGCTGAGGTCTTGCCGATCCAATGTCGCCGCCGTCAGGGCCTGGATTACCTCTTCCCAGGTGCGGGTGGGGCGTTCACCGACCATCAGGAATTCATCGCCCGCCTGGAAACCGGCGCGCGCTGCGATCGAATCAGGGACAACCTCGCCGATGATAGGCCTTAGACCTGTCTCGCCCATCATGAAGACCAACCAATAGGCGAGGACGGCAAACAGCAGGTTAAAGATCGGTCCAGCGACGATGATGGCCGAGCGCTTCCAGAGCGCCTGGCGGTTGAATGCGCGCGCCAGATCCGATTCGGGGATTGGCCCCTCGCCTTCGCGCTCATCCAGCATCTTGACATAGCCGCCCAAGGGGATCAGGGCGATGACATATTCGGTTTGATCCTTTCCTAGCCGCCAACTCCAGAGAGGGCGGCCAAAACCGATGGAAAAACGCAATACCTTGACACCCAGGCGCCGGGCCACCCAGAAGTGGCCGAATTCATGGACGGTGATGAGGATCGCCAGGGTCAGGATGAAGGCGGCAAGTGTCCAAAGTGTATCCATGGGTGCGTCCGGACTGAAGGAATGAGCATCTAGAGATAAAGGGGCTCGACCCTGTCCCCAAGGAGGTCTGGTAGCACAGATTCAAATACCCTGGTCCTGAACGAAACGCTCGGCCTGGGCCCGAGCGCGCTGATCGACCTCAAGCAAAAACTCGAGCCCCTGTCCATCCAGTGATTCGGTTGGCAAGGCATCCAGGGTCTGGGCAACCACAGCGGCGATACGGGTGAAAGGGATGCGCCGCTCCAGGAAGGCCGCCACGGCAATCTCATTGGCGGCATTCAGGATGGCTGGTGCGGTGCCGCCTGCGCGCGCTGCCTCATAGGCAAGGCGCAGACAGGGAAAACGCTCGAGGTCCGGTTCATAAAAATCGAGCCGCGCGACGGCAAATAGATCAAGCGGGTTGACGCCCGAGGCGATGCGCTCTGGCCAGCCCATCGCATAGGCGATGGGGGTACGCATATCCGGGTTGCCGAGCTGGGCCAGGACTGAACCGTCTTCATACTGAACCAGCGAATGGATGACGCTCTGGGGATGGATCACGACCTGGATATGGTCGGCATCAGTGCCAAATAGCCAGCAGGCCTCGATCACCTCTAGCCCTTTGTTCATCATGGTCGCCGAATCGACCGAGATCTTGCGCCCCATCTCCCAGGTCGGATGGGCACAGGCCTGCTCAGGCGTGACTGCAGCAAGCTGGTCGATCGGCCAGGTCCGGAAGGGACCACCGGATGCGGTCAACAGGATCCGGCGCACCCCAACCTGCGCCAGACCCTGTTTAAAGTTTGGGGGTAAGCACTGAAAGATGGCGTTGTGCTCGCTGTCGATCGGGAGCAGTTCAGCACCATGGTCAGCGATGGCCCGCATCAACAGGGCACCGGCAACCACTAATGATTCCTTGTTTGCCAACAATACCCGCTTACCAGCGAGTGCGGCCGCAAGGGTTGGGCGTAGACCAGCCGCCCCTACGATAGCGGCCATGACATAATCGACCTCAGGGAGCGTAGCCACCTGTTCGAGACCCTCCACGCCGGCTAGGATCTCTGGCCGATCCGGCAGATCGGCGAGCAACTCACCCAAATGCTGCGCGGCCTGGGGATCCGCCATCACTGCATAGCGGGGGCGATGCCGGCGACATTGTTCGGCCAGGCGCTCGGCATCGCGGTTTGCAGTTAGGGCCACCGCGCGGAACCGGCTCGGATGACGCGCCAGCACATCCAGCGTGCTGACGCCGATGGAGCCCGTGGCTCCCAATACGGTCAAGCCAATCACTTTCCTAACTCCAGTCAATCAAGACCCAAGACATACCCAGGGCGTACAGGGGGGCCGCGGCAGTCAGGCTATCGATCCGATCCAAAAGCCCCCCATGACCGGGTAGGATCTGGCTCGAATCCTTGAGATGGCGTCGGCGCTTGAGCAGGCTCTCGTATAGATCGCCGACGACCGAGAGCATGACCGCCAGGAGACAAAGCACCAGGACAAAGAGCGCCTTTAGGAGGGGTAGCCCAAGCCATAGGGTGATCCCCCAACCGATCAAGGCGGCGCCCCCTAAGGCGCCATAGAATCCAGCCCAGGTCTTGCCCGGGCTGATCAGGGGGGCGAGCTTAACCCGCCCCCAGCGCCGACCGATGAAATAGGCCGCCGAATCGGCAGCGGCGATCAGAAAGAGCAGCGACACGACCAGCGTCGGACCTACCGCGGGGATCCGATGGAGGGCAAGGATTGCGACCCAGGTTGCGCCCAGGATCAACAATCCATTCAGCAGCAGGCCGGGCTGCGGGCCCGGCGCAGGCTCGATAGCGTAGGTGCGCAGGAGACGTGCCGTCTGGATGAGCCAACCGATCAGACTCGCGGCAAGCAGCGGCATCCAGGTTAATGCCGACCAATGCCAGAGGATCGAGAGGAGCGCCACCACTAGGGCGAGATAGAGTCCGCGGGTGATCCGCTCGCTGATCCCCGCCAAGACGCACCACTCCCAGGCGGCGATGAGCATAAAGGCACCCAAAAAGACGGCCAGACCAGCAGTCGGCAGGGCGAGCACGGCGCCAACCACCAAGGGCACCAGCCACAATGCGGTCAGGGTGCGCAGACGCAGATCGCTCGCCGTCGAGGTCTCAGCCGACACAGACATCAGGCAATGACCACAGACCAGATTCGATCTGTTCGCCCGTATAGCCAAAGCGACGTTGCCTCCGGGCATAGTCCTCGAGCGCCTGGTTATAGGCAGCAGCGTCGAAATCCGGCCAAAGTACATCGGTGAAATAGAGCTCGGCATAGGCCGCCTGCCAGAGCACGAAATTGCTCAGGCGTTTCTCGCCACCGGTGCGGATGAACAGGTCTGGTTCGGGGAGGTCGGGGAAGGACAGATGACGCGCCAGGCAGTATTCATCAATCTGGCTGGGATCTAGGCGTCCTGCCTGAACCTCGGCCGCAAGGCGGCGGGTAGCCTGGACGATGTCCCAGCGCCCGCCATAGTTGGCTGCCACCTGGAGATGGAGGCGGGTATTGGCTGCAGTGAGCGCCTCGGCCTCGGCGATCCGGCGCTGGAGTTTACCAGGGAGGGCGCTGCGCTCGCCGATCACCCGTAGACGGACCTGGTTGTCATGAAGCCGCCTGGTCTCGCTGCGCAAGGCGCTCATGAAAAGCTCCATGAGGACATTGACCTCGGAGCGCGGGCGTCGCCAGTTTTCGCTGCTAAAGGCAAAGAGGGTTAGGATCTCGACGCCGCGCCGGATGCTCTCCTCGACCACGGCGCGTACACTCTTGACACCTTCGCGATGCCCAGCGGTGCGCGGTAGGCCGCGTTGGCGTGCCCAACGCCCATTGCCATCCATGATGATGGCGACATGGCGAGGGGTGCGCTGGTTGCGCTGGAGCGCGCCATCTGAATCGGTATCCACCTGGGGTTGATCGGTTCTGGGGTATTGGCTTAGATCGACAGCAGATCCTGCTCCTTTGTAGCAAGCACAGTGTCGATCTCCTTGATGTATTGATCAGTGAGCCTTTGGATGATTTCTTGCGCGCGCCGCTCATCGTCCTCGGAGATCACCTTGTCCTTGACCAGCTCCTTGAGATGATGATTGGCATCCCGACGGATATTGCGGATCGCGACCCGCGCCTGCTCAGCCTCATTGCGCGCGATCTTGATCAGGTCGCGTCGCCGTTCCTCGGTCAGCGGCGGCATGGGCACGCGGATGGCAGTCCCAGCGGTATTGGGATTGAGACCCAAATCGGATTGCATGATCGCCTTTTCCACCGCCTGAACCATATTGCGATCCCAAGGGGTGACCAGCAAGGTGCGCGCGTCCTCGACGCTGATATTGGCTACCTGGCGGATCGGGACCTCCGAGCCGTAATAGGATACCGTGAGATGGTCGAGTAGGGAGGGATGGGCGCGACCGGTACGGATCTTGGCGAGCTCATGGGTGAGTGCCTCGACGCTTTTGGCCATCCGGTCGGCTGTGTCCTTTTTGATGTCTTCGATCATGTCAATGTCCAACTGTGACCAGTGAGCCGACCGCCTCACCGCGCATGAGACGCGCTAGGGCGCCAGGCTCGTTGATATTCATCACCCTAAGCGGCATACCATGGTCCCGACACAGCACCAAGGCAGTGGTGTCCATGACCTGAAGCCCCTCGCGCAGGGCCTGATCATAGCTGAGTCGCGGATAAAAAACGGCCTCGGGATCGATCAAGGGATCAGCGGAATAGACCCCATCGACCTTGGTTGCCTTGATCAAAAGATCGGCCTTGATCTCGATGGCGCGCAGGCTGGCCGCTGAGTCAGTGGTAAACAAGGGGTTTCCCGTTCCGGCAGCGAAGATCACCGCCCGCCCAGCCTCCAGATGGCGAATGGCACGGTGGCGCTCATAGGGCTCGCCGACCTGGTCGATGGCAAGCGCCGACAGGACACGCACCGCTACCCCTTGGCGATCTAAGGCATCCTGCATCGCCAGGGCATTGATCACCGTGGCCAGCATCCCGATCTGATCGCCTACCGACCGATCCATACCGCGTGCTGCCAGAACAGCGCCGCGAAAGATATTGCCACCGCCAATCACCAGGGCAACCTGGACGCCCCTGCTCACCAGGTCGCGCACCTCAGCAGCCAACCGCTCCAGGATCTCTGGATCAATGCCGCAGGGCTCGCCGCCCATCAGCGCCTCGCCGCTGAGCTTAAGCAGGATGCGTCGATAGACGGGTGTGATCATGGGATGATCTCGCGGTGTCCCTAAGCGGCTTTAGCCACCCCGAACCTGGGTCATGACCTCTTCGGCAAAATTCTCGACCCTTTTCTCGATCCCTTCGCCGACCTCAAGACGGGCAAAACGGCGTACGCTGGCGCCTGCCTGCTTGAGCAGGTCCCCCACCTTTTGGTCAGGGTTTTTGACGAATGGCTGGCCAACCAGGGTGACCTCCTCGAAAAACTTACGGATTCGGCCCTCGACCATCTTTTCAACGATGGCCTCAGGTTTGCCGCTAGCCAGGGCCTGGGCCTTGAAGATCTCTCGCTCCTTGGCCAGGATCTCGGGGGGGACCTCCTCAGGGGTGACGCATAATGGATTGCTCGCGGCAATATGCATCGCCAGATCGCGACCCAGGGTCTCGTCGCCGCCACTAAGCTCGACCAGAACCCCGATGCGGGTTCCATGTCGATAGCTATAGATCTGGCCGCTGGCATTGTCGAAGCGTACCAGGCGCCGCACCTGAATGTTTTCGCCGATCTTGGCGATCAGGGCCTCACGCGCCGCCTCAACGGTCATATCCTCCCCCTGCAGGGTTTGGGTGGCTAAGGCAGCAGCATCTCGGGCATGACCGGCCAAGGCGGCACCGGCCACAGACTCAGCAAAGGCGAGGAAATTGGTGTCCTTGGCCACAAAGTCGGTCTCGCAATTGATCTCGACCATCGCAGCGGCCTTACCGTCTTCAGCCACCCGAATCATGATCGCCCCCTCAGCGGCGGTCCGTCCCGAGCGCTTGGCGGCCTTGGCTTGGCCGGATTTGCGCATCGCCTCGATCGCGGCCTCGATGTCACCATTGGCCTCCAGGAGGGCAGCCTTGCATTCCATCATGCCGGCACCAGTACGTTCCCGCAATTCCTTGACTAATGCGGCTGAGATCGTCGCCATGTTCAACACTACCTTATGGGTCTGGAATCTGGATGAAAGCGCCGCTCGGCAGGCGGCGGGTGATACAGGCACACCCGCCCAGGGCAAATGCAACCCTCTTTAGATTGCTTCGCCAATCAGCTCGGCCTCGCGCCCAATCTGGGCAGCAGCTAGATTACGCCCCTCGAGGATGGCATCGGCAGCCCCGGTGATATACAGACGCACGGCGCGAATCGCATCGTCGTTGCCCGGGATGACATAATCGACATTGCTTGGATCATTGTTGGTATCAACAACCCCGATGACGGGGATGCCGAGCTTGTTGGCCTCAGTCACGGCAATCTTTTCATGCCCGACATCAATGACAAAGAGCGCATCGGGTAGATATTCCATCTCCTTGATCCCGCCTAGGCTTCGCTGAAGCTTGGTCAGCTCGCGCTCCAGCAGCAGGGCCTCCTTTTTGTTGAAACGCTCAATACTGCCATCCTGGAACATGGCCTCCAGATCCTTGAGGCGTTTGACCGACTGCCGGATGGTCTTGAAGTTGGTCAACATACCGCCCAACCAACGATGGTTGACATAGGGCATCGCGCAGCGCTCGGCCTCCTCGCGGATGGCATCGCGCGCCGCCCGCTTGGTACCGACAAACAGGATCTTGCCGCCCTCAGCGGCGAGCCGACTCATAAATTGGAGCGCCTCGCGATACAGCGGCAGGGTCTTTTCCAGATTGATGATATGGATCTTATTGCGCTGGCCAAAGATATAGGCCCCCATCTTGGGGTTCCAATAACGGGTCTGGTGGCCGAAATGGACGCCGGCCTCCAGCATGTCGCGCATAGTGACTTCGCTCACGGTCTGTTTATTCCTGGGAAATGACTTTGGGTTGAGCCTCCACGCACCCCAGACGACAACCCTCGCAGGCACCCAGCCGTCTGTGACGGTACGTGTGTGGATCCAGGCTATGGCAATGGGGATTCTGATTGGGCGCGGTCATCAATTCAAGATGGCCGAGATTATGACATTATGCCTTTGATGCCGTCGTCCTGCATCCCCATCTTACGATTGCGACGGCATGGTGCCTCTTATACCATAAGAGGTTAAACATGGGCAAATGCCCGGTCTCTACTATCCCCGAGCGAAATACTCATCGTGGATGCTTCAAATCGCAGACCCAAGGTCCAGATCAAGGGTCCTGAGGCGATCGAAAAGATGCGGATCGCCGGACGCCTGGCCGCCGATGTGCTGGATATGATCGAGCCCTATGTCCAACCTGGCGTGACGACCGAGGAGCTCGATCGGATCTGTCACGACTATATCGTCAACCACCAAGGGGCCATCCCTGCCCCTCTCAATTATCGGGGTTTTCCAAAGTCGATCTGTACCTCGGTCAACCATCAGGTCTGCCACGGAATCCCGAATAACAAAAGGCTCAAAAAGGGCGATATCGTCAATATCGATGTCACCGTCATCAAGGATGGCTATCACGGCGACACCAGCCGGGTGTTTTTCGTCGGCGAGCCCTCAATCCTAGCGCGTCGTTTAGTCACGGTCACGCGCGAGGCCATGTTGCGCGGTATCGCCGTGGTTCGCCCCGGGGCGACCCTCGGGGATATCGGTTATGCCATCCAAAGCCATGTCGAGGCGCACGGTTATTCTGTGGTGCGCGAGTATTGCGGGCATGGCATTGGCGAGGCGTTTCACGAGGAGCCCCAGATCCTGCATTATGGTAAACCCGGTGAGGGTATGACCCTGGTGCCTGGCATGTGTTTTACCATCGAGCCCATGGTCAATGCTGGTAAGCGTTTTATCAAGATCTTGCCCGATGGTTGGACCGTAGTCACCAAGGATCATAGCCTCTCGGCACAATGGGAGCACACCGTGCTGGTCACCGAGACCGGGCATGAAATCCTGACCCTGGGTGCTGCTGAGCGCGCAGCCTATGGCGAGGCATACCCCTAGCCGCTACCCGATGGCCTCCCAGGTTGCGGGAGTCGCTCTCTCCACTGCCCCAATCCCCCCAGTCATGGACGAAAGCTCAACACTGAAGGAACAACTTCGCCTTGGTCGAGAGGCTTTATATCGCGCCTTTGAGCAGGGTGTAGCCGTCCGAGATCTGGTCCGGCAGCTCAGCGCACTGATCGATGCGATCGTCTGTACAGCCTGGAAAGTCCATCTCGGCGAGGAGCAAAGGGCTGCGCTGATCGCAGTCGGAGGTTATGGGCGCTGCGAACTCCACCCCGCCTCCGACGTCGATCTCCTGATCCTGATCGATGAGGGCGCCGATGCTGGCCTGATGGCAGCCATCGAGTCATTCCTGACCCTGCTGTGGGATATCGGATTGGCGGTCGGTCACAGCGTCCGTTCGGTTGCAGACTGCGTCTGCGCTGCTGAGTCCGATATCAAATTCATGACCAGTCTGCTCGATGCTCGGCATCTTGCTGGGCCGCAGGGTCTTTTTGTCCGCATGCAGACAGCCACTGGCCCAGACCGGATCTGGGACAGCGGCCGTTTTTTTGCTGCCAAGCTCGAGGAGCAGCGCGCGCGCTGGCAAAAATATGGCGATACCGCCTATAACCTCGAGCCCAATATCAAGGAAAACCCGGGGGGTCTGCGCGACATCCAGATGATCGGTTGGGTCACCCGCCGGCACTTCGGCGCTAAGGATCTGCATGAGCTGGTGGCCCAGGGCTTTTTGACCGAAGCCGAGCTCCAGACCCTGATCGGTGGCGAGACCCTCCTGTGGCGTATCCGTTTCGCCCTCCACCGTTTGGCCGGACGGCATGAAGACCGCCTGCTTTTCGATTATCAGCGCACCCTGGCCTTGCAGTTCGGCCTTTGCGATGGCGAGAACAATCTGGCCGTCGAGCAGTTCATGCAGCAGTACTATCGAACCGTCCAGGAGCTCAACCAGCTCAATGAGATGCTTCTCCAGCTCTTCGCCGAGGCGATTCTGCTCACCGATGATCAACCGCCGATCCCGATCAATCGCCGCTTCCAGGCGCGCAACGGCTATCTAGAGGTGACCAGCCCGGAGGTCTTTCGGAACACACCGCTTGCCTTGCTTGAGGTCTTTTATCTGCTTCAGCTTCATCCTGAATTAAAGGGCATCCGGGCAAGCACCATCCGTCTGATCCGCGAAAATCGTCACCGCATCGACGATACCTTTCGCGCCGATATTCGCGCCCGCAGCCTGTTTATGGAGATCCTGCGCGAACCCCGGGGTCTCACCCGCGCCATGCAGGCTATGCATCGCTATGGGGTACTCGCTGCTTATGTCCCGGCCTTTGCCACTATCGTCGGGCGGATGCAATACGACCTCTTTCATGTCTATACGGTCGATGAGCATACCCTCATGCTCCTGCGCAACCTGCGCCGCTTCGTGCTTCCTGAATATGGCGAGGAGTTTCCGCTCTGCACCGCCGTGGCCAAACACATCCCTAAGCTGGAGCTGTTGTATCTCGCTGGACTGTTCCACGATATCGCCAAGGGACGCGGCGGCGATCATTCACTCATCGGGGCCCAGGATGCCCTGGCCTTTTGCCGGCTGCATGGACTCAGCGACTATGACAGCGCCCTGGTCGCCTGGCTGGTCGAGCATCATCTGGTCATGTCCATGACCGCCCAACGCAAGGATCTCAGCGACCCCGAGGTCATCCAATCCTTCGCGGCGCTCATCGGTGACCCGATTCGGCTCGATTACCTTTATCTGCTCACTGTTGCCGATGCCCGGGCGACCAATCCCGGGCGGTGGAACAGTTGGCTCGATGCCCTGTTGCGGGAGCTTTATTACAGCACGCGGCGTGCGCTGTTGCGTGGGCTCGATCATCCCCAGGCCCAGGATGAACTGATCGCTCAGAAACAGGCCGAAAGCCAGCGTCTCCTCTTGCGACACGGGGTCGCTGCTGACGCTTGTCAGGTGCTCTGGCAGCGCTTTAACCGGGATTTCTTTCTTTATAACTCGCCCGATGAGATTGCCTGGCAGACCCGCAAGATCATCGAGACCGCCGGGGAGACCCCTCTGGTTATCGATATCCGTTCGCTCACCGCCCGCGGCAGCAGCGAGATCTTTATTTATGCCCGCGATCGCGACCATCTCTTTGCCCAGACTACGGCGGCGCTCGATCAATTGGATCTCAATGTCATGGATGCCCGCATCATGACCACCACCGATGGCCGGGTGGTCAACAGCTATCATGTCCTGGAGCGGGACGGCGGAACCCTGAGCCCAGCCCGTAGCGAGGAGGTCCGGTGGGAGCTCCAGGCTCGCTTGTCTGAACCCATCCCCCAGCACATCCGTGTCCTGCGCCTTGCCCCCCGTCGGAACCGCCATTTTCCCATTGAGACCCACGTCCATTTTGCCTTGGATGCCCCCAACCGGCGCACCATCATGCGTCTGACCACGCGCGACCGGCCGGGTCTTTTGGCTGAGGTCGGGGCGATCTTCGAACGTTGTGGCATCCGCCTTCAGAACGCCAAGATCACCACCATCGGCGCTGAGGTCGATGATGTCTTTTTCATCACCACCCGTGAGCAGATGCCTGTGACCTGCGAGCAGACCCTGGACTGCGTGAGGCGCGAGATCTATGAACGACTTGAGGCCAATCAAACGGCTTGAACGCCGGCACACCCTCTGTCCCACCGATCGACTACTGGCTAGCCTGATCCTGGTGGCGATGGCCCAGGCCAGCGCAGAGATCGACCCTTGGTTTATCCCAGATCCAGGCGGACGTTTGCCTCATCCCGAACAGGTGATGCCCTGGCTGGACGAGGTCCGCGCCCAGCGTCGGGCCTGGGAGCAGGACCTCAGAAAAAGGCGCGCCGAACGTCAAGAACGCATTGAACAAGAGCGTGCTGCCTTTCGGCGGCTTGGTCCCGAGCCCTGGGGTGGCTGGAGTTTCATGGGTCCCTGGCCAGCCCCTTCCGAATCGCCTCTGCCTAGCGCTCAGAGCCCCGCTCAGGGCCCTTTGGGTCCGCCCAACTGGGATAACCTGTGGTATTTTCGAGGTTATTGACCGGCCAAGATGAGTGGATTGCCTTTATTGAGGCGGGCGTCGGGGTCTGTTTAAAAAATCGCTCAGGACAGATCAGGGAGATCACCTGCCATCCCTGCAGGGATTCGGGGCCAGAGGTTGTTTCGCAGATCCCCCTCCCTGGAGGGGAGGGGGGAGGTTAAGACCGGTAGGCTCTGAGGTGCCTTCCGTTTAGGGATTACAGGATGGACAGAGCGAGAGCGGCTGCTTGGGCCGAAAGACTGCCTTGACCCTCTGGGCCTCGGTCATCCTGACCTCGCAGATCGGCTCACGGCCGCTGCATGCGCCCTGCCAACCGTCGAAGAACGAACCCTGATCCGGCTGGGCGGCTAGGGTCACCCGCGTATCCTGGGCGTACTGGGCGATGCAGGTGGCACCGCAGTCGATCACCTCGGCGCCCGTATCCGAGCTGAAATCAAGTCCAGTGGTCTTTTCCAGCCAATCGACATAGTTGGCCAGCCGTATATAGACCGCATAGGGCGGGGCATTGGTACAGTCGGCGCTGCGGTCTGGAGGATTGCGGGGGTCGGTGCTGCGGTTGATCAACTGGCCTCTGGCCAGATTCGACCAACTCAGGATACCCGCTTGGACATAGCCACCGCGCTCGTTGCTGACCACCAGCGGGCTGCCATCATCGAGCGCACAGACCCGATCTCGACCATCCTGGTAGGCGCAGATCATGTTGTTGTTGAGCCTAAGCGCGCTGTTTTGCTCATAGCGGCGACATTGATCTGGGTTCACGATCTGGGTCTGCTGGCTGGAAAGCGCTGTCAGCTGGTAGCCAGCGGTCGCACATTGTTCCTCGGTTCCCCACCCAGTGATCCGGCCCTGGGTCCCGATACAGGCCAGACGCGCCTCGCGTTCGCAGGTGACCGGCCGGATCGGTTGGACCCAGGTTGGTTCCTTGAGCTCGAGCAGGGCGATATCGTTGTTACCGGTGGCTGGGTCAAAATCGGGATGCCGGATCACCCGCTTGACCTGAGAGAGCTGCCCACCGCAGTCAGGGCGGCTGGAGCCGGTGCGGACCTCGATCGCCGAGGCGGCGACGGTTGCCACCGTATTGAATTGTCCATCGCTCGCATCGACCACACAATGCGCCGCTGTCAGCACCCAATTGGGATGAATGACCGAGCCGCTACAGGTCCAGTCGCCATTCAGCTTCCAGGTGCTCACCCGAATATGGGCCTGCCAGGGCCATTCGGGCTGTGACTCAACTGGGGCTACGGGGGGTGTGGGCAGCTCGGCCGGTGGGGCCTGGTCGGGTGCCACGACCTGAATCGCGGTGACCCGTCCACCCCCGCCGCCGAGCTTGTGGACGCTTAAGGGGAGATTCTTGGGATCTGGGTCGAGCCAGGGCTGGAGCCGGTGATAATAATTGGCGAAGGCCCCGTCGACGATGATGTTGTTTACCTCGTCGCAAGGATCCTCGATATTAAAACCGCAGATTCCCGAAAGCTGACCGACGATCTGGCCAGATGCGCTCAAGAGCGGCGCCCCGCTGCTGCCAGGCTCGATGGCGCCGATGGCATTGCGGGTGAAGATATAGGCCCCGCGGGAGAAGCGAGTGATACCGCAGTATTTGACTGGATCGGCCCCCACATCGACTCGGTGGCTCGAGAAGGCCTGGGGTGCGCCCAGGGGATGGCTGATGCGAAACAGGGTGGCACCGGCGGACCAGGCGACCGGATTATTGGTCCAGCCCAGATACGAGGCATCGGCGGGCGGGGGTTGATCCAGGATCAGGAGGCTGTGATCATCGACCGCCGAGTTGCGCAACAGAGTCGCGCCTAAGGTGGTAAAGGTGCCGGCTGGGACTGGTTGACAGCTACTTTGACAGGTGGGGGTACGATAATCAAACCAGGCCTCGACCGTCGCCGCTGTGTCTGGGTTGTTGATACAGTGATTGGCGGTGAGGAAATAGGGGATATTGGTGTTGGGGTCGGTATCGGCGACCAGCCCGCCGCTACAGGCATAGGCCCAGCCGTCCTCGATGAAATTGATCGAGGCCACCGCCTTGCGCGCCTTGTCGATCTCAGGCCAGTCAATGGGGTTGAAACAGGAGGCATCCTTCACGCAGGACGCATTTTCCGGGCAGAGCTCACGCGGTAGGGGGTGGCGCAGCATGGCCGAGGCGATGGTAAAACGCACATCATCGGATTGCCCCTCGGGGACTTCGACCTGGACATAGATCTGATTTCCGGTCAGGGTATGGGTCCAGAGATGAGGCCCCGGATTGGTATAGGTATGGAGCTCGCCGGCATCGTTGTAGACATGGATCCTGGCGTCTGCGGGAAGCTGGATGTTGTCGAGAAGCAGACGGGTCCCCGCCGATTCAGCGGTGTCGAGCCGGATCGCCCAATGGAGCTGGCCGTCGATACGCCGCACCAGCCCGCCGGCGAACGCATAGGTCTGATCCGTCATCGCCCCCACGTCGATGGGTTTGAGATCGACCTGAATCGCAACGGTCTTGACCGCCCCGATTTTGAATGGCTTGGCGGTTCCTGCGACAGCCAGGTCTTGAGCGATGCGCTCGCGTTCCTGGTCGGTTAGGCTGAGTTTGGCGGCTGGGGTGGAAGGGGAGCGCCCGAGTCGCTGCCTTAGGGTCCGCGCGCTGACCTCAGGGGCTGCGGGGATGGCTTGGGCAGCTGGGTAGACAGCTGGTTGGGTAAGCACCTCGGCTGCTAATGCGGTCCCCGAGACGACCAGCATGGCGATAGGCGCAAGTCGCGCGGGCAGGCGGTTTGTATCCACTGCGAGACTCCTCTGATTGGGGTCTGGATTGGAAGACAGGGCGGTGGAGTACCAGCATGCTCGCCTGGCCATACGCTCGCTTCAACCTGCGGCTCGTTGAAAGGGAGGTGATCCTGGCGCTGTCCATCCCCCTGTTGTCTCGAGCTGAAAGCATAGCGCGTCTTGCTATTCGGTGCGACATGTTGGAAACAGACAACAGGTTTCGTGGAGATCCTGCGAGATCCTTGGTCCAAGGTCCCTTGGCGGTGTTTGTCTCGTTCTCGGGCGCAGGCGGGGTGGAGCGGATGCTGGTCCATCTGCTGCGCGGTTTTATCGCCCTAGGCGAACGAGTGGAATTGATCCTGGTCCGCGCTGACGGGCCCCATCTCGCTGAGCTCCCCGCGGGCATCGCTCGGATCAATCTCCGGGCCTCGCATACAGTCTGGGCCATCCCCGAGTTGGCTCGTTATTTGCGCACGCACCGCCCGCGCGCCCTGCTTGCGGTCAAGGACCGCGCTGGTCGAGCGGCGGTCGTCGCGCGGGCACTCAGCGGGGTTCAGGTCCCGATCGCCTTGCGCTTAGGGACCAATCTATCGGCAGCCCTGGCTGGACGCAGTGCGATCGTCCGCTGGCTGCGTCTCCAGCCGATCCGCTGGCTTTATCCGCGCCTTGACCGGATCATCGCGGTTTCTGCTGGGGTTGCTGAGGACACGGCCCGGCTTGCCCGCGTGTCACCGGCGCAGATCCAGGTGATCCATAATCCAGTCATTACCCCCGAGCTCTATGCGTTGGCTGCCAGGCCCTGTCCACATCCCTGGCTTGCCCCAGGACAACCGCCGGTCATCCTGGGTGCTGGGCGTTTACAGGCGCAAAAGGACTTTCCGACCCTGATTCGCGCCTTTGCCCAGGTCCGGCAGGTGCGCGACTGTCGGCTGATGATCCTAGGCGAGGGCGGTGGACGTAGAGGGTTGGAGTCATTAATCGCTGAGTTAGGTCTCGGCGATGCAGTCGCCTTGGTGGGTTTTCGGCCTGATTTGCCGGCCTATCTGGCGCGCGCGGCGTTGTTTGTGCTCTCTTCGCGTTGGGAGGGTTCGCCCAATGTGCTCACTGAGGCGCTGGCCTTGGGCGTGCCCGCGGTTGCGACCGATTGCCCCAGCGGCCCTGCCGAGATCCTGGCCGGCGGTCGCTATGGTCCCTTGGTGCCGGTGGGCGATGCAATGGGCTTAGCCGAGGCGATGCTGAAAACCCTGGAAAACCCCTTACCAGCCTCCGAGCTGCGCGCTGCCGTGGCTGACTATGGCTGGCTCCAAAGCGCCCGCGCCTATCTCGAGGTCTTAAATACGCTGGCCCACCCTCAATCCATCCCGGTGGTCCGATGAGGGGCATACCCTTGAGGTTCTGGGTCATCTGCAGGCTTAGACCTTGGACTTGGAGCTGCCTTTGCTCGACCGACCCACTAGAAAAATGCCCTGGGTATTCTAATCTATTATCCAGATCACCCTAAACGATAGGGATCGAGTGAGGAGGTATCAGCGATGAAGATCAAACGCACTGATCTTGCTGAGTCCGTGCCACGTCGTGAGCTTGCCTTGTTCGACGAGATGGACCGCTTGTTTAACAGTCTGGTCCAACGCACCTGGGGTCATCCATTCCGCGACCTCTGGCCAGAGTGGGTGCGGTTTGACCAGAACCTCGAGATCCGCCCGCGCATCGATGTCATCGACCGCGAGGGCGAGCTCTTGGTCCGGGCCGAGGTGCCTGGAGTCGAGCGCGAGAACCTGGAGGTGGAGCTTGCGGGCGATCTTTTGACCATCAAGGGCGAGCGCAAGCTGGAAGAGAGCAAAGAGGAGGGTGCATTCTTCCATGCCGAGATCGCCCGCGGTAGCTTTAGCCGGACCCTCCGCCTGCCGGTGGAGGTGGCCTTCGACCAGGCCAATGCCGAGTTCAAAAACGGCGTACTCGAGATCCATCTCCCTAAGCTCCAGAAGACCGAGCGGCGGAAGATCGAGGTTAAATGAGCGCAATGAGCGCGGTTGATCCGGCATGATCGGATCCTAGGCCGGCAGGATGCCGGCCTAATCGTTTCAGGCCCCGAGTTACGATGTTTCGCCCCCCACCCCTGTTTCAAAGGAGTAATTAAAACCCGATGGCCAATGGACACACTCTGAGCTTCACCATGCTCGGCACTGGTGCAGTCGGTGGGTTCTATGGATCCAGATTGTTGCTGGGCGGTGCCCGGGTGCGTTTTATCGCCCGCAGCGATGTCGATTGGATCCGCACCCAGGGTCTGCGGGTCGAATCCCCCCTCGGCGATCAATGGCATCATCCGGTTGAGGTCTATGGGCCGGGCGAGCCGGTTCCCGCCAGCGAGGTCGTCTGCATCGCGCTCAAGACGACTGAGAACGATCGCCTGCCTGAGTTACTCAGGCCTCTGCTCGGCGAGGGCACGGTGATCCTGAATCTGCAAAACGGTCTTGGCCTGGAGGATGAGCTGGCCGGACTCTTTCCGCAGGCGATCATCCTGGCCGGCCTGTGTTTCCTGTGCGCCCACAAGCTCGGTCCAGGTCATATCCGTCATCTCGATTATGGAAGGATCAGTCTGGCCCCTTGGGATAACCGGGGTCAGGCGCAGATCCCTCGCCTGCAAGCGGCATTTGCCGCCGGGGGAATCGACACAGAGGTTCAGGAATCGCTGCTAGCAGCGCGCTGGCGCAAACTGGCCTGGAATATCCCGTTCAACGGGCTATCGGTCCTGCTCGACTGCAATACCCAGGGAATGATGTCTGATCCAGAGGCTCGTACCCTGGTCGAACGCCTGATGCAGGAGGTCGGACGAGGGGCAGCCGCCTGCGGTGTCCCTTTTGCGCCTGGTTTTATTCACCAGCTCTTAGAGGCCACCGCCCGCATGGTCCCCTATGACCCGAGCATGCGGCTGGATTTCCTCGCCCACCGTCCGCTTGAGCTCGAATATCTCTATCACCGCCCCTTGCGCGAGGCGGCTAAACGCGGGGTGCAGATGCCAGGGGTCCAGACCTTGACCGATCTTCTGGCCATCCGCGACCGCGCCAACCGCTGTGGTTCAGGGTAACCGCGGCCGGATGGGCTCTAGGTGCCAGATATCGCGGTTGTAATCCAGGATGGTGCGATCGGAGGAGAACCGCCCGCTGTGCGCCGTATTGAGGATACTCATCCGCGTCCAGCGCTCGCGATCGCGATAGGCAGTGGCTGCGCGTTCCTGGGCCTCGATGTAGCTCCTGAAATCGGCCGCGGTCATCCAGGGGTCATGGGGATTGCGGATCGATTGGATGATCGGATCAAAGATCCCCGGCTCAAAGCGATTGAAATGGCCGGATTCGAGTAGATTCATGACCTCGCGTAGAGCCGGATCGCTCGCGATGAGTCCATTGGGGTCATAGTGGCCGCGTAAGGATTCGACGCCGGCAGCGGTGAGGCCAAAGAGAAAAAAGTTCTCGTCCCCGACCTGGTCGCGGATCTCGATATTGGCTCCGTCGAGTGTGCCGATGGTTACCGCCCCGTTCATCATAAACTTCATATTGCCCGTCCCTGAAGCCTCCTTACCGGCGGTCGAGATCTGTTCCGAAAGATCTGTGCCGGGGGCAATGATCTCCATCAGCGAGACCCGATAATCGGGCACAAAGGCCACCCGCAGCAGCTCAGCGGTGGCGGGATCCATATCGATCACCCGCGCGACATTGTTGATCAGCTTGATGATCAGCTTGGCCATGAAATAGCCAGGCGCGGCCTTGCCGCCGAAGAGTACGCAGCGCGGCGTCCAATCAGCGGTATCACCCTGTTTGATCCGGTTATAGAGATGGATGACATGCAGGACATTGAGCAGCTGGCGCTTGTACTCATGAATCCGCTTGACCTGGACGTCGAACATGGCATCGAGCGGGAAGCTAATCCCGCAGAGTTTCTTGATGTGATCTGCAAGCCGCGCCTTATTGGCCCTTTTAATCGCCTGCCAGCGATCGCGAAAGGCGCCCTCATCGGCATAGGGGACTAGGCGTACGAGCTGCTCGAGATCGCAGACCCAGGTATCGCCAAGGGTCTCATCGAGCAGCTCGCGGAGACCGGGATTACACATTGCGAGCCAACGCCGGGGTGTAACCCCATTGGTCTTGTTGTTGAACTTTTCCGGCCAAAACTCATAGAAATCGCGGAACAGACCCTCGCGCAAAAGCCGCGAATGCAGCTCAGCAACGCCATTAACCGAGAAGCTGCCGACAATGGCCAGATAGGCCATCCTAACCTGCTGGTCATGGCCCTCTTCGATCAATGACATCCGCCGCAGCCGATCGATGTCGCCTGGCCAGCGTAATGCCACCTCCGCCAAAAAGCGGGCGTTGATCTCAAAGATGATCTCCAAAAGACGGGGTAGAAGCTGGCGGAACATCCGCACCGCCCAGCGTTCCAGGGCCTCAGGCAGGAGGGTGTGATTGGTATAGGCCATGGTCCGGCGGGTGATCGTCCAGGCCTCGTCCCATTCCAGGCCGTGCTCATCCATCAGCAGCCGCATCAACTCGGCCACGGCGATCGCTGGGTGGGTATCATTGAGCTGAAAACAGTTCAACTCGGCAAAGCGGTCAAAATCCTGGCCGTGCAGCCGAACCCAGTCGCGCAGGACATCCTTGAGGCTGGCGCTGGCCAGGAAATACTGCTGGCGCAGGCGGAGCTCCTTGCCATTCTCACTGGCGTCATTGGGATAGAGCACCATGGTGATATGCTCGGCGGCATTCTTCTGGGCGACCGATTCCGGATAGCTGCCAGCATTGAACTCATCGAGATCGAATTCATCGGTCGCCGCCGCCTTCCACAGCCTCAGGGTGTTGACGGTATCATTGCGATAGCCGGGGACCGGGATGTCATAGGGGACGGCGAGCACATCATGGGTATCGACCCAATGCACGCGGATGCGTCCATGTTGATCGCGATGGGTCTCGGTGCGCCCGCCGAACTGGATGCGCTGGGTGAACTCAGGCCGTTCCAGCTCCCAGGGGTTGCCATTGCGTAACCAATGATCAGGCTCCTCGACCTGATGTCCATTCTCGATCGCCTGGCGGAACATTCCGTATTCATAGCGCAACCCATAGCCCCGGACCGGAAGCTGGAGGGTGGCGCATGAATCCAGGAAACAGGCAGCCAGACGTCCCAAACCGCCATTGCCCAGCCCTGGATCGGGCTCGACCGAGGCGATCTCGTCGAGAGCCAATCCCAATTGCTCCAGGCATTGGGCGGTAGCCTCCTCGATGCCTAGATTGAGCAGGCTGTTGGCCAGGATGCGCCCCATCAGAAATTCAAGCGACAGATAATAGGCCCGCCGGCAGCGCGTCTCATCATAGGCATGGCGGGTCGCCCTCCAGCGTTCCATCAGCCGATCGCGCAAGGCCGCAGCGAGGGCCTGATAGGAATAGTAATCCGAATGGCAGTCGCGATCGCGCCCCAAGGTATAGACGTAATAATGCTTGAAATCCTCGGCGATCCCCTCGGCACTGAGCGATAGGGGGGGCAGATCGAAGGTCGCGTCATTGGGACAGTTACGGGTCGCTTTGGTCGGTGATGACATGCGTATGTTCCTTGGTTCAAACGGGATTGATGGGCAGGTCGCGCCCACCCTCGGGGGGCAGTCACTCGCCCGGGCGTTGGGGAAAGAGAGTGCAGCCGCTCATGGCCATTATCACCGCCCTGATTCACCTGGCCTTTGGGTCAGAGGGATCAGGCTGAATCATCGGGCATCAGGCTCGGCAGCGGTGAATGACCCCGCTTGAAGTCCTCGCGCAGGCGCTTGAGCAGGCGCTGTCTTGTCTCTGGGCCTGCCACCATCAGGGCAGCGAAGGCGGCACGCCATTGGACCATATATTCATAGTCCGCCGGCCGGTCGGTATAGAGCATGATTGCGGTGCAATAATCAGCCGCTTTTAAATAATCCTTGAAAGGCGTGTCACTGGGAACCAGCAATGAGGCCACCACCCGACGCGCCCGGATCGAGGCCTTGTGTTGGAGGCTCATAGTGCTCGTTTAATCATGGATCATGGTAATGCGCCAGCTTAACCCCTGGCGTTCAAGCCTAAGGGACAGTGGACCTGCGAGCGGGGCCCGTTCGATTCTTAGCCGCAGCTCGTTAGGGGCCGCGAAAAAGACCTCGGACAGGGTGGCCCACAGCCCCAGATCATGATTGGGGATATGGGCGAACTGATCCCGCACCCAGTTCAGGGTGACCAAGGACGGGATCGCCTCACGCCCATACCGGCGAATCCCAGTTTCGATCCAGCCGATGAACTCGTCTGAGACGGCGCCGATGGCGCTGGGCTGATCCTTATTGAGACGCGCCTGGAGCTCGGCCCGCACCCGATCGAGATCGACCAGCTCGGCCAGGGTGACCCAATCATCCTCGTTGGCAGCGCGTGCCAGCCGCCAGAGGGTGGTATAGGGCCAGAGGCCATAGAACAAGACGAAGAACAGGAGCACCAGCAGGATAACCCCTACAAGTCGACCCAGGGGGCGCCAGAATGGGCGAACCTTAGGGAGCTGTTCGAGCCAGAAGGGTAGCGTTCTCGCCCGCCGTTGATTCCAGTAACCTTTCTTCATTCCGCGCTAGCGCTGCCGAGCTGATGGGCGTCTGCCTGCGCAGTTGACCGAGACCCATCGGTGGCGGCCTGAAGCTGCTCGATTGCCTCGCCCACCTCCAACCAGGCCGCCTCGGTTTCCAGGATCTCGGCCTGAATCTGGCGTTGTTCTGCCAGCCGCGCTAGCAGAATCCCTTTGGTTGCCGGTTCATAGAGCTTAGGGTCGGCCAGCTCGCGCTCTAGGGCAAGGCGGCGTTGGTTGAGGGCGCTGAGGCGTTGTTCCAGATCTTGCTCGCGCTTGCGCAGGGGCTGCAATGCCTGCCGCATGGCTGCGGCCTGGCGGCGTTGTTCCCGGCGCTGGTGAACGACGGGGCGGGCTGGGCGAGAGAGCTCGCGTTTGGTCAGCCAGGCGGCATAGTCATCGAGATCCCCGGCAAAAGGCCCAACCTGACCTCCTTCGACCAACCAGAATTCATCGCAGACCAGACGCAACAGATGCCGATCGTGCGAGACAGTGATCAGGGCACCCGTGAATCCTTGCAATGCCTCGGCGAGGGCCTCGCGCATCTCGAGATCCAGATGATTGGTCGGCTCGTCCAACAACAACAGATTGGGGCGCTGCCAGATGATGAGGGCAAGGGCCAACCGCGCCTTTTCCCCGCCCGAGAGGGGCGCAACCGGTGTTAGGGCGCGCTCGCTGCTAAAACCAAAACCGCCGAGATAATCGCGCACTTGCTGTTCGGTTACCTTGGGATCGAGACGGAGCAGATGGTCGAGTGGACTGGAGTTGGGATCGAGCTGGTCGAGCTGATGCTGGGCGAAATAACCGATACCCAGCGCCTGGGCACAGAGGCGCCGCCCTGAGTGCAACGGCAAGACGCCAGCCAGTCCCTTGATCAAGGTAGACTTGCCGGCCCCATTGCGTCCCAGCAGACCGATACGCGCGCCGGGCGCCAAACTCAGGCTGACCCCCGCGAGTACCGGGCGGCCGGGATAGCCGAGTGCAGCCTGCTCGAGTCGCAGCAATGGATTGGGCAGGGCAGCAGGCTGGGCAAACTCAAAACGGAATGGCGAATCGACATGGGCAGGTGCGATCAGCGCCAGCCGTTCCAGGGCCTTGAGACGGCTTTGTGCCTGGCGCGCCTTGGTCGCCTTGGCCCGGAAATGCTCGATGAAACGCTGTACCCGGGCGATCTCGCGCTGTTGCTGAACACAGGCAGCCTTCTGTTGAGCAAGACGCTCGGCCCGGATGCGCTCGAAGGCCGAATAATTACCTGGATATAGGGTCAGACGCTTCTGATCGAAATGCAGGATCCGATCCACGACGGCATCCAGAAAGTCGCGATCATGTGAGACCAGGATCAAAGTCCCGGTGTAGGACTTCAGCCAGCCCTCTAACCAGACCAAGGCGTCTAGATCCAGATGATTGGTCGGCTCATCCAACAGCAACAGGTCCGAGGGGGTCATCAGGGTACGCGCCAGCGCTAGCCGTCTCTTCCAGCCGCCTGAGTAGCTGCTGACCGGGCGCTGCTCATCGCCGGGCGCAAATCCCAGGCCGTGCAAGAGACAGGCGGCGCGGCTGGCAGCGGTATAGGCCCCGATCGCCTCGAGCCGTCCATGCAGCTCGGCCTGGCGCATGCTGTCATTGCGCGCCTGGGCCAGGCTGAGCGCTGTCTGAAGCTGACGCAGCCTGTGGTCGCCATCGAGCACGAACTCGATCGCCGGTTGGTCAGTGGCCGGGATATGTTGGGCAACATAGGCGATTTCCCAGGCCGGCGGGATGATCACCTCGCCCCGATCCGGATGGAGCTCCCCGCATAATAGGGCCAGCAGGCTCGACTTGCCGCAGCCATTGGTCCCAACCAGTCCCACCTTTTGGCCTGGATAGAGATTGAAGCTGGCCCCTTCGACCAGGCGGTTGGGGCCGCGGCTAAATGTGAGATCTTTAAACTGAAGCATAGAACGCGCGTTCTTCGCGCTGCATCTCAATATGGATCGATCAACCTGGCACAATAGCATACCGCCATTGGCTGATGAGCTGCCCGCCAGCTGGGCCCCTGGCACACCCGGCTATGCCTCTGATCCACCCGGGCGCCCCCTCCCTGTCTTGAGGCGCAGACTATGGGCCTGGCTCAGCATTGGGCAGGACCCTGGCCTCGACCGCGCCCCCAGCGAGTCGGATCAGCAGCCGATCGCCGGGACTCAGCATCCCCGGATCGCGTACTAATTGACCATCCGGCAGACGCTGGACGATGGCATAGCCGCGCTCGAGTGTCTTTAAGGGGCTGAGTGCCGCCAGTGCAGCTGAGATCTGGCTCAGCCTGGCATGCTGGGTCTGGATGAGTCCCTGGTGAGCATGGAGCAGGCGCTGCGCCAGGGTGTCCAGACGCAGTTGCTGGCTCAGGAGAGCTGGGGCAGGGGAGAGATGCTCAAGCCGCGCAGTTGCCAGCTGCAGATACCCCCGAGCGGCGGCAAGCCGCTCGCGCATCAGGGTTTGCAATCTGAGCTCCAGGCGGTCCAGACGCTGGGCCTGTTGATTGAGCCGGGCGCTGGGATGGAGCAGGCACAGCTGGCGGCTGACTGACTCCAGCCGATGAGAGGCCGCATCGAGTCGGCGGGCTTGGGCTAGGATCAGATATTCGGCCAAGCCTGCGAGACGCTCGGCAAGCTCAGCGGCTGAGGGTGCAACCAGCTCGGCAGCCGCCGAAGGGGTAGGGGCGCGCCGATCGGCGGCGAAATCGGCGATCGTGATATCGATCTCATGGCCGATACCGGTCACTATCGGGATACGCGAGGCACGGATAGCGCGGGCCAGCCCCTCATCGTTGAATGCTGCCAGATCCTCTGCTGATCCGCCACCCCGCGCCAGGATCAGGACATCGCACTCGGCGCGCGCATTGGCAAGCTCCAGCGCCTGGATAAGTGAGGCCGGCGCCCCCTCGCCTTGAACCAGGGCAGGATAGATCACCAGCGGCAAGGCCGGAAAGCGGCGTTTGAAAACCGTCAAAAGATCATGTACTGCAGCCCCGGTCGCCGAGGTGATTAGCCCGACCTGACGGGGAAAGGGCGGAAGGGGGCGCTTATGGGCTGGATCAAACAGACCCTCAGCAGCCAACCGCTGTTTCAACAGATCAAAGGCCAGGCGCAAGGCGCCTTCGCCGGCTGGCTCCAGATATTCAACCCGCAACTGAAACTCGCCGCGGGGCTCATACAGAGTCACCCGCACCCGCGCCAGCACCTGTTGGCCATTCTGCGGCTTGAATGGCAGCAGGAGCCGGATGGGGCGAAACAGGGCGCAGCGGACCTGGGCGGCCTCATCCTTGAGGGTGAAATATAAATGCCCCGAACTCGGGCATGAGAGATTAGAGATCTCGCCGCGCACCCAGATCGACACGGGTAGGCCAGCCTCGAGCACCGCCCGCGTCTCCCTGACCAGGTGGGAGATGGTGTAGGGCTCGGATTCGCCAGGGGATAGCGATAATTGGGGCAGCATCGGGATGAGTGGGTGAGGGATGCTCGGCACAGCCGGGGATTCTGAGTCTTGCCAATGAGCGCGAATCTGTCACGAAAGATCGCTGATGACAATGCGGACATGCAGGGAGGACCGTACAGCCGCCGTCTTGTGGGCCTTGATCTGGGCGAACACCCAGCGGGTGCCTCGCTCACAGGCAACGAAAAGATCGCGCAGTGCGCTCTCGTAGATCTTGTGGCGGGGAGTTTAGATCGGGATGCACGCACCCTGGCACACCAGCTTGCCAAAGGGCGCACCTGCCCACATCTGAACGACCGTCAGAAGTCCTCTGCGATGTCGACAAGGCTCCATGCCCGTATCGCTAACATCCGAGCGGATGTCGTCCATAGGCTCACGACCCGGCTCTGCCGGGAACACCCGGCGGTGGCAATCGAGGATTTGCAGGTCAAGGGTATGCTGGTCAATGACCGGCTTGCCCGGGCCATCAGGGATGTGGGCTTGGGGTGGTTGCGCTTGCAGAGCGAGTACAAGGCCATCTGCACCGGCTGGCAACCGCAACTGTCCTACCCGGGGCAAGTCCGTCCGGTAACGGCGGCGCTGCCGGGCAGGTCCCTGCCATGACTGCGGATGCTGCTGCACCGCCCGTTATGGTTCGCGCCCTCGTACGCTGCGAGAGCAAAACGGGTCAACGAGGTTAGACATGCGTCGATATTGCCCATCAGTTACCAATCGTTACTGCGGCTTGACGGGCTAGCGTAATACTGCCGAAAGCCCTCGCGGGCCTTACCGCGGCCCGGTTCGGCGAGGAGATCGAGGCGAAGCCAGGCCGTTCCGATGGCATTGACGTGCTGGGTGACGAGTTCGCGCCGGTCATCAAAGCGCGCAGCCGCTCCGGTAAAAGTGAAGGTGATCAACAAGCCCATGAGTCCGAAGACCGCGCCGTCGATGGCACCCAAGCCCGCCTGCCCGTCTTCGCCGAGCGCGACTAGGCGTTTGCGGCCGATTATCCAACCGATGCGCATGCATGCGAGGATGCCGCCGAAAATGACCGCGGCGAAGACGATGGCGAGGGTGATGGGGTGCATGGGTGACTGTATCTCTCAATGAATACCTGCCTTAGCGACGCAAGGAGCGGGCCAGGATGGTGTTCATGTGGATTGAGGAGTCCAGGCGGACTCTATCGATCAACCCGGATCATATCCACGGGCGATCAAATAAATCGGGTCGGGCCTCGCGCATTACCATTCGTTTTTAGGCATCGTCACACGCCGATGCGGGTGACTTGCTTGAAAGGAAGCACTAGACGCAAGCATTGGGTAAATCCGCGAGGCCGGACTCCTAATCTAGCCTGTAGCTAGACGATGGCGTATCGGTGCGGATGATTGAGTCCCTAAACTGCTGTAAATCGGGTGGGTAGGTAGCCACCGCTTCGATTCGGTAAATTGACGTTGCGAGACGATCGATAACCGAAGGAGAAGAAGCGATGGCTGGGTACGAGGTTAGCGTAGGAACGGAGTTGCTGCCAGGGCTTTTGAACGGGCCGGATGGGCTGGCCAAGCTGGTGGAGACGGTGCTCAATCAGATACTGGAAGCGCAAGTGACGGAAGCGCTCGGGGCGGCGCGACACGAACGCACGGAGGAGCGGGCCGGCTACCGCAACGGCTATCGGGTGCGCACGCTCTATACGCGGGTGGGGCCGGTCACGCTTTTGGTGCCGCAGACGCGGGACGGCAGCTTCTCGACGGACATCTTCAAGCGCTACCAGCGCAGCGAACAGGCGTTCGTGCTGGCCTTGATGGAAATGGTGGTCAACGGGGTCTCCACGCGCAAAGTGTCGGCGATCACCGAAGAGTTATGCGGGGCGAGTTTCTCCAAATCGACCGTGAGCAGCTTGTGTGCCGGGCTTGAGCCGCGTGTGCGCGCTTTCAACGAGCGGAGGCTGGAGGGCGAATACCCGTTCGTGCTGGTGGACGCGCTGTTCATCAAGAGCCGCGAGGCAGATCGCGTGGTCAGCCGTGCCGTTCTGATCGCATCCGGCATCCGGTCGGATGGTTACCGGGAAATACTCGGCGTGAAGATGGGGGATACCGAAAGCTTCGCCACTTGGGACGAGACTTTCCGCTGGCTCAAGGGGCGGGGCTTGAAGGGCGTGATGTTCGTGATCTCGGACCCGCATGGCGGGCTGACGGAATCGGTTGCCCGGCATTTTCA
>CALALB010000048.1 GCA_937923175.1 uncultured Chromatiaceae bacterium | reverse complement strand
CTGGGCAAGCCGCTGAACTCGCCCAGTGGGGTGGCGGGGTAAAGGTGGCGCTTGCTGCCCTTGGTCATTGGAATCAGTGGCCCTCGCCCCGCTGCCGGGTCTTGTCCGAGAGGCCAAAAGGAGGGTGCGGCCTGGGCTCAGGGTGTTTGGCATGAGCATAATGATGCACTAAAGCGCATTCGATTGAATACTAGAGTTTGGCTTCTCAGGAGCGGGGTTTGCCATTGCTTGGATCGCTGGTTTTACCAATGGATTATCTCAAGGGTGCTTGGATCAATAGCAGGCTGACTCGGTGAGGATCATATCAAGCCGAACATCCCAGGGATTGGCCTGGATCCGTTCAAGCCGCTGGCATTCATGGGCAATGCCGATCAAACGGGGGCGGCGCCAGCGCGGATGGCGGCGCCGAGGCTCGAGGGTGCGATCGTAAAAACCGCCGCCCATCCCCAAGCGATGGCACTGGGCGTCAAAACCAACGAGCGGCAGGATGATGAGGTCGAGATGACGTATCTGGACGAGATGCTGCCCGCGTGCGCCTGGCTCGGGGATCCCAAAGCGGTTTAGGTACAGCGGCCAACCTGGGCAGTAGCGGGCAAACCACAGACGTCTGCCCCGACCCAAGGGGTTGAGTACCGGAAGATAAAAACGCTTAGCGCGGCTCTGCGGGAGAACCAGTACTGGACGCGGATCGATTTCGCCGTCCGTTGGCCAATAGAGGGCTACCCGCCGGGCACGGCGAAACCATAATTGCTTATAGAGGCGCTTGACCAGTAATCGGGCATGCAGGCGCTGAAGCCGGGGGGAAAGGGAACGCCGGGCGAAGCGCAATGCCTGTCGCTGTTGAGTGGGGGTTTGCATGCGCACGAACAGACACCCCCCGCTGATGGCGCTGCCTGCCTTCGTTCTTGAACCGCGAGGTTCAAGGGGGGGCGGTCAGCCTAGCCTTTAGGCTTTCCGCTCGGCGGCGGACCTGCACACCGGCTAAGCATCGTCGCCCCCTGGGTAAGGATTAGGCTCAAGAATATACCCGGGCCGCTGGCGTCCACCCCAGGGGGTGTCTTAAGGATTAGGCTATACCTTTTCGCGCGGGGCGTCCAGTGCCGATTGGGACTGAGGCTCGGGCTGATTGAGCCGTTGAGTCTCGCGCAGCTCTTCCCTGTCTCCTGCCAGGGCTTGATTGACCCGTTCCTGCAATTGTTGAAGGCGCCGGTTGAGTTCGTTTTCGGTTCCGGCACAGGCCCGCTGAAGCTGAATCAGGTCATAGGCGATGTTGAGCGCCGCCATGACCGCAATGCGATCCGTGCCCACCACCCGGCCTGCCTGGCGGATCTCGCGCATGCGGTTGTCGAGCAGCCGCGCCGAGGCCTTAAGATCATCCTGTTCGTGGAACTCACAGGCGATCCGGTATTCCTTATCCAGGATCTTAATGGTCAACTGTAATGGCTCTTCGATCACAGATGTTCCTCCATCGCGCGCAGTCGGGACAGCATGGCCTCAAGGCGGAGACACGCCTGGTGGTTTTTCTCGATGAGGGCGGCGCGCTCGGCCAAGAGCAGCGCCTGATGCGCGCGCAGAGATGCGTTTTCATCCTGCAGACCTTCGTTTAAGCGGATCAACGCATCTATACACTGTTCAAATCGATCGAGATCGAATCCGGCCAAGGTCAACGACTCCCTTAGGATTGCCCTCACTATAGAAGGGGCTCTGCAGGCGGTCAATTGGCTTGAGGTCGTGCTATGATGGCCTCATCCCGAATCCAGACCCCCTGGAGGCGCGCCCCATGGACTTGGTCAGGGATCCCATCCCTGCTGATATCGCCCGTTATCTCGAATCTGGCTATTTGGGCCCAACCCCCAGCGAGGCCCACGGCATGCTTTGCGGCCTCATCTGTGCTGGAGAACCCAAGCCAGTGGAGACCTGGCTGATTCAGCTTGCGCCCAGCGGCGAGTCTGAGCCAGGGATCGCCGACGCCCAATTCATCCTGCGCGACTGGGCAGCAGGCATCCTCGCCCAATTCCAATCGCCCGACCAGATCCTCGATCTGCCCTCACCAGGTGAATCGACCCCTTTGCGCGAACGGGCATTGTGGCTATACGACTGGATACGGGGATTTTTATATGGTCTGGGTTTGCACGCTGGTCGCGCGCCCGCATATTCTACCCAGATGCGCGAGGCCATCGCCGATCTCACTGCGATCACCCGGATGGATCTCGATCATCTCGATGATAGCGAGGAAAACGAACAGGCGCTCGTTGAGCTCATTGAGTTCGTGCGCATTGCCGTCCTACTGATCCATGCGGAAGGGGTATCTGCTGACCAGAGCCAACCCAAGCCCGCTGTTGCATCATGACCCCGGCCGAATATCAGCGTCGTCGCCGCCGCCTTGCCAAAGCAATCGGGGCTGAGTCTGTCGCTATTCTCCCGGCGGCCTCTGAGGTCGTGCGCAACCGCGATGTGCACTATCCATTCCGCCAGGATAGCGATTTTAGCTATCTCAGTGGTTTTCCAGAGCCAGACGCCTGGCTTGCTATCGTCCCCAAACGCAAGGGGGGTGAATTTATCCTATTTTGCCGGCCGCGTGACCCCGAGCGCGAACAATGGGATGGCGCGCGGATTGGACCTGAAGGCGCCATTGAACAGTTCGGCGCCGACCAGGCATATCCCTTAAGCGAGCTTGATCAACAGATGCCCAGGCTCATCGAGGGGCGCAGCCAGCTCTATTATCCCATCGGCAGGAGTGCCGATCTCGACAATCGGGTGATGGGTTGGGTGCATCAGGTACGCGCCAAGGCGCGCAGCGGGTCTAGTGCGCCCGAGGTCTTTATCAACCTCGGTTCGGTCCTGCATGAGCAGCGTCTCAGGAAAAGTCCCGCCGAGATCGCAGTGCTCAAACGCGCAGCGCGCCTCTCGGCCCAGGCTCACCTCGAGCTCATGCGTCTGTGTCGACCCGGATTGACTGAGTGGCAACTGGCCGCTGAATTTCGCTATCGCTGTGCCCTTGCCGGCGCCCCGGAACTGGCCTATCCAAGCATCATGGCGGGCGGGCCGCGCGCCTGTATCCTGCACTACATCGCAAACTCAGCAGAGCTAGTTGATGGCGAGCTGGTGCTGGTCGATGCCGGCTGTGAGCTTGCAGGCTATGCCTCGGATATCACCCGCACCTTTCCGATCAATGGCCGCTTTAGCCCAACCCAACGTCGGATCTATGAGCTGGTTTTGAAGGCCCAACAAGCGGCCCTTGCCTGTGTCCAGCCAGGGCGCCGCTGGAATGAGCCTCATGAGGCAGCGCTCAAGGTCTTGACCAAGGGCCTGATTGAACTCGGCATCCTCAGTGGCGAGCCCAAGCAGCTGATCAAGGACGAGGCCTATAAGCCCTACTACATGCACCGCACCGGGCATTGGCTAGGGATGGACGTCCATGATGTTGGCGACTATCGGCGTGATGGCGAATGGCGCAAACTCGAGCCAGGCATGGTCTTCACGGTCGAGCCTGGTCTCTATCTCCCTCAGACCGAGGCGGTCCCCGAGGACTATCGGGGCGTCGGAATCCGGATTGAAGATATGGTGTTGGTCACCGAGGAGGGTCATGAGATCCTATCGGGTGCGGTCCCTAAGGACCCCGATGCCATCGAGCGCGTGATGGAGCGAGGTTGAGGATGAGCGCTGTCGATATCGCGATCGTAGGATCAGGGCTGGTGGGCGGCAGTCTCGCCTGTGCCCTGCGTCACCTCCCATTCAAGCTGGTCCTGATCGACTCGGCCCCGGTTTGCCCTCCCCACGAAGCCGGTGCGGATGAGCGGTTCATCGCCCTGGCGCTGGGTAGCCAGCGTATCCTCGGCGCCATCGGCCTGTGGCCGGCGATCGCACCCTTCGCCGAACCCATCCTGGGCGTCCATGTCTCAGAGCGCGGCGGTTGCGGCTTTACCCGCATCAATCATCGCGAGGAAGGCGTTGAGGCCCTAGGCTATGTGGCCCCCGCACGGGCGATCGAACTCGCTATCCAAGCGCAGCTTGAAGGCATGGGCCAGCTTCAGATCCTGCGTCCAGCCGCCTTACTCGAACATCGCCTGACTCCGGAAGGCATCGAGCTTGTCGTTCAGACCGCTGGCCAACGCCAAATCATTACCAGCCGTTTGCTAGTGGCCGCCGATGGGCGGGATTCGACGATTCGCCAACGCCTGGGGATCAAGGTAGAAGGCCATGACTATGATCAGGATGCGGTCATTACCACGGTCGAGGTCGACCATCCGCGCCCAGGCTGGGCCTTTGAGCGCTTTACCGAGACCGGTCCATTGGCCTTTCTGCCCATGACCGGTGGGCGCTACTCGGTGGTTTGGTGCTGCCGCTCTGAACAGACCGCAGAGCTGATGGGTCTTGAGGATGAGGCATTCAGCGAGCGGCTTCAGGGGCGCTTTGGTTGGCGATTGGGGCGTCTGGGTCTACCCTCGGCGCGTCAGGTCTATCCCTTGCAGCTCAGGGTGATCCGTCAGACGGTCCATGAGCGGCTGGTCCTGATCGGCAATGCCGCCCATACCCTGCACCCGGTAGCTGGGCAGGGCTTTAATCTGGGGCTACGCGATGTTGCAGCGCTCGCAGAGGTCTTGGCCGATGCGGTCCAACAAGGACAGGATCCAGGCAAGCCGGCGACCCTGGCTGCCTATCGGCGTTGGCGTGGACAAGACCCTTATCTCACTGCCTTATTGACCGATACCCTGGCGCGGGTCTTTTTGCCCGATTTCTGGCCGGTGCGCCTGGCACGCAACCTCGGGCTTTTAGGGCTTGATCTGATACCGCCAGCGCGCCATCGCCTGGCCCGCAGGCTCATGGGATTGGGGGGAAGATTACCGCGTCTGGCGCGCGGTCTGGCGCTGGAGGGGCAGCATGGCTGAGTCCCAGGCGTTCGACGTCGTCATTGTGGGCGGCGGTATAGTCGGGGCGGCCTGTGCCCTCGCCCTTGCAGAGCAAGGTCTGCGGATCGCACTCATTGAACCCCGCCCGCCTGAACTCAACTGGTCGCCGGAGACGCTGGATCTGCGGGTTTTGGCGATCAACCGCGCCAGCCAAAGGTTTTTGGAACGCCTGGACGCCTGGGAGAGGATCCTTGAGCTTGGGGTTTCGCCCTATCAGCAGATGCATGTATGGGACAAGGGGGGAGGATCGATCCATTTCGACTGTCTGACGCTCGGCGAGCCCAATCTCGGGCATATCATCGAGAATCGCGTTATTCAATGCGCCCTCTGGGAAGAGCTGTTTGCTACCGAAGGGATCGAATTGATTTCGGCCGTTTCCTTGATCGACCTTGCCCTCGAGCCCCACACCAATCGCCTTACCCTCTCCGATGGAGGGGTCTTATTCGCCCGCCTGCTGATCGGCGCCGATGGGCGTGACTCGTTGGTACGGACCCTCAGTGGTATCGAGACCCAACAATGGGACTATGGCCAGCGGGCCATCGTCGCACTCGTCCAGCCTGCCCAATGGCATCGGGCGACCGCCTGGCAGCGGTTTTTACCGACCGGGCCCCTGGCCCTACTGCCCTTGGCCGATGGGCGCTGCGCGCTCGTCTGGTCAGCGGATGCGGCGGAGGCCGAGAGGCTCATGGCGCTCGATGAGTCTGGTTTCAATCTTGCCTTAAGCGAGGCATCCGAGTTTCGGCTGGGGTCACTGAAGCTCGCCAGCCAGCGCCTCGCCATCCCCTTGCGCGCCCATCATGCCCACACCTATGTCAAGCCTGGGCTCGCCCTGATCGGTGATGCCGCCCACAGCATCCATCCGCTGGCAGGTCAGGGGGTCAATCTTGGGTTGATGGATGCCGCGGCCCTAGCCTGGGCTATCCGCACCGGGCTCCAGCATGGGCGCGATCTCGGCGGAATATGGACCCTACGCCGGTATGAACGGGCGCGCCGCGGGGCCAATCTGTTGATGCTGCAAACTATGAGCCTGTTTAAGAGGCTCTTCAGCAACCAGGAACCGCCGATCGTCCAGGCGCGTACCCTCGGGCTGAGGTTTGTCGATCGCCTAGAACCGCTCAAGCATCTGTTCATGCGCCAGGCGCTAGGTCTTAGGCAGGAGTTTATCTGAACTCTCTAATCAATCAGCGGAGAGAATCCCATGTCAAGCAAAAACGCCTTTTATGCCCAATCCGGCGGGGTGACCGCGGTGATCAATGCCTCGGCCTGCGGGGTGATCCAGACCGCCCGTCACTATCCAGACCGCATCGGCAAGGTCTTTGCTGGGCGCAACGGAATCATCGGTGCGCTCACCGAGGATCTCATCGATACCAGCCAGGAAGCGGACGAGGCGATTGCTGCGCTGCGTTATACCCCCGCCGGGGCCTTCGGCTCATGCCGCTACAAGCTCAAGAGCCTGGAAGCCAACAGGCGCGAATACGAGCGTCTGATCGAGGTCTTCAAGGCCCATGACATCGGTTATTTCTTTTATAACGGGGGGGGTGACTCGGCGGATACCTGCTATAAGGTCTCGCAGCTCTCGGAGGCCATGGGCTATCCCATCCAGGCCATCCATGTCCCCAAGACAGTGGACAATGACCTGCCGATCACCGACAACTGTCCGGGCTTTGGCTCGGTCGCCAAATATATCGCCACCTCGACCCTGGAGGCCTCTTTTGACGTGCGCTCGATGGCCAAGACCTCGACCAAGGTCTTTGTCATCGAGGTCATGGGCCGCCATGCCGGTTGGATCGCCGCTGCAGGGGGTCTGGTCGAGGATGCAGGCATCCCGGTGCTAATCCTCTTTCCGGAGATCCCCTTTGATCAGGAACGCTTTGTGGCAGCGCTGCGCTCCAAGGTTGAGACCTATGGCTATTGCACGGTCGTGGTCTCGGAGGGCGCCAAACATCCAGACGGCCGTTTTCTGGCCGAGCAAGGCACGCGCGATGCCTTTGGTCATGCCCAACTCGGTGGCGCCGCCCCAGTGGTCGCCAATCTCATCAAGGAGGCTGCGGGTTACAAATATCACTGGGCGGTGGCCGATTATCTGCAGCGCGCTGCCCGCCATCTCGCCTCCAAGACCGATGTCGAACAGGCCTATGCGGTCGGACGCGCCGCGGTCGAGTTTGCCTTGGCCGGACACAATGCGGTCATGCCGGCAATCAAGCGCATCAGCAACGACCCCTACACCTGGGAGATCGAGATGGCGCCGCTCTCAGAGGTGGCCAATGTCGAGAGATTCATGCCACGCGAGTTCATCTCCGAGGATGGTTTCGGCATCACCCAGGCCTGCAAGGATTATCTCTATCCCCTGATCCAGGGCGAGGATTATCCGCCCTTTGAGCGCGGTTTACCCAGGTATGTCACCCTCAAAAACGCACCGGTCGAGCGCAAACTCAGCGATTTTGCCCTTTAAATAAAACCGGTTGACACCGGGCCGGAGGAGGCCCTGGAGCCGAGCCCGGTGGCCGCCCCCTGCCTGCTGCGGGCCGCGCAGGCAGGGATGCGAACGATAGGATCCTTGCCCCATCCAGGCCGGGCCTTGGTAGAATGCCCCCTCAATCAATCGACGTCCCATCTAAGGACACCTCATGGATCTTTCCAAGGTTGCACGGTGGGATAACCCCCCCTACGGCATCAATGTCATCATTGAGATCCCGGCCCATTCCGAGCCCGTGAAATACGAGATGGATAAAAAGACCGGCGCCATGTTCGTCGATCGCTTCATGTCCACCGCCATGCACTATCCATGCAACTATGGCTATGTCCCACATACACTCTCTTCGGATGGTGATCCGGTCGATGTCATCCTGGTGACCCCCTATCCCTTGATCCCGGGTTCGGTGATCAAATGCCGTCCAGTGGGGCTTTTGAAGATGACCGATGAATCTGGCGATGACGCCAAGGTGCTCGCCCTACCGGGCGACAAGCTTTACAAGGGTTACCGCCATGTTGAGAGCTTCCGCGACTTGCCCCAATACCTGCTTGAGCAGATCGCCCATTTCTTCGAGCATTACAAGGACCTGGATGAGGGCAAATGGGTGCGCGTCCTCGGCTGGGGCGACCGCGAGGAGGCCTGGGCTGAGATCATGGCGAGCATCCAGATGTTCGAGGATGCACCGGAAAAGCCGGCCTTCTAGATTTTAGGATGGACAAGACGCGCCCGACCGCAGACAGAGACAGTGCCATGTTCACCCATTTTACCCCGCAGGGTGCAGCCCAGATGGTCGATATCGGAGACAAGCCTGAGACAGCGCGGCATGCGGTGGCCGAGGGCCTGATCCTCATGCAACCCGAAACCCTCGCCCTGATCGAATCGGGTGGCCATGCCAAGGGCGATGTGTTAGGGGTGGCGCGTCTGGCCGGGATCATGGCCGCTAAGCGCACCTCAGAGCTCATCCCGCTGGCCCATCCCTTGGCCCTGACCCATGTCGCCATCGATTTTTCGCTTGAGCCAGAGCCCCCGGCTGTGCGCTGCCGGGCGACGGTCGAGACGGTCGGGCGCACCGGGGTGGAGATGGAGGCATTGGGCGCAGTTGCGATCGGCCTCTTGACCATCTATGACATGTGCAAGGCGGTCGATCGCGGGATGAGGATCGGTGAGATCAGGTTGATCGAGAAATCCGGTGGGCGTTCAGGGCATTGGCCATCGCCTGAGCCCCTGGGCTAACCAGCATCCGCCCCTAAACCGATGCCAAATTCGCGTCCAGTACAGGCTCAGCCCAATCCCTTTTATCAGAGGGCCCGTTTTTTGGCCGTGGCCGCACGGCTTGAGCAAGCCCCTCTGGATCAAGGATGGGAGGTTGCCTTTGCCGGTCGCTCAAACGCTGGCAAATCAAGCGCAATCAACGCCCTCTGCCACCAAAACTCCCTCGCCAAGACCAGCAAGACCCCAGGGCGCACCCAGCAGCTGATCTTTTTTCAGCTCGACGCCAGCCGCCGCCTGGTGGACCTCCCAGGCTATGGCTATGCCCAGGTCCCCTTAGCGGTCAAACGCGCCTGGCAGGAGGAGCTGGCGCGCTATCTCCAGGAACGCCGCTCGCTTCAGGGTCTGGTGCTGGTCATGGATATCCGCCACCCACTCACCAAGTATGACCAGCAGATGCTCGCCTGGGCAAGGCTAAGCCGCCTGCCAATCCTCGCCCTGTTGACCAAGGCCGATAAGCTCAAATGGGGTGCAGTCAGATCTACCTGCCTTGCGATCGAGCGCACCTTAAACCAGGAGGCCGGCGCGGTCGAGGTCCTGCCCTTCTCCGCAACCGAGCGGCTCAATGTCGCGCAGGTACAGTCCATCTTGGATCGCTGGTTAGGGATCGAGCGATCGCCCGCTGAATGAGGCCTATATGACCTATGACCGCTGCATCACCCGGATGCGATCCACTGCCCGACGGGGCGGGTAACCGCGGGGCCTTGGTCGTTTCCCCCGTCTCCGATCCCTGTATCGCTGGTCCGGTGGCCCGACTCGCTTGGCAACCGGAGTCCCGCTGGCCGATCGTCTATGCCTCGGCCAGCGTGGCTGGGATCTTTGGCTATCAGTCCGAGCAGATGCTCAGCCAGAGGCTGACCTATATGTCCCTGATCCATCCCGATGACCTGGACCGGGTGACAGCCGAGGTGGTGCGCCATCTCAATGCCGGCCTTGAATCCTGGACCCAGAGCTATCGGATCCTGTGCCCCGATGGCAGGGTACGCTGGCTTTATGATCTTCGGGTACTCAGACGCGATGAGTGGGGCGCACCTCGCCTGCTTGATGGCTATGTGCTCGATGAAACCGACCGCCGCGCCTATGAGGAAGGATTGCAGATCCTCGCTGAGGCAAGCCCTGAGCCATTCTGGATCGCCGACCCCGAAGGCCTCTTCTATGCCAATCCTACGGCCCTGCGGCTGAGCGGTCATGAGCTCGATACCCTGAAGGGTCTCAGTTGGCGCGATCTGATCGCACCGCGCGAGCATAGCCGATTGACTGAACTCTTTGCCCAGATCGAGACAGGTCGATCCGTTCAAACCGAGCTATGGGTGCGCCGGGCCGATCAGAGCGAGACCCTGGTGGAGCTTCAATTACAAGGCTTCGACGGACGCTTATTGGCGATCGGGCGCGGTGTTGGCCGGGTCGATGCACCCAGCAGGGCCCACGAATCAGGGATGGAGACTGCGGCCTCCATCCAGCCGCTGGAGTTGATCCGTGTGCTGATCCATGCCCTCCCTGATCTCGGGTGGCTTAAAGACCCGCAAGGGGTCTATCTGGCCTGTAATGCGCGCTTTGAGTCCTTTTTCGGGGTACCTGAGTCCGAGATTATCGGACACACTGATGCCGATTTCGTGGCCCCCGAGCGTGCCTCACTCTTTCGCCATGATGACTGCGAGGCCCTGCGGTCCGGGCGTCCGATCCGCAGCGAGGAACGGATCATTTTTGCCGGCGATGGCCATGAGGAGTTGTTTGAGAGCACCAGGATCCCTCTGCGCACCCCTGCCGGCGATTTGATCGGGGTCTTGGGGATTGCCCGGGACCTCACCGACCATCACCGATTACAAGGTGAGCTGCATGAACTCCGGGCTATCTATCAGGCCATCCTCGAGCAGGCTACAGACAGCATCGTCCTGATCCATGCCGAAACCCTGCGTTTTGTCGCATTCAATGAGGCTGCCCATCAAACCCTGGGTTACACCCGCGATGAGTTTGGGCGTCTGGGTATCCCAGATATCCAGGCCGATCTAACCCCCCGCGGGCTTGCCTATTGGCGCGATCGGATCAATTGTGCCGGTTGGGGGGACCTTGAGACCATCCATCGCCATAAAAACGGCGAATTACACCCAGTGGCGGTCACCAACCGCCGCGTCGAGACCCGCCAGGGGCCCTGCTGGGTGGCGATCTGGCGGGATCTCACCGAGCGCAAGCGCCTCAATGCTGAGCTTGCGGCTTACCGCGAACGACTCGACACCCTGGTTGAGTCCCGCATCGCCGAGATCGAACGCACCCGCCTGCAAGCCGAATGCGAGTGCCTGATCTACCGCCAAATGCTTGTCGCATTCAACCAAGCGATCAGCCAGGCGCTTGCGGCCTCCCCTGGGCCAAATCAGGGCATGGACCAACCCCAGATGAGCGAATCCCTTGCCCCAGACAGCGAGTCCAGCCAAGGCCTGCGTCATTCCGCCGTCACCCCTCTAGAGGGTTCCGTTCCGGCCCTGGTTTTCACCGGGGTGACGGCCGGAATGACGAATAGGAGGGATCTTTTGGAAATTGCTCAGGGATGTCTCCAATGGCTTGCAGGCGAGGCGGAGAGAGCAGCGGCCAGCGAGTTCGCCGTGCGGAGCTATCTAGAGCGTCTGGTCCGGCTGCTTGGCAGCGAGGCGATGGCTAAGGGGATCCAGTTAAACTTTGTCATTGACCCTGAGCTGCCCCAGACACTCCGGGGCGATGCAGGCGCTGTGGAACGGCTTCTATTCGATCTCACCGCCCAGGCCATCGCCCTCAGCCCGCCCGGTCGGATCTACCTGCGTGCCAGATTCACCAGGGCGCAGCGGGGGATGTCTTTCATCCGCTTCGAGATCGAAGGTACGGCCATCCCCCGGAATGCCTGGCCTCTGGACATGCCTGCGGATCCCTTGGCGGCGCTATTGCTGGGAGAGATGGCCTTGCACCTTGCCTCGAGCAGGATGCTTGCCAAGGGTTTGGGTGGCGAGCTGGGAAGCGACCCCCTAATCCCCCGGCTTTGGCTCGATCTGCCCTTGATCCCAAGCGAACCGATTGAGGGGGCGCAGGGCGCACTCTAACCTGCTGCCAAGAGATCCAAATAACGCCTAGCGATCGCCCGCCAATCGAGCGGTTCGACAAAGGCCAGTGCCGCTGCTCCCAGTTGCGCACGTCGTTTAGAATCGGCGATCAGTTCAGCGATTGCCTGGGCAAACGCGTCTGGGTCATCGGCGATGACCGCCTCCACCCCCGGGGTTATAGGAATGCCTTCGGCGCCCTTGGCAGTGCTGACCACCGGCACACCGGCGGCGAAATAGTCCAGGATCTTCATCCGCGTCCCCCCGCCCTTTTGCAGCGGGACGACGGCGAGATCTGCGCCCTTCAGATAGGGGGCCAGCTGTTCGACCGGCCCGATAAAGTGCAAACGGGGGTGCAAGGGTTCGGCTGGCGGACAGGCCCCAATCGCTAAGACCTGTACTCGCGTCCCCAGCTGGTCGAGACGCGGCAGGATCTCCCTGGCCATGATCTGCATCGCCTCGAGGTTTGGCGGATAGCCATAGATACCGTGATAGACCAAGACCGGCTCATCCCGGGGGAGGCCATAGCGGGCGCGCAGGTCGAGCGGCTCAGCGCGGGCGAATGCCTCCAGATCGACCCCATGCGGGATCAGCTGCAGGCGCTCAGCCGGGATGCCATTCGCCTGCAATTGGACGCGATCCCGCTCCGAGACCACGACGACCCTATCCACGCGCCGGCACCAACCGAGCTCGATCTTGCGCAGCATCGCAAGGGCGTGCTCGGAAAGCCTGGGAAACTGCTCAGCCAGGCGCAGATATTCGATATTGTGCTCGACCAGGATAGCCTTGCCGCCCAAGAGATCGCGCGCCCAGCAGGCAGGACGCGCATAGGCCGGAAACTCGGCCTGATACAGACGTGCCCCCGAACGCAGGGCAACATAGAGGGTCCGGGCGATCAGACCCCAGTCGGCGGCTGGGTTGTACAAAAAGGCATCGCTTTCCGGGATCCCCTGGGCGAGCACCCAGGCGCGCACGCGTTGGGGATCTGGGCCTAGGCGCTGTAACCAAGACGGATAGGGGCGCTTGCTGAACTGACCTTGCCGGACCTCATGATAATGGCTGCGCTCATCGCTGAGCAGATAGACCCGTTCGACGGCAAAGGATAGTCCCCAGGCAGTGCGCTCGATCCTGACTGCAGCGCCATGATTGGGTGGCCAGATGTCCGAACGCGAGATAAGGATCCAACCCGGTCGGCGGCCACGGATCAACCAGCCGATCGGCCGGGTCAACCAGCCGATCGCCCGGGTCAGAGACAGGATCAGCGGCGCAGCGCGGGCAGCCGGGCGCAGGCTAGACTGTCTGGTCCCTGCCGCTTGCTGCCTTGATTTGGCCCCGGGCAACGCCTTGGGCATTCCGGGGCAAGGGGGTTCTCCAGACCCCGCACCGGAATCCAGTGCGTCATTTCGGCAGCCCCTTTCGTCATTCCGGGGCGTCATTCCAATGGCCCAGCTCCGCTCAGCGCGTCTTGGCTCGGCCAAAAAATCAAGCAATGGCTGGATGGTGCGCCGATAATGAAAATGCTCGCTCACCAGCCTTAAGGCATTGGCCGATTTGCCCTCGATCTGCGCGGGATCGGCCAGGATCGATGCCACCAGGCCATCCAGCGCCTCGATCCTATCCACTACCCAGCCGGCATCATAGGCGCTGACCAGCTCGGCAAGCTCAAGATAACGGTTACAGATCAGAGGCAACCCGAGGCTCAAACACTCCAGGGCCCGGAACGATTGGCTATGCCAGCGCTCAGGGTTTGCATCGGCAAGCTCGAGCCCAATGTGGCAGTGTTGGCGCAGATAGCGATGGAAGTCGCCATAGGGCAAGAGCGGATGCGTGCTCCTGCCCTTCTTCTCCCCGACAGGGGGAGCCGCCCTGTCTCCCCCCAGATCCGTCTCATAGACATAGCGCCCCGAAAAGACGACGACCTCCGCCTGCCCTGGAGCCTGCCGCCGGATGGCCCGATCCAGGGCATCCAACCAGGGTTCGACGCACCGCCAAGGCCAAACCACCCCACCCGAAACGAAGCGGATCGGCTCACCTGGCTGCAGGCGCAAGGGTGCATGGGTCTCAAAACCCGCCGAGATCGGGATGACCTCGATCGGTGCCTCAGTGCGGCAATCGAACCCCGCTAGGATCAACCAGGGCAAGAGAAAGCTCAGTTGGCGCCGATTACCCACCAAAAAGCGCTCGGCGCGCCGATAGCAGGCCAGGGTCCGGCGCACCTCAGAGGCAAGATCGCGATCCTCCTGATACATGACCTCAAGGATCCGCGGCGCCACCACATCAAGCACGATAGGAATCCCAAGGTCCTCAGGCAGCGTCTCGATCAGTTCCCAATAGCCGACCAGGAGTATGTCCGGCGCCTCGGACTCAAGAATCTTGGCCAGCTGAATGCGATCGGCATAGTGGCACGCACCCAGGCCCCGCTCAAGCCAGGGGCCGCTCGGTTCACCCAGGGCAGCAGGATAGACCTGGATCACCCGATGCCCAGCCTCGAGGAGCCCTAGGGCCAGCCCCAAGGCACGCACGCTATTGCCCGAAACAACCCGTTGGGGATCAAGCGGCTCGCCATGGGTCAGCAGCAAGACCTTCATGCACTCACCTCCGCAAGCAGGCATTCGAGGGTCGCGCGTGCGACGCGGTATGAGAAATGGCGCTCGATGTTCTCCAGCCCTCCTTGGCGCAGGCGCTCCCATAGAGGCTGGTCGCGATAGAGGCGGATGACGCAGTCAGCAAATGACTCGGCATCTGGACCGATCAGGACATCGATTTCATGAACCAGCCCCATGCCCTCGGCAGCACAGGGGGTGGCGACCACCGGTACCCCATAGGCCATGCTTTGGTTGACCTTACCCTTGACCCCTGCCCCATAGCGCAAGGGAGCAATGGATAGGCGGGCGCGATCAAATAGCGGCTCGACCCTTTCGACATAGCCCAGGACATAGAGGCCATATTCCGGATCGTGCAGGGCACGGATCTCAGGTGGTGGCCGACTGCCGACGATCAGGGTTGGGATCGGCCCAAGGGTTGCGAGGACCCGCGGGTGGATCTCAGTGACATAGTATTGGACGGCATCGATATTCGGGTCATGATTAAAGCCGCCGATAAACAGGATGGCATCGCGTGTGGCAAAGGGGGCAGGGGTTGGCGCTGGATCATGGATATTGCTCAGGAGGGCAAGACGCGCCTGGGGCAAGGACTGGCTGACCCATTCGCGCTCGACCGGACTGACCAGCAGGGTCAGATCGGCGCGGGCGATCAGGTCCAACTCTTGACGCCGACGCCAGGCGGCGCGTTTTAGGGCGGCTGGATCATCCTTTAGCTCGGCCGCGCGTTGTTCGCGTAAGAAATGAAGATCCACCGTATCAAACCAGATCTTGGCCTGGGGCGCATACTCGCGCACCAGGTCGAAATACTGTTCGGCGACCGAGGCGCGGCTGAGGATCACGAGCTCATAAACCGAACCGCAGCGCTTGAGATAGTCGGGGAGCGAGGCGATCTGGGGGGCAGTCAAGACCTCGATCCCGCGCTGTCTGAGATAGGTCGCATAGGGCTCGACAGGCTCGAGATTCGACGGGATAAAGCTGACCCCCCAGCCTAATTCATTCAGCAGCCCAAGCAGCCTCGACATCCGCAATGAGCCAGAGTCCTGATCTGGCGTGAGCATCACCGCATCGATCACCAGGACCCGCGGGCGAGGGGAAACCTGGGAGGGGGCAGTCAGGGTCGGATGGACGAGGCTGATCTCAGGCCAGGCATAGATCCCAAAGCCGCAGTAGGTCAGCTGGTCTAGAAATGCCTGCAGGGTCGGGAGGGCTCGATTTGGGCTATCCGGCTCCTCCCTCCCCAAGACCGCCTCGACTGCCTGACGGTTTAAAATCAGGCCCATCGAGGACGCGCCGTCCACCAGACGCGGGGTCCCATAGGCAGGCGCCCCTGGATCATCGCCGGCGCCGAATGGCCTTAGCGAACCATCGGGCGCGCGCAATTGACCAAATTCGATCAGCCGTCCGTCGGCGCCGATCAGCTTCGGGCGCAACGCCCCGACGGGCAAGGTCTCATCGAACAGGCGGCGGGGGGCCTGGATGATCCGCCATAACCAATCATGCGGTTTGGCCTCCAGACAATCGAGCTCGATCAGCCAATCGGCAGCGGTGGCAGCGAGTATGGCCCGATATCGACCCGCGATATCCGACCCTGTCTCGATCCCCAGATGCTTGACCCCAGGCGCATCGCGATCGAGCAATGGCCCGATAGGATGGCCGGCGGGATGGATCAACAACACCTCAAAGGGCGGCAGATGCCGGCTGTGCGCGAGATTCTCCAGGGTCCAAAAGGTATGGGTGCAGGCCTGTGCGCAATCGACGAGCAAGGCGATCACTGCCTCAGTCTCTCCTTGGGGAAGCCCTGGTGTCTGGCTGGCAGGAGAGATGACCCGCCTAAGATTGGCGATCTGTGCCACCTGCCACAGCGCCTTTAAGCCAGGCCGCCGGCTATCCTGGCGCAACTTGGTCATGAGCGCTTGCACCAGCTGCCAGAGGCCATGAAAGCGGGCGATCTCCCTAAGATGCACCGCATGGGCGCGCAAGCGGCCCAAGGGCGCGCCCAGGGGCGCCAGTCGTTCCTGAATCCAAGCAGCTGGCCTAGCCGTTAAATCAGCAAACCAAACAAACCGGCCCATCACCGAGCGCCCGAGCTCTAGATCCTTAAGGCACTGCCAGGCATCGCGCAGCGACCAAACCCCCAGCAACTCCAATAGCTCAGACTGGCTCTGCAATGAGGATTGCAGGCCCGCCAACTGCGCCTCCAGGCGTTGGATCTCAGCCTGGAGTGCGCGTTTTTCGCTCTCGCCCAGGGCTACACGGACCTGCAATTCACCATGCTCAGCGCGCAGCCGATGGAATGCGGCAAGCTCCTGTTCCAGACTCTGTCGTTCGGCCTCGCAGCGGGCGCGCAACTCCAGATACAGCGGCTGATGCTTGGCATACTCGGCGATCCTCAGCAGCTGTTCAGTCGTCCAGCGGTTGCGCCACTTGCCGAAGAAGGCCGCCAACCCTGGATCGATCCGTCGGTCCTCACCCCCCCGCACTCCGAAGCCGCTGCCACCCTGGATGCGATAGACCCCAGTCACCCGATCGACATGGATGAATGGCGTCAAGGCGCTTAGCTGCAACCAAAAATCCCAGTCCTCATAGACTGCCAGCGACTCATCAAAACGCACCCCTTGTTCGACCAAGGTGCGGGCAAAGAGCACCGCATGGATGGGTAGATAGTTTTCGACGAGCAGGCGGATAGGGTCATAGGGCTGATTGAAGACATGGACGACCTCCCAATCGCCGGTGGCCTTTTGTCTGCGGCACTCGATCCCCGCATAGGCGGCCAGGGCATCCGCGCGCGCCTGGAGCGCCTCGACCAATCCAGCGAGATGTTCGGGCAATAGCCAGTCATCATCGTCCAGAAACAGCAGGAGATCGCCCTGGGCGGACTCCAATCCCACATTGGCTGACTCACCCCGCTTGAGCCGCCGCCCCTTGCTGATGACCCGCACTGGCAGGTTGCCGCAGTCCCTGATAGGCTCGGGCGGCACACCCAGGGCATCGATCAGAACCACTTCGAGATAGGGATAGGTCTGGGCGGCGATTGAATCCAGGCTCTCCGCCAGGGTCGAGCGCCAGAGGGTGCGGATCAGGATCGAGACGAGCGGCTGGGCAGAGGGAATGCGATATTGGAGCGGCGACATGAGGGGTCTTGAGTGACTCGAAAGGCGTATCCTACACCAGGCCAGCGCCGGATCGCATGGGCCTGGCGAGGCTAGATAGAGGCGAATCAGTCCGGTCTGTTGGCCATCCCTGATCCAAGCGGCCTATCGATCATCGTCCCGCTGAGTTTGCAAGGCCAGCGCGATGCAGGCTAAACAGAAGATCGACCTCGGCCTGGGTCAGACCGCACAGCTTGCGCACCTCTGCCCGTCCATGACCGAGACGGATCAATTCGACCGCCCGCAGATATAGGCCCTCATCGGCAGCGCGCAGCCTCAACTCGCTGTGCTGCTCGGCTAGACGGTCGAGCGCCCGCCGCACGCTCGTCTGATGCTGGCCCTGATCGATGACCTCTTCAGCCACGGCCTTGATTGCGCCATGCAGGGCCAAGATGGCGGTCTCGAACCTTTCCTGCTCCCGGCGCACTGTGTTTAGCTGGGTTTCAAGGGTGCGCAGACGCCGCCCTGCCCACCAACCGAGCAGCATGGCCCCCAGCGCCAGGAGAATGGCCAGCAGACCGATCCACAGTGGTCCCCCCGCCAAAAGGATCGCCCTGACCTCGAGCATCCAATCAGGCATACTCGTCGACCAGCCCCTCGCCCTGTCGCCTGGTTGGCGGTGAAGAGGTCGGATTGGTGGGCTGCACAGCCTGGTTCTGCGAGGACGCGCGCCGGTCAGCCTGACGCCGATCACCCTGACGCCGCTCGCCCTGCCGTCGGTCTTGCACCCGCCGCTCAATCCCCAGCCGCGGGGTCTGCCGGCGGTCGGCAGAGCGGCGCTCAGCGACCCGACGTTCCTGGGTCCGCCGCTCCCCTTGGCGTCGTTCCCCCTGACGGCGCTCGCCTGCTTGGGTCTCTCTGTCCGGTGCGCGGCGCAACAACCAGGTGCGCCGGCGCTCAAGCCGCCGCTCTCGATCGGTGCCCAGATCGCGTGCTGGGTTCTGAGCCTGGATGGGTTTGAGTTCTCTGATCTGCTCGCTCATCGTCAAACCCCGGAGATCTTAACCACTGTCTCAAACAGTCTATCGGCACAAGCAGCCAAAACCCCAGGTTTGATCAAAGCTCGCGTAGAGCCGCCCATTCCTCGTCCGAGAGCAGTTTATTGAGATCGATCAGGATGGTCAGACCGTCGCCCGAGCTGGTAACACCCAAAATAAAGCGGCTGGTCTGCTCATTGCCGACTGCAGGCGCTGGATCAACGGCATCCTCAGGGATCTGGACCACCTCGGCCACCGAATCGACCAGGATACCGACGTTTTGTCGATCGACATCGATGATCACAATCCGCGAGGCCTCATCGGGTTGGCGAGGGGGCAAACTCAAGCGGCGCCTGGCATCGATCACGGTCACTACATCGCCGCGCAGATTGATGATCCCCAGGATATAGTCAGGTACGCCCGGCACTGGCGTAATCTCAGGGACCTTTAGGACCTCTTGAACCTGGAGTACATCGATGGCATAGGTCTCATCGGCCAGGCTGAAGGTCACATAGGTCGATGAGCGACCGCCCTGCCCTGCCCGAGATTCAGATCCATGCATAGCATTAGCCCTCGGTGAGATGGTTGATGGGTATAGTCAAATCCCCCGGCCTAACGGCCCTTGTACTCCGCGGCAAGGGGTTCCTGGGCATGCTGACGGCAGCCCTGGCCCTGGAACGGATATTCCGGGCCGCATTCACCTGCGCATGGTCCGCATGTCCGCAGGCCATGCAGCGAAAAACGCTTGCGATGGGCGGTTGGCCTTGTCGATATGCCCACATGCCGAACATTCCCGGCTCGGGTTAAGCGGATCAACGATAATGCATTTCACGCCCGCCTGCCTGGTATTCGATAAAGGTGCGCAGCTGACCAAATGCCCAGCTGCCCGTCTTGGGTCATTGCTGCCTGCGAAACCCTGTCCGGTTGCGGCTGCCCTGCCAGTCTTCGAGGGCGATGCCGCCCCCGCTGTCTTTGACCTTGGCCATGAGCGATTTGGCAATGCTGGGGTCGATGTCCTTGCGAAGGCGCACCTTGCGCCCAGCAATGAACTCGAGCCTGCGCCGGATGCTCTTGAAACGCAGACCATGTCGCTT
>CALALB010000047.1 GCA_937923175.1 uncultured Chromatiaceae bacterium | reverse complement strand
TTTGGGGTTTTGCCGGCAACTGGCCTACGAGACCGGGCTGGGGGGCGGACAGGCCAGGGTCGGGGAGCGGTTCTTTGCCAGCAGGACTGCGATCTTGACGCGGTGAGAAACATTGCAGTCCGGATGGGTTGCCTCAAGCGGCCCTGCGGCAGGTTGCGCCGGATGTGAAGTCCGGGGAGAGGAAGGTGCTGGTCGCAGCCGCAAGAGGGTGGTGAAACCGGTCCCGGTGAAGCGGAAAGCAGGCTACGGGTTTAGCGAGTCATGGTTAGGTCTGCGGAGGTATTGCGGAACGGCTATCAATCTAGCTGGTGAGAGCGATCCCTAACCTGTGTCCCGGCCGAGGTAAAACTGTCTGGGTGTTCCTTTATCCCGCCGGGCAGGGCGCAGCCCTGCTTGATCCGGGGTCATACCGAAAGCAACGATTGCGCCCTGCCTCCTTGGCCGAATAGAGGGCGAGGTCGGCCTGGGCGACCAATAGATAATCCAGGGTATTGGGGTCTGGGATCATGGCGGCAACCCCGATGCTGACCGTCACCCAGCCTGTTGGGGCGGGAGGGTGAGGGAGTGCAAGACGGGCGACGGCCAACCGCAGGCGTTCGGCGATGGCGCAGGCGTCCTTTGGGTCTGTGTCAGGCAGCAGGACCGCGAACTCCTCACCACCATAACGGGCGAGGCGATCGCCTTCGCGCCGCAAGTCCTCTTGCAAGGCATGGGCTACCTGGATCAGACAGCTGTCCCCTGCAGGATGCCCAAAATAATCGTTATAGGACTTGAAATGATCGACATCGATCATGAGCAAGGCGAGGGGCCGACCGCCTTCTTTGGCCTGGCGAAACAATTGGCTGAGATCCTGATCGAATCGGCGCCGATTACCGACCCCAGTCAGGGGGTCCTGGTAACTCACTCGCATGAGTCGGCTGGATTGGGCGCGCAGACGCCGTTCGCGCCGCCGCGGTGCGGTCAGGTCATAGATCTGGATCAGACAGGCGCAGTTGGAATGGTGGATTGGGGTGACATAGATCAACTGCTGCATCCGCTCATTGCGCGCGCGGTCAATCGGTTTGCGATAGAGGGGCAGGGGGGTGGGATTCAGCGCCGGGGCCAATACCGAAGACAGCCGATACCTCAGCGCCTCCTCGATACCCCAGCCCAGGCGGTCATCCTGGATCTCGGGAAAGATCTCGGTGAGTCTTTGTCCCTTCACTGCGGGTAACTCGAGACTGCTATGTCGGTGCATCCAATCATTCCAAGAAATCACTCGCCCCTCCCAATCGAGCAGGATTAGACCCACCCGCAGGTGATCGAGCACCTGTCTTGCCAGCTCGAGATCCATTAACCAACACTCAAACGCGCTAGATAGGCATCGAGTTGGGTGCAAAGCGCCTGAAATGAATCGATGCTCAACAAGAGAATCAGCTGCCCATGAATCCGCTGTTGATCCATGCTCAAATGGATGCGTAATAGCAACACCATCCGCTGATCATCGCTGACAAATAGCTGGAGGGCCTGACTGTCGCTGAAATAGTGTTCGGGCAAACCACCCCGGAATTCAACCCCAAACTCATCGGCGAGCGCGCTCATACAGGCATTGAGGATCACATTCCCGATCTCGCACATCGCCTCCTGCTCGAACTCGGAGACCTCCTCGGGTGTCAGATCGGGGGCGAGCAGGTTGCTGACGATCAGCAAGGCATTGCGTTCGGGAAATAGCAGGATCGCCTTAGACGCAAATGGCCCCTCGAAGTCCATGGTAACCAGGCTCAGTTCCTTAAACTCTGTGCCCAGAAGGGTCTTGATCACCTCATTGGCGCGCACCAGATCGATCGCGGGGGCACTGAGCAGGATCTCATCCTGAACCATCTGGCTGAGGCTGCGCGCCGCACGCCCTACCCCCAGATTAAAGAGCTCGCCCAATGCATCGCGTTGGAGTTCGCTCAGTTCACCCACCGCTCATCCCTCAAACAGGGCCACCATTCGCTCGGAAACCTCCGAGGTGATGGGCTTGGCGACGAAATGCACACCTGTCTTCTCAGCCGCCTGGCGGACAGAGTCCTGGATATTGGCTGTACAGATCACGATGCGGCTCTCAGGGTGATGCAATCGGATCCGTCCGGCAACCTCAAGCCCACTCATGCCGGGCATGTTGATGTCAAGGCTGACGAAATCAGGCGGTTCGCGCTCGATCATCGCAAGTGCCTCGTCGCCGCTTGCCGCCTCGGCAATTCGCCATTGGGGCCTGAATTCTTCGATCAACCGGCGCAGCAGTATGCGCGACATCCGGCTATCATCTACGATCAATAGGCAAGGGGCCATGGGGTCCATCAGGGTTACCTAACAGGATTGTGAGGACATATTTTCTTAGCAAATCATCCTCTGGGTATATCGCAATCCCCAATCGGGATCGAATGCCCAGATGCATGACTGGGTCTCAGCAACGACTCAATCCCCTGGACATCCAGGGGTCTAGCCAGAAGATAGCCCTGTCCGTTCAGACAGCCCTCTTGGACCAGGAAATCCCGCTGGGCCTCGGTTTCGATCCCCTCGGCGAGGACCTCGAGGCAGAGCGCCTGGGCAAGGGCAATGACAGCGCGGCTAATGGCGATATCGTTAACATCATTTGGTAGGTCAGAGATAAAGCTGCGGTCGATCTTGAGGGTCGTCAAGGGTAGGCGTTTGATTTGGATGAGCGAGGAATAACCAGTCCCAAAATCATCGATGGCAAGCTTGACCCCCAGTTTGCGTAAGCTGAGCAGGAGGTCCGCTGCCTGAGCCGGCGCGCGCATCAAGGCCGATTCGGTGATCTCAAGCTCAAGCTGGGAGGCGGGTAGACCGCTGTCATCCAGGATGCGGCCGATCCGCTCCACCAGATCGGGCTGATCGAGCTGTTTGGGCGAGAGATTGACGCTGAGTAGGGTTTCCCTGGGGATAAGCCCGCGCTCGCACCAGCTGTGCATCTGGCGGCAGGCGGTAGCGAGCACCCATTCGCCAAGCGCAAGGATCAGGGCCGACTCTTCAGCGACTGGGATAAAGATCGCCGGCGAGATGGCACCCAACTTTGGATGTTGCCAGCGGACCAGGGCCTCGATCCCGCGCAGCCGCCCGGTCTTTAACTCATACTGCGGCTGATAGTGGAGATAAAGCTCGCCGCGATCCAGGGCGTAGTGCAGGTTTGACTCAAGCAAGACGCGCTCTAAAACGCGGGCCGTGAGTTCCTCCGAATAATACTGGAAGCTATTGCGCCCGCCTTCCTTGGCGCGATACATGGCGGCGTCGGCATTGCGCACCAGATCGTCAACCGTGGTCCCATGCTCTGGATAAAGGCTGATCCCAATGCTGGCACCCAACAGGATCTGATGACCCTGAATCTCGAAGGGCTGTCTGAGCTGCTTGAGGATCTTGGTCGCGACGGTTGCGGCATCCTCGGCCTGCTTGATGTCGCTGAGGATGACCATAAACTCATCCCCGCCGAGCCGCGCCAGGGTATCGTCCTCGCGCAGGATCCCTTGCAGCCGCTTGGCGACGGCGACAAGCAGCCGGTCACCATAGCTATGATCGAAGCTGTCGTTGACCTGTTTGAAGCGATCAAGATCGATAAAAAGTACCGCGAAGTGCCGGCCTTGGCGATGCGCGGCATGGATGGCCTGATTGAGTCGCTCGGTAAACAGGAGGCGGTTGGGCAGGCCAGTTAAGTGGTCATGGTAGGCGAGATGGACATAGCTCTGTTCGCGGGCACGCAAGGCATCGAGCAGGGCCAGATGCTCGCTGATATTGTGCGAGACCTCGATGATGGCGCAGACCTTGTCGTCCTCCCCGAACAAGGGGTTGGCGATAACCTCATACTGGACCTCGGCGCCGCTGGGAAACCGATGGCGGCGGATAAATTTAGCAGGCCGATGGGTCTTGTAGACGAGCCGCATAGGACATTCGTCTAATTGGGCAAAGCAATAGCGCTGGTTCGATTTGGCCTCCCCTTGACAGGAGGTACAATGCAGCTGGCCTTCCTCGCCCAAGGCGGCGATCAGTTGATATGCTGCCTGGTTCATGCGCAGCAATCGATAATCGGCGCCGATCACCCGGATCGGGTCCTCGATGCTGTCGAGCACTGCCTGAAGAAACAGGCGCTCCTCGCGCAGGGCCTCCTCGGCCTGTTTGCGCTCAGTGATATCGCGCCCCAACACGACCAGCCCCCGGCGCTGACCGTCTGGTTCGAAGACGGGAACCTTGATCACGTCATAGACCCTGACTGAACCATCGGGCCGGGGGATCACCTCTTCACCGTGTGAGAGCCTGCCCGATTCCCAGGCCCGTTCCTCGCTTATCTCACAGGTCAAAAAGGCCTCGCGATAACAGGGGTGGGTTTCATCGGCCAGCTCACGGTCGAGCTTGCCGCGATAGTCCAAATCCTTGAGTGAAAAGAGCTCGAGGTTGGCATTGTTTGTCTCTAGCCAGCGGCCCTGCCCGTCCTTGAAACAGATGATGTCTGGGGTGGCATTGATCAGGGTGCGCAGGCGTTCCTCGCTCGCCTGCAATGCCTCCTCTGCCTGCCGACGGACGCTGATATCCTGGGCAAAGCCACAGATCAATGGATCATCCCGGACCTCGACGAGAAAGGCGGTGACCTCGATGGGATAGAGGCTGCCATCGCGCCGCCGGTGGAAGGATTCGAGATGCACATGATCGCCCATGCGCCTCAGGTCCTCGACAAATGAGGTCCACTGCTCAGGGGAACAGCCGACATCGATCTCCCAGATACAAAGACCGACCAGCTCATCGCGGCTATAACCCAACGCCTGGATAGCCGAGTGATTGACATCCAGGATATGTCCTGCAAGATCGAGCCAATAGACCTCAATTGGCGTATGTTCGAGGGCAATGCGCGCCATCTCGTCAGGGAATCCCAAATCGGCTCCCCCGGTGGCGGGGCGATGATTCTGCGCTCTAGACATAGGGGGCATCATCCTGGGACGAAACGGTTTCGAGATCTTGAGCTTTTCCCCTGACCGGCAAGGCGTTGGGCAAGGGTATCATCGACCTGAGAGAGATAAGGTCATGAGGGCGTAGCAATAAAGATCTTCTCTCGCTGGTTGGATTGATTGAGCACCTGGGGGTAAGTCAGCGGATGGTGTTGCGGGTACCTGGCCGATCGATGTTGGCAAGGTCAATAATCTTACCCTCTTGACGCTGAATTCGGCATCTAGGACATCGAGCACAGCCGCCAAATCGCCAGGGATCCAGGGTCTGGCCTCAACAGGATCGGCTCTAGGATCCCAAACCGCGCCTCAGCGATTGCAACGGCAATGGCCGGGAGTGTATCCAATCCCCGCCCAATGAGCTCGCATTGCGGATGGCATCCTCCAGGCTGGTGACCGTAAAGAGAATTGCCTCGGGCAAGCTCCCCTGGCAGGTCTCATCAAAGGCATACCCAGGGCGGATGGCATCCGGGCTGCGATTGAGGTCATGGCCGCTCAAGCCAGTCACCGCCGCTTGAATCGTCTCGGCATCCGCGCCCTGGCGCGCCAGGATAGAGGGGGGGCTTTGGCTGGGATCGACCGCTACTTAACAGGCCGTCAAAGAAGATTTTAAAAGGCCTGTTAAGGCAAGCCATGGATGGCGTGCACGAAGATCGATCACGATAGGTGATTGATCCTCAGAGCCGGTCGCGGACCTGTGCCGCGACGAGGCGAGTTGAAAAAGGGTACGATGCCCTTTTCAACATCCTGTTAGAGTTGCACCAGCCATGCGACCATCCTGTTATTCCTGGCCCTGGGAAAACGTACCTCCCGGTCGGTCTGACTGGCTATCTCGGGCCTGTTAGGGATGCGATGTCCAGCCCCTGTTCCAATCGGCCCCTCATGGATCAGAACACCTGGAATGCGCCGGGTATCCGCTAGCGTTGAGCGCCCTCTGATGCGCCCTGGCAGCCTGCCCGCCAGCTGCTCCCTTCATTGATCCCTGACCTTGGGTTCAGTATGATCCAGGCTCACATCCGCAAGGGGGGATGCCCGTGAGATTAACGACTAAAGGCCGCTATGCGGTGACAGCGATGTTGGATCTCGCCATCCATCAGGGCGATGCGCCCGTTGCCCTCGCCGATATCGCCCAGCGTCAGGGAATCTCGCTCTCCTATCTTGAGCAGCTATTTGCAAAGCTACGCCGGTGCGCCCTGGTCACCAGCGTGCGCGGTCCAGGCGGGGGCTATCGACTGGCCCGTCGCCCCGCCGAGATCAGCGTTGCCGCAGTCATCGCCGCCGTTGATGAAGGCGTGGATACGACGGCTTGCGGTGGGGCCGGCAACTGCCAAAACAATGGTCCTTGTCTGACCCATCATCTCTGGCGCGAACTGAGCGATCATATCTATGACTACCTGGATCAGATCAGCCTGCAAACGCTCATGGAGCGCCAGCATCCAGCAGATAGGCGCCCTGTGACCGATTGCGCAACGGTCGATCTTAAACTCGATTTCCAGCGCCTTCAGGTTGGGGCGATCCCAGGCCCCAGATGACCGGAAAGAGCCCGTCAAGCCGTATCGATCAGTGTGTAAGAATCATTTTGAACGCTTTGATCTGCCGGTTGGCTTTGCCATCGATGAGGGGGTGTTGACCGAACGTTATCGCACCCTGGTAGAGTCCGTTCGCGCTGAGTTTGCTCAGGGCGAGGATGATGAGCTGGCGCGGGCCTTGGCCCAGATCGACGAGGCCTACCAAGCCTTGCTGGATCCGCTAGCGCGCGCTGAATATCTGCTCAAGCTCTATGAGTCAGAGGGCCTGTCCGCAGGAGATCCGGGGGAGACCCCGCCGGCGGCGGCAAGTGTGTTGGAGGAGATCGAGCGCCAAGAAAACCTGGTCGCTCTAACCAACCGCTCTGATCCCCATGCGGCCCTTTCTGAGTTTCTGACCCGCTTGGCCGAGCGAGGCGCAGCATTGGATAAGGAGTTGCATCAGCTTTTTGCCGATCCATCGCCGCGCAATCTGAATGCGGCGCGCACTGTCGTCCGCCAGCTTCAGATGCTGGCCCGTTGTCGGCGTGAGGCCAAGGGCCGTCAGGCTGAAAACCCGGTTTGGGCCCCAGTGCGCCGCCTCTCTGCGACCCAAGAGGCGTACCAGGAAGGGAGTGAGGCTGAATCGCTGGTCAGCCACCCAGCCTATCTATTCGGGCGGCGCATCCAGATGGGTGACTAGCATTGCTCCCAAGGCAGACCGCGGAAACGCCAGCCGTTGATACTGCTGCGATGATGCTGGGCATCCAGCTCGCCCTCAAATCCCTCATCGACATGGAAGACCGCCTTGAAACCTGCCTGGATCAGCGCCTTGCCCGCCTCTAATGAGCGTTTGCCGCTGCGGCAGATCAGGATGATCGGGGTACATTCCTGATCTGGTTCGCAAATCGCCCCGCCCAATGCAAGCTTGCGGATCTCGGTAACAAAGTTGGGATTGATCTCCCAGGTGGGCTCGTCGATCCAAGGGACATGGATCGCCCCCACAGGATGCCCGACGAATAAAAATTCCATGGTCGAGCGGATATCGACCAGGAGTGCCTTTGGATTGGCCTGGAGCAGATCAAAGGCCGCCTGAGGTGAGAGCGGGCGGGGTAGATCTTGGGTCATGGTTTAAGCATCCTCCTGTTGATAGTTGAGATGATCAGTGTTCAAGCCAAACGATCAGTCATTGTGCATCTCGTATTGGGCCTTTTGGCACGCCTACCCTTGCCCTGGGTCCATCGGCTGGGTGCAGCCATCGGCTGGTTGATTGGGCTCTGGCCAAACCGCCAGCGGCGCAATGCCCTGATCAATATCGCCCTGTGTCTGCCTGAGCTGAATCCTACCCAACAGAGGCGACTGCGTAATGCAAGCCTTGTCGAGTTCGGCAAGACCTACCTCGAGATCGCCCATTTTTGGCACCGGCCCCTGCCCAAGGTTCTGGGCCTGATTCGGGAGGTGCGCGGCGCTGAGCATCTCGCCCGCTCTCCAGGGCGCGGGTTGATTGTGCTTTCGCCGCATCATGGGGCCTGGGAGCTGGCCGGGCTGTATCTGGCAAGCCTTGGACCCACGACCATTTTGTATAAATCGCAGGGTGTCTTCGATACCCTCATTCAGGCAGGGCGGGCGCGCACGGGTGCGACCTTGGCACCGATCGGCCCTGGGGGTATCCGGCTATTGCTTGCGGCGCTCGAGCGCGGCGAGCTGGTAGGGATCCTGCCCGATCAAGAACCCAAGGCCGATAAGGGAGCAGTCTTTGCTCCCTTTTTTACTGTACCGGCATTCACCATGCTTCTGGTCAATCGGCTGGCGCGCCGCACGGGAGCCGGGGTCGTCTTTATGTTTGCTGAGCGCCTACCTGCTGCCCAGGGCTTTATCATCCATTGTCTGCCCGCCCCGCCCCAGATCGAGAGTGTAGACTCGCTCGAAGCGGCAGCAGCGCTCAATCTCGGGGTCGAGGAGTGTGTGCGCCTTTGTCCTGAGCAATATCTCTGGTCTTATAGACGCTTTAGGAAACGCCCCGACTGGTTGCCCAAGATCTATACCGGTCCGCTGGCTGATGCCGCTGCCCTTGCCCATGCCGCTCGCCTGCGCCTGCTATTAAGCGACAGAGCAGGGCAGGGGGGTAGGGTCTGGTTAGCGGTTCTATCTGACCCATCGGACCGGCGAATACCCAAAGGCCCCTGACCCCGCCAAATCTCTGTCTAGAGGCACCGGGTTGCACGATGGCTTACCCCAACGCCGGAGGCTTACGCCGGGACACCTGGGGGCGAAGGCTGCACTCCCGCATCCCTGCAGATCAGGCAAGGCCGGTGTCAATCTCGACCTTAGCAGACTATCCAAACAGCTGACTTGGGATAGCTGGGCAGGGGTAGTCAGTGGGTAATGGGCGCCCACGTGCGATCGGCTCGCCCCAGGCAGGGACCCTATTCATCGGTAATCCGCACATCCTCGCCCCGTCCCAAAAGCTCGGCGGTTTTGGCATTGATGTAATCGAATGGGCTGCCTGGATAATTTCGATAGTGCCGCTGGCCGACATATTCAAGGACTCCGATAAGGTGATACCCATAGAGTTCATTCTCGATACGGGCGATCTCGCGCCCCTGATCGAAGAGGATCCAGGCCGGTCGATAATCGATCCCGAGCGATTCGGCAAGGGCGCGCGCCGTGGTCTCGCGCCCATCCGGGGCGATGATAGGGCTATCGGCCAAGGCATCGAGCCGCACCACGACGAAGGGTGCAAGCGCGGCATCGACCTCAGGGTCGGTTAAAGGCCCATCATGCAGCGCATTGCAAGCAAGGCACTGGGCATCCTCAAACAAGAGGGCCAGGGGACGGTCTCTGACGCTGCTAAGATCCCGAAGATCCTGAAAACGGGGGTGGGGGCGCAATTGATAAACCGCCTGTCGTGCACCAGCGATAAACTCGGCCATGCTCTGGTGTTCATAGGCGCGGCTAGCAACATAGTCTAGGATCAATTTGAAGTCCGCAGGGTTGCGATACCCATCGATCCGCGCGACCTCTTCGCCTTCCTGGTTTAAAAACAGCAGGGTTGGCGTATAACGCACCCCGATCCGTTGGGCGAATTCCTTTTCCGGCAGGGTCTGGTCGGTATCCACAGTCACCTCCCGATCCCCCTGGATATTCAAGGCGATAACCTCGAAGTGCTCGCGGATGAATGACTGGGTCGGCTCCTGGGCGAAATTTTCCTCGAGCAGACGCGCGCAATAGGGGCAGCCGTTCATCTCAAAGAACAGGATCAATTGCTTGCCGGCCTGCGCCGTCTCTTGGATGTCCTCCTCGATATCGAGAAAACTCTGTTTGAACCAGTCGGGGTGATTGAATGCTCGGACGCCGATCAGTTTGCCGGGAGAGGTTGGCGATGTTGTCTCAGCAGCGGGCGCAGCGGTTCTAAGGAAGCAGACGACCAGGGTTAGGGTCCAGATCAATAGGCGGCTTGGCGCAAACATGGGGAAAGCACTCCTCTGGGATACGGGCGGTCCCGCCCGCACCTGGTTGTGAATGATCTCTCTGCCAACCGGCAGGGCTGAATAATCCAAAACCATTGGAGCAGTGGCTGGTACCCGAAATCAAGCCACCTGACCAGATAGGGTAGTGAGCACCTGAGTCTTCAAGAACGGATGACAAAGAGCTCATCCGCGGGCAGGCCAACAATCCCCATCTTGCCCTCCTGGATGGCATAGCTGCGCAGCAGCCGATGGCGACAGCGGATCTCAAGCAGGGCGCCGCTTGGGGTGCGCAGATGCAACATAGCCGAATCGCCGAGATCCAGGATGCGCTCGAAATAACCGCTTAGCCGCGTCTCATCGGGGCGTAAGGGGTCGTTTGGACGGCGCACGGCCACATGCTCGGCGCGGATACCAACCCACAGCTCCTCACCCTCTACCTTTGAGTCCTTGATTCTGAGTTGGACGCCGAAAGCTGGGCAGTCCAAAAGCCCTGGTGTCTGGGCGCGCGCAGGAAAAAGGTTTTTGAGGCCCAAAAAACGGGCAACGGCCAGGCTCGCTGGACGCCGATAGATCGCCGCCTTGTCGCCGCTTTGTTCTTGACGGCCGTCGATCAGAACGGTGATCTGATCAGCAAGGCTATAGGCCTCGGTCAGATCATGGGTGACCAGCATCACCGTCAGCCCCTGTTCCTGTTGCAGCTCCTTGACCAGCCACCAGAGTTCGCGGCGCAGGCTCTCATTGAGCGCACTAAAGGGCTCGTCGAGCAGGACCAGGCGGGGTTTGGCGACGAGCGCGCGTACCAGGGCGACGCGTTGGCGCTCACCCCCTGATAGGGTCTGGATACGCCGGTCGAGTAGACCCCCGATCCCAGTGATCTCCAGGAGCCGCGCCAAGAGCGGCCCATAGACCGGCTCCGGCACCCGCCGTGCCCGGGCGCTATATAACAGATTGGCCCGCACCGAAAGATGCGGGAACAAGCCCAATTGCTGGGGCACATAGCCGATCTGCCGCCGCTCTATAGGGAGCGCTGTGAGATCCTCGCCGGCAAGGCGTATATACCCTCGCAGCACTGGTAGGGTACCGAGGATAGCGCCAAGTAGGGTGCTTTTGCCTGAGCCAGACGGACCGACTACCGCATGGCAGCTGCCCGGCGCTACCGCAAGCGACACCTCGCCCAACCGAAAATGCCCTACCTGGGCGATCAGCCCATCGATCTCAAGCACGGGCAGACCCCGCGAGTAGGCGACGCGCGATCAAGAGTGCCGTCAGACCGATGACCACGAGGATCAGGATCAAGGCCACGGTCGCCTCGATATCCGCTGAGGACAGACGCATAAAGATCGCGATCGGTAGGGTCTCGGTGCGCATGGCCATCGAGCCTGCGACCATCAGGGTGGCCCCGAACTCGCCGAGCGCCTTAGCCCAGATGAGGATCAAGGCGGCGAGCAGTCCGTTTTTAGCAAGGGGCAGGGTCACGGTCAAAAAGGCATAGGTCCTGCCTGCACCGAGCGTTTGCGCGACGGTCTCAAGCTCGGGCGGGACCGACTCAAATGCCGCCTTGAGCATCCGCACTGCGAGCCCAAGCACGGTGATCAATTGGGCGAGTACAATGCCTGCGACATTGAAGACAAAATAAACGATGTTTTCCTGAATCCATTCGCCGACCGGATTATTGAAGAAGATCAAGATGGTCGCGCCCAGCGCTGCTGGCGAGATGATCAAAGGAAACTCAAGGACGATTTCAGTCGCCTCTTTGCCCCAAAAGCGGTAGCGCGCAAGCGCATAGGCAGCTGGGATGGCGAGCGCTAAGGCCAATAGGGTCACCAGGGTCGCTGCATAGAGCGACAGGCGGATCGAAAACAAACTGCGTGCAGACCACAGGGTGCGCCTTAGGATCTCAGGGTCTAAAAACCATAACAGAGACAGGATTAAACCGGCATAGATGGCCAGCACCGCCAAGGCAGCAACGATGCTGGCACGCACCCCAAAGCCAAGGGTCTTGAGGCTCACTCCTTGACGACCTTTTTGGGATCCACTGTCTCGCGTAGATTTAACCATTCCTCGGGGACCACATATTCGCCACCTACCGGCTTGACCGCCCCAATCCAATTAAATGCCGCCTGCGGCTCGCTGAAATAATGATATTTGGCATAGATCGCCTGACCCTCGCTGCTGGTCAAAAAGTCGATAAACTGCTGCGCAAGTTCAGGCTGTTTGCTGAACTTAGAAATGGCAATCGGGATATAACCGATGCGCGGGATCTGTTCAGCAGGGAGGGGAATGGTTTCGATACGCTCCGGGTCCCAATGATGAAAGACCCGCCAGCCGATCACCGCATCGGCGAGTTTCAATGAGATGGCAGTCGCCGTCTGCTCACAAGAGCCAGTGTAATTTTTGATATTGGCCTTTAATTGCTCGCGCTCTTCCGGGGTCAATACCTTTTCGAAGATCTCGACCGCATAGGCCCCTACGCAAACCCCTTCAGGATTGGCGATCGCCACCCGCAGGCCTGGCTTTAACAAATCCTTGAGACCCTGGATATTGTGGGGATTGCCATGTTGCACATTAATCGCCGGGACCACATAGACGATAATCCTTTCGGTCTCAGGGAGAACATAGCCCTCGCGTTTGGCAAGCTCCATATAATCCGATGAGCCCGGGAAATAAAGGTCGCCTTGTTTGCCAAGTTTCATCTGCGAGAGCACATAGCCTGAGCCGCCAAAGATTACATCGACCTTGACGCCGGCCTTTTCTTCAAATGCCTTGGCAGCCTCCATGGTCGGTGGGGTGGTGGCAGCACCAGCAAAGACCAACAGGCCCTCAGCATGGGCCGCTGCTGCGCCGCATAAGACACAGGCGATGAGCAGGTTTTGCAATGATTTCATTGGATATTTTCTCTGGTTGAGGATATCACCATTGAGCAAAAAAATAATGAGTGGTCAACAAAAACAATAAATACAACCTATGTGATAGACGGTATTCGCCATTTTTTGCTCAATCTGCATAACAATGCTAAAAAATCAAGGCCAGCAGAGTCGTTAGGGTCCCCCGGATACCAAACCGACCAGCAATCCACCAAGGCTGGTCCCTAGAATTGAGCCGACCGCTATAGGGCTCAATAGAAGGCGCTCCTGGCCCAGGACCGCAAAGGCATTTGAGCGCGTATAGTGCGCAAACCCCACCGCCATGGTCGGCAGGCTCATGGCAAGGGCGAGGCTGTCTGCTAGCTGCATCAGTGTCATATCCCGGTGATGATAGATACGCTTGGGGAAGAGCTCAGGAGGTTGCCGATACAGGCTGTCATGGCCTGGATGGGCGTGCGGGCGTTGAGGGCGGCTTGAGGCAGATGATGGCTGTACAGCCAAGGGTAGCGCAAGCGCTCGATGCGGCCATGGAAGCGCTCGAGCATCCCATTGGTCTGCAGGCATCACGCACGCGCGAGCCGATGCGCGACGCCCAGCGCATCGAAGGCGTGCTTTCCCGGGGGCGTGCGCTCGCCTGTCGTGACCTAGCGGTCGGTGAACGTCTGACCGTGATCGGTCAGGATCGTGCGGATGCGCGAGCAGCCAGGTCTTGATGAACACCCTGCGGGTAGACCGGTCGATGGTCCCAGACAAGGAGCGGCGGCTGTCCTCATCGGCCATCGGGGGCAGGGACTTCAGGTCGAGGTGCAGGTAGCCTGGCTCGTAGGCGGCAAAGACTGCAGGCGCGGGCTTGCCCGCCTGTGTCTGCAGCGCCTTCAAGTGGCTCACCCCTGGCGGCGCAGGCAGCGATCCAGCCCCGAGCGCAAGACTGGCGGATGGACAAACTCGCGCCTGACCGCGAGCCGATCATCCAGCGATACCAGTAGCGTCTTGCCCAACTCCACCGCCAGGATCTCCTGCGCCGGCCTCTAGGTCGTCTGCAACCGCTTTGGCAGGTGAGACCGGTCCCCGAGACTGTCGCGGTGCTTCCACTTACAGACTGGGGAAGGCCAGATGGGGTAGCTCTGGGCCAGCCCCTGAATGGGCTTGCGGCCTGCCGTCATCTCGGCCCGGATCACGGGTGTGGTGCGCGATAGGCTTGGGTAAGCGAACCCTCATGACAATGCCCCGGAGCAGGATGTCGCCGGC
>CALALB010000046.1 GCA_937923175.1 uncultured Chromatiaceae bacterium | reverse complement strand
AGGTGCGGCTGGTGTTCTGCGGCGCAACCACCCCAAGCCTTCCACCCCGCCAGGCCAGCCTGTAGTCCAGTTGGCGGCGGAACTCTTACCAACCCTGGTCGAGGATGGCCTGGTTCAGACCAGGCTTGGCGCGAACGTTTTGCCAGGCTGTTCGGCCGTGCCTGCCGTCGACCTGGACAGGTTCCGTATCTGCAGGTCCTCGATACACACCATCGCGTGGTTTTTGCTGATCGCGGTCGAGGTCTTATGCAGAAAATCGCAGCGGGCGTCCTTGACGCGGGCATGGATGCGCTGGATGCGGGCTTTTGCTTTTCCCCAGTTGTTGCTGAACTTCACTTTGCGGCTCATGGCCTGCTGCGCTTTGCGCAAGCGCGCTTCGTGCTGCCTGAAGCTGTGGAGCGGCGCGTAGAAGGCGTTTCCAGCCGCTTGCTGCGACTGGCGCGGCCGACATCCAGGGGCATTACTGGCGCGGCGCGCTGTGGTCGCCGTCCTACTTTGCCTCAAGCTGGGGCGGAGCACCGATTGCCATCCTACGCCAACACATCGAGCAGCAGAAGCCACGCTGAAAACCCGCAAGCCAAATTTCGGGCAGCCAAACCCAAAGACGACACAAAGTCTGCGCGCACCGATCCGCCCGGGGCAGGGCTTGTCGCGCACCGGCTCATTGCGAAGGCCAGCAGGCCCGAAGCAAGAGGTCAATCCCGGCCTCGGTTTGCACCGGGGCGATATTCCTGTGCCGGAATGACACCTGCTTTGTCATCCCGGCGAAAGCCGGGGTCTAGAAAACCCCTGAGGCCGCTGATGGCTTTTCCTCGATTCCAGGCTTATGCCGGAATGACAAGGGGAGGGTGCCCCGGAATGCTGAAGATGCAGGGGATGCCAGGAATGACTCCTGGTCAGCCCGGCGGAAGCCGGGGCACCTGGTATCAGGCGTCACACCGGCAACAGCCCATGTCCAAAGGATCCTCCAGACAGGGCTACTGGTCTCGTCCCAACTTTGGCGGGGCAAGGGTATTCCCGGATTTCATTCCGGCCTGTGCCGGAATGATCAAGCAGGCGCTCTTCGGAAATGAGTAATTCTGGCTTGCCCTGGACCGAACACACTGGCGGGAAGGGATGCGCCGGTCGATTGATTGAGGGCAGGGTTTGGGGATGGCCTGTGCGAGAAAGAGTCTCGGCGGCGGATGAAAGGGGGGGATGGTGGAGCCGAGGGGGATCGAACCCCTGACCTTCGCATTGCGAACGCGACGCTCTCCCAGCTGAGCTACGGCCCCTTGTGCTGTCTGCCTAGCCCAGGCAAGGCTCCTAGGCTGGGGGCTGAATTATCCATCATCCCCGACCCCCTGACAAGAACCCAGCCAGGATTAGCGGGTCGTGGCACGCACCGCATCATTCAGAGCGCGGGCATCGGCATGGGGCAGCGGCAGATACAGCGCCCCCATCTCTTTGGCAAGCTCCCTGCCTTGAGGTTGCGGGCGCGGCGAGATATCGATCACCAAGGCGGTAATCTCCAAGGCGCGCACCAGACGCGCCGAGGCCAGCGCCTCTTCAAAGGCACGGGTACGCCCACCGGTACCATCGCGGGCGACATTGGCCCGCCCATCGGTCATCAGGATCAGGATCGGGGTGCCGCCACGCCGCTGGATTCCATCGGCAATCAACATCCCCAGATCGATCCCTGCCGCTAGGGGTGTACCGCCACCGCCTGGCAATCCGGCCAGACAACGCTTGGCCCGCACCAAGGAACGGGTCGGGGGCAACAGGACCTCGGCACCCTGACCGCCGAAGGCGACAAGCGCTACCTGATCGCGGCGCACATAGCAGTCGGCCAGCAGGAGCTCGACTGCCCCCTTGGCCTCGGCCAGGCGATGCAAGGCCGATGAACCCGAGGCATCGACCACAAAGATGGTCGTGCTTTCGGATTTGTGCTTGAAACGGCTGATCCGGAAATCGTCTGGACGGATCTCGAGTCGATTGACTGGCTTGCCTGCACGCAGCCGCTCCTCGCGACGGATACGCTGCCAAGGAGCCGCGGCCCGCAGGGTTTCGATGATATTGAGCCTTTGCCCGGCGCGCGGCTCGCCGCGCAACACGCCCGCGGGTCGCCCACGGCTAGGGGCATTGCGCATCGCACCGGCCTTGCCGGTGCTGCGCGAACGCGTGCGCCGGACCTTGCCAGCCTGCAATTGCGCCAACAGACCCGCCGGGATCGCCGCCTTGGTCGCCTCGAGGATCATCTCCTCGAGTGCGCGCGGCTCCTGGGAGCTATCCTTGGCCTGATCCTGCTCCTGATCGGGTTCCTGAGGCTCTGGCGGGGGTGGCTCGGCATCTGGCGGGGGCTCCATCGGCGGGAGCTGGGTGGCGCGCGGCGCAAGCACCAGGCGGCCGGCTGCGGCCAGGTCCTCATCGGTGACCAGGGTGCGCCCATTCAAGGCAGCATGGGCGCGCGCCGCATGACAGGCAAGGATCGAGGCGCGCAGCGAAGGGATGCCCAATGCCAAGGCGACCCCGCACAGGGTCTGGATCTGAGCATCGTTAATCGTCACCGAACCTAGGAGGGCGCGCGCCGCCTGGATATCCTCTAGATCATAGTCGCAGGAGACCGCAGCATCATAAGGGATAGTATTCAGGTCTACATGAAAGGCGAGGCGATCGAGCAGGGCAGAAGACAAACCCTCGTCCCCAATCCCCTCGTCGAGCGCGATCATGGCAAAACGCGAGGGGGTGCGCCTAGCCAGCCCATCCCGCTCCAGGATCACCTCACCCGTATCAAAAGCCAGATTGATCCGCGCAACCGTTCCAGGGGCAATCCGCTCGGCCATCGCCAGTTCCAATATCCCGCCATCGGCCTCGACCAATAGCCCCTGTTCAGCGACGGGGCGGCCGCTTCTTAAGGTAGCAGCCAGATCCAAACCGCCCAAGAGCCGCCCATCGGTGACATGGAGGGGCACGCGCCGGCGCGGGGTACCCGGGGGTTGCAGATCATAGAGGATCGAAAGCCACATCTCGCGCACCGGTCCAGGGAGGGCGCGCAAGGCCACCCCGCCGGTGCCTCGGGGTTCGATCGTCATCAGGACCGCGGCCAGCACGGCGTCGTCCCAGGGCGCTGGGCCCTTGACCGCCGGTGGGGTGGTAATTGGCGCTGCAGCAGCCGCCATGCTAGGGACAGCTACAGTCTGGCTCATTCGCCAAATTGCTCCTTGATCGCCCGCTCCACGCGGTTGGTCGAACTGGACTCATCAAGCGGATCGCGGCGCAGACGGTGTCTGAGGGCCGAAACGGCAACGGTCTTCACATGCGCGATCTTGACCTGCCGGCTGCCCTCGAGCGCAGCCAGGGCACGCGCAGCGCGGATGACCGTGAGCTCGCCGCGCAGACCATCGGTGCCTAGCCGGATACACAGCTTGCTGGTCTCCTCCAAGGTTTGATCCGGAACCTCCACCTCGGGCAAGAGTTTGCGGGCCTTTTGGATCTGACGGCTGATCTTGGTGTCCTTGGCCTTCCATTTAGCGACGAACGCCTCCGGATCGCGCTCGAACTCGTCGCGCAGCCGCACCACCTGCATGCGCACCGCCAGATCGGTAGGGGTCTTGACCTCGACCGACAGACCAAAGCGATCCTGGAGTTGGGGGCGCAGCTCACCCTCTTCAGGGTTCCCCGAGCCCACCAGTACAAAGCGCGCTGGGTGACGGATACTTAAACCCTCGCGTTCGACGATATTTTGCCCAGAGGCGGCTACATCGAGGAGCGCATCGACCAGATGGTCCTCGAGCAGATTGACCTCGTCGATATAGAGAAAACCGCGATGGGCGCGCGCCAGAAGACCAGGCTCAAAGGCCTTTTCACCCTTGGTCAGGGCGCGTTCAAGATCAAGCGCACCGATCACCCGATCCTCGGTCGCGCCCAGGGGGAGATCGACCACAGGCACCGGGATCTGATGGGATTTCAGCGTGCCGTTTTTGGCCTTTTTGGCCCGGCATTCATCGCAGAGATAGTCATCGCTGGCATCTGGATCGCAGTGATAGGGACAATCGACAGCGCGCATCTTGGGCAGGAGCGCGGCCAAGCCCCGGATGGCAGTGGACTTGCCGGTACCGCGATCGCCAAAGACAAGCACCCCGCCGATCGACGGATCGACGGCCGCCATCAACAGCGAGCGTTTCATTTCATCTTGGCCGACGATGGCGGAGAAGGGAAAGGGGATGGGCATAAGCGGCGAACCTAATGAGTGATATGCAGGTTGAATTGCAAAACTGGCCCCTGAGGCGCGGGCGCAAAAAATTAAGCTGTTGAACCTAGCGCCCCATCCAGTCACGGTCAAGCCCAGACGCGCGTTCGTCCTGCACCAAATACCCTTGCCGAAGTCTCCCACCAGACCACACCCCATGGACATAGGGTTGGGCTGCTCGGTATCAGGAATGGCCTTGTAACCCAGGTTGCGGCTCCAGACCTAATGCAGCCAGGGCAGGGCACAAAGCAGGCAGCAGCCGTGCCATAGCACGGGGCCTCGGCCGGGAATGCGGGTGAGCCTAGGGCGGACAGGGTACAGGCTCGCCGCGTCAACCGAGGAGACGGTCAGGGACGTGCCATACACCGGGCAGGTCGCTGGTCTCAAGAGACAGCTAGGAGGTGGTGGGCCTGATGCAGCTGACCAGGGTTAGGGAAGCCGGCGCAGGTCCTCAGGCATGCGCGGCGGCGCGGCGGCGTGAACGACCGCGTTTTGCAACCCTAGGGTGCACCGTCATGCGCTCGCGCTCTTGGGCACCTGCCTCCTGGAAACGCGTCCACCATTCAGCCAGTTCGGGATCCACTTCGCCCGCCTCGGCGCGCAACAGCAAAAAGTCATAGGCCGCGCGAAAACGCGGATGAGCCAACAACCGATGGGGGCGCTTGCCGGCGCGCTCGCCAAAACGCGGTTGGAGACTCCAGATCTCGCGCATCGGCAGGGCGATCCGCTTGGGGATAATGAGCGCTGTCTGCTCCCTGGGGTTGAATTCGGAAATGGCCAGCTGGATCGATTCATGGGCCCCCATCCCGGCCGCCATCAAGGATTCCCAGCGTCGCCGTACCGGTTCCCATGACAGGATCGCGTATAAAAAGGCCGGGGTTACTGGCTTATCCTCGGCGATACGTTGGTCGGTATTGGCCAATCCCCGATTGACAAAGGTGATTGGGAAACCCTGCTCCTCGGTTGCCAGACAGGATTCAGTCGCCGGAAAGAGATACCCAAACAGCCCATAGTGGCGCAGCTTTTCAAAGACCGCCAAGGCATAGCCGGAATGAAAAAGCTTGATCAGCTCATCGAATAAACGCGCACCCGGCACCTGGCGCAACAGGTATCCCAGCTCAAACAATGGGCGCTCAGTGTTTGGTTCGATAGTGAAACCGAGCTTGCAGGCAAAACGCACCGCCCGCAGCATGCGTACTGGGTCCTCGCGATAGCGTTGCACCGGCTCGCCGATCAGACGCAACACGCCAGCGCGCAGGTCATCGAAACCGCCGGCATAATCGATCAGGGAGCAGTCGGCGATGTCGTAATACAGGGCGTTGATGGTGAAATCGCGCCGCCAGGCATCCTCTTCGATGGTGCCATAGAGGTTATCGCGCACGATCATTCCATTGCGCAGTTGACGGGCCCCGCTTGAACCCCCAGCCGAACCGCTACCGCGAAAGGTAGCCACCTCGACGATCTCCCGCCCAAAATAGACATGGGCCAGGCGAAAGCGTTGCCCAATCAGGCGGCAGTTGCGAAATACCTGGCGCACCTGCTCAGGTGTGGCATCTGTGACCACGTCAAAATCCTTGGGCTCCTGGCCAAGCAGGAGGTCGCGCACACCCCCGCCCACTAAGTGCGCCTGAAATTGGTGCTGACGTAGACGATGGAGCACCTCAAGTGCATGCTCGCTGATCTGGGCATGCGAGATCCCATGCGCGGAGCGCGGGATCACCCGCGGCTGGCCAGGGCGCTCGATCAGACCGATTGTGGATTTTGAGTCCAGCATGAGGGCCTTGGCGTGTCCCTTGTGGATGGATGCTTGTCTTGGAAAGATGAGAGGGTATAATATTTTACTTCTTAATCGATCTCTGCTCTCTTCGTCTAGTGGTCAGGACGCTGGCCTCTCACGCCGGTAACAGGGGTTCGAATCCCCTAGAGAGCGCCAAGTCGTCAAAGGCTCGGGGAGCCATCCCCGGGCCTTTTTGTTTTTCATGGAGGCAAAACAAAACGGCGCCGATCCTTGGGCCCGGCGCCGTTAGCCCCGCTGTTTGCGGGCATCCTTAAGGATTGGGGTTATTTCCAACCGAGGCCGACCGAGAAGACGACCCAATGGACAGCAATGGCCAGGACCAACAGGGCGTAGAAGATGGGCATCAGCCAGGTTGCCGGATTGATGACCAACCAGATCTTCCAATCATCCTCGGGGTTACGCGGCTTTGCGACATCGCTCATGGGATTAACCTCTGATTGGGTTGGAAGCGGGATTACCACCAAGGATTGGCGGCGATGACAAGCAGATGGGCCAGGGCAGCCAGACTGACGAAGGCGGTGTAGGTCGTCTTAAACTGCTCGTGGAACTCTTTAGCCTGCTGATCGGTCAGACCGGAAAGACTTGCCATGGATTTAGTCTCCGTTGTGGGTTTAGCAGCGCTGCCTCTCGCTTGGGCAGCAGGGGTTTTTGGCTCAGCCACTGAAATTAAGGCTCCAATACGGTTTGAGCGAACGGCCACTAGGTGGCGCGGACCATTTGCACAGCGAATGTCTTGCGCCTGTCCCGACTGGCATTCGGGCCACCAGATCCAGGGCTCTGCGGCGCGGCAACTGTCATCTTAGCTTGACAGGGGATAATGTCAACAGGCATTTACAAAAATCGGTCTCTTAGGGGAGACCTAAGTATTTGTGGATTTGGATGCTCAGACGCCAACTGGGATGCGCCTTGCAGTAAGCAATGGCGCTCTGGAGATTGCGGGTATAGTCGGGGCCATCCAGGGGTTGGATAAACAAGAAACGAAAGGGCAGCCCTTCCAGAGATTCTGGATCAAGACCAGGCTGGGGATAGACCAGCTTGAGCTCATCGCCTTGGCGCAGAAGCCAGGGCGCATTTGCCTTGGGGCTGACGCAAAGCCAATCGAGACCCGGGGGTGCAGGACGGGTGCCATTGGTCTCGACGGCGATCTCGCAGCCATACTGATGCAAGGCATCGATCAGGGCGGCATCAAGTTGCAGCAAGGGCTCGCCGCCGGTCAGAACAACATAGGGGCGCTGCCTGCTGACTGGCCAGCGCTGCAGGATCTGGGCGACCAATGACTGGGCATCTGGATAGCGTCCGCCCCCGATCCCAGTGGTGCCGCGGAAGTCCGTATCGCAAAAACGACAAAGTGCATGGGCGCGATCCTGCTCCCGCCCAGACCAGAGATTACAGCCGGTAAAGCGGCAAAAGACCGCCGGGCGACCCACCTGGGCGCCCTCACCTTGCAGGCTAAAAAAGATCTCTTTGACCCAATAGCTCATAGGAGAAGCTCTGCCCCTGCCTCGCCCCAGCAAAGCGCAACCCCGGTTTCTGGTGTCGGATAAAGATCGATGCGATCCAGAGCAGGCAGTCGGTCCATCAGCTCAGCGCGGATCCATTGGACCAGCTGACCTGGCTCGGTGTCGGCAAGGCCGGGGAATTCATCGAGCCGCTGATGATCGAGCCGGTCATAAAGGGGTTTGAAGAGACGCTTGACCTCCCGATAGTCGATCGTCCAGCCCAGGATCGGATCGAGGGGGGCAGCGAGATGGAGACGGATCAGATAGCCATGCCCATGCAATTGCGCCTGGCTATCCTGAGCCGGTGCGCGGTTTAGGCGCAACGCCGCCTCGAAACTCTGCTCCTTCCAGATGCGATAGACCCGGCCGTCAAAGCGACAGCCGGCAGTAGCGGTCTCCTCGATCTGAACGGCTGTCAAGGGCAGTTCAGATTGAAGCCTCCCCCAGATCCAGGCCGCAAGTTGTTCACTCGTTGGGTTCTCCAGCCCCGGGATCTCGTTTAAACACCTGTGGTGCAATTGGGCATGGAGCGGGGCCCAGAGCGCGGTCAAGCGGTCTATCTGAAACTCAGCAGGAAGGTCCTCAGATGGCTGAGCGGCATAGAGAGATACCCGAAAGCCATGTCCATGCATCCGCCCACAGGGGTGATCGGGCGGGACACGAGGCAGGCGATGGGCCGACTCAAAACGAAAGCGACGCCAAACCTGGATAGAGCCGCTGCGATCCAGCACAACCCCTTGATCGTGCCCGCTGGCCAGACTGAGGGCGTCCAGACCAGGCAGATCGAGCTGATCGGCGATCCAGCGGACAAGTTCTGCGTCACCCGGCAAGTCCAGGAGCTCGTTCAGATCAGCGCCATCGAGCGGGGCAAGACAACTGGCAAGCCTGGTGCCCAGCTCGTCGCCCTCAGAGCCTGGCCATGCTCCCCAGCCCGCCGGGAGTGCCGCTCGAAGCCGAACCGCAAAGCAATGGCCTTTTAATTGGCGAGCGCGCTGGCCGCTTGGCGGGGCCCCTAGACGGCGCACCGCTGCGAAACCTGCCACCGCAAGATGAAACAGGCGGCTTGTCATAGGGTCATCCAAAACGGATCAACAATGGATCTGGGATACCGACCTCGGCAAAGCCCTTGGCACGCAACAGACAGGCATCGCAGGTACCGCAGGGCCGGCCCTGGGGGTCTGGATCATAGCAGCTGCTGGTCAGGGCATAATCGACACCCAGCGCCAGTCCCAACCGGATGATCTCGGCCTTGGTCATCTGGAGCAATGGGGCATGGATGCGGTACCTTTGCTGGCCAGTGGCACCGGCAGCGGTGGCCAGATTGGCCAAACGTTCAAAGGCAGCGAGATATTCGGGACGACAGTCCGGATAACCGGAATAATCGAGCGCGTTCACCCCGATAAAGATATCTCCAGCCCCCAGGACCTCGGCCCAGGCCAGGGCAATGGATAAAAAGACGGTATTGCGTGCCGGGACATAGGTGATTGGGATCTCGGCACCGATGGTCTTGGGATCGCGGCCTTTAGGTACAGCGAGATCTGCCGTTAAGGCCGAACCGCCAAAGCGCCGCAGGTCGATCTCGATGATCGCATGCTCAGCCACCCCCTGGGCAGCGGCGACCCGGGCGGCTGCTGCAAGCTCGACCGCATGGCGCTGGCCATAACGGAACGAGAGCGCATAGGCTCTATAACCCGCAGCACGGGCACAGGCAAGCGCGGTGGCCGAATCCAGACCACCGCTTAACAGGACCACGGCCGGCTTCATGTCAGGATACCCGCGTGCAGGAGCACACCCTTGGCGATCGCCCTGGGCGTCGGCGACACTGTCTCCACCCATCTATCTCTGGTATCGGAATCATGCAGGAACATCGCATCAAGGTCTGGGATCTTCCTCTGCGGCTCTTTCACTGGCTATTGGTCATCTCAGTGGCCTTGGCCTTTGCGACTGGTCTGCAGGGGGGGGGCTGGATGGTTTGGCACGGGCGGATCGGGTTGTGGATCCTGGCTTTGCTCGTCTTTCGCCTGACCTGGGGGATCATCGGTTCAACCTATGCCCGCTTCGGCCAATTCGTGCGCGGCCCTGCTGCCATCCGTGCCTATCTGAATGGGCGCTGGCATGGCCTAGGGCACAATCCACTCGGGGCGATCTCGGTGCTGGCAATGCTTGGCTTATTGTCCCTGCAAGCCGGCACTGGCCTCTTTGCGACCGACGACATCGCCTTTTCCGGAACGCTAAAATCCTTGGTCGGGCATCAGACAAGCCTCTGGCTAAGCGGGGTGCATCGTCAGGCGATTTGGGTCCTCGGCGGCTTGATCCTACTCCATATCGCCGCAACCGTGTTTTATCTTGTCCGCGGCCAGAACCTAATCCGGCCCATGGTCACCGGCTATGTCCTCAGCCGTGAACCCATGGCCCGCCCTGCCGAGGGCGGCGGTATCCTGGCCCTGCTTTTGGCGCTTGCCATCGCTGGAGGAAGCGTCTGGGTCGCTAACGGCGGTCTATTGTCGCCCCCACCCCCGCCCGTTATCCCGGCCTGGTAAGGCAGGCAATGGGAAAAGGGGAGGCGAGCAACCGCCACCCCCTAAAGGATTTCGCTCAATCGGCGCGATATTTGGTATGGCAGGCCTTGCAGGCCTCACCGAGCTCGGCAAAGGCACCGGCGACGGCCTGTTCATCGCCAGTCGCTGCGGCCTCAGCCAGGGCATCGGCCTTGGCGATGAAGTTGCGGGCGATCTGGCCGACATCCTCCATATTCTGGAAGAACTCGGGTTTGACGCGGGTCTTGACCGAGCCGATGTTCTTGTCAGTCCCCGGGCCAAAAAGCGCACCCATCCCCGAGTTGGCGATCGCAGCGATTGCATTGGCTGCTGCCTTGACCTGATCCGGGTTATAGTCGCCCTCCAGGTTGGCCTTGATCTTTTTCATGTTCCAGCCCATGAAGCTATAACCGGCTTGGCGGGTCTTGATCTGCTCCTCGGGCGAGAGATTGGCGGCAAGGACAACGCTGGCAAGGCTTAGGGTCAACAAACCCGCAGCGGTGCTGGCAATCAGGCGTTTCATCCGATGATCTCCATATTGTTGGATCTTTTAAGAAAACCAAACGACCTGCCCCCTGGATCAGCGATTCAGTCTAGCCGACCCCTTGCTGACCCAGGGGGCAAGGAGTCAGACAGCCAATCGGCACAAAGATTCCTGAGCCGGGGTCTCACTTCGATTGGGCAGGCATTTTGATTTTACAAGATCTCAGGTCAGGGGTCTTTCATCATGCACGAGCTGTCGCTCTGTCAGGCGTTGATCGAGCAGGTCGAGGCGATTGCCCGTGAGCATCGCGCGACACGCGTGACCCATATCCTGCTGCGGATCGGACCCCTGTCTGGCGCCGAACCTGAGTTGTTGCGCCACGCCTATCCCCTGGTAGCCGCAGGCAGCCTCGCTGAATCCGCTGAGCTGGTGATCGAACCGACCGAGATCCGCGTGCGCTGTCAACGCTGTGGCGCTGAGACCCCTGCCGCCCCTGATCGCCTGCTGTGCGGTGCCTGTGGCGCTTGGGAAACACAGCTGATCAGCGGCGCTGAATTATTGCTTGCCCATCTCGAACTTGAGGCCCCAGATTCGGCCCCCTGACAGAGCAGGTTTTAAACATGCGCGGCGAATGCACGCCAATATCGATCGAACTCCCCAAGCAATCCCTCACAGCGGCAGGTGCGCCAGCCGATCAAGGCGCCGCCATAACGCAGCAGATCCGGGTCCTCGCTATCCTCTAGCAAGGCATCGACCAAACCGCGCATGACCGCAGCATCGTTAAGCTCGCCAAGCAGGGTTTGGAGATCCTTCAGATAGACGATAAGCTGAGTCAAGTCAGGATCGATCGGAACAAAAAACTCGGCGGCATAGCGCAGTTTCTTACATTGGATACGCAGCCAATGCATCTGTTCGGGGTCACGGGTATCGATACCCATACCCGCCTGGAGCGTGCGCTGTTTGAGCTGTTTGATCAGCCGCCGGGCATAGGGTTTAAGCGGTCGTTCGAGATTGGCGCGGTGTTTGTCATCGAGTGCTGTCTCCTCCCAGCGGCGCCGTTCAATCCAATCGCGAAAACCCCGTTTAAACTCGGCATATCTGGGGCTATCGAGCATGGCCCTAACCTGTTCATAGGCCTGGGACCGCTTGGTCTCGGCGCGTGCCCGCAGCGGTTCTGCGCCACTTAAAGGTAATTTGGCATGTACGCTTGCCAAAAACTCATCGATGAAGACATCAAGATCGCGCGCCGCCCCCAATTGACTGGCCACCCACCCCAGTTCATCGCGCCAGGGCTGGCTGACCGATTTGGGTACCGCAGAGCGGAAGGCCGATAGTGCCGCCCGCAATTGGCGGCCCTGGACTCGCATCTGATGGACCCCCTCGATATCCTCCCAGGAACGCGCCTGCGCCTCCCACGAACCCATGAGCGCAATATGATGGGCGAGGATGGCGCTCAAGGCCTCGCTGACCTTCATCTCGGGGTCCAGGATCACCTGCCGCTTAGTCGGTTTCGCAGTCATTCCCCTTGCACCTCCTCAGCGAACAATTGGCCATGACCAGTTTTCAGCCTTGACCTATATCAAGTTGGCCGACCCGATGATTTGTCAGCCTAGCCCGGTCATTTGACAATCCGCGAGGATAATCCGCATGCAGATGTTCTGTTTTCAATGCGAAGAGACATCCAAAGGCCGGGGTTGCACCCAGCAAGGGATCTGCGGCAAGCATTCGTCAACGGCCCAATTGCAAGACCTATTGGTCTATATGCTAAAGGGGTTGGCGGTGGTCATCCAGTCAGGCGGTCCCCAGGTTCGTACTGATCCTGAGCTTGGCCGTTTCATCGCTGAATCGTTGTTTATGACCGTCACCAATGTCAATTTCGATGATGCGCGTTTAACCGAGCGTCTCCAAGAGATCATCGAGCGCCGCGAGTCGCTTAAGTCCAAGCTTGGCCAGGGCAGCGACCTGGATGCAGTCAATTGGTGCGGAGATCCAGGGCAATCTCTCAGCAAGGGGGCCTTAGTCGGCATACTCGCTGAGACCGATGAGGATATCCGCTCCTTGCGCGAGCTTTTGGTCTATGGATTGAAGGGTCTGGCTGCCTATACAGATCATGCGGCGATCCTCGGCTTTGAGGATCCTGAGATCTATGGGTTCATGATCGATGCGCTTGCAGCGACCTTGACCGAATCCGCTCCCAATCGTCTACTCGATTGGGTATTCAGGTGCGGCGAGCGCGGGGTTGCGGCCATGGCACTGCTCGATAAGGCCCATACCAGCACCTTTGGCCACCCCGAGATCACCCGGATTAACCAACAGGTCGGAACCAACCCCGGCATCCTGATCTCGGGCCATGATCTTAAGGACTTAGAAGAGCTGCTCGAACAGACCCAGGGCACAGGGATCGATGTCTATACCCATGGCGAGATGCTGCCGGCCCATGCCTATCCGGCCTTCAAACAATACCCGCATCTTGTCGGCAACTATGGGCATGCCTGGTGGCAACAGGACAAGGAATTTGCCGCATTCAATGGTCCCATCCTGGTGACCACCAATTGTCTGATCCCGGTTGAGGACAGCTATCGCGACCGGATCTTTACGACGGGCCAGGTCGGCTGGCCGGGGGTGCCCCATATTCCTGATCGACCCAAGGGCGGCAGCAAGGATTTTTCACCGGTGATCGCGCGCGCCCGCACCTGCCCGCCCCCCACCCCACTCGATCAGGGCGAGCTCGTGGCCGGCTTTGCCCATGCCCAGATCCTCGCGCTTGCTGACCAGGTGCTCGCCGCGGTCCAGTCAGGCGCCGTCCGGCGCTTGATCGTCATGGGCGGCTGTGATGGGCGGCATAAACAGCGCGCCTATTACACCGAGGTGGCCCAATGCCTCCCGCGGGATACCCTGATCCTGACCGCCGGCTGTGCCAAATATCGGTTTAATGGTCTTGATCTGGGAACAGTCGCCGGTATCCCCCGTCTGCTCGATGCGGGTCAATGCAATGATGCCTATTCGCTGGCCTATGTGGCACTCAAGCTCAAGGAGACGCTAGGGGTAGCGGACCTCAATGACCTGCCGATCTCCTACGACATTGCCTGGTATGAGCAAAAGGCGGTCATCGTATTGCTGGCGCTTTTACATCTGGGGGTCAAGGGCATCCGCCTGGGCCCGACCCTACCCGCCTTTTTATCGCCCAAGGTGGCAGGGTTTTTGAGGGAACGTTTTGATCTTAAGCCGATCGACAACCCAGAGACGGATATTCAGGCAATGCTGGCTGGCGCCTAATCCAGCCTTGGCCCTTACCAGCGCAGCTCGAAGCAACAGTAGGGCGCACCCTGGGCGGCGCACTGGGTCTCGGTCACCCGCGCCGCCGGATGAATCAGGGCCTGAAACAGGCGCTCGAAGGTACCGGCATAAAAGTCGCAAAGAGGCACATTGGATCGCGCCCCGCGGCACAGCGGCGAGTCATGGATCTCGATGACAGGTGCGCTAGGCGCGATGGTAAAACGCCCTGTCCCGACAAAGGTCCACGCATTGGCTGCAATCGCCTCGAGTAAAAGGCGCGCAGCCAAGCGGGCTGGGAGACGTTTTAAAAGCCATTGGGCAGGCTTGGGGATCCTACGGGCGAGCAGATAATCACCAGTGCGCCGTCCGGCATCACGTCCGATCGCCCGCGCCTCAGCGATCCCCAACTCGGTGCGCAGGGCTTGATGCAAGGCGATGACCTCGGATTCTGGGACCATTGTCTCAGGGGGGCTGCCAAGGTATGGCTCGAGCCCTGCCTGTTTGAATACAGACTCAGCAACCCCCTCCCCCCCCTGGCTGCTGAGCGCCTCCTGGATGCGGATGATGGCATTGGGGCCGATCCGCCCCCGCTTATCCTGCTTCACGACGAAAGCCTGAAATGACGCTGGGCGCTGCCGCAATCGGTACCAGGCCCTTCCTGCTCAGAACACAACCCATGCAGGATATACCGCCCCTGCGGGGTGACCCGGATCCCCTCCTCCGAGATCTCGACCAGCCCGTGCTCGGCCTTGCGGCAGAGTTGCTCATACTCCAGCTCACCTGCTGCGCTTGCAGGGAGCTGAAGATTGCACATGAGATACAGCATGGCCTGGCGCCGGCGCCGATCGGCCTCGTTGAGGCGGTGACCCAGGCCGATCGGGAATTGGCCGTTATTGACCTTCAGCTGCCATACCCGCAGGTCGGTTTCATTGCGCACCAGGGCATCGCCGATCTCGCTGGTACCACTTGGCCCAAAGGCCAGGACCTCCTGATCGGGTGAGGTGGTATAACCGATCGCATTGCGATAGAGCCGACCGGCCTTTTGGGCCTCATAAAGTTCATCGTCCTCAAGGACGAATAGATCGAGCCCGATCCAATGATAGCCGACCTCAGTAAAGGTACGGACAGCGCGGTGGAAGAGTGCTAGCTTTTCGGCGGGGCTGGGGAGATGGGCGGGGTTGATGGCGTGTTGGTGTGGACGTTTAGCCGGATCATGGGCATAGCTGAAACAGGCGATGCGATCCGGGGCTAACTCCAGCACCTGCTCGAGGGTGGTCTGGAAACCGCTTGGGGTTTGAAACGGCAATCCATAGACCAGATCCAGATTGATGTTTTGAAAACCGACCTGACGGGCGGTCAGGCAGACATCCCGTACCATCCCCAGCGACTGTAAGCGCCCGATCGCGCGCTGTACATCGGTATTCAGGTCCTGAACCCCAAAGCTGATCCGCTCAAAACCGAGACCGCGAATCAGCTCGAGCTGGCCAACGGAGACCCGGCGCGGGTTACATTCGATCGAGGCGCAGGATTCTGGGGTCAGCGTGAAATGTCGCTCGACAATCTCCATCAGCCGGGCAAGTTGGGGCTCGGTCAGATGATTCGGCGTCCCACCGCCAACATGGAGATGTTGAATCGGACGGCCCAGGCCGATGCGCTCGGTGACCATCCCCATTTCGCGCTCGAGCGCATCCAGATATTGATCGACCCGTTCAAGGCTATGGGTGATGGTGGTATCGCAGGCGCAATACAGACAGCGCACATGACAGAATGGGATATGAATATAAACGGCCAGATGTGCGTCTGGACGCTGGCGCAGGCCCTCTAAAACCTCGAGATATTGGACCTGCGTGAACGGCTTGTCTCCAGGCGACCCAAGCGAGGTCATGGGACAACCAGGCGCCGCGAGACCGTACCGTTCGAGGAACTCCAATGAAAGGCTCGTAGGGATGGGAGGCGCCATGTCTATCATCCGACTAGTCGGTTTGAGTCGTTGTCATTGTAGTTCTCACCGCGCAGATCCGCTGGCGGATCCAGATCCAGGCCGCAGTGAGACTCGCGATTGACATCTATCCACCGCTGGGCTGGGGCTTAGGGTTGGAGCACTAGAGGCTGCGCACCCCTCACCTGGGGCATGAAAGTACCCTCGCCCACGCAGAATTCGATATTGCACCGCCAGCAGACAAGCTGATGAGGCGCGGCCGACCCTGCCCCCGCCCACACCTGGGATAGGATGATGCGCAATCCCAGGCCAAAACCGAAGGAAAGTATAACGCCTTGGGCTAGACGAGTGTATTGAATCAAGCGGTCAAGGTTCCCTGTTGTTTAGCTGAGTTTGCCAAGACCTTGTCTTCTCAGGCGTTTAGGCAATGGGGAATCAGACTCGATCAGTCTCAGTAGCCCCCCTTCATCTGGGTCGGATACCTGCCGCCTGGATCGTGGCAAGGCCCAAGACCATAGCCATTCATCGGGAAAGGGCAGAACCAGAAACCAATGCTCGAGGATGGCCAGACCTAGCAGGGTTGCCACCAGGATGAGACCGACCGTCTCACTGGATTCAACGCCAGGGGCAAAGGCCGCTGCGACCATGAGGGTGTCGATGACGGTTGCCAAGGTCACCGAGATCGGAAACAAGAGATTCATGGGACGTTTGACCATATAGCCGCGCAGATACTGGAGCTGCTCGGGCAACCAGTCTTCATTGAGATTGGGTACACCGAGAAACAGATTGAGCTTGGCACTCCAGCGCATGAGCCATAACACGACAAAGGCCCAGGTGCCGACCTGATTCGCCTCACCCCAGGTGATCAAGACCAAGAAGAGCACCATCCCGATGATCAGAAGCTCATGATATAGCCCGGTGAGGATCGCCAGACCAAACCGCTTTCCGTTAGAACATCCGGGCGGACAGGCTGTCTTGCGCGGGCCGGCGATAAAACCCGTGAAATAACTCATCTCGAAGACACCCCAGATCAATACCCCAGCCGTAAATCCGAGATAGGCCCCCAGGATGCTGGTTGAGGCACTGCTGATGATCAAAATAAAGAGCGCGACCACCAAAACAATCGCGCCACCCAACAGGGTCCAGCGAAAGGTAGCTCCCGGCAGGTTATCGAGATAGAGCACCAGGCCTGTGCTCGACCACCAGAGAAAGAGCGCGAATAAAACAGGAAGCCCGTAATCGACCATGCAAAGGCGCGTCTCTGGAGGTAGTCAGGATAAATAATTGGAATCTAAGGGTGTGGAGCCGATCCAAATAATCGCATCAATGGACAGGAATGAAACGCGATTCGAACATGCCTGATCTTTAAGAGCTTGAATACATCCCGGCCCGCTAACCCAACACCTCACACCTCAAGGGGAGATCGAGCAAATGCCAAGGGCGATCTAGGTCTGGATGCTGGAAGCTGGAAATAATCCCCCTGGGCAATGGCCATGCCTCAAGGGCTCGCCCTCGCAGACACTTGGGGACACGGCCGTAATCACAGGATGACGGCAAAATTGAATTTGGCGCCCAATTCATGGGCCTGTTTGGCGTATTCGATACTCTCGGCGAGCTCAGTCAGCAGATCCTCATAGTCCTCTTCAGCGACATCCTCGGGGCACTCCTGGACCAGTAGATCATAGAGCCCATTGAGGATCGCCAGGGCATCACCTGCCTCCCGCCAGACCCCATCGCGGGCCATCAGCTCATCGGTCGATTCTAAACCCTCAGGAAGCTCCCCGGACTCACTGATGTTGAATTGAAGGTCGGTATCATCGACCAGGCTGGAAAGAGGCTCTAATCCAGCCGCGCTTGCCAACTCATCGAGGATGTTGAGATATTCAAACAGGGCCCATTTATCGCTTTCGTCCGAAACGACCTCGCCATCCTCCAGCAGATAGTTCACCCATAGGACGGTGCTCATCTCTTTTGCCCCCTGGTGTGGAATCAAGACCAGCGCCTTGCAGACTGGCTGTCCTTAGCGTGTCTGCATAAAGGCAGCAAAGGCACCTTCGTTGTCGATCCCGTAGGCTCGCAGATCAATGAGGACGCCAGAAACAGGATCTTCAAGCGTGAGCATGCCATTGGCACGCCGGGCCAGATGGAATGGCTGGCTGAGGTCAGCACGATACCTTTTGCGCTCGAAGGTCATCGTGCGCAGGATGCCGCGCACAAAGCCCTCCTCCCCAGGGGGCAAGGTTTGAATGAGTGCACCCGTGGCGGCATCTCGTACCTCCACGCTGCCATCCGCTTGCTCGACAAAGCGGATATCGCGAGACTCCACCTCTGGCAGGATCGGGGCCTGTTCGAACTTATAGCCGGTTAAGCGCGCCAGCCCCACCCCAAGGATCGTCAGGATCACCAGGGCCGAAAGCGCGATCAAAACCACCCGCGGGGGAGAACGCCCTTCAAATGCCTCGCTCAACTCTCTGACCTCACTGGCGGGCTGGATTGGGTCTCGCTGGGCGCAGCCACTGCCTCTGAATGCTGGGACTCAAATGCCTGAAAATCGGCGAGCGCCTTGGCCAGGATCTCGGCAACGCCCTTCGGTTCGGGAATGGTGCGCAACATCGGCTGCGGCGGCGAAAACTGCCAGGGCCGAACATGCGGCCAAAACAGAAAATAAGATAATTTGGCCGAGAGATCCATGCGCAGCGCGATATCACCCGTGCCATCGTCATAAATGCAGAGATCGGCTGCCTGGACCTGCTTGAAGGGCAGATTGACCATCATCGGCAAGGCGGCACCAATGCGCATCACTACCCGGCGATTGGTAATGGTATAGAGGCTCGCGCGGGCCATGGACCAGGCCAGCAGGGTCAGCAAACCGATGGTCAGGAGCGCAAGGAACAGGATCCAGGTCAAGCCACTGACCAAACTCGTGAGGGTCAGGCCATCCACAGCATCCAAGATTACCGCCAGGATGGCCAAGATTACAAAATAAACCGCCACCTTGCGGATATGAAAGGCCCGCCGGGCCATCCCCTTCCAGCTCGGCGAGCCCTGCCACAGCACCTCCTCGCCAGGCGGGAGGCGCTCAGGCAAACCCGGGATGGGTTCGAAATCATATTCCCTCACAGCCAGGGACCGGCGCGATCGGCCGCGGCATAGAGCTTGCCCCCTGCATAGTAGGCACAGATCTTATCCTCTTCATAGAGGGTGACCTGGTCAGGTTTAGCCAGGGCTGGGACATTCGCGAAATGGGCCGCCTTGATGGCATGGACCTTGACTAGCCGCTTTCTCTTGTCAAAGCGGCTGAAACCAATGGGCAACAGGACCTTCTTTTTAGTCGCAGCCACCTCGACCTCTAGATAGCGGATCTGTGGTTCAGAGCGATCGACCCAGACATCGGACACAGTGCCAGCAACCTCGCCGTCTAGGCCCACCACAGTCATCCCGCGCGGATCGGGATCGCGCTCATGGATCGAGAAGTCCTTGGCTACCCGCAGGGGGACGATCTTGGGCTGGCCATCGATGGTCAGATCGCAATGTTTGGGACGATCAGGGGAGGCCGCAGGACCAAAGCCCGAAAGCATGGGATCACCCACTGGATCCATGGGAGCGCCATGGAAGGGGGCAGTCGGCGTTGCATTGACCTTGAGCGGCGGCTCCTCACGCGGGGCAACAACCGTGCCCTGATTATGCGGCAAGACAAAGGTCTTGGGGGCTGGCGGCTCGGGGAAGCCATAGGTCTTGACCCGACCACCCGTGTTTTCGGTGATATCCGAATCGAGCGGATAGCCTTCGCGCTTGTCTTCGGTCCGCAGATAATAGATCAATCCGGCAAAGAAGAACCAAAAGACCCAGATGGTGACCTGGGCAGCATCGATATAGTGTTCAGCACCAACAGACATAGCTTGACCTCCATCGGAGTAATAACGCTAGCCAGCACCACTAGCTAGACCGCGGTGCGCTGACCGCACCCCTAAGCCAGTCACCTCGATAAAACCGAGGCAACCAGCATCTTACAGATCGTTTGATTTGGCCAATCCTCCCCCCCCCCTCGCCATTCAAACGATCAATTCACCAGTATATATCCTAATTCAAGACCGGATCAGTTCCATGGCCTGGGATAAATAAAAGCCCACGGAAACCGGCCGCGTCCGGCCTATCTGCCATCCCTGCAAACCCGGTTCTGCCGCGATCAGGGTACGCAACCGCGCCTCGCTCACCGGCTCGATCGCCGGCGAGCGGTCGCCGCGCGGGAAGAGCTGACCGATCGCGTGCATGAGCACCAATAGAATCGTCCGGGGTGCGAAGGTAAAGAGTATCGAACCCCGCGTACGCTCTGCCAGGCGGCCCACCACCCGGACCGCATCCTCTGGCCGATAATGGATCAATGAGTCCATCGCCACGACATAATCGAACTGGCCCAGTTCTGGATCAAGCATATCGCCAGCGATGAAGACAACCGAGCCGGGCCCTAAATTGCTGGGCAGACGCTCGCGGGCGATCTGGATCAAGGTCGGCGCCACATCGACCGCAATGACCTCAGCGCCTCGGCGCGCTGCCTCGACCGCCAGCATCCCCGTCCCGCAGCCGGCATCGAGCAGGCGCCTGCCGCGCAGGTCCTCCGGCAGCCAACTGAGCAGGGTGCCCCGCATCTCATCGCGCCCCGCGCGCACCGTTTGCCGCACCCGGCTGACCTTGGCATCCGAGGTCAACCGCGCCCAAGCATCGGCGGCAGTTCGATCGAAATAGTTGGCGATCCAGACTCGCCGTTCTTGATACGAGGATTCAGCCATCAATTGAATCCCAAGAAGTCGAAGAGCTCACGATCGCGCATCGGTTGCACATCCAAAGGATCGACCCCCGCCCACAGCTGATCGGCCAGTTGCAGATATTGCTGTTGGGCCTCTTTGAGGCCTGACCCCGGCTCATCCGGCATCTCGAATACCGTGGCCTTTTTCAACCGACTGCGACGGATGATATCGAGATCGGGCAGATGAGCAAGCCGCTTCAGTCCAACCGCATCGGCATAGCGGTCGATCTCATCAGTCTCGCGGCTGCGGTTGGCGATTAGGCCGCCGATGCGCACCCGATAATGCCTGGATTTGGCCAGGATCGCAGTGGCGATGCGATTCATAGCAAAGATCGAATCGAAATCATTGGCGGTCACAATCAAGGCCCGCTCGGCATGCTGCAAGGGCGCAGCAAAACCGCCGCAGACGACATCGCCCAATACATCGAAGATCACCACATCGGTCTCTTCGAGCAGATGATGTTGCTTCAACAACTTGACCGTTTGCCCGACCACATAGCCGCCGCAGCCAGTGCCCGCCGGCGGGCCGCCCGCCTCAACGCAGAGGACACCGTTGTAACCTTCATACACATAGTCGCTCGGGCGCAGCTCCTCGACATGAAAATCGACCGACTCCAGGATATCGATGACCGTGGGCACCAGACACTTGGTGAGGGTAAAGGTGGAGTCATGCTTGGGATCGCAGCCAATCTGCAGCACCCGCTTACCCAGCTTAGAGAAGGCCACCGAGAGGTTGGATGAGGTGGTGCTCTTGCCGATCCCGCCCTTGCCATACACCGCAAAGACGCGAGCGCCGTCGATCCTCAGGTCGGGGTCGAGCTGGACCTGGACGCTGCCCTCGCCATCGGGTCGCTTGGGCAAAACGCCCTCAGCCCCTTGGATACTCATGCTGCGGCCTCCTGATAGACGCCCTCGAGCCGGTCCTCCAGTTCCTCGCTCGCCTGGCGCAGGGCCTCGAGGGTCGCCTCGTCCGGCGTCCAATAATTGCGCTCATGGGCCTCGAGCAGACGGTTGGCGAGCTTGACAGATGCGGTCGGATTGAGCTCGGCCAAGCGCTTGCGCATCGCTTCATCGAGCACGAAGGTCTCGGTGAGCTGCTGATAGACCCAGGGCGCGACCTGACCCGTGGTCGCCGACCAGCCCATGGTATTGGTGATATGGACCTCGATCTGGCGCACGCCCTCGTAACCATGTTTGAGCATGCCCTCATACCACTTGGGATTGAGCATCCGGGTACGGGTTTCAAGCGCCACCTGTTCGGCCAGGGTCCGCACCACCCCCTCGCCGCGGGTCTGGTCGCCGATATAGACCGGGACCTCGATACCCTGGCATTGATTGACCGCCTTGGCAATCCCACCCAGGGTATCGAAATAATGATCGACCGTCGTCACCCCGAGCTCGACCGAATCGAGGTTCTGATAGGCAAGCTGGACCTTGCCGAGCATGCTCTTTAAAAGCTCGGTCTGCTGGACCGGTTTACCCGAGCGCCCATAGGCAAAGCTTTTGCGTCTAGTATAGGTCTCGGCGATCTCGCCGTCGTCGTCCCAGTTGCTGCTGTCGATCAGATGGTTGACATTGGCCCCATAGGCCCCATCCGCATTGCTAAAGACCCGCAGGGCGGCCGTCTCGAGATCACAGCCATGTACCTGTTGATACTCCAGGGCATGCTTACGGATGAAGTTTTGCTCGATCGGCTCATCCGCTGTCGCGGCCAGATAGGCGGCCTCGGCCAGGAGCTTGGTCTGCAGCGGCAGGAGGTCGCGGAAGATGCCGGAGAGGGTCATGACGACATCGATGCGCGGGCGACCAAGCTCTACCAAGGGGATCAGGGTGGCACCGGCCAGACGTCCATAATTGTCGAAACGCGGCCTGGCCCCCATCAGCGCCAGCGCTTGCCCGATGGGGCCGCCCTCGGTCTTGAGGTTGTCAGTACCCCATAGGACCATGGCGATGGTCTCGGGGAAGCCATTGCCCTGGGCAAGATGCCGCTCGATCAGGCGCTGGGCCTGTTTGGCGCCATCCTTAACCGCAAACAGGCTTGGTAGACGGAAGGGATCGAAGCCATGCAGATTGCGCCCGGTCGGCAGGATCGCCGGGGTACGCAAGAGATCCCCACCCGGGGCCGGCGGGATAAAGCGGCCATCGAGGGCGCGTAGAATGGCCGGGATCTCGGTATCCTGAACGAGCAGACGGTCGATCTCAGCCAGCTCGCGAAAGAGGGCGAGGTGTTCCTCGCTCGCCTTCATCTTGCCAGCCTTGAGCGCCTTTTCGGGCGACTGACCAGCGACCAGAGCCTCAACGGCCGCGCGCTCGGGGCGAATATCCCGGGTTGACTCGGCGACTGCGATCAAGAGATCAACCCGTTCCTCGACGCTTGGCGCCTCACCGACGACATGCAGACCATGGGGGATCAGGGTATATTCGAGTTCGAGGATCTTGTCATTCAGCTGGGCAATCCGTGAAGCGCGCTCCTCTGGCCCCCAGGCCGGTTCTAGCTCGGCCAATTCGAGCGCCGCTGCCTGGGCCTGGATCAATTCGGCAAGCGAGCTGCGTTCGTCGGATTCGGTAGGAGGCAGGCTGCGCCACCGCTCCAGCGAGGATTTAAGCTCAACCAGACCCTTATAGAGACCGGCATGGGCGATCGGTGGGGTGATATAGCTAATCAGGGTGGCCGCCGAGCGGCGCTTGGCGATAGTGCCCTCTGAGGGATTATTCGAGGCATAGAGATAGATATTCGGGAGATCGGCAATCAGCCGATCCGGCCAACAGGATCCTCCGAGCCCGACCTGCTTGCCAGGCATAAACTCGAGCGCGCCATGGGTCCCGAAATGCAGGACGGCATGCGCCCCAAAGTCCTCGCGGAGATAGCGATAAAAGGCCGAGAAGGCATGGGTCGGGGCAAAGCCCTTCTCAAACAGCAGGCGCATCGGATCGCCCTCATAACCAAAGGAGGGCTGGATACCCACAAAGACATTGCCAAACTGGGCACCCAAGACAAGGATCGAGGCCCCATCGCTTTGCTGTTTGCCCGGGGCGGGACCCCATTGTTTCTCAATCTCGGCCAGATAGGGCTCCCGCCGGACATGATCATCGGTCGGGATCCGGGCATGGACATTGGCATGGGCGCCAAAGCGCGCCGCGTTGCCATTGACGATGCGCTCGCGCAATTCATCGACGCTGGCTGGCAACTCAACGCGGTAGCCGGCCGCTCGCATGGCACGCAGGGTGTTATAAAGAGACGCAAAGACCGAGAGATAGGCCGCGGTTCCAGTATTGCCGGCGTTCGGCGGAAAGTTAAAAAGCACGATCGCGATCTTGCGCTGGGCGCGCTCGGTGCGGCGCAGACGCACCAGCTTCTCGACCCGCGCGGCAAGCATGGCCGCTCGCTCTGGATGCGACTGCATATCGCGCGCCCCCTCAGCTGAGCCACTCCCGGTACGCCCGCCATAGACCAGTGGACCGGTGGCACCATCGAGCTCGGGGATGGCCACCATCATGGTCGCCTCGACCGGGACCAACCCCTGATCCGAGGATTCCCACTGTTCAAGCGATTGAAACTCAACCGCCAAGGTCGAGAGATAGGGCACATCCAGGCGCCTGAGCATCTCTTCGGCGGCCTGGGCATCGTTATAGGCCGGACCGCCGACCAGGGAGAAACCGGTCAGCGACACCACGGCATCGACGGTCGCTACCCCGTCTTTCATAAAAAACCGCTCGATCGCCGGACGCGCATCCAAACCGCTGGCAAAGGCGGGGATCACCTCGAGACCTCGCGCCTCCAGGGCCTGGATCACCCCGTCATAATGCCCGGCATTGCCGGCTAGGACATAGGAGCGCATCAAGAGCAGGCCCACCCGACCCTTTTTGCCATCCTTGATGCCGGGGAATTGATTGAGCTGATCCGAGATCCGTCCCGGCAGACGCGGGTGATAAAGACCGATCTCCGGATATTCGATGGGTGGGGAGACTTTGAGGGTGCCGCGCAGCTGCCGGCGCGGACCATCGGCATAGCGGTCGACCAGGAAACGGATCATGTTGCCCAGGTTTTCATCAGACCCGGCCAACCAATATTGAAGGGTCAGGAAATAGGCGCGCACATCCTGGGCAGTGCCAGGGATGAAACGCAGCAGCTTGGGGATACGGCGCAGCATAGACATCTGCTGGGCGCCGGCACTCTGTTTGTGTTCCTTGTTTCCGCGCAGCTTCTTGAGGAGTGCGATCGGCCCCCCACCTGAACCATCCATGTGAAAACCGCCCATCCGGGTGAGCTTCATCAGCTCCGAGGCCGACATACAGATGATCATGGCATCGCACTGATCGCGTCGGGCGGCGAGCGCCGGCAGAATGGGTTTGTAATGCTCCTCCATGACCAGCATGGTGACCATGATGATGTCGCCCTCAGCGATATCCTGCTTGCAGCGCTCGAGCGCAGCCGGATCATCCGCCCATTCAGTCGCTGCATGCAGCCTCAGTTGTAAACCGGGCAGATCGCGCTGCACCCTGGGTAATGCCCGCTGGGTGGTTCCCACAAGATGGCCATCCAGATTGATGATCACGAAACGGATCGGCGTGACATTGGTATTGGGGCGCGTCTGATCAGCGACCGAAATGCGCTTTGGCATCGTAGAGCGTCTCCACAGTGATGGTCTTGATCCCGCGTTCCTCGGCAAAACGCTCGGTATTGCGCCGAGCCTTGCCGCGGACAAAGAAGGGGATCTTTTTCAGTTCTTGTTCTGCATCCGCTGTCCAGACGATAGAGGTCTCAGGTGTCGTCGGCATCTGGACTGGACGGGTCTGGATCGAGCCGAGATGCGAGGGCGGCGCGTCCTCGTGAAACTCGAAGTCCTCCCGGAACATGGTGATCAGATGTTCCTCAAGGCCCATCATCAAGGGATGCACCCAGGTGTCAAAGAGTACATTTGCCCCTTCAAAACCCATCTGCGGGGCATAGCGCGCCGGGAAATCCTGGATATGCACGGGCGCCGAGATCACCGCGCAGGGGATCCCCAGCCGCTTGGCGATATGCCGTTCCATCTGGGTGCCCAACACCAGCTCAGGCTGTAGCTCAGCGACCTTCGACTCCACCTCGAGATAATCATCCGTGATCAGCGGCTCGACCGCATAGCGGCGCGCCGCCTCGCGCACCTCGCGGGCAAACTCGCGACTGTAAGTCCCAAGCCCAACCAGCTTAAAACCAAGCTCCTCAACCACAATACGGGAGGCGGCAACGGCATGGGTGGCATCGCCGAACACGAAGACCCGTTTACCCGTGAGATAGGTTGAATCAACCGAGCGCGAATACCAAGGCATTCTAGACCAGCTCGGCTCGGGAATGGCCTTAAGATCGAGACCGGCCGCAGCTGCGCAGTCCTTGAGAAACTCGCGGGTGGCGCCGATCCCGATCGGGACGGTCTTGACCACTGGTTGGTGTAAGTTGCGTTTGAGCCACTCGCAGGTCTGATCGGCGATCTCAGGATAGAGACAGACGTTGAAATCGGCCTCGGGGATACGGCGGATATCCGCGGGTGCAGCACCCAGAGGTGCCACGACATTGACCCCGATCCCGATCGAATCGAGCAGGCGCTCGACCTCGATCACATCGTCGCGACAGCGAAAGCCGAGCGCCGTCGGACCCAGAAGATTGGCGGTCGGCGGGCGATCGGCAGGACGGCCAGGACGGGTGCTGCCTGGCGGTGGGACCTGATCCTTCAGCAGGGCACGCACGACCTGATAGAAGGTCTCGGATGCCCCCCAGTTCTCCTTGCGGGTATAGGCAGGCAGCTCGAGCGAGAGCACTGGGATAGGTAAATCCATCCCTTTGGCGAGCGCCCCGGGTTGGTCCTGGAGCAACTCAGCTGTACAGGATTCACCGATCAGGAACAGCTCGGGCTGAAAGCGCTCATAGGTCGCTTGCAGGGTGGATAAAAACAGGGCGGCGGTATCACCCCCCAGGTCGCGCGCCTGGAAGCTCGTATAGCTTACCGGCGGGCGCGTGGGCCGACGCTCGATCATGGTAAAGAGCAGATCGGCATAGGTGTCGCCCTGGGGGGCATGGAGGACGAGATGGGCACGCCGCAGCGAGGCGACAACCCGCATGGCCCCGACATGAGGCGGTCCTTCATATGACCAGAGGGTCAATTGCATCGCCTTATACCCTTAACAGACCTGCGCGCACCAAAGGACGCGCGAAGAGCTCAGCGAGATCAGCCGCCTGATCGAAGCCGTGGATTGGCGTAAAGACCAGCTCGATCGACCATTTGGTCCGCAACCCTTCGGCCTCGAGCGGATTGGCTAGACCCAGGCCGCAGACCGTGAGATCCGGACGGGCCGCGCGCACGCGCGCAAGCTGCTGCTCGACATCCTGTCCCTCGGTCAAAGACACCTGGGGTGGAAGCAAAGCCAGCTCCTCCGCCATAAGCTGGCGATCGAGGAATGGAGTGGCCACCTCGAGAAGTTGCACCCCGCATTCGCGGGCCAAAAAACGGGCAATCGGGATCTCGAGCTGAGAGTCGGGCAAAAACCAGATGCGTTTACCCTCCAAAAGTGCCCGTTGGTGGCTGAGTCCCTTAGCGGCGCGTTCCACCGCCGGCGCGATGACCGCCTCAAACCGCGCCCGTGGGACCCCCCATGCCTGAGCCGCTGCCTCAAGCCAGGCACGCGTGCCTTCGATCCCCAAGGGATAAGGGGCGCTGAGCAGGGTCGCACCGCGCTTCTCCAAGGCTCGCACCGTTTCGCTCAGGAAGGGTTGGGCTAAAAGCATCCGGGTACCCCGACCTACTGCAGGTGCCTCAGCGAGTCGGCGCGGTGGCAAAAACTCAACTGGATCTATCCCAAGCTCGCTGAAAAGCCGCTTGAACTGATCCTCGACCACATCCGGCAGGGTCCCAATGATCAGGAGCGAGCGCTCGCCATCAGGACGTTGGGACAGCTCAGGCAGCAGGGAATGCAAACAGCTATCCTCCCCCTGGGTAAAGGTGGTTTCAAGGCCGCTTGCTGAGTAGGCGATCACCCGCACCTGGTTGCGATAGCGTCCAGAGAGCCGTTCTGCAGCCTTGTGGAGATCCAGCTTGATGACCTCGGATGGACAAGAACCGACCAGAAACAGGGTCTTGATGGTTGGGCGACGCTGGATGATCTCAGCGACTACCCGGTCGAGCTCCTGATTACAGTCGGCCAAACCAGCCAGATCGCGCTCCTGAAGAATGGCGGTGGCAAAGCGCGGCTCGGCAAAGATCATCACCCCAGCCGCGGATTGCAACAGATGGGCGCAGGTGCGCGAGCCGATGACAAGAAAAAAGGCATCCTGGATCTTGCGATGCAGCCAGACGATCCCAGCCAACCCGCAAAAGACCTGGCGCTGACCGCGCTCGCGGTTGATCTCGGGCCGCAGATTGACTTCGACCGCGAGCGGTAAACCTGCCGCGCTCATTCAGCAGCCCCCGCGAAGGCCTTGGATGCCCCCTGCTGCGCGCCCTCGAGCCGGGCGGCGCGCAGCTTGATCAAAAACTGGGTGGCATTGATGACATAGGTGGCATAGGCTGCCAAGGCGATGAACATCTGGGTCTGATGGTCGAGGGCATACAAAGACACCAGATAGGCCGTATGCAGGGCCAGCACCAGCATACTGAAGACATCCTCCCAGAAGAAAGGCCGGGCAAAGAGATATTGACCAAAGACCGCCTTCTCCCAGATCGACCCGGTGATCATGATGGTATAGAGCACCAGGGTCTTGATCACCACCGACCAGGTCGCTGCCAGATAACCTTCGCCGGTTGCGAGATAACGCAGCACCAGATAAAGGCTAACCAAGAAGACTAAAAACTGAATGGGCGCAAGTACCCCCTGGACGATCGTCCAAGGCGACTCATCCCGCCGCCTGCGTTCCTCTGGGGTATAAATGGGCTGGCGTCGCGACTGGGGAGATAGCTGTTGGGTCATCGATGGACAGGAGATGGCGGCGTAATGATCTTAAAATCTTTACCCAATCATCAATTGAAATCTAGTCCGCTTTGCCCCGGGCGTCAACCAAACTTTACGTAAACCTGACTTGACAACGGGAAATCAGCCTTCAAAATAGACTTACAAGTATCTATATTGGGAACTGGCCTGCAAAGGCCGTGCAGGATCTATCCCTTGGTCTGGTCTACTTTGGGTGGATCCATAAGCAAGACCCTGTTGTAACCCCCAACTATCCGGTTTTGACGCGGCTGTCCTTGTCCGGCCATAAGGATATGTGCCCCGACCACTGCCGATCGATATGTGCGTTTTGCCAATTTGAGAGACTTGTGGCACCAGGGTACCTGATCGACCCGGATGATGACGAATCCTGGAGACACCTGCCAACCGCGGCGCAACTCCTAGCCGACTTCATGGTCTACCCCCCCAGACTATCAAACTGAAACGGCACACCTCGATCCATCCCAAGGGCCCACGGCTTCAGTTAGAGGCGGAAAGGGACGCAAACGTGACCCTATTCAACACCCCACAAGACCGGCATGGAGCCCTGGATCCCAAAATGGCCGCCGTGCTCGAAGGCGTGGCGGATATCGCCTTTGTGCTCGATCCAGCCGGTCTGATCCAGGAGATCTCGTTTGGCAGCGACGAGCTGCGCAACGAACTCGATGCCGATTGGATCGGCCAGTCTTGGCCTGAAACCGTCTCGCTCGACACCCGACCCAATCTTGAGTCACTGCTCGACGAGTCCAGGCAGCAGCGCCTCACCCGCTGGCGTCAGGCCACCCACCGAGGTCGACGCGGTGTCGAGATCCCTGTCCAGTACCGCCTCCTGCGCCTTCAGGATGAGGCCAGCGCGATCATAGCGGTTGGGCGCAGCCTCCAGGGGTTTGTCGCACTCCAGCAGCAACTGATCGAGGCCCAACAGGCCTTGGAACGCGATTATTGGCGCTATCGTCAGATCGAGACCCGCTATCGCCTGCTGTTTCGCATGGTCGCCGAGGCCATTCTGATCCTCGACGCACCGACCCAACGTATCGTCGAGGCCAATCCCGCAGCGGGTCAGCGTCTGGGCGAAACCCCCGCCCGGCTCGTTGGGCGTCACTTCCCCGAGGGCTTTGATACGGAAGGTACCCAGGCCATCAATGGGCTGTTGGCTGGGGTGCGCACCGCCGGACGGGCCGATGATGTCCGGGCCCGTCTCAACGATGGCAGTGAGACCTTTTTGGTCTCAGCATCCTTGCTCCGTCAGGAGACCGCCTCCTTCATCCTGGTGCGCCTGATACCCATCCCGAATGACTCGGTCGGATCCACCCTACCCGAGATCAAAACCCGCTATCTGCAACTGCTTGAGCATGCCCCGGATGCCGTGGTCGTCACCGATGCCGAAGGCCGCATCCTGACCGCTAATCCCACCTTTCTCAGCCTAATCGAGCTGGCTGCCGAACAGCAGGTGCGCGGTGAACCCCTAGAACGCTGGTTGGGTCGGCCAGGGGTGGATGTCCATGTCTTACTGGCCAATCTGCGTCAGGACACCAAGGTTCGGTTATTCGCCACCATCCTCCGCGGCGAATATGGCTCAACCACAGAGGTCGAGGTATCGGCGACAGCGATACGCACCGGCGAGCGGCCCTATTTCGGATTCTTTATTCGCGACGTCGGGCGACGTCTGCATGCCGAACCTCCAGCCACCCCTGACCAGAGCCGCTGGCTGGATCAGCTCACCGAGCGCGTCGGCCGGGTGCCGCTCAAGGAGTTGGTGCGCGAATCGACCGATACCATCGAGCGCCTATGCATTGAGACAGCGCTCAAGCTAACCGGCGACAACCGTGCCTCGGCGGCCGAACTTTTGGGCTTGAGCCGGCAAAGCCTGTACGTCAAAATCGACCGTTATGGCCTTGCTGCGGATCATGCCGAGCATCCCGCAGAGATGCCAGCGCCAGAATCCTGAGGCCAGCGCATACCGCGCGGGCCTGGCAACAGACCCAAACCGCGCCTTAACCCTCTTGGGGAGGGGCGCATCGATCAGCCTGATCCCGAATTCGGCCATGAATCAAAGCACGCTCAGCCTAGCGCGGCGTTATCCCGAGCCCGCTGCGATCTTCGAGGTCCTGCATCCCATCACCTGGTTTCCACCGATGTGGGCATTCACCTGCGGTGTCGTCTCCTCAGGTGCGCCCATCCTCAGCCAATGGTGGCTGCTCGTCGCCGGGATCATCCTGGCTGGTCCCCTGATGTGCGCAACCAGCCAGGTGGTCAATGACTGGTACGACCGCGAGGTCGATGCGATCAACGAACCTAACCGCCCGATCCCCTCGGGGCGCATTCCCGGACGCTGGGGCCTGTATCTCTCTTGGATCTGGAGCACCCTGTCACTCGCCCTCGCCTATGCCTTGGGCCCTTGGGTCTTGGCGATGGCGCTCATCGGGATGGCGATCGCCTGGGGTTACAGCGCCCCACCTGTGCGTTTGAAGACCAATGGATGGTGGGGCAATCTCGCCGCCGGGATCTCCTATGAAGGACTGGCCTGGATCACTGGGGCTGCGGTCATGCTCGGCGGTACCCTCCCCCGCTGGGAGATCCTCGCCCTTGCCATCCTATATAGCCTCGGGGCGCATGGGATCATGACGATCAATGACTTCAAGTCGATGGAGGGCGATCGGCGGATGGGGGTGCGTTCCCTGACAGTGCAGCTCGGGGTCCAGCGGGCTGCCTGGTGGACCTGTTTGGCGATGGGTCTGCCCCAGTTAGTGGTGATCGCCCTTTTGCTTAGTTGGGACAAGCCCATCCATGCCGCAGGGGTTGGCCTGGTCCTCTTGATCCAGATCGCCCTCATGGTGCGGTTTCTAGGAAGCCCGATCGAGCGGGCGACCTGGTTCAGCGGCTTGGGGGTGAGCGCCTATGTCACTGGCATGATGATCAGCGCCTTTGCGGTGCGGGGTCTGGCAAATTGAACCGCCCGCCGCCCCAATCCAAGATGCCTCTCTACCTTAGTTGGACGCTGAACAGGGAGGAGGGTAATCGCTGCTTGCCTTTGGGATTGTCTGGATCGCTCTCCAACGGGGAGGCGGTCGGTTTTCTCCAGACATGGTTAACAAGGATCTCGAAAAACCCCTTATGCCGGCGAATCCGCCTGGGCATGGCTCGCGCCCAGACGCTGGTGGCTGGGGGGTGGATCGATCCGGATTTTGCCCTGCGCCGGATGACGGGGCCGACTCGCGGCGGAGCGCCTCGAGCGGGCGTCTTTCAAGCTCTCCAACCCAGAATTTTCAAAAACACCGAGAAAACCTATGTCCAACCCTGAAACCTTCGATACCGTCGTGATCGGCGGTGGGCCGGCAGGTGCAACCGCAGCCACTGATCTTGCCAAGCTAGGCCGGTCGGTCTGTCTGATCGACCGGGCCGGCCGCATCAAGCCCTGCGGCGGGGCCATACCTCCCCAGGCCATGCGCGATTTCGACCTCCCTGAATCCATCCTTGCCAACAAGGTCTATGGCGCCCGCATGATCGCCCCCTCCCAGCGGGTGGTGGAGATGCCGATCGAGCAGGGTTATGTCGGCATGGTCGATCGCGAGCATTTCGATGAATGGCTGAGAAAACGCGCTGCCGAGTCAGGGGCAGTGCGTCGCACCGGGACCTTTGACCGGATCGAGCGCGCTGCCGATGGTAGCGCCATCATCGTTTATCGGGTGGGTTCCGGTCCCAACAAGAGCGAGGAGCGGGTGCAGGCGCGCGCCATTATCGGCGCCGATGGCGCCAATTCATCCGTCGGCAAGCGCTATATCCCGGGCTATGAGACCGTCGAATATGTCTCGGCCTATCATGAGATCCTGAAGACCCCCGAAGGCTTCGACAGCAGCCGTTGCGATGTCTATTACCAGGGCGATATCTCGCCCGATTTTTATGGCTGGGTCTTTCCGCATGGCGAAACCATCAGCGTTGGGGTAGGTACAGCGGTCCCGGGGTTTTCGCTGCGCAATGCCTGCACTGCCCTTCGTCAACGCGCCGGTTTGGCCGAGGCCCAGATCATCCGGCGCGAGGGCGCGCCGATCCCCTTAAAGCCGCTGAAGCGCTGGGATAATGGCCGCGACCTGGTGTTGGCTGGCGATGCAGCAGGGGTCGTAGCCCCAGCCTCAGGCGAGGGTATTTATTACGCCATGACCGGCGGCCGACTGGCTGCCCAGGCCGTCGATGCCTTTTTGCATAGCGGCAATCCCAAGGCGCTAGAGCAGGCCCGCAAACGTTTCATGAAGGATCACGGCAGGGTCTTTTGGATCCTTAGGATCATGCAGCATTTCTGGTATTCAAGCGATAAGCGCCGCGAGCGCTTTGTAAGCCTGTGCGCCGACCCGGATATCCAATATCTCACCTGGGAGGCCTATATGAACAAACGCCTGGTCAAGGCCAGGCCAGGCGCCCATATTCGGATCTTTTTCAAAGACATGGCCCATCTGCTTGGATTGGTGTCGCCGCGGTGAGCGAATTGTTTGCCAGCGGCCGGGCCATCGACCTGATCATCCTCCTGCTCCTCAGCGAGGGGTCAGGGCTGATCCTCTATCATCGGCGCACCGGACGCGGCCTCCCGCCCGGCCAGTTCATCGGTTTTCTGGCCGCTGGGCTGTTTCTATTGCTTGCCTTGCGCGCCGCCCTTACAGATACGCATTGGCTATGGATCTGGCTTGCGCTCAGCGGAGCGCTGATCGCGCACCTGGTTGACCTTGCCCTGCGCTGGCCGCGGCGGTGAAAGACCCAGTGCCCGCGGCCAAGCCTGGCGATACCTCGCCCCCCCAGGCGGCAAACCGATCCAGGTAAACCCTGGACCCAGGTCGAGCCGGCAAATCGCCTGATCCTAGCCGATCACCCCTTTCCCCATTAAAATCAACCCTGTTTCCCCGCCCTCGTAGCTCAGTTGGATAGAGCAATCGCCTCCTAAGCGGTAGGTCACAGGTTCAAGTCCTGTCGAGGGCACCAACCCTGATCAATCCCCGGAGCACCAGATCTGGGATCATGACGCAAGGGCAGCTCAAATAGGGTTTTATTCGACCTGCATCCCCGCCGGTCAGCACAACCCAGGGGGTTTCTCCCGCCACTGTTGCCAGATGCCCATAAAGACGCTCTGCGGTTGCTGCGACCGCCTGGAGGCTGCCCAAGGCAATGGCCGATTCAGTGTCCTTTCCCCAGGGCAGGGGATCGAACTCGGGCTCGACAATAAGCAGCTGGATCTGGGTGTTATTCAGCAGGCTGCTGCGCATGAGCTCGAGACCAGGCAGGATCAAGCCGCCGAGATGCCGGCCATCGGCAAGCAGCAGATCAAAGGTTGCTGCAGTCCCCGCATCGAGGATTAAGGTGGGCTTCTGCTGCAGCTGATGGGCAGCGAGCATCGCCAGCCAACGATCGATCCCCAGTCGCTCAGGCTGGGGATAGGCCACCTGGATGCCGCCATATCCTTGGATGACGCCGGTAAACTCAGGCTCAACACCCCAGAACGCGCGGGAGACTCGATTTAGGGATTCGGCAAGCTGGGGGCCTGCGACATTGCTGACCAAGACCCGCTCAGGGCGCGGCAGACGCTCCCAGACCGCAAGCAGATCCGGTGGCATCCCCCCGGCATGGCGCACCTTGGCGACAGACCAGCCGATCTCTGGTCCATAGAGGGCCCAGCTGAGGTTGGTGTTACCGATATCGATGAGCAGATTCATAAGTTATTCGGCCACCCGCAGGCTGAGCTCGCCGGATTGAAAGACCCGCTGACCCTGTTCGGTCTCCAGGATCAATGCCCCCTGCTCTGTGACCCCCGCATAGCGCCCAAGGATGATCTGGTCGCCGATCAGGAGACGAGCCGATTTGCCCAAATAGACATCATAGGCGCGCCAGCGCTCGATAAAGGGGGCAAGGCCCTCCTCGGCATAGCTGCCAAAGGCTCCGAACAGGCCATCGAGCAGACACGCCACCAATGCATTGCGCCCCAGCCGCTGTCCGCCCAACACCTCAGCGAGGCCGATCCAGGGCTGATCGATCGCCTGCGCCTGGTTTTCGCTCATGCCAAGATTTAAACCGATGCCTGCCACAAGATGGCAGGGTCCCTGGTTATCGCCGGCAATCTCAATCAAGAGACCGGCAAGCTTTCGATTCTGCCATAAGAGGTCGTTGGGCCATTTGAGGGCTAGGCCTTGGGCGCCTCGGTCGCTCAGAGTCTCGGCCAGGGCTGCGCCGAGCGCAAGGCTCAGGCCGCTGAGTGCAGCCGGTGCCCCCGGATAGCGCCAGAGGATTGAAAGATATAGATTGACCCCGAAGGGCGAGACCCATCGCCGCCCGCGCCGCCCGCGCCCGGCGGTTTGGCATTCGGCAAGACAGACGCTGCCGCTCGGGGCGCCGCTTACCGCCTGGCGCATCAGCTCAGCATTGGTCGAGTCGATGACGGGGTAGATGACAAGCTGGCCCAACTGGGCGGCGGTCTTGGGGGAGAGCGCACTGCAGATGCGGGAGGCATCGAGCAGCTCGATCGGCCCAGCCAGGCGATAACCCCGCCCGGGCTCAGCGATGAGCGGGAGCATCAGCTCGCCCTCTAGCCGATGTAAGAGCTTCCAGACCGCAGCCCGGCTCAATCCCAAGGCGCGCGCCAGTTCCTCGCCTGAATGCAGGTGGCCGTCGGCTAGGGTGCGGATGAGGGTTAGGGCGCGCCCGTCGAGCATCGCGTTTGACAGCTTGCAAGCCAGGCGGCGCGCGCCTGGATCGCCTCGGCTGGCGCATCGGCCATCAGGCTCAGCTCACAGGTATCTGCAGGCGCAGCCTCAGGTCGGACATGGAAGGTCAAGAGCTCATCCTGCCTGAAGGCATGGATGATCAGCTCGCCCTCCGGCGCAGCGCGCTCGATAAGTCGATCGAGATTGGTGGGCGTTGCTCGAATACCGGCGATTGCGATCAATTGATCGCCAGGCGCTAGACCCGCCCGTTCAGCAGGGCCGTGATTAAAGATGCTTTGGATGACTGTCTCACCCTGCCTTAACCGCATGCCCAAACCTACCCGGGGGACGACTGGCTCAAAATGCTCGACATAGCCGCCGAGATCCTGGGGATCTCTACCTGGGCGCCAGCGGATAGCGATCCCGACGCTTGCCAAGTCCTCGGTCAGATCGAGCTCGGCGGTCGACTCCAGGGCCTGGTCAAAAAAGGCCCTAAGATCCAGTCCAGTCACCTCACCTGCCACTGACTCGATGTCATATTCGCCAAATCCAAGACCTGTTTGACCATAGCGCCGCTTAAGGGCCTGCAGCACAGAATCGAGCGAATATCTTCCGACCGTGGCCCTGCGAATCCTAAGGTCGAGCATGAAGGCGACGATTGCGCCCTTCACATAATAGTTCACCAAGACATTGGGGGCATTCTCATCCGGCTGATAAAATTTGATCCAGGCATCGCGGCTTGAATCGGCCAGGCTCTGGATGAGGCGCCCAGGGGTGCGGGCGAGCCGGGTGAGATTCTGGGCGATGAGCCCAAGATAGTCCTGCTCGCTGATACAACCGGAGCGCACCAGGGCAAGCTCATCATAATAGCTAGTGATCCCCTCGATCGCCCAAAGGGTACGCGTGAGTGCCGGCTGCCTTAAATCGGGTTTAAGCAAGGCACGCGGCCGGATACGCATACCCAGCCAGAGATGAAAATATTCATGGCTCAATAGACCCAGCAGTCGCTGGTAATTGGCGCTCGGCTTGGATTCGGCAAACCCTGGCAGGTCATCGCGGCTGCAAAGGATGCTTGCCGAATGACTGTGTTCCAGGCCACCATAGCCCTCGCCAACGACAGTCACCAAAAACAGATAGCGGTCGATCGGCAGCCCGCCAAAGAGTGCGGCATGTTCAGCGCAGATTCGGCCAAGATCGGCAAGCAGGCGCCCTTCATCGGCCCAATAACGCCCGCTGAGTGCAATCCGATGGGGGACGCCGTTGATCTCAAAGCTCAATAACCGAAAACATCCCATCTCCACCGGATGGTCGATGAGGTCTCGATAATCCTCAGCGCGATAAAGACCAAAGCCCTGCGCATTAATGGCGACAGGTCTCAGGCTGGTCGCCACCTGCCACGTATGGCATTGCGGCTCGGTCGAGGCTAATAGCTCGATCTGACAGGGCTGTTCTGCAAGCTCTAGGACAGAAATCAACAAGGCAGGGCCATTGAAATAGCCGTGGGTGAGATCGAGATGCGCAGTGCGCACCGAAAGCTCCCAGGCAAAGACCCGATAGCAGAGGGTGCAGGGCCCAGTAGTCCCGGAAAGCGTCCAGGTATGCAGATCCTTTTTGCTGAGCGCAAGCGGCTGACCGAGCTGATCCCAGGCCCGTAGGTCAATGATATTTTTAGCAAAATCGCGGATGAGATAGCTGCCCGGCGCCCAGGCAGGCATGACCAGGGTCAGTGGACCATGACTGGGGACCTGGATTCGCAGCTCGACCTCGAACAGATGGGCCTGAGGCGAGATGGGACAAACCCGGTAGAATAGCGGAACACCCCCCTGCTCTGGCATGGTGCCGCGTAACGACAATGAAGAAATCTAAAGTCAGATTGGAAAGGGTAAAGAGTGCGGCTGATGCGCCCCCAGGCGTCTGCGCCGGGGGCAAGAGATTGGCGATTGCTTACCAGCGCGACCCGCGGCCGCTCGGGCGTTCGCTGCGCGGCTTAGCCTGGTTGACTTTAAGGTTGCGCCCCTTGAGCGGGGTATCATTCAGGGCCTTGATGGCTGCATCGGCCTCGGCATTATTCGGCATCTCAACAAAGCCGAATCCCTTGGATTGACCCGTGAACCGGTCAGTAATCAGGTTCACATTGGCGATTTCGCCATAGGCGCCAAAGACATCCCGAAGCTCATCCTGGGTGACGCTGTAGGCCAGGTTGCCGACATAGATATTCATCATTCGCTCTTCCGTACAATGGGCATTGAAGAGAAGGAGAAAACGGTCGAAAAATCAATGCCCAACTGATTCGACAGTCTTGCCACCTGTCCAGGGCGGCCCAATCATGGGGAGCGCTGCCTGCACCCCCAGATCCTCGTCTAGCCTAGGGCCAGGTTTGCAGTCCGTCTATCCGTAAAGATACGCGGGTAGCAGATTTTCCGCGCAGAAGGATGGCAGCCTCAGCTATCAACCCTCAACCAGCTTCAGATAGTTCGATTTAAAGGTCTCGCGATCGGCTTTGGACGCAGGGTCATAGCCTTTCTCGATCATCTTTTGCTTCATCCAGCCGGGCAAAACCCCCCGGACATAGATATTGTCCGGATTATCCGGGTCGACATAGCGGCGGTATTGACGATGACCGATGAGCTTACGCCGACGCCTGAGCACCAGGTTCATGATCTCTTCGGGATCATAGCCATTATCAAAGATCAGACTGCGGATCTGCTCGACGATCTGCCCCTTGCTCTGTTCGCGCCTATCTTCAAGGATCTTTTCGAGCTGAGCGCGACGGGCCTCGGCTTCTTCGATCTGACGTTTGATCTCTTCAAGTGAAAGGTCAGAATAATCCACAGATATCTCTCCTCATAAACCAACTGAAACGGGATTTTAATGGTTGATATTCTAATAGAACCGAAATAAAGATTCCATCCCCCTAACGCTCATTGGTGACTTAGAGCGCGGGTCAGAAACATCGCATCCCCATAGCTGAAAAATCGGTATCCTTGGGCTACGGCATGGCGATAGGCATTCATAACCTCAGGGTAACCGGCAAAGGCCGCTACCAGCATCAAGAGGGTTGATTCAGGCAGATGGAGATTGGTGATCATGGCGTCAACAACCTCGAAACGGTAGCCAGGGAGAATAAAAAGCGTGCTTTCACCGCAAAATGGGCGAATCATCCCATCCGTTGCAGCGGTTTCAAGCGCCCTGACGCTGGTGGTTCCCACAGCGATCACCCGCCCGCCTAGGCTGCGGGCCTTGGCGATTTGTTCACAGACTGTTTCATTGACCTCGACCCATTCGGGATGCATTCGGTGCCGACCGAGGTCATCCTCACGCACGGGTTGAAAGGTACCGGCACCGACATGAAGGGTGATCTCGGTGCGCATGACCCCCAGCGCATCGATCCGGGCGATGAGGGGCTCATCGAAATGGAGCGCGGCGGTGGGGGCAGCGACTGCACCGAGATGACGGGCAAAGAGCGTTTGATAACGCTCCTCATCGAGCGGTGTATCCGGGCGCCAAATATAGGGAGGCAACGGAATATGGCCATAGCTGGCCATTAAGGTCTCAAAATCGACTGTATGGGCGTATAAATAAAACAGGTCGTCCCGGCGCTCGCCAACCTCCAGCCATCGATCATCACCGATTCGTATGTAGGAACCAGCCTTGGGCGATTTGCTGGCGCGGATATGGGCCAGGGCCTCGCGCGCCCCTAACAGGCGCTCGATCAGGATTTCGACCCGTCCACCTGTCTCCTTCCTTCCAAACAGCCGGGCGCGCATCACGCGCGTATTATTGAAGACCAGCAGGTCATGGGGTCTCAACAGCTTGGGTAAATCGACAAACAGCCAATCCTGGGGAACCGGCTGTTCGGCCTGGAGTACCAGGAGGCGCGAGGCAGAACGCTTGGGCAATGGATGCTGGGCGATTAGCTCAGCCGGCAAGTCATAGTAAAAATCGGAACGGCGCATCAAATGATTTTACGGTATATCCTAGTTACAGAAACAAGTTATGATCCCTTGATCCCCCTTCAGCCAAGTCATTGAGACCCGCTCCATTAGGGCTAACCATCATCAGGGCTCGCCAACTCGTGAAGATATTTCCATGATCAAACTCGGCATCGACCGCCTACTCGCAGATCCGAGATTGCGGGCGCCCCTCAGGGGGCGGCGAGTTGCACTACTCGGACATCCAGCCTCATTGACCCGGCTGGGACGCCATACGCTCGATGCGCTCATGGCGCTAGGCAATGAATTCCAGCTCGTCGCCGCCTTTGGACCCCAACACGGGATGCGTGGCGATAAGCAGGATAATATGATCGAGACGCCGGATGAGCTCGATCCCAAATACGGGATCCCAATCTATAGCCTATACGGCGAGGTCCGCGAACCGACGCCCGAGATGCTAGCCTGCTTCGATATCTTGCTCGTCGATCTCCAAGATCTCGGTACCCGCATCTATACCTATGTCACGACCCTGGTTTATCTCTTGAAGTCGTGTAGCGCCTATAGTAAGGCGCTTTGGGTCTTAGACCGTCCGAATCCAGCCGGCAGGCCGCTTGAAGGGACGATTCTCGAGCCGGGTTGGGAGAGCTTTGTCGGCGCTGGTCCTATTTTGATGCGCCATGGTCTGACGCTTGGGGAATTAGCGCGCTGGTTTATCGCCAACCTTCATCTCGATCTCGAGTTTCAGGTCATCGCTATGGAAGGCTACCGACCCCATGATCCACCGGGATATGGCTGGCCTGCCTTTGAGCTCTCCTGGGTCAATCCGAGCCCTAATGCCTCCAGCCTCAATATGGCCCGCTGTTTTCCGGGAACGGTGTTATTGGAGGGTACAACCCTATCTGAAGGTCGGGGTACAACTACCCCCCTTGAGGTCGTCGGCGCACCCGATCTAGATAGCGAGCGTTTATTGAAACGCATGGAAAGCCTTTGTCCAGCCTGGCTTACAGGGGCATTGATCCGCCCCTGTTGGTTCGAGCCGACCATTCATAAACATGCGGGTAGACGCTGCGCCGGTTTGCAGATCCATACCGATAACCTCCTTTACCAGCATGAGCATTTTCGCCCTTATCGTTTGATCGCCTTGTTTCTTAAGGCAGTCCGTCTAGAATACCCCGATTACCCACTCTGGCGCAGGTTTACCTATGAATATGAAAGCGAGCGCCTGGCGATCGATCTGATCGCCGGCGGGCCATTCTTGCGGGCCTGGATCGATGATCCGAGCGCAACGCCTGCGGATTTTGACCAACGCCTGGCTGCCGACGAGCGTGCCTGGTCAGAATCTATTGCCCAGGTACTACTGTATCTTTAAAGTTGGTTGAAGATTTACCTTTTCTTCATCAGAGACCAAGGTATGGGTTGCGCTCACATATGGGTCTGGCGTTCGCGTGTGCGACTGTTCGTTTTGACTATGCTCGCCTGGGCATCTGTGGGTCTACATGCTGCTGAGCGACCCAAGATTGGGCTGGCGCTCTCGGGCGGCGGGGCGCGCGGCGCGGCCCATATCGGGGTGCTCAAGGTGCTCGAGGAGCTCAGGATCCCGATCGACTATATCGCCGGGACCTCGATGGGGTCGATCGTCGGGGGGCTCTATGCGATGGGCCTTACCCCTGCCGAGATCGAGCAAATCGTCGACCAGATCGACTGGATCGGGATCTTCAACGACCAGGCCGAGCGAGATTCGCAGCGCATGCGGCGCAAGCTTGAGGACCGCAATACGCTCATCCAGACGCGCCCCGGCGTCCAAGAAGACAAACGCCGGATCAATCTGGCACCGGCGCTCATTCAAGGACAAAAACTGGATCTGGCGTTGCGCCGCTATACCCTGCCGGCGAGCAGGATCCAGGATTTCGACCAGCTACCCATTCCCTATCGGGCTGTTGCAACCGATGTCGTGACCGGCGAGCCAGTGATCCTAGGCCGGGGCAGTCTAGCCAAGGCGATGCGTGCCAGCATGGCTGTGCCTGCGGTCTTTGCACCGGTCGAGATCGGCGATCGCCTGCTGGTCGATGGGGGTCTGGCCATGAATCTGCCGATCAGCGCAGTGCGCGCCATGGGCGCCGAGATCGTCATCGCGGTCGATGTCAGCGGCCCGCGGCGCGAGCGCGAGAAGATCGGCGATCTGCTCTCTATGCTCGACCAGATCGCAAGCTTGGTGACCTGGCGCAATACCCAGGATGAGATCAAAGGCCTAACGGCACGCGATATCCTCATCACCCCGCCCTTGGGTTCAGAGGTCTTAGCCAATGAATTTACCAAGATGAAACAGGCGATCGCGCTTGGCGAGCGTGCAGCCCAGGCGGCCCGCCCTCAACTTGCCCGCCTCGGCCGGCCAGGGCTGCCCGCTGTCGCAGCGCGAACCCAGCATCCGGCACTTAGCGGCCCACCCCGGCCGATCATCCGCGCCATCCGCATCGACACCCGCTCGCGTCTATCCGAACGGCTGATCCGCGAGCGCATCCAGATCAAACTCGGCGAACCACTCGATCTGGAGGCGCTCGAGCGCCAGATCGCCCAGATCCATGACCTCGATAACTTCGAGTCGGTGCGCTATTCCCTGGCGGACCAAACCGACACCGAGGCGACCCTGGTGATCATCGCGCGTGAAAAGTCCTGGGGCACGAGTTCGCTCCAGGCCGGCCTTGAGTTTTCCTCGACCACTTCCGGCGATTCGCGTTTCAATATCGGCCTGGCCTATACCCGGCTTCCCCTGAATGCGCTCAATGGCGACTGGCGCATTCAGGCCCAGCTCGGCGAGGAACCAGCGCTTTATACCAGCCTGTACCAGCCGCTCGACCCGCTCGAGCGCTGGTATCTGGGTGTCAGCGGCGGCTATCTAAACGAGAACCTGGTGCTCTTTGAGCCGAGCGCTCACAATCGTCCGATTGCCGAATATCAGCTTGTCCGCAGCGGCGGTGAGCTTGAGCTGGGACGCAATCTGGGCAACTGGGGGCGGCTCGGCCTGCGCTATGGCCGCTTTTGGGGCCAGGCCGAGCAGCGGATCGGGGATACCCCCTATCCGGATTATGACTTCGACCTCGGCGAGCTCACGCTCCGTCTGACCCTGGATACGCTCGACAATCTGAGCTTCCCGCGCCGCGGTTGGCTAGCCGAGACCAGGCTGCTTGGCTCGCGCACCGGGCTCGGGGCCTCGGACGATTACGATCAGTTCGGCCTGGAGCTGCTTCATGCCCGCCAGCTCGGGCCAGACAGCCTGTTGGTGGGTTTCAGCCTGGCTGGAGACCTGGGCGGCATCCTACCGCCCCAGGCCTATCAGCGTCTGGGGGGGTTTTTGAATCTATCCGGTTTCAATCAAAACGAGCTTTCCGGCAGCAATCGGGGACTGGTGCGCGCCATCTATCTCCATGATCTCAAGACGCCCTTGCTCAAGACATATACAGGGGCCTCTCTTGAGGCCGGAAACGTCTGGGCCGAGCGCAGCGCCATCGGCTGGGATAGCCTACGTCTGGCCGGCAGCCTTTTTCTAGGCGCCGACACACCCATCGGGCCCCTGTATCTCGGTTATGGCCATGCCGACGGCGGTCATGGGGCGCTGTATCTTTTGCTCGGGCGGCCATGGGGCGGTCTGCACGAGGGCATCGGTACAACCTATTAGCGCGTCTTGCTTCGGGTCCCAATGACGTTTTGGACTGAGCTTGGATCTCAAAAAACCGAAACCTCACCGCAGTGAAACATCGGGGCATGAGCGGTTTCAGTCGATTCTCATGGACCTGACCCGATCCTTAAGATCCCCGCCTGGATATCTGGTCTTTGGCGCCGCGGCGGCGCTTGGGGCCTGGGTGCTGTGGTCGCGTTTCAGCGGGCTCGATCAACTGCTGATCTGGCACGATGAGGTCTTCAGTATTGCCCGGGTCTTGGGTTATTCGGTCGCAGAGATCCAAAGGACCCTGTTTTCTGGTAAACTCCTGACCCCAGAGGAGATCCTAAACCTCCAGCGCCCTTCACCCGACCACGGCTGGCGCGAGTCGCTTGCGGCATTCACCGAACACCCTGAGCACGCCCCCCTCTATTATCTCCTCGGTCGGCTGGTCATCGGTCTGCCCCTAGAACCCATCATCGCCCTGCGCGGGCTTGCCGCCTGCTTTGGGATACTCCTGATCCCGGCGGTCTATGCCCTGATGCAAGCCCTCTTTGGCCGCGGCCCCATCCCCTGGGTCGCCGCTGTCATCGTGGCCTGTTCCCCCTTGCATCTGCTTTATGATCAGGAGGCGCGTCAGTACAGCCTATGGCTTTTATTGCTGACCCTGTCCTGTCTCGCCCTGGTCCATGCCCTGCGCCACGACCGGACACTGGATTGGTCGCTCTATACCCTGAGCAATCTCGCTGGGCTTTATACCCATTTACCCTTTGTCATCCTGATTGCTGTCCAGGGGGTTTGGCTATTTGCCCTCCATCGTCCCGGGTCTACGCTTGGCCGAGGCAGGCGCCAGGTCCGGCGCTGGCTGCTGGCCAATGCCGCCGCCTTGCTTGCCTTTTTGCCCTGGATTGGGGTGCTGATCCTCAACCAGGAGCAATTTCAGTCATTCACTGGCTGGATGCAACGGCCGATCGGCATCAAGGAGATCGTCTCCGCCTGGGCCGATCATCTCATTGCGACCTTCGTCGATCTGACCCCGAGCCGGGAGCCGTTTTGGTGGTGGATGGGGGTGCCGCTCGCCTGGATCGCCTGGCGGTTTAGCCGCAGCGCAACCAAACCGGCGGCCTGGCTGATCCTGTTGCTCGCCTTGGCGCATGTCGCTGTGGTCTTGGGCCCAGATCTTTTGGTCGGCGGCAGCCGCTCCCAGCATGTGCGCTATGCCTTGCCGGCCCTGCTTGCCCTTGAACTCATGGTTGCCTGGTGGATCGGTCGGGGTTTGCAGTCCATTGATCTCCAGGGGCAGCGCTGGGGGATGATCGGGCTGCTCGCCCTGCTCGGCCTGGGGTTCGTCTCCCAGACCCGGATCAAACAGGCCGAGTCTTGGTCAACCAAACATTTTAGTGCCCAAAACCGCGCCATCGCCCAAATCCTCAACCGCAGCGAGCGTCCATTGGTCTTGGCAAGCAGCCATGGGGTCAGCGCCGGCGAGCTCATCGCCCTAAGCCATTGGCTCGAGCCGCAGGTTCGGCTCTGGGGAGAGCCGCTTTCCGGGGCCCAGCCCCCGCCTCTGGCCGACGATACACCTGTGGTTGTCCTGACCCCTTCCCAGCATCTGCTCCTGACCCTCAGCGCCTATCGGCTGCGCCCAATAGCCGGCACCTGGCAATGGCAGCTCGCTGAGCCGCGCTCGGCCGAACCGTCCCCCTATTCTCTGAGCGACGATCGCCCATGAATCGCCTGGCCGATCTCATCATCCCTCTTTTGATCGCTGTGCTCACCGTCTCTGCCTGGTGGATCCTCAACCGCCCCAAGGAGGAACCCCCTTGGCCGAGCCGCATCCAGGGATTTGCCTTCTCGCCGATGCGCGCCGGTCATGATCCCATCCTCAAGCGCTATCCAAGCCTTGCGGAGATCGATGCCGATCTGGCATTGCTGGAGGGGCGTGCTTGGGCGGTGCGCTCCTATACCGTCGATGGGCCGCTTGCCGAGCTCCCGTCCCTTGCCGCCTCGCATCGGCTGAATGTCACCCTCGGCGCCTGGATCGGACCCGACCGCAAGGCCAATGAGTCCGAACTTGCGCGATTGCACGAGGTGTTGGCACGCGGTTATCGCAATGTGATCCGGGTGATCGTGGGCAATGAGGCGATCCTGCGCCGCGATGTCAGTGTCGATGAGCTGATCGGTTATCTCGAACGGATCAGACGCTTGACCCATGTCCCAGTCAGCACCGCTGAGCCCTGGCACATCTGGCTCAAACACCCGGAGCTCGTCGAACATGTGGATTTCATCACACTCCATCTCTTGCCCTATTGGGAGGGGATCCCACTCGAGCAGGCGGTGGACTATGCACTCAATCGCTATAACCAGGTCAAGGCGGCCTATCCCGGCAAGCCTATGATCATCGGGGAGATCGGCTGGCCGAGCAATGGCCGACGCAATCGCGGGGCCGAGCCCTCGCTTGCCAATCAGACCCGTTTTCTGCGCCGCTTTTTAGCCATCGCCGAGTCTGAACGCCATGTCTATTACGTCATGGAGGCCTTCGATCAGCCTTGGAAGATCAAGACCGAGGGTGCGGCTGGGACCTATTGGGGGGTCTACGATGTCAATCGCAGGCCCAAGTTTGTCTTTACTGAACCCGTGGTGCGCATCCCACACTGGCGCGAGCTCGCAGGTCTTTCGGTGGTCATAGGGGTATTGCTCCTGACCCTGCTGTATCGCGACAGCGAGACCCTGGCGAACCGCGGCAAGGGATTCTTGGCCCTGATCACCTATGCCACCTCGACGGCTGCAGTCTGGATCATCTATGACTACACGCGCCAATACATGACCCCGGCCACGACCCTGGTTGGGATCCTGCTATTGATCGGCGGGGTGGGGGTAGTAGTCCTCCTGATGGCCGAGGCCCATGAATGGGCCGAGGCATTGTGGCTGCGCAAATGGCGTAGACCCTTCCCCTTGCGTTTAGTGTCCGATGCAGACCTACCCTTCGTCTCCATCCATGTCCCCGCCTATAACGAACCGCCCGAGATGCTCAAAGAGACCCTGGATGGGTTGGCTGCACTCGATTATCCCGCCTTTGAGGTCCTGGTGATCGACAACAACACCCAGGACCCTGCGGTCTGGGAACCGGTCAGGGACTATTGCGAACGTCTCGGGCCGCGCTTTCGATTTTTTCATGTCGCACCGCTCACCGGCTATAAGGCTGGGGCGCTCAACTTTGCCCTGCGTCAGACCGATCCGCGCGCTGAGGTCGTGGCCGTGATCGATGCCGACTATATCGTCCGCCCCCAATGGTTGCGACACCTGGCACCCGCATTCACCGACCAGCAGATCGCCATTGTGCAAGCACCCCAGGATTATCGAGACGGGGGCCAGAGTGCCTTCAAGGCCATGTGTCTGGCCGAATATCGCGGCTTTTTCCACATCGGCATGATCACGCGCAACGAGCGCAATGCCATCATCCAGCATGGCACCATGACCATGATCCGCCGTCCGGTTTTGGAATCGCTCGGCGGCTGGGCGGAATGGTGTATCACCGAGGATGCCGAACTGGGTCTAAGGGTCTTTGCGGCCGGCTACCAGGCGCTCTATATCCCTTGCACCTATGGCCAGGGTCTGATGCCGGACACCTTCGCCGATTTTCGCAAACAGCGTTATCGTTGGGCCTATGGTGCGGTGCGCATCCTGCTCCACCATCGCCGCGAGCTGTTGGGCCTGCGTCCCAGCCAGCTGACCTTCGGCCAGCGCTATCATTTCATCGCCGGTTGGCTGCCCTGGTTTGCCGATGGATTCAACCTGCTGTTCAATCTGGTCGCGCTCGGTTGGTCGGTGGCCATGGTCCTCGCCCCCAAAACCATAACGCCGCCCTATCTCAGCATTGCCCTGGTTCCCTTGGTGCTCTTTGGGTTCAAGCTCATCAAAAGCCTGGTGTTATATCGCCGCCGGGTCAGCGCGACCTTCAGGCAAGGCATTGCCGCCGGTTTAGCTGGACTTGCGCTCTCGCATACCATCGCCCGCGCCATCCTGGCTGGCCTTTTCACCGGCCACCTCGGCTTCTTTCGCACGCCCAAGCTCGCCCGCTCACCCGCCCTAATCCGCGCCTTAGCCGATGCGCGCGAGGAGATGCTGTTGGCCTGCGCCTTTTGGTTGGCAGCCTGGGCAGTTATTCAGCGGGAGGATGCCTCGATGCTGGATGTACAGGTTTGGGCAATGGTCCTGCTGGCCCAATCGGTGCCCTATTTGGCGAGCGTCTGGGTGTCACTGATCAGCGCGCGGACAGATCTGCCAGCAGGGCTCGTCGGCCCCCTGTCCGACATGGATTGCCGTGAGAAAGGGCTTGAACAGTTCGGTAAAAATATTACCAAAGATATTCAATACCTTCCAATATGGAAGGATTAGTCAGCCTAGGTGAGGCTGCAGCGTTGGGCGTGTCGATCACGACCCTGTGCCGCTGAGAGACATCTGGGAAGTTGGCTCTCGAGCACACGGCAGGCGGGCATCTCAACCGGCTTCCCAGGCTCTCGCGCAGCCTAAGCTGCCACCAACAAGGTTCGGCCAACCGCAAGCAGGCCCAAATGCGCTTGGCGCGGCTTCATGCCCGCATTGTCGAGATTCAACCCGATGCCTTCTCACGGCAGATCTCACGAGCAGGTTTCACACCATCGCCATCGAGGATTTGCACGTGCGCGGCATGCTGGAAAGCCGGCATCTGGCGCGCTCCATCATGGACCTGGCCCTCTTCGAGTTTCGCCGGCAATGGACTACCAGACAGCGATGCGGGGGGCTCAGGTGATGGTTGCGGGTCGTTTCCTTGCCAGCAGCAAGACCTGCTCGGCCTGTGGGTATCAACTGTATCAATCTTGCCACTGTCGGTGTGCAATTAGACATGTCCAACCTGTGGCGAGACCCACGACCGCAATATGGATGCGGCAAAGAACCTGCTGAGAGATGGCCTGGCCGCCCTAGACGGACCTCCGGAGCGTTTCGCTGGAGATTAAACCTGGGGAGAGGAAGGCCCGAAGTAAACAGCCGGTATTGCCTCATAGACCCTAAATTTTACACGATTTGCTAGAAAATGGCGCCCTTAGGGTTTACCCTTCTAGGGTTTTCCCTTAGACTCAGCTTTCCCTTTAGGTGAGAGGGGCTGTTGCTGATCGATGCAGCAAAAATCCCCTTTTAAAATAGGAGGTTGGCTCCATGAAGAAGGCGCTTTTGACTGCCGGATTGCTGACCGGCTTTATGCCATTATCCAGCAATGCCGCAGAAACGAGCGAGTCTGGTCATGTCCAACAGGGCATTGCCTCAGTCTATCACGACAAATTTCACGGGCGCCGCACGGCAAGCGGTCAGCCATACAACAAAAACCAACTGAGCGCCGCACACAGAACATTGCCGCTCGGTACCCAGATCCGGGTCACGGATACCAAGACCGGGCGCAGCGTGGTCGTGCGGGTGAATGACCGCGGCCCATTCGTCAGAGGCCGTATCCTCGACCTCTCCAAACAGGCCGCCCGTGAGCTTGGGATAGTTGAACGCGGCACCGCCCGGGTAGCCGTCAAGATCTTGGCCACGCCCGACAGGGACAGCTAATCAGCAACCTCACCGGGGCATGCACCGGCATGCCCCCTACTGCCCCCCGGGCTCTCATCCTCATTTGGCAGCGACTGAGCAAACAACGCCAGCCAATTGCTTCGGGCCTTCTGGCCCTCGCAATGACGTCGTTTGCACCGGGGTGAGTGATTGGGCCAGCGATGGCGGGATTTGCGTAGACATTGCGCAACGGAAGCCCCTTCCTGATTGGGGCGGGTTACTCCCACCGGAACAGGCGCGCCGCCAATGTCAAAAACACCACGGCAAATGTCAAAAGGATCAACAGCGGCCACCCGATCTCAGCAAGACCTGCCCCATCGAGCATCACCGCTCGGGCTGTATCGACCAGATAGGTCATCGGCAAGAGCCGAGCAAACCAGTGGACCAGGGGATTGGCGCCCTCCAGGGAGAACCAGACCCCTGAAAAGAGCAGCATCGGCCAGGAGATCAGGTTTAATAAACCATCGGCCAGCTCCTCATTGTGGAGTCTGGTTGCAACCAGGAGCCCCAGGCTGATCAGACATAAAGAACCCGCCATATAGACCAGCAGTAGCACCCAATATGACCCCTGCCTCGGCACATCGAGCAGAGCATCCGCGATGACATATACGACCGCATTGACGACCAGCACCACCAACAGGCGCGACAAAACCTGGGCGACTAAAAACTCGGCGGGATTCAAAGGCGTCGCCTTGAGCCGGCGCAGCACCTGGTTTTTGCGATAGCGCACGATCACCCAGCCAACCCCCCAGAGGCTGGAAAACAGGATATTCATGGCCAGGACCCCCGGGAGTACCCAATCGACATAGCGCAGCGGTCTGCCTTCAAGAGTCTGGCGCTGGGGGATACAGGTCGACTCCGGTGCCGAGCACATCGAACCAATACCCAGCAACAGGTACTCGGCCAGTTGGCTGCGATTGGATTCGGTATTGAGCCAATAACGCGGTGGACTGCCTGGCTCAAGCAATAGATCGAGCTGGTGGCGCTCGAGCTTGCGGATCGCAAGGGGTCGGTCTTGAGGTGCGATAGGTACCAAGGTCAGAGAATGAAGCTCGCGCAAAGGGGCGACAACGCCTTCCATCCCCCCCTCCGCAGTCAGCACCCCGATCTTAAGGAGCGGGCGCTCGTTCTGAAAAAGCAAGGCAAAGGCCAAGACCATCAGGATTGGCATCACGAGATTCCAGGCCAGGCTGGCGCGATCGCGATAAAATTCGCGGTTGCGGGCAATCAGGATGGCAAAGATCCGTCTCCACATGACTTAACCTCTGAGCCGGTGGCCGGTAAGTTTAAGAAACAGATCCTCGAGACTGGGTCGGCTGACGCGCAGCGCGCCTAGATCGACCCCGGTCCGCTCGAGCTCCAGCAAGCGTGGTGCGACTGCATCCACTGGAAGCTCGATCTCGCCCTCGCCGACGACGGCATTGGCAGGAAGGGGCAGCTCTGGTGGCCAGGCGCTTTGCGGCAAGCAGATGAGATAGGCGGGGAAATGGGCGCGGATCAACTCCTGCGGCCTGCCCTTGGCGATGATGCGTCCACGATCGATGAACGCCACCCGATCGCACAGCCGCGCAGCCTCTTCCATGTAATGGGTCGTGATCAGGATGGTGGTCTTGCGCCGGCGGATCGTCTCGATTAAGGCCCAGAAATTGCGTCTGGCATGCGGATCCAGACCAGTCGTCGGCTCATCGAGAAAGACCAGCTCAGGCTCATTGACCAAGGCAATGGCCAAAAGCAATCTTTGGCGTTGTCCGCCCGACAGCCGGCGGGTCTCGCGCGTCAAGAGATCCTCTAGATGACAGAGCCGGATCAATGAGTCCAGGTTGGCGCGACGCCGGTAGAGGCTTGCAAACATGCGCAGCGCCTCGCCGACGGTCTGAAAATCCTGCAGCGCTGTGGTTTGAAACTGAATCCCGATCGCCTCGCGATAGGCGCGATCCAGCGGCCGGCCTTTGAACAGGATCTCACCTGCCGTCGGGGTCTGCAGACCCTCGAGCATCTCGAGAGTGGTCGTCTTGCCCGCCCCATTCGGCCCCAGCAAACCCAGGCATTCGCCCTGGGCGACAGTCAGGCTGATCCCATCCACCGCCTGCACCCCATTGGGATAGATCCGCACCAGATCATTGGCTACCAGCAAGGGGGCAACGGATGAGTCGGCACGGCAGGTTTGGTGGGCTGAGCTCACGCCGGCTTCTATCCTTCCTTGATCTGGGACAGCACTGCATTGATCCGATCGACAATGGATTGACCGACCACCGGGTTGTCATCGCCGATCCCCGCCATCCCCCAGATGCGAAGCGGATGGCCTGTAGTGGCCTCGCGCAGCGCGTTGGAATCGCCCTGAAAATCGAGCCGGGGCGGCGCTTCGCGAGCATCGCCAGTAGGCTGGCCATGCTCCCCCTGCAGCCTGGCCAGCCCCAGCACGGAGGGCCTGGTTTGGCGGTTCTCCCAGCGGTCCAGCGTGACGAAAGACACGCCCAACAGCTCGGCAAACTGCTGCTGGGTGAGATTCGGCGTCTTGCAGAGGTAGCGGATATCTCCTGGCTTCACGGTGGATCTGATAGGCGACCACATGCCGCCTCCTTCGATTTTAGATGATATATAAAGCGCCAGCTCCCCCAGGGCACGCACTGTGCCCCCTCGCCTTTAGGGGGGACCAGGGATTGGCCGGCTGATTGAACGGCGTCCGGATCGCTCAGATATCCCAGACCAACTCAACTCAGCCCCACTCAAGGCGCTGGATTGGGTTGTTTGGTATGGATCGACTCGATGCCAGCGATCACCGCATCGTCGAGCCTGACATCTAGGCTGCCGATATTGCTCTCGAGCTGCTCAAGGGTGGTGGCGCCGATGATGGTCGAGGTGACGAAGGGGCGGCTAGTCACCCAGGCCAAGGCCATCTGCGCTGGATCGAGTCCATGCAGATGCGCCAAGGCCACATATTCGGCAGTGGCGCGCTCGGCCTCGGGGTTGAGATAACGGCCAAAACGTTCATATCGGGTGATCCGTGCCCCAGGCGGACGCTGACCATTGAGATATTTGCCCGAGAGCACCCCAAAGCCCAAGGGCGAATAGGCCAAAAGACCGCAGTGCTCGCGGATGGCGATCTCGGCCAGCCCAATCTCGAAGGTGCGATTGAGCAGGTTATAGGGGTTCTGGATGCTGACGACCCGCGGCAGATCATGCTGTTCAGCCAGCGCTAGATAGCGCATCAGTCCCCAGGGCGTTTCATTGGAGACCCCAACATAGCGGATCTTGCCTGCCTTGACTAGATCCCCAAGGACATCAAGTGTCTCCCACAAGGGGACGCTCGAGGTGTCATCCTCAGGGACATAGCCGAGCTTGCCAAAAAAGTTGGTCCGTCGATCCGGCCAATGGAGCTGATAGAGGTCGATCCAGTCAGTCTGAAGCCGTTTTAGGCTTGCATCCAGCGCCGCCTCGATATTGGGCCGATCGAGCCTGGCCTTGCCACCGCGCAGATAGGGCAGCCAATCCGCCGGACCTGCGACCTTGGTAGCCAGGATCACCCGATCGCGACAGCGGCGGTTTTTCAGCCAGTTGCCGATGATGGTCTCGGTTAAGCCCTGGGTCTGGGCGCGTGGGGGAACCGGATAGATCTCGGCGGTATCGATGAAATTGATCCCGACGGCAAAGGCCAGATCCAATTGGGCATGGGCCTCGGCCTCGGTGTTTTGTTCGCCAAAGGTCATGGTCCCCAGACAGAGGGTGCTGACTTGAATCTCGGTTCGGCCAAGCGGTCGATAGTGCATCATCTCACTCAAACTCCTGATCTGCTAGTTACCAACCAGACAATTTGAATCCGAGCCGATGTGGGTGTCGATGCCCCCATCCCATATAGGGTGCGGATTACCTATCTGGCTTGAGGGGATACGACCAGGATCCCCCCGTTCATCGTGAAAAATGGTGGTGTATCGGGTAGAGTGAGTCGCCCTTGGGGGTGGGGTTTCATCGGTTGATCATGCCCCATGTTGTGCTTGGCTAGACTTGCCGGAGACCGCTATGCGCCCTGATCTGATCGCGCCCTCGATCCT
>CALALB010000045.1 GCA_937923175.1 uncultured Chromatiaceae bacterium | reverse complement strand
GAACTGTTCCGCGCCGAGGCGGATACGCGTCGCACCCTGGCCTATGCCCGGGTCTCCAGTCACGACCAGGACCTAAGGCGTGCCGTTGAGAAGGGTCAGGCATGATCCTCGCCCAAGGATTGCGCTCGATCCCAACGAGGTGACCAAGCGCGCTCCAGAGGGCGATCATCCAGTTGGGGGAGGCCTTTAAGAAGCTCTTTGCCGGGCGTGCGGGCTACCCGCAGTTTCGCAAGAAGGGCAAACGACCGCTTCAGGCTCACCAACGACCAGTTCCGCATCCCCCATCTTGGCTGGGTGCGGATGGGTGAACCTTTGGGCTGTGCTGGCAAGATCCTGGTGGCGACGATCTCCCGGGTGGCTGATCGCTGGTTTGTCAGCATTGCTGAGATGTGGAGGTATTGCGGAGCGGACTCAGCAGTATGAGTCAGGGCATAAACCCAATGCGCTGGCCCGCAAAAGGCAATTCAATGCCAACAAATACCGCGCCTCCACTGGCTCGCTGGCATGATCAGCCGGGCTGCAGCATCCATCGGGATGCGCACGCTTAACCCTTTGGTATCTGGCCAGGGCCTCAGAGGTTCTTTGCCGACCTCAAGGCAGGCAAATTAGCGTATCCGCCGCAGTTCAAGAAAAAGGATCAATCTCAAACGGCTGGCAACCGTAACTGCCCTACCCGGGGCAAGTCCTCCGGTAACGGCGGCACTGGGTCAGTGAGGGTCTCTGCGATAGTTGGGAAAGTCCTGCCTGTCAGGAACGAACGCGGTCAGCAAGACCCGTCGGAGCAGGAAGGAAACGGTGCGCACAATTGCGCAATTTCTTGATAGCAGATGATTCGCCAGCAATTGCAAGAGGCTCTTCTCCCTTGAATGCTGCAGCTAATTGAACAAGAGATATTCAAGGATCAGGCCTGCAGTAGGTGTTCGATCAGATGCAGACTGGCGATATAGGTCCCAAGCGCGGCGCCCAGACTGCTGAAGGCAAACACCAGGAATACCCGGGCAATCCGGTTGCGCCACCAACCGTGCCAGTGTGTCACCTCGGACCGCAAACGGTTGAAGTCGCCGACCCTGGGGGTTCGCAGATAGAGCTCGACTGCGCCCGTGACCATGCCCACCCCGATGGTTGGATTTAAGGTCGTCAGGGGGGCGGACACGAATGCCGCGAGGGTCGTAAGCGGATGCCCTCCAGCCAGCACTGTCCCCAGGGCCGCCAGACCACCGGTGATGATTGCCCAACTGGTCAGCAGATTGAGTCCCAGGGCAGGACTCAGGGAAAATCCATAAGCAAAACCAGCCCCGATCAGCGCCGCTAGGCCCCAGGCCAATGCTACCGGCCAGCGACGCGCTGGTGGAACCCCTTCCAACGCCTGGATGATTGCCTCAGGATCATCCTGAGTCTCCTGGAGGGCGCGTTTGACACCCTGAAGATGCCCAGCGCCGATCACCACCAGAACCCGCTTGGCACCGACGCGCGCGATCTCGCGCTTGAGTTTGGCGGCCATATAGCGGTCGCGCTCCTCGATGAGTGGGACATAGAGATCGCGCCGATTGGCAGCAAACTCGGCAAAGATGGACTCGAGGATATCACTCTCCTTCAGCCGCTCGATCTCGTCCTCAGCCACCTGATCCTTGCTCATCAAGGACGCAAGCAGGCTGGCAAACAAGCTCACGCGCTGCCACCAACCGAGGCTTGCTGAGACCCGCTTGAGGGTGATACCGATCTCGCGATCGATCAGCATCAGATGGAGACCCTGGGCATTGGCCAGACGCAGCGCCATCCGCTGTTCGGCGCCCGGCTCGATGCCAAACTGATCGGCCAGTCGCTGCTGATAGGCCGAGAGCGCCAGACTCGCCATGACCATATAGACGCGGTTTTCGCGAATGACCGCAAAGAGGTCCATCTGGGCCAGGACGCGCGGCTCCATCATTGCCTTGTAGCGGCTCCAACAGGATTCGATCGCAACGCTGTCATATTCTCCCGACTGGATCAGCTGCCGCACCTGATCAGCGCTGACCTGGGAGAGATGGGCCGTACCCAGTAAGGTCAGATCGACCCCATCGAGCCTAAGCTCACAGCGCGGTTCCGAGCCCTTTTTCATCATGTTGTCTATCCTCATGAGCCAGCGCGAACTGATCCTAGGACTTCATCCACCAGACTCTACCGGATCTGTTGCGGGCTGACGTATCATCGCATTGCGCGTGCACATTGGCGGACATGATCGATGATCCGATGTCTTAGATGTGAGGCCCGGCCCTGGTTCGATCCGCGGGTGATTCTGATGGTCTCAGCAGTACTTGCGGCCTGTGCTCCGATTAAACAGAAGCAGCTCACCACTGCCCTACAAAAGGCCACCGATGGCTATCAGGATGCGCTGCGTTGGGGTTATTTCGAGAGTGCCTATGGTTATCTCCATCCTGACCAGCGTGCCAACCGCCCGCTACCGGATACATTCAAGGGGTTACATCTGACTGGTTACGAGGTGCTTCAGCCGCCAATGATCCAGCCCGACCGTGAAACAGCGATCCAGATCGCTGCAATCGACTATTTATACGAGGACCGACAGGTCGTCAGACATCTCACGGATCGCCAGACCTGGCGCTATGACCCTAAACGAAAAGCCTGGTGGTTGATCTCAGGCCTGCCTGATTTCAAACCATGAGCCAAGTATTCTGGATCTTTCTGATACTGCTGATCGGCGGTCTGTGGCTCGAGTGTCTACGGGCAAGGGAGATGGCCTTACAATCCTGTGTATCGGCCTGCCGAGCGCAGGGTGTCCAGCTCTTGGACGATACGGTCGCGCTGGAGCGCCTTGGATTGGTTTGGGGATCATCAGGGCTAGGCGTCCACCGGGTCTATCGCTTTGAGTTCAGTAGCAATGGGAACGAGCGCTGCCTTGGCCGGATCGCGATGCGCGGCTATCGGGTGGAGTCGATCCGGATCAAGGCGCCAGAGGCCTCAGCGGACTCTATTTGATGACCTTCAGATTCGGCGTCTTGCCCCTAGGCCGGTCGGGTGAGGGCTTGCCATCCGTTGCCTGACCACCCGACACAGAGGTCAATCTGGGGCTTGGGCCAACGGCTGGGGATTGCGACGCGCTCTGTGGATGAATGGGCTCGGGAAACACCATCCCCTGGTTATTTTCACGGGCAAAGATCCCGATCACCGCCTCGGTTGGGATCGACAGGTCATGGGCAATACCCCGAAAACGGGCGCTGCATTCGATCCAATCATTGCCAATGACCAGATTGCGCACCGCGCTAGGCGCGATATTGAGCACCATCCGCCCCTCAGTCGCAAACTCCATCGGCACCTGGACCATTGGGAAATGAACATCGACCACCAGATGGGGGGTCATGTGGTTGTCCAGGATCCATTCATAGATCGCTCGGATCAGATAGGGTTTGCTGGAGGTCATATCGCCTTCGGTTGCGGTATTCATCGCCCGAGATCCATGATCATCTCTTTTTCGGCCTCGGTCAGGCTGCGCCGAAAGGAGTCGGTTGTAAAGATCCGCCGCATATAAGCGCGGATCGGATCGGCCTGTCTGGGCAGATCGATACCGAGCACCGGCAAGCGCCATAACAGGGGCGCAACGCAGCAATCGACTAACGAGAACTCATCGCTCATAAAAAAGGGATATTTCGCAAACACCGGCGCCGTGGCAATCAGGCTTTCGGTGAGCTCCTTACGCGCTCGCTCGGCATCCTCAGAATCCCCCCCGCGCAGGATAGTTCCCATCAGCGAATACCAATCGCGATCGACCCGATACATGAATAAGCGGGCATGGGCGCGCGTCACCGGATCGACGGGTAACAAGGGTGGGTGGGGGAAGCGCTCATCGAGATACTCCATGATGATCCGCGACTCATAGAGACGCAGCTCCCGATCGACGAAGGTCGGCACCGTCCCATAGGGATTGAAGTCCATCACTTCATCGGGCAAGGCCCGGGCATCGACATCGATCACCTCGACGGCAATCCCCTTTTCGGCCAGCACAATCCGGACGCGGTGACAATAGGGGCAGACGGGATCGGAATAGAGGATCATGGACATGGATTCAGCACCCCCTTGACCGATCAGCATCACCAGAGGGCGGCGACTCGGGCCGCCGCCAAACTAGTCAGTGGATATCCTTCCAGTACTCCTTCTTCAGCAGATAGGTCAGGATGAATAGGAAGCCCAGGAAGAGCAAGACATAGCGACCCAGCCGCTCCCGTTCGAGCTTGATGGGCTCACCCACATAGGTCAGGAAGTTGGTGATGTCCCGCACCATGGCATCGTATTCCTTGGGCGAGAGCTCGCCTGCCTTGACCAGCCTCAAGCCCTTGATGACCGGCTCGGCCCCCGGGGTCGCTGGGGGCTCGACGATGGCCTCCTGACGTCCTTGGAGATCGCCCAAGACATGGGGCATGCCCACCAAGGGGAAGACCAGATTATTGACGCCATAGGGGCGTTTTTCATCGACATAGAAACTCTTGAGATAGGTATAAACCCAATCCGGTGAGCGCAAACGTGTCTCTAAGGTCAGATCGGGCGGGACTACCCCAAACCATTTAAGCGCGTCCTCCTCGCGCATGGCATTGGTGATGAGATCGCCCGGTTTGGCATCACCGAAGATCAGGTTTTGCCGCAGGGTCACCTCATCGATCCCCAGGTCCTTGGCAAGCCGGTTATAGCGCACATATCTCAGCGAATGGCATCCAAAACAATAATTCATAAAATACTTGGCGCCACGTTGTAATGAGGCCTGATCGCGCAGGTCGATATTGGCATGCTGGAGATGCGCCGTCTCGGCAGCCAGGAGGACAGCCGGGGTTAGAAACAATAGGGTGGCCAGGATCCATTTTCTCATGATGTCACCCTCTGCGGAACAGGCTTGGTCTTATCTAAAGAGCTGTAGATCGGCATCAGGATGAAGTAGGCGAAATATGACAGGGTAAACAGCCGCGCCAGTAAGGTATAGGTGGGCGTGGCTGGTTTCATACCCAGCCAGGCCAAGGCGATGAACGACACCACAAAAATGGCCGTTGCGGCTTTAAAGATTGGTCCCTTGTAGCGGATCGACTTCACCGGACTGCGATCGAGCCATGGCAAGACATAGAGGATCAGGATCGCAGCAAACATCACCACCACGCCTGGGAATTGCGAACCATACATCGGCGGCACTGCGCGCAGCATGGCATAGAATGGGGTGAAATACCAAACCGGCGCGATATGCGGCGGGGTTAGCATCGGATTGGCCGGCTGGAAATTGGGCGATTCCAAGAACAAGCCATTAAAGGTCGGGTTAAAGAACATGATGTAGCTAAAGATCGCCATGAAGACGACCGCGCCCATCAGATCCTTCACGGTGTAATAGGGATGGAATGGAATCCCATCGGCCGGCGCCGTCGGGCTCCAGCGATTGCCTTTCGGGCCTTCCTTGATCTCGATGCCATCCGGATTGCTGGAACCGACGTGATGCAGAGCCACGACATGGAGGAACACAAGTCCAGCGAGCAAGAAAGGCAACAAGAAATGCAGGGCAAAAAACCGATTGAGGGTGGCATCCGAGATCACATAATCGCCGCGTACCCATACCGACAGGTCGTCACCTATGACCGGGACCGCGGCAAACAGATTCACGATCACCTGGGCGCCCCAATAGGACATCTGGCCCCATGGCAAAAGATAGCCAAAAAAGGCGGTTGCCATCATGAATAGATAGATGGTAACCCCAATCATCCATAAAAGTTCACGCGGCTTGCGATAAGAGCCCCACAGCAAACCGCGGAACATATGAAGATAGATCACGATGAAAAACATCGATGCGCCGGTCGAGTGCATATAGCGGATTAGCCAGCCCCATTCGACGTCGCGCATGATGTATTCGACTGAGGCAAAGGCCAGATTCGCGTCCGGCTTATAGCTCATCGCCAACCACACCCCGGTCACAATCTGAACAAGCAGGGTTAGAATGGCAAGCGATCCAAAGAATGACCAGAAATTCAGGTTTTTGGGCGCATAATATTCCGAGACATGTTTGCGCCAGGTCTCAGAGAGCGGGAATCTCTTATCGATCCAGCTAAGATTTTCGGTCTTTTCAGCACTCATCAGGCGTCCCCTCGATCCTCGCCAATGAGGATGGTGGTTTCGTTGAGATACACATGCTTCGGGATCACCAGGTTAGTCGGCGCAGGAACGTTTTTGAATACGCGCGCCGCCAAATCGAAGCGGGAGCCATGACAAGGGCAGAAGAAACCACCCTTCCAGTCGGCGCCCAAATCCTCGGGACCAAATTCAGGGCGATAGGTTGGCGAGCAGCCCAAATGGGTGCAGATCCCGATGGCAACCAGATATTCCGGCTTAATCGAGCGGGTTGGATTTTTGCAATACGGAGGCTGCTGAGGGACCTCCGAATGAGGATCTACTAGCTTGGGTTCATTGCTGGGTAGAGCTGCGAGCATCTCAGGGGTGCGATGAACTATCCACACCGGTTTGCCGCGCCATTTGACCCGCAGCAGGGCACCTGGCTCCAATTTGCTAATATCGGCTTCGACTGGCGCACCTGCTGCCCGAGCCCGTGCGCTTGGATTCAAAGATGCGACGAAAGGAACAAGCGCGTAACCTGTGCCGACAGCACCAGCTACACTGGTTGCAGCGACGAGCAGTCGTCGCCTCATTTTATTCACACCTTGCGCGCTCATAGATTTTGTAATCCCCCCGCTGACTGAAGCACCGCCAGTGACAACCGCAGACAGTTACTTTGCGCAGCCTGGATAAAGATTTTGTGGAAAGGACTCAAAATATCCCAATCGACTGAAAAAAATCGATCGCGCATTTTCCTTGATTTGATTGGGACTGGTCAAGGACCACGATGCCCCGGCCCGAGCCCCAGCCTAAGCGGGATTGTCGATCTCGACGAACCTGTGCCACAGGTTAAATTGCTGAGCCAGATGTTCGCCCAGCGCCTGGACCCCTGCCCGTTCAGTGGCATGATGGCCGGCAGCGAGATAGCAGATATCCAGCTCACGCGCCTGATGGGTCGTCTGTTCGGAGAGCTCGCCGCTGATAAAGGCATCGATCCCCAGGCTACTTGCCTGTTCGAGATAGGACTGACCAGCCCCTGTACACCAGGCTATCCGTTGCACGAAACCCTGGGTGCGTCCGACCTGGATCGCTTGCCGACCAAGGCGCTGGGTTACCCAGTCTGCAAAGGACCTTGCTGGCATCGGCTCGGGAAGGCGACCCAGCCAGATCAGTCCATTGGCCAGGGCGGTCGGTTGGGCATCGACCAGGCCCAGGGATTGCCCCAAGAGGGCATTGTTCCCCAGGCTCGGATGCGCATCGAGTGGCAAATGATAGGCGATCAAGCTGAGGCCGGCATTGATCAATCGCCTTGCGCGTTGACCCTTGATCCCGATCAGACGCGGATCCTCGCGTTTCCAAAACCAGCCGTGATGGACCAGGATGGCATCGGCCTGGGCCTCGATCGCCGCCTCGATCAATGCCAGACACGCACTTACCCCGCTCACCAAACGCCGAATCGGGCGATCCCCTTCCACCTGAAGTCCATTGGGTGCCCAGTCATCGAACCGACTGGACTCTAGGAGTTGATCGCAATACTCAGCAAGCGTGTAGGGGCTGATTGCCTCAGACATGGATGACTCGATGCATATCGGCAAAGATTAGTCCAGTCTGCCATCAAGAAAGTACGCATCAGTGTGCACGGTTCTTTTCCTGCCCAGACGGGTTTGGTTTCCCGCATGCGTCTCTGACAGGTATCACCTTCCCGACTGCGGCAGAGACCCTCCCTAGCGCCGCCTTGACAGGCGATTGCTGGCTTTTGGCTACCGAGAAACCGCCCTGCGC
>CALALB010000044.1 GCA_937923175.1 uncultured Chromatiaceae bacterium | reverse complement strand
CTGGGGTGCCTCGGGTCTGGACTGGCTGCTCGATCAGGGAAACAGGCAGGATGCGGCCAGGCATCATCCCCTGCGCTGGCTCTGAACAGGCAATTGAATGCCGGCAAATACCGCGCCTCCAGTGGCTGGAGGAACATGATCAGCTGGGCTGCAGCAGCCATCGGGATGGGCATGCAAAGCCCTGCTTGCCTCTGGCCAGGGTCTCAGAGGGTCTGGGCGAAGATCAAGGCAGGCCTGCGTATCCGCCGCCGTTCAAGAAGACAGGTCGCTGCCGTGAGAGCTTCTCTGGTGCCGACGACCGGTTCAGGCTGGAGGGCGCAACCATCCGCCTGTCCAGGGTCGGTGCGGTCAACATGAGCAAAGCGCTGCGCTTTGCGGGCGGGATTCCGGGTGCACCGATCTCGCGCCCGGCGGATCTTTGGTTCTGGTGGGTCGCGATACAGGTCGAGGTGCCCGACCGTCAGTGCTACTGCACGAGAACCGCGCAGGGCGTCAGGGGCATTGACCTAGGGGTCAAGGCGGCCCCACGCTCCAGGGACGAGGTCATCCAGGCCCCCAGACCGCTTGAGGCGGCGCTGCGGCGGCTGAAGGGTTGCCGCCATCGGCTCAGCCGCAAGCTCGAGGCGGCCAAGGTCACGCCTGGTCGTCGCTGAACGCTGGTATCCCAGCAGCCGTCTGTGCTCGGTCTGGGGCTGGAAGAACGAGGTGCTGATGCTTGAGGAGCGATGGATGTGTCCAAACTGCGCCATCCCCCCCTGACCGCAACCGCAATTCAAACGGCTGGCAACCGTAACGGCCCTACCCGAGACAAGTCCGTCCAGCAATGGCGGCGCTGGGGCAGAGGGGGTCTCTGCTCCAGTCGGGAAGGTGACGCCTGTCGGATACGAATATGGTCCTCAAGACCCGTCTGGGCAGGAAGACAACCCTGCGCATTTTGGCGCAGTTTCTTGATAGCAGGACAAGGTACGTATGAATCAAGATGAGCTCAAGAAGCAAGCCGCCGAATCGGCCCTCGCTTATGTCGAGGGCGGGGTGATTGGGGTGGGGACCGGCTCCACCGTCAATCATTTCATCGCTGCCCTAGGCCGCCTTAAACATCGGATTGAAGGCACGGTCTCAAGCTCTGAGGCCTCGACCCAGCGTTTGCTCCAACAAGGCATCCCGGTCTTGGATCTCAATACAGTCGGCGAGCTGATACTCTATGTCGACGGGGCGGATGAGGCCAACCACCGGCTCGAACTGATCAAGGGCGGCGGCGGAGCGCTAACCCGCGAAAAGATCGTGGCTGCGGCAAGCCGCAGGTTCGTCTGTATCGCTGATGAGGGCAAGCTCGTCGAGACGCTGGGGCGTTTTCCTTTGCCGGTCGAGGTGATCCCCATGGCGCGAAGCCTAGTGGCGCGCGAGCTGGTGAGATTGGGTGGGACGCCGGTTTGGCGCGAGGGTTTTATCACCGACAATGGCAATGTCATCCTGGATGTGCATGGCTTGAGCATCCAAGATCCCAAGGCGCTTGAGCAAGAGATCAACAATATCCCCGGTGTGGTGACGGTCGGGATCTTTGCCCTGCGCCCAGCTGACATCCTGATTCTGGGAACGCCACAGGGTCCGCGGACGATCGAACGGTCTTGATTGGCTGAGAATAAAAAAGGCACGGGGCTTTACCCCGTGCCCTTAGATTAAAGGGACTCTCGGCTTGGGATCAGAAGCTGTGGATCATACCGATCGAGAAGCCATCCCAATCTGAGGTTGGCAGGTCGTCATTGACCTGGGTATAGAGGATATAGGCTTTGGTACGTTTGCTTAGGTTATGATCGAAGGCAATCGCCCAGGTATAATAATTGCCATCGATGGCATCCCGAACATTCTTGGACGCGTTTGGGGGAACCCGGCCATCGCGGTTGCCATTGCCATACATGGCCTTGACCATGTTATTGCCAAAGCTGTAACCAGCCTGGAGCTGCCAGGCCTTCAGCGAGTCGTTGGCGCTCATCGGGCTGATCTGGCCCCGGGGCAGATTGGACTGCTCCTCATAGATACCAGCCAGGGTGAAGCCGTTCCAATCAAGCATACCTAGGCCAACCCGCCACTTGGTATAGTCATCGCTGACATGGGAAGACGACAGCCTGTTATTGCTAGTCGCGGTGTTCATGAATAGCTCATTGCCAAGCGATTCATAGGCCAGAGAGGCATAGAAGGGGCCGTTGCTATAGATACCCGCGATCGAGTAGCCTTCGGCCAGGCTGTCTGAGTTGAGGTTTTCGCCATAGCCTGCGGTCGAGGCGCCGCCTGCATGCACAGCAGCAGCCAGCTGGAAGCCCGAGAGATTGGGGCTCACATAGGCAATGGCATTGTCGGCGCGCAGATCATCGAACCGGACCGTACCATTGTAGTCCGCCATGGTGTCCGAGAAGAGATCGAGCTTTGCCGTCGAGTTCTTATAGGGGGTGTCATTGCGACCGACCACAAAGGTACCCCAGTCGCCGGTTAGACCAGCGAAGCTGTTACGCATCGTGATCGTGTCGTTGGAGCCCGAGGCGGCATTGCCGGTAGTGCTCTCCTCGGTCATCTTGATCCCGAACTCAACCTGATAGATGGCCTTCAATCCATTACCCAGGTCTTCAGAGCCCTTGACGCCGATCCGATTGGCCCGCGATTCACCGGGGATCGCACCGCGACCATTGAGGCCCCAGCCCTCAAAGCCATTGCCCTCGACATTGGCCCAGTCGATCGACATATGCACCTTGCCATAGAGAATGGCATCGGCCATCGCTGCGGTCGGGGCGACCATCGCGGTGGCAACCGCTAGGCTTAGAAGTTTCTTGTTCATGGGATTCTCCGCTGTTGTGAATTTGTCTCGTTGACTGCAGAAACCGCGCGCAATCATGCTTTGCGATGTGAACTATAGAGTACCAAAGGGCGTTTTGCAACAGATTGGGCGAAAAAAGACACACCAAGGCTTTATGTTTACTTTTTACAACAACCCGGGTCTTGGGCCGGCATCCACTCGCCCTGTCTTTACCCTGATCGGCATGCAGTCCAGCATGCTGTATTTCATAAAGGCATCCTGTCTCATAAAGGGCCCGATCATTGAATCGAGCGCATCTTAGCGTCAAATGTCTTGAGATACCATAGCAAAGATGGCCCCAAGGCCAATCAAGATGCTTTAATGTGTCCTGCACTCCCAGGCGGATCGGGGCGGTTGTTGCGTACCAGGTACATTTGCGCCCATTATGGCATAGGTCATGATCAATCCTTGAAGGCCAGGGGATCCCCTCCAGGGGCCTGGCCTGATATCCTGCCTTGACTCTCGCTTGAGGGATAATGATCGCATGCGACCCTCTCGACGTCGCCCCGATGAATTACGACCTGTTTGCTTTGGCCTCGGATTTACCCGCTATGCTGAGGGTTCGGTGCTCGCCGAATTTGGCGACACCCGGGTGCTTTGTACCGCGAGCGTCGAGGCCGGCGTGCCGCCCTTTCTGAAAGGCAAGGGGCAAGGTTGGATAACGGCCGAGTACGGTATGCTGCCGCGTTCGACCCTAGAACGCACCCAGCGCGAGGCGGTGCGGGGTAAACAAAGCGGGCGCACCCAGGAGATCCAGCGTCTCATCGGGCGCAGTCTGCGCGCGGCAGTCGATTTGCCGGCGCTGGGTGAGCGCACCATCATCTTGGATTGCGATGTGCTCCAGGCCGACGGCGGGACGCGCACCGCAGCGATCAGCGGTGGGTGGCTAGCCCTGCGTTTGGCCATCGCTCGTCTGTTGAGCAATGGTGAATTATCTATCGACCCGGTCAGGGCACAGATCGCGGCGGTCTCGGTGGGAATCTGGCAGGGGATGCCTGTGCTCGATCTCGATTATGCCGAGGATTCAACCGCTGAGACCGATTTGAATCTGGTCATGGATGATCAGGGGCGTCTGATCGAGATCCAGGGAACCGCTGAGCTCCATCCCTTCAGCCGCGCCGAACTCGATGCCCTGCTTGCCTTGGGCGAGTCGGGCATCCGTAGGATTCAGGCTGCCCAGCGCGCGGTCTTGGCAGCCGCCTGATGGGGTCTTAAGGCCATGGTAAGTTCGCGCTTACCCGGTGAAGGGATTGTGGTCCTCGCCAGCAATAATCCTGGCAAGGCGCGGGAGATCGAGCATCTGCTCGCTGACTTGGCCCTCGGTGTGCGCAGTCAGCGCGATTACGGCGTGCCGGCGATTGAGGAGACAGGTCTAAGCTTTGTCGAGAATGCCATCCTCAAGGCCCGGCAGGCGAGCCGTTATACAGGTCTGCCCGCCCTTGCCGATGACTCGGGTTTAGAGGTGGATGCCTTAGGCGGTGCGCCAGGCATCCGCTCTGCCCGCTATGCCGGTCCCAATGCGACCGATGCGGAGAACCTACATAAGCTTTTGGATGCCCTAGCCGGCGTTGGCGAGGCCGAGCGCACTGCCCGCTTTCACTGTGCCGTTGTTTATCTGCGTTATGCCGATGATCCCATGCCGATTATCGGTCAGGGGACCTGGGAGGGGCGAATCCTGTTTGCCCCGCGCGGAAACCAGGGATTTGGCTATGATCCAGTCTTTTGGGTCCCAACCCATGGTTGCAGCGCCGCTGAGCTCGATCCTGAGACCAAAAATCGCCTCAGTCATCGCGGACAGGCATTCCAAAGGTTGCGCCAATGGTTCAGTCGATAGGTGTTCAGAGCATTGCTGCTAACTATGAGCGCCTGCGCGCCCGTCTCCAGGCTGCGGCCGAACGCGCAGGCCGCTCGCCAGCGGAGATCGCTCTGATCGCGGTAAGCAAGCAACAGCCAGCCTCTGCCATGCGCGCTGTCTATACCCTTGGGCAACGGGCATTTGGCGAAAGCTATGTCCAGGAAGCCTTGGCCAAACAGGCCGAGCTTGCTGATCTCGAAGGGATCGAATGGCATTTCATCGGGCGTATCCAGGCCAACAAGACCCGCCTGATTGCGACCCATTTCGCTTGGGTCCATGGTCTGGCGGATGTCCGTCATGCCCAACGCTTAAGCGCCCAGCGTCCCCCTGATCATCCGCCCCTTAAGGTCTGTCTGCAGGTCAATCTCAGCGGCGAATCCAGCAAGTCAGGGGTCGCGCCAGAGGCCCTTCCTGAGCTGCTGGCTGCTTGTATCGAGCTCCCTCATCTTGAGGTGTGCGGGCTGATGACCCTGCCCGCTCCGGCTATAGGCGAAGAGACACAGCGTCGAGCCTTTCGGGCCCTGCGGGAGCTGCGCGACCGGCTGGCAAGCCCCAGGCATCCGCTTCCCGTCTTGTCGATGGGCATGTCTGATGACCTGGAGGCAGCCATCCTCGAAGGCTCGACCCTGGTGCGGGTTGGCACCGCCTTGTTCGGCGCCCGCGCTTAGTTTTTGATAAATGGGCGTACAATGGATCGCAATCCAGTGCTGATGATGACGAGTGATCCATGACGACAGCCAAGATTCGCTTTATCGGTGGCGGCAACATGGCCACCAGTCTGATCGCCGGTCTGATCGCCGATGGCTACGCGCCCCAGGAGATCCAGGTATCCGATCCAGATCCCGAGCGCAGGCAATTGCTGCAAGCCTTGGGGGTACAGACCCTGGAGAGCAATCTCGAGGGTCTTGCTGAGGCTCAAACCCTGGTGCTATGTGTCAAACCGCAGATGGCGGCTCGGGTGTGCGCCGAGCTGGGGCCGCTCGTGTCCAAGCGCCGCCCGCTGGTGATCTCAGTCATGGCTGGGGTCAGGGAGCAGACGATCCAGCGCTGGCTCGGCGGCCAGGTTCCAGTCGTGCGCGCCATGCCCAATACCCCAGCAATGCTGCAAACCGGCGCCATTGGCCTGCATGCCAGCCCAGAGGTCGATGCTGAAGGGCGCAATCGCGCCGAGACCGTCCTGCGCGCTGTGGGTCTGGTGCGCTGGGTTGAGGATGAGGCGGCGATCGATGCCGTCACCGCCATCTCCGGCAGCGGACCGGCCTATTTCTTTTTATTGATGGAGGCTCTGGAACAGGCTGCGATCGATCTCGGTCTGGAGGCCGAGACCGCGCGTCTTTTGACCCTCCAGACCGCCCTTGGTGCAGCCAAGATGGCGATGGAGAGCGCCGATCCACCTGCCCGTCTGCGCGAACGGGTGACCTCGCCGGGTGGGACGACCGAACGGGCACTCGCTGTTTTTGCCGAGGCCGATCTCCACCGTCTCGTGCACCGGGCAGCCTGTGCCGCCCGTGACCGCGCTGTCGAACTCTCGCGCATCCTCTCGGAGTCCCCATGAGCGCATCCTATCTCCTCAATCCGCTGGTCTTTTTAATCCAGACCCTATTCGGACTTTATACAGCCACAGTGGCCCTACGTTTCCTGCTGCAATGGGTACGCGCTGACTTTTACAATCCCATCTCCCAGGCCTTGATCAGGCTGACCGCGCCGCCGCTGCGTCCCTTGCGCCGATTGATTCCAGGCTATGGTGGATTGGATCTCGCCGCGCTGGTCCTGATCTGGTTATTGTCCTCAGCCGAGCTGGGGCTGGTCGCCTGGATTGGGGGAGTGGATCGCTCGCTGTTCGGCGCCTTTGCCTGGGCAATCCCGAGTATGGTCGAGCTTTTCATCAATCTCTTTTTATTCTCGATCTTGATCCGCGCCATCCTCAGTTGGGTCAGCCCCGATCCCGCCAATCCAGCCATCCGGTTATTGGATCAGCTGATTGCACCGGTCATGAGTCCGGCGAGAAGGCTCGTGCGCCCGATCGCCGGGATCGATCTGGCGCCCCTGTTGGCCATGATCGTCCTGATCCTGCTCAATATGCTGCTTATCCCGCCGCTCAAATGGCTGGTGGCAAGCCCCTTTTGATCCTATGAGCTGGTATCGCTGGGATGGAGAGGATCTCGAACTGCGGGTGCGGGTACAACCGCGCGCCCCGCGCGATGTCTTTGAGAGGCCTGATCCGAGCGGAGAGTATTATCGGATACGGCTCAAGGCCCCCCCGGTCGAGGGCAAGGGTAATGAGGCGCTGCGAAGATTCATCGCGGATGCGTTTGGGGTAACCTTGAGCCAGGTCAGAATCCTGAGCGGGGTGCAAGCGCGCTACAAACGCCTGCTTATCGAGCGGCCACGCCAAATCCCACCCACCCTCGCCATTACGGCCCATGCGACGGCTAAATCTGTTGAGCTATAACGTCCAGGCGGGGATCAAGTCGCGCCACTATAGCGACTATCTCCTGCAGAGTTGGAAACATCTACTGCCTCACCCAGAACGTTTGGCCAATCTCGCCCGCGTTGCCCAGATCGTGCGGCACTTTGATATCGTTGGCCTTCAGGAGGTCGATGCGGGTAGCCTGCGCAGCGCCCAGGTCGACCAGACCCTGTATCTGGCCAAACAGGGCGCCTTCCCGCACTGGTATCGCCAAGTCAATCGTAACCTTGGGCCCTTTGCCCAGCATAGCAATGGCCTGCTTTCGCGCCTGTGCCCCGCCTCGATCACCGAACACCGCCTGCCCGGGCTGCCTGGGCGGGGCGCCATGGTTGCTGAGTTTGCGCTCACGGATGGCGGGGTGTTTGCAGTCGGGATCGTCCATCTCTCGCTGGGGTGGCGCGCGCGCCGGCGCCAGCTTGAGTATCTCACTCAGTTGGCGCGCGGCTACCCCTATTTGGTGTTGATGGGCGATTTTAATTGTGGTTGTGATTCCAAAGGGCTACGCACGATGGTGCGCGCTGCCGGGATGCGAGGTCTGGATTGCGAACTTAAAACCTTTCCGAGTTGGAGTCCGCGCCATAACCTGGATCATATCCTGGTCTCGCGTCCGATCGAAATCCTCTCGGCACGCGTCATCGACTATGTGCTCTCGGACCATTTGCCGATCAGCATGTGCATCGAATTGCCCAAAGACATCAAGCTCGCTGAATCGGCCCTTGGCCTGACCAGACCTCTCTCGCCGATCTAAAGGGTCCGGGTCTGGCGCAGATGCCGATCGACCGCCAGCCAACTGCCGATCAGACCGAGCAGGATGCTGGTGCCGATCAGGATGCCGATTTCGCCCAGACCCAGTCCGGACAGTTTGAAGGCGGTGTGATACAGGGATGCCAGTTCAGACACATAGACCTGGAGGATCAGCAGGGCGATCCCAACCAGGATCCAGGCGAGTAAACTGCCGAGCAATCCATACCAGGCCCCGGTATATAAAAAGGGTCTGCGGATAAACCCCGGGGTGGCCCCCACTAGGGCCATGACCTCGATCTCGATATGACGGTTGAGGATCTCGAGGCGGATGGTATTGCCGACGATCAGCAGTACCCCGATCCCAAGGAGGACGCCGATCAGTAGGGCAATGACCTGCATCAGCGCGATGATCGCCTCCAGACGTTGGAGCCAGAGCGTATCCATCCGCGTAAAATCTGCCTCGGGTAGTTCCAGGAGCCGGCTCTGCAACGCCTCCAGTTGGGCCGAGTCGGATCGATCGGGTTGGGGATAGATGACCAGGACGATCGGTAGGGGGTTTTCTTGAATGCGATCAAGCGCTTCTTCGAAGCCGCCTAGATCGCGAAACTCGGCTAACGCCTGCTCGCGGGTGATCAACTCGACGCGGGCGATCTCAGGCCAGCCTCGCAACTGACTAGCCAACGCCTGGGCCTGTTGATCCTCGACCTGAAAGTCGAGGAAGAGCGAGATCGCCGCTGTCTGTTCCCAATTGCCGACGAGCAACCGCAGGTTGGCGCTTAAGATATAAAGCAGTGTAGGCAGGGCGAGCGAAATGGCGATCACGGTCACGGTCATGGACGAGGCCAAGGGTGCAGCCCTAAGCCGGTATAGGCTGTCAATGAGGGTCTGGCGGTGTTGATGGAGCCAGATCCCCAGACGATCGAGGATCGGGGGGCGGCGCGCCCGTACCAGACGCCGGCGGGGCGGAGTGCTTTGGTGGAGGGGGCGACGTCCGTTCACACTCACCAGGCCCCAGTATCGCTCACCAGGCGACCCTCGTCCAATCTCAGGGTCCGGTGCCCCAGCTCCTCGACGAGATCGAAATCATGGGTGGCGATGACCAGGGTCATGCCGACATATTTAAACCGCTCAAAGAGATGAAAGATCTCGCGCGAGAGGTCGGGATCGAGGTTGCCGGTCGGTTCATCAGCCAGCAACACCGCTGGGCGTCCAACCAAGGCGCGGGCAATCCCAACCCGCTGTTGCTCACCCCCTGACAAGGCCACTGGCAAGGCGCGCTCCCGTCTCAACAGGCCCACCTGATCAAGCACCGCCCGGACCCGTCGCCCGATCTCCTTGGGGTGCACCCCCATGACCATCAGCGGTAAGGCCACATTGTCGAAGACGCTGCGGTCGGGCAACAACCGGTGATCCTGAAAGATCATCCCGACCTGGCGGCGGTGATAGGGGATCTCCCGCCGGGGGAGGGTGGTGAGATTGCGCCCATTGACCAGGACCTGACCGCGCGTTGGGCGTTCGAGCAGACCGATCAGGCGCAACAGGGTGCTTTTGCCGGCGCCTGAATGCCCAGTCAAAAAGACCATCTCGCCGGTCTGGATCTCGAGATCGATCCCAGCCAATGCATCCCCGCGCTCAGGATAGCGTTTATAGACGTTCTGAAAGCGGATCATGGGTGTTTGTTGGGTAGAACAACGCAAGAGCCAATCTTAGCCTCTCCCACCTGGCATCCCGAGGGCAGGCCCCTGCCTTGAATCCCTTCCCCGCTGGGGGCATGGCAAATATCAGGTTAGGGGTAGGGAGAACGGCTGTCGTTGGGGTTGCCGACTGCCAGCCGGCGACCCGCTGCAACCTCCGAGATTGCCCCCTGCAAAGGCCTAGTCCAGCAAGGCCTCGACAAAGGCGTCTGGATCAAAGGGGCGCAGGTCTTCGATCGCTTCACCCACACCGATAAAACGGATCGGGATCCGGAGGCGCTCGGCGATGGCAAACAGGATCCCCCCCTTGGCCGTGCCGTCGAGTTTGGTGAGGGTGATGCCGGTCAGTCCCACGGCGCGATTGAATTGCTCGGCCTGGTGGATCGCGTTCTGGCCGATGGTGGCATCCAGCACCAGCATCACCTCGTGCGGGGCGTCCGGATCGATCTTTTTGAGTACCCGGGCCACCTTGGCGAGCTCCTCCATCAGGTTGTCCTTGGTATGCAGGCGTCCGGCGGTATCGGCGATCAAGACATCCATCCCGCGGGCTGTGGCAGCCTGGAGCGCATCGAAGATCACTGAGGCGCTATCCGCGCCTGCTTGTTGGGCGATGACCGGTACCCCGTTGCGCTCACCCCAGACCTGAAGCTGTTCGATGGCGGCAGCACGAAAGGTATCGCCTGCTGCCAGCATCACCCGGTTGCCCTCGCTCTGAAGACGCTTGGCGAGCTTACCGATGGTGGTGGTCTTGCCGGCGCCATTGACCCCGACCATCAGGATCACCTGGGGCCGTCCGGGTGCCGGCTGTTTGACCGGGCCATCAGCGTTGCGCAGGATGGCGGCGAGTTCCTCCTTAAGCGCGGCCATTAAATCATTGGGGTCAGTGAGCCTCTTACGTCTGACGCGGGTGCGCAGCTCATCCATCAGTCGTAGGGCGGTCGGCACCCCGACATCAGCAGTGATCAACAGGGTCTCGATCTCTTCCAAAAGCGCCTCATCGATCCGCTGGTGACCGCCCAATAGACCCTTAAGTCCAGCGCCGAGCTGGGCGCGCGGTTTGGCCAGGCGTTCCCGCAGGCGGGCAAGCATCCCGCGTTTGGGTCTGATCTCATCCTCGGCTGACGCCAGCCTCTCAAGGGTTGCGGGCTGGGCCGGCTCAACCGGCTGGTTCAGACCCTCGACTGCAGCAGGTTCAAAAGCGGCTGATGGTTGCTCGGATGCATCTGGCGCGCGTGCCCTCGCTGGGGCGCGAAACAGCTTGCCAAACCAGGGACGTTTGGCCGGTTCCGGTGAGGCCTCGGCCGCTGGCTTTGGCTGGCCAGCAGGCACATGCATTTCCCGAGACAGGTCTGACTGGGGGGATGAGCTCGGCGGCTGGGGCTGGATCGGATTGGCCGCATCCGGATTGGGGGAGGATCCGGTTTTTTTCTTTCCGAAGCCGAACATAGGCCGGTCAATCCTTCTGTAGGCTGATCATGAAAATTCATCTTATCAGATCGCCCTGGCAAGCGGCGCAGGATACACCGGCAAAGATCACTGCCCGGTTTTTGGTCTCGTGCAACGGCACTGGCTAGTGTTTTCGGGTAGAGAGACCCTAGCAAAAACCCCAGCGAAGCTCCTTCTTTAGGTCGGGTGGATCGCCTTGGATTCCAGCTTGCGCCGGAATGACGCATGCTCGTTTACTGGTCCAGAGACAACATGCGCCTGCAAACAGCCTATTTGAGGGGTAGCCACAGGCGAAGGGGAGCGATCGGTGCGGGCCGAGAGCGTGCTGGGCGCAAACCAGGCAGCGAGCCTTTAGATCCAGATCTCAGTCTGCGGTCAGGGACCTGGTCTGCAGATCCTCGCTGAATAAGGCGCGGCGCGGTTCAAACTGATAGCGCAGTATCAGCCAGGCGGCGCCCTGCTCAAAGCTTGGGCTGTGGTCAAACAGGGCGCTGGCGCTCAATTGCCAATGGGGGGCTAGCAGCCAGGCGCCTTGCAATGCCAGACCGCTGGCTAGACCGCTTTGCGCAGCGCCGGCATAACGTCGCCCGTCATCGGCCAGAGGAAACCAAGGGGCAGGGTCCTGTTCCTGGTCGCGCCAGGCGGCATAGAGCGCGCCCTTGAGCAGCCAAGAGCGGCCTGCTTGGGTTTGAAAATCCAAGGACAAGCCAAGGCCCAGGTCATACTGGGGGCTGTAATAGCCGCCATGCCCAAGGGTGAAATGGCTGAGGTTGTCGGCGAACCGGCGATAGTCGATGAATGGACCCAGGTTGAGATAATGGAATCCTGGGGCCTTGAATCCATAGCTTAAGCCGAGCCGACCGCTCCCACCCCGATTGTCAGCGACCGACGCTCCTTGATAGTCGTGGAATTGGAATGCGGCAGTAAGGCTTAGGCGCGGCGTCAGGCTCTGCCAACCCTGGGCCGAGATCCCGCGTTTGCTGACCTGGCCCCAGGTCTTGCCGCTATAGGGATCGCGCAGACCGGTGTAGGACAGGATGCTTTCGCGCACCGGGCGCTGTTCAAGGTGCACCGACCAGGCGCCATCGGGGCGGAATTGGGAGAGGCTCAGCGCCCCATCGAGGCGGGGCGAGCGCTCACCTGAGCTGGGGGTGGTATCGAGCAAGAGCCCCCACTCCAGCCGATCTGTGTAACTGAGGCTAAGGCTTGGGCGCAGGCCATCGCTGAGGCGGGTCGTCGGCGCGAGGCGATACGGGGTCGCATCGCCAGGGTCTGAGCCGAGGGGTTCCCCGGCTTTTGATTTGCCGGCGTCGAGCTCGATGCGGGTAATGCGCATCCCAAGGCTTAATGGACCCGCGCGATGTTCATAGGCCAGGAACGGCAGGCTGAGCTCGCGCAGGCGGCTAGTGCCTGAATCGCCTGAGCGCCAGCGCATTCTACCCCCCCCTAGCAGGCTTGGGCTGGTGAGGCCAGCCAGTTCCGGAAAGGACTCGGGGTCGAGCTGCCAGGCCTTTGCCAACTGGCCGGCTGAATAGGCAGTGCGGGACTGTTCTTGCCGCCAGAGCCGCCCCAGCTGGCCGCTATCCGCCTGGGCCTGGGCAGCCAGCTCAGACTCAGCAGAGAGGGCGCGCAGGCTCAGGATCAAACCGCGCGCGCTCTCTTCATCGCCGGTCTCCCGATAGAGCATCTGGAATCGATCGGCGGCCAAGCGGGTTTGCCCCGCCTTGAGGTTATTCCAGGCCAAAAACCGGCGGGTATCGAGGTCATGGGGATCGAGCTGGACAGCTGTCTCCAACAGGCGCTGGGCGGCCTGATAATCCCCTGAGTCATGACGCTGGGTTGCTAGGCTGCGCAGGGCAGAGAGGGCGGTCGGCTTGAGCGCCGGCCAGCGTTGAGCCCGTTTAGGTGCGAGTGCCAAAAGCTCCTCAGCGCGTTCCAAATGCTGCAGGGCGATCAATTCGCCGCGCACGGCCTCAATCCCCGGCTGCCAAGCCAAAACCTGCTGAAAATCGGCCAGCGCCTGTTCGTTTTGGCCGACCGCCAGCCGAACCCAGGCCAAAAGCTCGAGGCGCCCGGCATCGCGCGTCTGCTGAATCCGCTTCACCCAGGGTTCAAGCTGGCCAAGGGCTTGGGCGCTTTGGCCGCGCCGATGCAGGCGATCAGCCGCCGTTGCCGCCTGCTCATAGGCTAGACGCTGGCGGTCGGCAGGGCTGGATAGGCGCTTGGCCTTGGGCGCAGTGGTCTGGACAGCGGACGGTTGAGGCTGGGCGAGCAGCTTAAGATGATGGTTGAGCCAATAGATCAGCTCCTCCGGTGGGTTCCAGTGGGGGTCTTCCTGGCGCAAGCGTTTAATCTCGGCATCGAGCCTTTGGTATTGGCCTTGATTGAGCATCTCCCATAATCTCGGCTCAGCCCAGCGCCCTGCGGAATAGATCTGCTCCGGCGGGATGGACTCGGAACCAGGGGGGGAGGGGATGGTTTCGGCGCCCATCGGTTCGCTTGCCACCGCCTCTGGCTCAGGGGAGGCAGCAGGCGGGTTTTGCGACTGTTCGATCAATCCTGTCTGGGGTTGATGACTCTCCTCGAGGATGATCCCCTGTTCAACCTGGGCCATAGCGCTTGGCCACGGATTGCTGAACACGAGCCAAACAAGCAATTGGCAGAGCCAAAAAAACTGGGACATGAGCAGATCCTCAGTGTTTGGCCGACTGACACCAGTCGTAAAGCGCTGTCTCGCTGAGCAGGCTGAGCACGGCGCTATAGTAATCCTCGTCCTCGCTCAGATCGGGCTGACGCAAAACGCGGGCAGCAGGGGAGGGGGCGACAAAGTCAGCCAGTGCCAGCACAGAGCGGATACCTGGGGGGGCAGGGTGGCTGTTGAGGGTATCTGTCGTAAGATCCACCCAGTCAGGCCCAGCCGCTCCCAATTGTTGCCAGTAGTTGGTGAATCCTGCCAAACGTTCGCCGCTCGTCAGCCCTCCCCAGATGAGATAGAGCGGCACCCGGATCGCCTCATAACCGAAGCGCGGTGCAAAGTCGGCAGGGAAACCCAGGGTATCGTCCTTGAGGGCGATCCAGTCAGGCGGTAGACCCCAACGTCCGAAGCGGGCGCGCTCGAGTAGGCGCAGTCCGCTCTCGATCAATCGGCCCCAGATAGGCTGATCGGGTTCGAGCCGGGCCAAATCCCTGAGTGCTGGAAAGATCCAATAGGAGGGATTGAGGATCAGGCCGTCCTCGCGTTCAAAGCCTAGGCTACCGGGCAGAAGCACAGGCCCTAGGCTGGTCTCTCGCACCAGCTGGGTGCGGATTGCGGCGACGATCGGCTGGGCATGCTCCCGCAGGTGCGGTGCCTGCCAGCGCTCGGCAGCGAGCAGTAGGGCCCAGGCGATCAGAAGATCCCCGTCCGTGGCGTTATTCAGATCATCGATGGGCGGTTCAACACCGGGGCGCCAGCGCCAGGCTGCCAAGGCATCGTCGCGCACATAAAGATGGGTGCGTGTCCAGTCCCATACCCGTTCAAAGCTCGGGCGGTCGTCATAGGCCACCGCCAGGCGCAGGACAAGGCCCTGACCTTCGGAATGGCTTACCCCCTGATTGCCGGTATCGATAACCCGCCCCTCGGGGGTGATAAAGCGCTCTCTGAATAACGCCCAGTTATCCCGGGTGCCTTGCTGCCAAAGACAATCGGCCTTGGGGCCTCCCCCGGGGATCATCAGGATCGTCATGAGTAAGACAAGCAGGACAAAGGGATCAGTCTTCATCGGGGATCAGGGGATGATGACGACGTTTAAAGCCTTGGATAAGGATAGTCAGCAGTCCGGCCAGGCCGATGGCCAGCACAACCAGGATGACCAGCAGGGCCTGGGGATACTGGCTAAACATAAAGGAGAGCCGAGCGTCCAACGGCCCATTGCCAACCAGATAAACCCGGTTGGGCGCCTGCCATCTCAGGTTAGCGGGCTGATCATCCCATAAGACCAGGGCGCCCCGTAGATTAAACCAATACTCGGGTTGGACGAGTTGGGCCGCCCGCTCGGCAAGTTGGGGCGCCTGCTCTGCACTCACCACGACCAGGGTCCGAGCGCTGTGGAAAGGTGACTCGCAGGCAGTCAGCAGGCCCTGCGCCCCCAAAGTCCGCCGGGCATAAACAATCCGCGCCTGATGATCCTGGGGCTCGGCGATGGGTGGTTCAAACCAACCCTGAAGAGAGGCGAGCAGACGCTCCCACCAGACACGAGACCCTTCGGCTTCGGCGATCGTGCGCAGCGAGCGAACCAAAAGACCGCTCTGTGCGCCGTTGGAAAACAAAGACGTTGCCGTTTTGATGGCCGGATCCAGGTCGGCAAGCGCCCCGACCACCAATAATTCGCGGTCTGCCGGGGGCAGGTGGCGGCTGATCTGGGCTCGATAGAGGGGTATGCCGGTGATCTGGGCCAAGCGGGCGAGTATCGTCCAGGCGGCGCTGGCTGACTCTGGGGTTCCGCCAACGACCTGGATAGCGAGTTGGCCCCCTTGGGGATCGTTCAGCAACGGGAAACCGGTGCGGGCATAAAGCTCGAGATCCGGCAGCTTAGCAAATTGGCTAAGCGGGGGAAGCTGGAGGGTTGAATCGCCATAGATCGTTAACAGTAGGTTTTCGGCCTGGCGCAGTTGGCACCAGCCGGTCTCGGTGGGTACCAGCATGGGCAGGAGCTCGAGTTGGTTGTACCCCGAACGCAACATACCGGCGGGGATATGCAGCTTGTAGTCGAGCAGGGTTGCGCCCAGCGGCTCGGTGAGGGGAATAGCGCGCACAAATAGGCCATTGATCAGGACATTCAGCACCGAATCGCGCCGAAAACCTGTGCCATAGCTGAAATTGAGCCTGAGAATCGCATCCCCGAATCCCTTGACATAAAGCCCCGGTTGGAGCCAAAACCTGATCCTCAGACTGCGCTGGGCCTCGCTAACCTCATTGCCGGGGCCGGCAAAACCAGGCTCATTAAACCAGCGCGCAGGGGCAAGGGGGCTAACCAAGGTGGTGGTACCGACCCCCAGGTCAGCAAAGCGCGCCCGGCTTCTCCCCGGCAAGAAAGAAGGGGCGGTACCTTGAGGAAGTTCAGGCAGTTGCAGGTCATGCACCAAGACCGCCTGCTCCTCAGGGAATGGCGGAGCAAGAAAGGCGAGCGCGGTTGCAGCCTGCTTGACCTCGGCCGTATCCCGGCCAGAGACCACCAGGATCAGGCGGGTCTTATCCTGGGGATGGGGCAGGATGGCGAGATAGGCAGCGCTGATTTCCCCTACCCAGTCCTCGCCCAGGATGGCCCGAAGCTGATCGCGGGTCCCCACCAGGATGGCATCGCCCGGCAGGGGTGCAGTGAGCTTGGCCAGATCAGCCGTCTCCGGACCCTGCATGGCTATAGGGACGGCGTTAAACCGCGGCGGCTTGAACTCGAGACGCCTGCTGATCGCTTGGGCGACCAAGGCCCCCCAGCTGAGCTGATCGTCGTCAAGCCGGGCCATATCCGTCGCCGAGGGGGTGGGTATGAGGATGGACCAGGTCTCCTGAATCCATAGCCGGGGATCAAAGAGCGCCTCCAGGCTGGTCAGGCTCGGCTCAAGGGAGAGGTGTTCATAATCTAGGACTAGACGCGAGGCCTGGGTATCGATCTGGGTTCAAAGCTCAGGTGCGCCGGGGTCTTCGCATTCACCTACTGAGCTGTGCTGAGCGACGCTGAGGGTCAACCGGTTATAACCGGTCTGTAAAAGATCTAAGGGAAGCCGGATCCGGGCGCGGCCTTCAGGCCGGGCGGGGTCGAGTTTCAGCTGGGCGATGATCAGGCCATTGAGCTTAACCCGCAATTGAGAATGGTCCGCTAAAAGATTGATCGAGTTACGATAGACCAGCTCTAGCCGCATCTCTAAAGGACGCCAGCGCGCCGGCAAGGGGATATCGAAATAGACCTCAGACTGACTACCCCTTAGCCACGCCTCCTTGAAGGCATCGGTAAAGCTTGCCAAAGAACGCTCGGTTTGTTCATGCCGGCCTGAGGTAAGAGCAGCTGGGTCTATGCTTGGCTCAGTTTGGGTTAATCCCGGTCTGGAGATCAATAAAAACATCAGGATCAAGACAGCCTGTCTAAACCAGTGCGCCTGAGTCGATAGGCAATAGACTTTGGGTACAGCTGTCCTCATAAGCAATCCAGAACGATAGAGTTCAATGTCTTTTCAGACCATCCAAGGCTAAATGCAGGCGTAAGCGCAGATGGTCGGTTACATACCGGAAGGCGAGCTTAAATAGAAAGCTGATCGCCCGGTATACCCCAATTCGCTTGTTACGCCGACGCAATATATTGCGCCAACGTCTACTGCTCGAATACATCAAGAAAACAATAGCACGCCGATCTTCAGAAAGGCTTGGCTGGATTTTTAAGCCGATTTTCTTAAGCCCCTTTTTATAAGGGCAGATATTTCGGACCTGAGCGGGGAGACGGCTGGTCCGGATCCAGCCAAATTTGCTGCGCGGGCTATGGAGACGCACCCACTCAGGAGGATGATGCTTGAGCCATTCGCCGCTTTTAGAGCTAACGATGAAACCGACCCCATCGAGCGAAAGATCATTGGCCCTGCCGAGGATGCGCTTTCCGCCGGCCCAAATCTCAATCAAATATTGAGCAGGAATGCGGACGTTATGGCGAAGCTGGCGGCGCTCAAACAGGGCGCCCAGGGCGCCGAGGAGCAGGATGAGATTGAACATCTCCCAGCTCATGATCAAGATCAGTGTATCCCGCTCGTCAGGAAAGGCGAAATAGCGCCAGATCCCCATCCCTATCCCCAGCAAGGCAAGGGCGAGCATGAGATAAACTGGTTTGGCAAGGGGTGAGATATAGTCTCGTTCCATGAGCTCGCCTTTGGGTGTGACCAAAAATTGCGGGGTCCGCGGATGGCGAAATACCTCGATTAAAGGTTTGATTAAAAAGAGCGATAACAATTGTTCATAGAACTCGGAGATCAAAATCCAGCGGGCATTGCCATAGAGATAATCGTTCAGAATCAATAAGGAAACAAAATGAGGGAGCCCGATGACTAAGAACTGGGCGACCGAAGCATTATAGATACCAAGGCCAAACAAGAGATAAAAAAGCGGTGAAATCAAAAAGAAAAGCCGAGCAAATGGAAACAGCCAAAATAACATGCTATTTAGATAAGACAAACGTTGCCACCATTTGAGACCCCGAATTCGCAATGGATTGCTCAAAAGCAAAATCTGGGTCATTCCCTGGGCCCAACGCGAACGCTGTTTGATAAAGCTGGTGAAGCTTTCCGGCTGTAGGCCAGCGATCATCGGCCGCCAGATATAGGCGCTGCGATAACCTCGGCCATGCAGGGCTAAGGCTGTCTCGGCATCCTCAGTGATCGTGCGTCCCTGAAAGCCACCGATTTCATCGAGAGAACTGCGTCTAAGCACCGCAGCAGCACCACAAAAAAAGGATGCATTCCAGAAATCTAGACCGCGCTGGATGTCGGTATAAAACATCTCTTGCTCGCTCGGCATGCGCTGGAACGTCCTGAGGTTCTTTTCGATCGGATCTGGGCTGACAAAAAAATGGGGTGTTTGGACAAGAAAGATCCTCGGATCTTTAAGCAGCCAGCCGAGCGTATTGATTAGGATATCCCGGGTTGGGACATGGTCGGCATCCAGGATCAGAATGAATTCGCCCTGGATATGCTGGAGCGCATGATTGAGATTCCCCGCCTTGGCCGAGTTGTTATGTTCGCGGGTGAGATAATGAACCCCCAACCTAGTGCAAAGCTTTCTCAATCGCCGGCCGCGTTCGCGCGCCTGGCGCGCCTGTTTTAAGTCAGCTTGGGTGCGCTTGGCTCGGGTTGCCCCATCGTCGAGCAACCAGATCTTGATCCTGTTGGCTGGATAATCGATTGCCAATGCCCCCAATAGGGTCAGCTCGAGCAGATTTTCTGGTTCGTCATAGGTCGGGATCAGGATATCGACAGTAGGCCAATTCGAACGATCCGCTGGCATCGGCAAGATAGGGCGATTAAGCGGCTGGATATAGACAAATATCCCAATCAGCAGGATTACAAATGAAAACAGCTCAGCGCTATAGAGCAATAATCCTGGCAATAGACTGAAGGGATCAGTTGGCAAGGTATGGATAGTCCGCCACCAGAAATAGCGGACGCTTAACAGCAGGGCCAACAGGATAAACAGGATACGCAAAAAGCGTTGGCGGCTTGTGAATGGCAAGCGCCCATAGACCAGGGGACGCAGCAGCACCAATAGCGCCAGGAGGGCGATGGAAAATTGGATCTGGGCATTCTGTTCAAGTGGCAGGGAAGCGAGGGCAACGAGCAGGCATGCAGCGATGCTAGCGAGATACAGCATTGCGATTGTTATCCAGGGATTGACCCGAACCGGGCGGCCCAGGTCAAACTAGGGGACTAGCTTGGGGAACTTTAGCCCTTATGATAAGGCTAAGTGTTTAATGCGGGTAAGAGGGGTTGTTTCTTTGCAACATTTAGTCGCCTTTGTGCTGTGTTTAACGGTGAGTCTAGGGGCCTTGGCGGCCTCGGAGGTCCGGGAATATCGCTTAGAGAATGGGCTCAGGATCCTGGTCAAGCCCGATCATCGCGCGCCCATCCTGACCTCCCAGCTGTGGTATCGGATTGGGTCAAGCTATGAGCCGACGGGTCTGACCGGAATCTCCCATCTGTTGGAGCATCTGATGTTCCAGGGGACAGAGCACCTGGCCCCGGGTGAGTTCTCGCGGATCATCGCCGAAAATGGCGGCGAGGAAAACGCCTTCACCGGTCGCGACTATACGGCCTATTATCAAAACCTAGCAAGCGAGCGCTTGGAGATTGCCTTTCAGCTTGAGGCCGAGCGGATGCGCCATCTGAGACTCAGCGAGGCCGAGTTCCTCAAGGAATTGAAGGTGGTCAAGGAGGAGCGGCGGATGCGCACCGAGGACGACCCACAGGATCTGACCTATGAACGATTTATGGCGGTTGCCTTTGATACCTCGCCCTATCGCAACCCGATCATCGGCTGGCCAGGCGATCTCGATCAACTCGGTCTCGATGATCTGCGCGATTGGTATCGGCTATGGTATGCGCCCAATAATGCCACCCTGGTGGTGGCTGGCGATGTCGATCCCGACCAGGTGGTGGGGCTGGCCAAGAAATATTTTGGCCCCTTGCCGGCCGAGACCATCCATCCGCCTCGCGCCAGTCCAGAACCCGAACAGCTGGGCGAAAAACGCCTGCGGGTCAGGGCGCCGGCCAAGGAGCCTTATCTCCTGATGGGTTATAAGGTACCCACCCTCGGCAGTGCCGTGGATTCGTGGGAACCGTACGCCCTGGAGGTTGCCTCCCATATCCTGGCCGGCGGTGAGAGCGCGCGCCTGGCGCGCGAGCTTATCCGCGGGCGCCAGATCGCCGCCTCGGTCGATGCCAGCTATCGCGCCTTTGAGCGTCTGCCCGGTCTATTCGTTCTCGATGGGGTGCCGGCCCAAGGTCAAACCACAGAGACGCTAGAGACAGCCCTGCGGGACCAGATTACCCGTCTCCAAACCGAGCCTTTAGACCCTGCTGAGCTCGAGCGGGTGCGCAATCAGCTCACTGCAGCCAAGGTCTATGAGCGTGATTCGCTGTTTTATCAGGCAATGCAGCTTGGACTCTTGAGCTCTATCGGGCTTGATTGGCGTCTAGCCGAGTCTTACGTCGACAAGCTCGCGGCGGTGACACCCGAACAGGTCCAGGCGGTGGCGCGGCAATATCTCATCCCTGAGCGGTTGACCGTTGCCATTCTTGATCCGCAGCCCATGCCGGGCGAGGCAAAGACGCCGGCAGTAAACCGCGCTGGAGGACAGAACCATGTGCACTGAACGCTATCCTGATCGTCTCGAACGCGCCGTTCGAACCTTAAGCGCCTGGCTGGCCAGCACCTTGCTTTTGGCGAGTCCCCTTGCTGGAGCAGTCCCTGAGATCCAAAGCTGGCAGACCCAAAACGGCGCGCGGGTGCTCTTTGTGCCCGCCGCTGAGATCCCGATCGTCGATGTGCGTTTGGTCTTTGCCGCTGGTAGCGCGCGCGACGGTCAGCAACCGGGTCTGGCTTCGCTAACAGCGGCCATGCTCCCCGAGGGGGCGGGCAATTGGGATGCGGATGCCATCGCTGAACGGCTCGATAGCGTTGGCGCCGTTTTGAACACAGGGGTCGATCGCGATATGACGGCGATCGCCCTACGTACACTTACCCGCCAACCGGCGCTCGACACAGCGATCGAGACCTTCTCGATCCTGGTGGCCCAGCCGCATTTTGCCAATGAGGCGCTTGAACGGGTGCGGCGTAATCGGCTCACCGAATTGCGCCAACAGGACGAATCGCCCCGTCTGGTGGCCCAAAAGGCCCTCTATCGGGCGATCTTTGGTCAACACCCCTATGCCAGCGATCCTGCTGGAACCCCGCAGGGGGTGCAATCCATTCGGCGCGAGGATCTCGCTGATTTTCATCGCCGCCACTATGTAGCGGCCAATGCCGTCTTGGCCCTGGTGGGTGATCTCGATCGCCCGGGGGCCGAGCGGCTGGCCGAGCGCCTGGTCGGGGGTCTGCCGCGCGGCGAGCTTGCCGCACCCCTACCCCAGGTGTCGGCCCTGGCCGAGCAGAGCTTGCAGGCCATTGAGTTTCCCTCAAACCAGACGACAATCCTCCTGGGTCAGCCGGGGATGCGCCGCGGTGACCCCGATTATTTCCCACTCTATGTGGGCAACCACATCCTAGGTGGCAGCAGCCTCGTCTCGATCCTGATGGATGAGATCCGCGAAAAGCGGGGTCTATCCTATAGTACTTATAGCCAGTTCGTCCCCTTGGCCCAGCCTGGACCCTTTTTGCTGAGCCTCCAGACCCGCAATGATCAGGCCGAGCAGGCGCGTGCCTTGTTGTTCGATACCCTGGTGCGGTTCATCGAGCGCGGCCCAACCGAGGAGGAGCTCGCTGCCGCAAAGAAAAACCTCACCGGGGGATTTCCGCTCAGGATCGCGAGCAATGCTGACCTGGTCCAATATCTCGCGATGATCGGGTTTTATGATCTGCCGCTCGATTATCTCGCGCGTTTTTGCGAGCGAATCGAAGCAGTGACCGCTGCTCAGATCCAGGATGCCTTTAGACGGCGGATCCATCCCGACCGGCTGGCAGTCGTCATGGTGGGGCGGTCGGTGCAGCAGGTGTCCTTGGCCAGTGGCCCGCCAGACCAATGAGCTACGTCTGATCGGCGGCCGATATCGGGGGCGCCGTCTCCCTTTTCCCAATCATCCGGGCTTGCGTCCCACCCCTGATCGAGTGCGGGAGACCCTCTTTAATTGGTTGGCCCCGGTGCTCCAGGGTGCCCGCTGTCTGGATCTGTTTGCTGGCAGCGGGGCGCTCGGTTTTGAGGCGCTCTCGCGGGGTGCGGTTGAGGTGGTGATGGTCGAACGCGCTCCAGTGGTCGTTCGGCAATTGCGCGCCAATGCCGAGCGTCTGGGTGAGACCCATCTGAGGATCGACCAGGCCGATGCCTTGCGTTGGCTTGAGCAAAGGGCCGAGCCATTTGATCTGGTCTTTCTCGATCCGCCCTATTCGGCAAGGCTGCTTGATCCGGTGATCGAGCGTCTAATTCGTTTTGACTGGCTGACTGCTGGGGCCCATGTGTATCTAGAAACTGGGTTTAAGAATGGTCTTCCGGCATTGCCGGAATGCCTTGAACTGATTCGCGATCAGCGGGCAGGACAGGTGCGCTATGGACTCGCCAGGATGCAGCCGGGATCCGAGAACCAGGTCTCTCAATCCATGGAATGATCGACATGCGCACCCCTATCGGCTCATCCCTTGTTAAACCTGCAGCCGAGCGCGGCTTGATATGCTATTTTGATGGGCGTCGCCCCTGGCAAGGGGCCAGCGCATCCATCGTCATGAGGAATCAGGGCGTGCGCACTGTCGTCTATCCAGGAACCTTCGATCCCATCACCAATGGGCATGTAGATCTCATCCAGCGGGCCGCCCGCCTGTTTGACCGGGTGATCGTGGCCGTCGCCGCCGATACCCATAAGATGCCCGTCTTTTCAACCGAGGAGCGGGTGGCCTTAGTCCGTGCCAGCCTCGGCGCTCATCCAAATGTCGAGGTCCGGGAGTTTAGCGGGTTGCTGGTCAACTTTGTGCGTTTGCAAGGGGCGACGGCCATTATGCGGGGTCTGCGAGCGGTTTCGGATTTTGAGTATGAGTTTCAGCTTGCCGGGATGAACCGGCGGATGGCGCCGGACATCGAGACCCTATTCCTGATGCCAGCCGAGCAATATACCTATATCTCATCCTCACTGGTGCGCGAAATCGCCCGGTTACAGGGGGATGTGTCAGGCTTTGTTACCCCGCAGGTTCAGGCTGCATTGCAAGCGCGGTTTGGGTAATATCGCCACCCCTACCTTCCTGTTTGCCAACCACTGCTAACCAAGAGCCCAACAATCCAAGGAGTCTTGACCATGGCCTTGAAGATCACCGATGAATGCATCAATTGCGATGTCTGCGCCCCTGAGTGCCCGAATGGTGCGATCTCCCAGGGCGAAGAGACCTATGTGATCGATCCCAATCTGTGCACCGAGTGTGTGGGCCATTATGAGACCTCGCAATGCGTCGAGGTCTGTCCGGTTGACTGCATCATCAAGGATCCCGATCACGAGGAGACCGAGGAAGAGTTGCGCGCCAAATACGAGCGGCTCATCCGCGAAAGGTAACCTCAGGCTGGCGCGCTGCTGCGCTTGATTCAATCGGGGTATTCCCTCCCGATCTATCACGCAACAGGCGCGCCTGAGAGTGCAACAAAGGCTCGGCTTTTTACATTGCTGCCCCACGGCATCGATCAAGGCGCGGTCTGCGGCCCTGGATCTCTGACTGCAGGCCGAGTGTCGATCCATCCCGTCTTGCTAGAGAGCTCAATGTCATGCTCGCGGCTCAAATCTCGGTCGAGTATTACCTCAGCTTCGGGTTCGTTATCCTGGCGCTGTGTTCGCTCAATCTGATTGTCTTGGCCTTGGCGCGTCTCTGGGCACCACCCCGCAGGCTCGCCTGCTCCCAGTTAGAGGATGCCGATTGTCCGGATGTATTGATCCAGATCCCGCTCTTCAATGAGGGTCAGCTGGTCGAACGCGTCCTCGCCGCGGTGATGGCGCTCGATTGGCCGCGGGCGCGTCTAGAGATCCAGGTGCTGGATGATAGCAACGATGGTTCTTTGGCGATCAGCCAACGCGCCGTTGCCGCCTTGAAACAGCAGGGGGTGCGCATTGAGCTCTTGCATCGCTCCCAGCGAACCGATTTCAAGGCGGGGGCACTGGCGGCTGGTCTTAAGCATTCGACTGCCCCCTTTGTGGCTATTTTCGACGCTGATTTTATCCCGCCGCCCGATTTCCTGCGCCGAACCGTCAGTGCCCTGCTCGCCAATCCCGAGGTTGCCTATGTCCAGGCGCGCTGGGGTCATCTCAATCGCCAGGAATCCATACTGACCCGTATCCAGGCACGCCTGCTCGACTCGCATTTTAGGGTCGAACAGGAGGCGCGTTGGCGTCTAGGATTGCCGCTTCCGTTCAATGGCACCTGCGGTCTATGGCGGCGCGCAGCCATTGAATCCGCCGGCGGTTGGAACGGCGACTCGCTCACTGAGGATCTCGACCTCAGTATGCGCGCCAATCTCGCCGGTTGGCGCTCGGCCTTTATGGAGGACCTGGTGGTTCCAGGGACACTACCGGTCTCAGCGCGCGCCTGGCGGGTCCAGCAGTTTCGCTGGACCAAGGGATTCGTGCAATGCTTCGTCAAGCTTTTGCCCTTGGTTTGGGCTAGCTCCCGTCTGCCTTTTTGGCACAAGTTGATGATCAGCTTTCAGATCGGTCAACCCTTGGCCTTTGTGGTGGGTGTCGCCTGTTTGCTCATGGGGTTGCCCTTTATGGCAGGTGCAGCGATCAGCGGTTCAGTGGTCAATCTCATGGCCTCTATCACCTCAGTGCTCGGCTTCGTGGCCCCTCTTGTCTTTTTATGGAGCGCCGGCACTGAGGTCGGTTGGCGCTGGACCCTGATCGAGATCGTCGGCGCTGTGATCCTGACGAGTGGTCTGCTGTTGTCGAACGCGCGCGGTGGGCTTGAGGCGCTACTCGGTTATCGCACCGAATTCATCCGGACCCCCAAGGGGCAGGGGGGTCGGGAGACGCGGACACCAGTATGGCATCATGGGGTGCTGGAAGTCGGGGTCGGTCTGGCCCTGTTGAGTTTTGCCTTGCTCGAGGAACCGCTGGCGATCATCTATCTGGCCATGCTGATCGCCGGGCTCGTGGGGATGGGCACCATGCAGTTGATCGATGGCCGATTGATCTTTAGGCACTAAGGCATCAGTGATTCATGCCCCACCCCAGACCGGGCAGACTGGGCTGGACCATCGATCCATGGTGGCTCGAGGCAAATCGCGAACGACTTGGGATCCCTGATCCGCTCGGCGGTTTTAAAGGTCGGTTTATTGCGGCTCCAGGCGATTGGTCATTCAATGCGGGATATCGGGGTTGATCCATACCCTTCGAAATATCATTCCCCTACACTCAGGAATCCAGGGCAGGCGAGTATTTGGGTAGCGTCCTCGGTCAAGAGGTTGTTCGAGGGTCACAGGAGTCCGGAGTATGTCTAGCGAGCCGAGCGTGACAGATGAGATCGAGATGAACGCCCCAGCTGGTCGGTTCGAGGGTTATGTGGTAGCCATCGGCGCCTCTGCAGGAGGGCTCGATGCCTTAGAGCGTTTCTTCCAGGGCCTGCCGGCGGATACCGGGGCCGCCTATGTGGTGGTTCAGCATCTCTCCCCTGATCACAAGAGCATGATGGCCAATCTGCTGGCACGTCATACACCCATGCCGGTTGTCACGGTCGAGCATGACATGCGCATCGAGGCCAACCGGGTCCATCTGATCCCGCCGGCGAGCCTGATGACCATCAGTGGCGATACCCTGCGCTTGAGCCCCAAAAACCCGCGGGGCCTAACCCTGCCGATCGATCTCTTTTTCTGCTCGCTTGCCAAGGAGTTCGGCAATCGCGCCATCGGGGTGATCCTTTCAGGAACAGGTTCGGATGGGACCCGCGGGGCGGTGGCGATCAATGACGCCGGCGGCTTCTTGGTCGCCCAGGATCCCGAGACTGCCAAATTTGACGGCATGCCGCGTAGCGTGATTGCCACTGGGCTGGTCGATGCCGTGCTCCCGCCTGAGGAGATCGGGCCGCGTCTGGTCGATCATATCCATCAGCGCCCCCAGCCCAAGGTACGCCCGCCGTCGATGACCCTGGAGGTCGATCGCGATAGCGCCCATGAGGAGGTCATGCATCTGTTGCAGCATGCCGGTGGGATCGATTTTCGCGACTACAAACCGGCGACTGTGATGCGGCGGATGGAGCGGCGCATGCAGGTGCGCCAAACGCCCGATCTGTTGAGCTATGTCCGGCTGCTGAGCACTGACCGGGGTGAGCTCGCCACCCTCAGACGCGAGCTCTTGATCCCAGTCACCAGCTTTTTCCGCGACCCAGATGCCTTCGAGGTCCTGGCCGAAACCGCGATCCGCACCATTGTGAGCGACCATAGCGGCAACCAGCCGATCCGCGTCTGGGTCCCTGGGGTTGCCACCGGCGAGGAGGCCTATTCGATCGCGATCCTCTTTGCTGAGGCCTTTGAGAAGGCCCGCCGTTGGCCGAATATTAAGATCTTTGCAACCGATGTAGAGCCCCAGAATATCGAGATCGCTGGGGCTGGCGTCTTTACCGAGGCGATCACCGCCGAGGTCTCGCCCGAGCGCCTCGAGCAATTCTTTATCAAGCGCGGCAACCATTTCGTGGTCAAGACCGAGATCCGGCAAAGCATCGTCTTTGCCCGCCACAACCTGCTCGAGGACCCGCCCTTTACCCGCATGGATCTGGTCTCCTGCCGCAATCTCCTGATTTATTTCCGTCCCGAGGCTCAAGAGCGCGCCCTGCGCCGTCTGCAATATGCCCTTGCGCCGGGTGGGTTTTTATTCCTGGGCCCAAGCGAGACCATTGCCAATCTGCATACCGACTTCACGGCAGTGAGTTCCAAGCACAAGATCTATCGCATCCTGCGCCATGTCTCGCTGCCGCTCGATGCGGTGAGCAGCCCGCGCAATCGGCAAATGCCCTTGGCATCGTCGCCCCCCCTGCGTCCCGGGGTGCGTACGCGTGCTCTGGCCACGGATGCCGCCGCGATCGATGCGGCGCAGGGGGTTCTGCTCCATGCCTATGCCCCGACGAGCCTGTTGCTCAACCAACACCACGATCTGCTCCATGTCTTTGGCGATGTCGGGCCCTATCTGCGCATCAGCGAGGGCAGCGTCAGCTTGGATCTATCCAAACTCTTGCCCAATTCGCTGGTCGCAGTCGCCAAGGCCTTGCTTTATAAGGCGGCGCGCGATCGAGTGCCCTTGCGCTCGGATATCATCGGCTTGACCCTCGACAATGAACGCACCGAGCGTTTGCGCCTAGTCGCGCGTCCTGTCGAGCCACCAAGCGGAGAACCCCATCTCTTGTTGTCGTTCGAGCCGGTGGAAAGCCTCGGCCCGGGTGAGGTCTTGCCTTCTGAGCCGAGTCGTCTGCGGCTGATCGAAGGCAAGGACCGCGAGTCCATCGAGACCATTAGCCTGGACCGCGAGACCACCCAGCGCATCGAGAATCTGGAACGCGAATTGGCCGCGACCCGGGAGAGCCTCCAGGCGACCATCGAGGAGCTCGAAACCGCCAACGAGGAGCTCCAGGCGACCAATGAAGAGCTCATGGCCTCTAACGAAGAGCTCCAAAGCTCGAATGAGGAGTTACAATCGGTCAACGAGGAGCTTTATACGGTCAATGCCGAAAACCAGGAAAAGATCGAGATCCTCAATCGGCTCAATGCCGATCTTGATAGCATGGCCAAGGCCGCAGCCATCGCTACGGTCTTTGTCGATACCCAGTTGCGTCTGACCCGTTTTACCCCTGAGGCGACGACCCTATTCAAGATCCGCGACAATGACATCGGGCGGCCGATCGACGACTTCACCAATCTGCTCCAATATCCCAATTTCATCACTGATCTGCGCCAGACCATCGAGCGCGGTGAGATGTTCGAGCATGAGATCAAGGCTGCCAACAACCGCCATTATCTGGTGCGGGTCTTGCCCTATGCGGTGCGTCCCAATGAGCCGCGCGGTGCAGTGGCAACCTTCGTCGATATCACCAGCCTGCGCGACATTGAACATCTCCAGGCAGTGCTCGATTCGCTCCCCATGCAGGTCGCAGTGCTCGATAACAAGGGCACGATCACCATCGCCAATCAGGCCTGGCATGAATTTGCCCGCACCCATGGCGACCCGGAGCTCAAATACTGCGGCCTCGGCGCCAATTATTTCGATGTCTATCGCGACGGTCATCTGGCGACGGTGCCCCAGGCCGAGGCAATCTTGCTGGGGATCGAACAGGTGCTTGCCGGCAAGCGGGAGTCGTTCTGGCTGGACTATACGCTGCCAGACTCAGGGTCCAAGGCCCATCAGTCTCTCCTCTATGCCGCGCCCATCCGCCACGGTCGCGCGGGTGCTATCGTCAGCCATATCGACCTGACCGATTGGACTGCCCATCGGGATGACAGATCGCCAAGCGCCATCACCTCAGGCGCCGCCTGACCCAGACTCCAAGGTTCAGGGATCCGATGCCGGTTTGACCCTGCGTGAACGGGCCCTGGCTGCCCTGCGCGCCCGCCGCTTTGATCTCGCCGAGGACCTGCTCAGCCGCGAGGGGTTTAATCAAGAGGCCCTGATCGAGAACCTGCGCATCTATCAGGCCGAGCTTGAGATTCAAAACGATGAACTAATCCAAAGCCAAGCCCGCACCCAGCAGGCCCTCGGGCGCTTTGCTGCGTTTTTTAATACCCTCCCGATCGCTGAGCTGGTGATCGACCGTCATGGTCTAATCCACGAGGCCAATCCAGCGGCGCAACGCCTGTTCCGGCTCGATCAGCGTCATTTACGCCAGCATTTCTTTGCCCGTTTGATCGCTGAGTCGGACCGCGAACGGGTCATCTCCGCCTGGACCCATCTGACGAGCGGCGCCCTGGTGCTGTCCGAGATCCATTGGTGCGGCGGGGAGGAGGGTGAGTTCATCGGCGATCTCCATCTGGCGATCCTGCCTAGCCTGGGCGAAGACGTTGCCCAGTATGTCTGCGCCATCATCGATCGCACCGAGGTCGTTCGCCAGCGCCAACGTCTCCAAGAAATCGCTGAGAGCCTCCAGGAAAGCCATGAGCGTTATCGGATCCTGGCCGACTTCAGCTCGGATTGGGAGTTTTGGCTCGATGATTCGGGCGGTTATGTCTATGTCTCACCGGCCTGTGAGCAGATCTCAGGCTATCCGCCGCAGGCATTTATCGATGACCCCGGGCTCTTCGAGCGCCTGATCCTACCCGCTGATCGCGAGATCTGGCGGATGCATCGGGAGCGCATCCAAGCGGACCCTTGCCAGCCCCAGCAGAGCCTGGAGTTTCGGATCCGTTCTCGCACGGGTGAGGAGCATTGGATCGAGCATGTCTGTACCCCTGTGGTCGGCCAGGATGAACGCTGCCGAGGGCGGCGGGGGATCAATCGCGATATCACCGAACGCAAACGATTCGAGGCCCAGCTCGAATATCTGGCCCAGCACGATGCACTCACTGGTTTGTATAACCGCGCCTATTTTCAGGCACGGCTCGAGCAGTGTTTGCAACGGGCCAAGCGCTATCACCGTCAATGCGCCCTGTTATTCCTGGATCTCGATCGCTTTAAAGAGATCAATGACACCCTCGGGCATGGGATTGGGGACGCCCTATTGCGCCAGCTCGCCGAGCTGTTAAAGGGCCAGGTCCGCGCTGTCGATACCCTAGCGCGGCTAGGGGGTGATGAGTTTGTCATCCTCCTCGAGGACATCCCCGAGCCGCGTTTCGCTGCCCATTTTGCCGAGCGTATCCTCGGGCTTCTAAGCCAGCCCTGCGAGGTTGAGGGCCATCGCCTGCTGAGGACCGGGAGCATCGGTATCAGCCTCTATCCGAGCGATGCCCGCGATGCCCAGACCCTGATCCAGCATGCTGATCTGGCCATGTATCAGGCCAAGCAGGCGGGTCGCAATGGCTTTAGCTTTTTCGAGCCGGTCATGTCGCAGGGAGTAGCAGAACGGCGGCTGCTCGAGCAAGATCTGCGCCTGGCCATTGAGCAGACCGCCTTCAGCCTGCACTATCAGCCCCGGGTCGATCTGGTGACAGGTCGGCTGGTCGGGGTCGAGGCCCTGGGCCGGTGGCTGCATCCGCGGCTGGGTCTATTGACCCCGGAGCGATTTGTGCCAGTCGCCGAGGATCTCGGCTTGGCCGATGCACTTAGCCTGATACTGCTCGAGGCCGGATGCCGGCAGATGGCTGCCTGGGATGCCGAGGGGCGGCGGGTTGAGCGCCTAGCCGTCAAATTGGCCCAGCAGGTGCTCGATCAGCAAAGGGGGGCCGATCGGATTGCAGGGATCATCGAGGCAAGCGGTCTTGATCCCAGGCGTCTTGAGCTTGAGCTCGCAGCCTCTGGCTCAATGACACCCTCAGAGGCAAGACGCCAAACCCTCGGTGCCCTCCAGGCCCTGGGGACGACCCTGCTGCTGGAGGGTTTTGGGGAGACCTGCTTTGCGCTCACCAGAGTACGCGACCTCCCCCTGGCTGCAGTCAAGATCGATCGCACCCTGGTCGCTGGGATCGGGCATCGGGGAGAGCCGGTTGCGCGCGCCCTGATCAGGGCAGCGCAGGCCCTCGGCCTGCGGGTTTTGGCAACCGGGATCGAAACGGCCGAACAGTCTCAGTTTCTGGTCAGCGAGGGTTGTCTCGAGGGCAGCGGCCCTCTCTATGGCCAGCCGCTGCCCGCTGATCAGTTTGCAGACCAGTGGTTGGCTGGGGGATAAACCCAAGGCCGCGGCTATGGCCCTAGGCAGATCTTACTGGGATAGTCCCTGGATATATTGGGCGACCGCTGCGATCTCCTGGTCGGTCATGCGGGCTGCAACCCCACGCATCATGCCGTTGGGATCATTGGCACGCTCGCCCGAGCGGAAATGCTGCAGGGCCTGCTTGACATAGTCGGCGTGCTGACCGGCCAGACGCGGGAACTTGGCAAGCCCCTGCCCCATGCCGGCTGGACCATGGCAGCCGCTACAGGCGGGGACGCCGGTTGCCGGATTGCCGGCACGGTAGATGGACTCACCCTGGTTGGCCAGCTCGCGATCGGCCACCCCGCCGCTTTGGATTTGGCTGGAGAAATAGGCGGCCAGATCTACGACCTCTTGATCGGTCAAGGGCATCGCCATCGGCGTCATCTGAACATTCGCGCGGTTACCGGCCTTAAAATCCATCAATTGCTTCATGATGTATTCGGGATGCTGTCCGGCGAGCTTGGGCCATTGGGGGACGAGGCTATTGCCCTGGGGCCCGTGACAGGCCATACAGATGCTGTTGGCCTTGACCGCGCCGCGCGCTGGATCCGCAGGTTGTAGACCCTCGCTGGCCGCCGCTAAACCGCTTGCCAAGACAGCCGTTAACGAAACCGTTGTCAACCATGTACGATGCATCGCTGTACTCCGCCAAAGTGCTATCACCTGCAATCAGGCGATAGCGAGATTCAAAAAACATGATTGCTGCGCTGGGTTGCTATCAACCGCTGCCCAGCATGCGCTGCAGAGCTGAGCCTGGGGAAAAGTCGGCAATGTATAACAAAATGTCTATTTCCAGGTCAAACCGCCCGTATTTAGATTCGATCAGGGGGCAGAGTTCTCGATTGAGTCCCTAAACTGCTGTAAATCGGGTGGGTAGGTAGCCACCGCTTCGATTCGGTAAATTGACGTTGCGAGACGATCGATAACCGAAGGAGAAGAAGCGATGGCTGGGTATGAGGTTAGCGTAGGAACGGAGTTG
>CALALB010000043.1 GCA_937923175.1 uncultured Chromatiaceae bacterium | reverse complement strand
CGCGATCAACGATTACGTGGCCCATCACAACATAAACCCCAAACCGTTCATCTGGACCAAGAGCGCGCGCGACATCCTGCAAAAGGTCATTCGGGCCAATGCGCGCTTAAGTTCCAAACAGAACGCAACACTACACTAGGCAGGAGCAGTCCCTGACGGATCAGGGAGCAGCGACCTGGGGGTCTATCCCATCTCTGCCCCATGGTTGAGCGCGCTTGCTAATCATAGTTCAATGGTCCCTTGGATCCCATCGCTGAGGAGACCCGCCATGTGTCTTGCTATACCGGCCCGCATCGTTCAGATCAACCGCATCGACCCGGCGATCGATACCGCTGTGGTCGAGCTCGGCGGGGTCTTGCGCGAGGTCTCGATTGCCTTGGTCCCAGAGGCCGAGGTCGGTGATTATGTCCTGGTCCATGTCGGCTATGCGATCAGCAAGATCGATCCCGCAGAGGCCGAGGAGACCCTGCGTCTGATGCACGAGATGGCCCAACTGCTTTCATCAGACGAGCAGTCGATCAACGACCGGGCGTTGCCATGAATTATCTCGATGCCTTTCGCAACCCCGAACTTGCCCAACGACTGGCCTCTGCCATCGCTGCCGCAGTCGATCCAAGTCGCCCATACCGCTTGATGGAGTTTTGCGGCGGTCATACCCATGCCATCGTCCGCTCGGGGATTCAGCAATTGCTGCCGGCGAATGTGCGCTTTGTGCATGGTCCAGGTTGTCCGGTGTGTGTGCTGCCGATCGCCAGGCTCGATCAGGCAATCGCGCTCTGTCTCGAATATGGCGTCACCCTGTGCACCTATGGGGATCTGATGCGGGTCCCCGCAAGCGGTCGGCAAACCTTGCTCAAGGCCAAGGCGGCTGGGGCAGATGTGCGGATGGTCTATTCGACCCAGGATGTCCTGCGCATCGCCCGGGCTGAACCCAGGCGTCAGGTGGTCTTCATGGCCATCGGGTTTGAGACCACGGCACCAGCGACTGCCGTTGCTGTGCTCCAGGCCCAGGCGGAAGGTCTCAATCATCTCAGCTTTCTTTGTAATCATGTGCTCACCCCGGCGGCCTTGCGGGCCATCCTGACCGAACCAGTGCCTGGTGGGGTTCAGATCGATGGGATCATTGGGCCAGCGCATGTCAGCACCATCATCGGCAGCCGACCCTATGTGTTTGTGGCACGCGACTTTCATCTCCCCGTCGTCATCGCCGGCTTTGAACCCTTGGATGTCATGCAGGCAACCCTGATGCTTATCCAGCAGATCAACGCTGGCTGCGCCACCGTCGCAAATCAGTATCGACGCGCGGTGGATGAGACGGGGAACACCCGGGCGCTTGAACTCATGGCCAGGGTCTTTGTGACCCGCCCAAGCTTTGCATGGCGTGGGCTCGGGGTGCTGCCAGAGAGCGGCCTGGCCCTGAGCCCCGAATTTGCCGAGTTTGATGCAGAACAGCGCTTTCCGGTCGAGATCGCCTCGGCGCCAGAGGCCAAAGGCTGCGAGTGTCCGGCCATTCTGCAAGGTCGCAAGGAACCAACCGATTGCCGGCTATTTGGAACGGCCTGCACGCCTGAACACCCCTTGGGGGCTTGTATGGTCTCATCCGAAGGGGCCTGTGCAGCCTATTGGAGCTATGGTCGAGCCGCAGCCGAGGGTCCTGCAGCTCAGCGCTCGGCGGCTCGTTGAATCTCTATCGTCTCAAGGGTCAGCCCAGATGTGCTCTGTCATCGAACTCTATGAGGCGCTAACCGAAACGCCCGCGTACCCGCGCCCGACTGATCGCTGGGGCGATCGAGCGCCTCGAGGACGGTTATCCGCATCTGCCAGATCTAGCGGCCCAAAGCTCAAAAAGGAATCGCGCAGGTGCGCGCCGAGCCGTGGGAGTCCGAGCTGCAACTAAAACAGCAGATCGAGCTCCTGCGTGCTTGGCTTCAGGCCGATCTCGAGCGAATCAGGACCCATTTCTCAAATGGCTGATACACCTGAGGTTCGGTCAGGTTGCGATCATTGCTGCCCTAGCCAAGCTTGTGTAGTCCATCCCGAGAGATCCATGGAATCCTTGTCTCTGACTCCTGCTATCGATCTGATGACAGGGCGGATCGATCTGACCCATGGCGCCGGTGGACGCGCCATGGCTGAGCTGATCGATGAGCTCTTTCGGCGTGCCTTTGCCAATGAATGGCTGGCGCAAGGCAATGACCAGGCGCTAGTGGATATCCCGCCCGGACGGCTAGCGATCAGTACCGACAGCCATGTCGTCTCCCCTTTATGCTTTGCAGGGGGGGATATCGGTTCACTGGCGGTCAATGGCACAATCAATGACCTCGCCATGGCCGGCGCCCGCCCCTTGTATCTGGCTGCGGCCTTTATCCTCGAGGAGGGATTGCCGCTTGCCGAGCTCGCGCGGATCATTGAGAGCATGGCCCAGGCTGCGCGCGCAGCTGAGGTTCCTATCGTCACCGGGGATACCAAGGTGGTCGAACGCGGCAAAGGGGACGGGCTCTTTATCACGACGACTGGGATCGGCGTGGTCCCTCCCGGGATTACGATCTCCGGCGATCGCGCCTGCCCAGGCGATCGGATCCTGATCAATGGGCCGATCGGCGATCATGGGGTGGCGATCCTGGCACAGCGCGAGCATCTGGGGTTTACAACTGAGGTCTGTTCAGACTCAGCGGCATTGCATACGCTGGTCGCGGCCATGATCTCTGCCGTCCCCGAGATCCATTGTCTGCGCGACCCCACCCGCGGCGGCCTGGCCACGACCCTCAATGAACTTGCCAGACAATCGAGGGTGGGTATGCGGGTGTTTGAAGGATCCGTGCCGATACGCCCAGGGGTTGCAGCTGCCTGTGAGCTTTTGGGTCTCGATCCCTATTATCTGGCCAATGAGGGCAAGCTGGTGGCGATCTGTCCAGCGGAGTCCGCTGACACCTTGCTTGCGGCCATGCGTGCCCATCCGTTGGGCACTGAATCCATGATCATCGGCGAGGTCATCGCCGATCCCCATTGTTTTGTGCGTTTGAAGACCCCTTTAGGCGGGGAGCGGCTGCTCGATTGGCTGGCGGGTGATCCCTTGCCGCGCATCTGTTGAGCCGCCCCCCTTAAAGCTCGGTGGTGGTTTCGGCGAAGGTCCGGGTGCCAGGCGCTGCCTGAGTTTGGGCATCAGGCTGCAGGCGGGCGAGCGCCAGCAGGGTCTCCCGTCCCCGTTCATCGGTGCGTCGGAAATGATCGATCAGTTCGAGCTCGCGCGCTGAAAGCGGCCCACAGTCATCTAGACACAGCAGATAGGTCGGGGTGACATTGCCCAAGGCGGCAGCCAGTTCCTGGGCCTCCTCGATCCCCATCCGGCGGATCCCCTGCTCATAGTTACTGATGCGCGATTTAGACAGCGACCGGGTGCGGCTGGAGAGTTCAGCCAGGCTAAGCCCTTGCGCATGTCTGGCCTGGCGCAGGCGCTGACCGATACGTTTCGTCAGGTCCATGGTAATGCGTGCCAAAAACGACCTCTTTGGATGATGGATCGATGCGAAATACATGAATCAGGAGTCTTCCGGCGAGCGGTCGCCGGTTGGGGCCTAACCGCGATTGCATTCAGGGCGCAGCGCGTCGGCCAGCCGTGTTCTTGGGAAGCGTCTGGAAGGGGTCAGCCGAGCAAGGCATCTTCCCAGTTGGCATCCCCTGCGTGCGGCGTCTGGGGTGGCGGTTCACCGAGGCAATCGGCAAAGACGCTCTCGAGCGTTTTGATGAAACACTTGGCCTGGGGCGAAAGAAACTTGCCACGGCGCTGAACGATGCCATAGCTGCGGCGGGGGAAATACTGACGCAAAGGGATCCGGCCCAGTTTCTCTGCGCCCGTCAGACACACATCGGTCACGATCGAGATCCCCAGGCCCAGCTCGACATATTTCTTGATCACCTCCCAGCCACCGGCCTCCATGGTGACCCGATAGCTGAGGTTATGTTGTCTAAATACCAGATCCACCATGCGCCAAGTGCTCAGATGGCGCGGCGGCAGGATCAGTCCATAGGGGGCGATCTCCTCCAAGGTCACGCTCTCCCTGCCGGCCAGGGGGTGATCAAGGGGGGTGATCAGGGTCGGATTATAGGTCACCAGAGGGCGGTAGCTGATGTCATCTGGAACCTCGAGCATCGAGCCGACAGCAAGATCGGCCTCATCGGCGCGCAGCATCGCCAGCCCATCGCGGCCAGTGACATTGTGCAGCTTCAGTTCAATCCCCGGGTATTGGTTGACAAAGGCACGGATCGGTTCAGGCAGGATATACAGGATCGTCGATTCGCCAGCGGCGAGATTCAGCACACCGCGATCAACCCGGCCCGCCTGGGTTGCAAAGGTCTCATGGAGCTTGTCCATGCCCTCGACCAGCGGTTCGGCGATCTGAAACAACAAGCTTCCCTCGGGGGTTAGCTTGATCTTGGGGCCGCGGCGTTCAAACAAGACCGTCCCTAGCTCGCGCTCCAACGCCTGGATCTGCAATGATACCGTCGGTTGGCTCAAAAAGATCTTTTCGGCAGCCGCGCTGACACTGCCCATGCGCGCTGTATGACAAAAGGCACGCAATTGTTTAAGCCGGTTTTGTTTGTAATGGATCTGTGAACCTGAGCCCACGGTCGCACCTGTTCGTCGCACTTTGACTAGTTATTGATAGTAAAAAATATAACCCATTGAGAAAGACAATATTTTGTCATTCCTAAACCTGGATTTTAAATCCTGACCCTTGGCGTAAACCCTCAGTCGGCTGGCAGGAGGTATGGATAGGATCAACTTGTTTTTAAGCCATTGCCCCTGCCGGGCGGCGGGGAGGCACCTGTTCAATAAGGCTGATCGAGCTGGCTGAGTATATTGCGGGCAACCAGCCGCTGTTCCTCGCTTCCCTCTTCCAGAACCTGATAAAGCAGTTGACGTGCCGCCAGCTCATTGCCGAGATCGCGCAGGCGGTTGGCGCGCCTGATCTTATCCTCAATCGGGTCAACAGGTGCTAAGGGTGGCGCGTTCGGCGATGATCCCTGCTCGCCTTGGATCCGCTCGCGCTCGGGATCTCGCTCAGGATGACTTGCCGCTTGCCAGCTCGAGACCGGGGGGCGGCTTGGTGCGGGGGCTGGTGGCTGGGCGAGTGGCACGCGTCCCCTTTGATTGTCCTCATGCCGCTTTATCAGAAAACGCGATGCCAGCAGACCTAGCTCGAAGAGCATCCACATCGGCAAGGCAAGCAGGGTCTGGGAGATCATATCGGGGGGGGTGAGCAGCATCCCGATCACAAAGGCGGCGACGATCACATAGGGGCGTTTCTGGCGTAAATCCTCTGGGGTCACCACCCCGATTGCAACCAGGAGGACAGTGGCGATCGGGACCTCGAAGGCCACCCCAAAGGCAAAAAATAGGGTCAGCACGAAATCCAGATAGGCAGAGATATCCGTCATCATCTCCACCCCGGGCGGGGTGGTGGCGGTCAGAAAGGCAAAGATCAGCGGGAAGACGAGGTAATAGGCAAAGGCCATCCCGAGATAAAATAGGACGATGCTCGAGATCAGTAGCGGCAGGGCCAGGCGCTTTTCGTGCTGATAAAGACCCGGGGCGACGAATGCCCAGATCTGATAGAGCAGATAGGGCATGGCCAAAAACACCGCTGCGATCAGCGAAAGCTTCAATGGGGTCAGCAAGGGCGATGCCACCTGGGTGGCGATCATGGTGTTGCCAGGAAGTCTCGCGATCAGCGGCGCCGCTACATAGGCATAGATCTGATTGGCAAAGGGTAACAACACAAGCGCCGTCACACCCACTGCAATCAGCATCCGGATGATGCGCTCGCGCAGCTCCGCGAGATGGGCGATGAATGGCTGTTCAGCATCTGGATCTTTGGGCTGGATGGCAGATGACATGGATCTTTAACAACCAATGGATATTGATCTGGGCCGGACCCGGGGAACCGGCGGCCCGGCGGATAGTGTCATCCGCTTACGGGCCGCGGTAGGCGGCATCTTGGTCACGGCTGACCGCCATCACCCTAGCCGCCCGGGCGGCTTGCCTTCTCCTCTAGTCCAGAGAGACCAAAACGCCGTTCGAGCTCAGCAAGCACCTGCTCCGGACCCAGACCCTGCTGAGCCAGAAGCACCAGGGTATGAAACCACAGGTCGGCGATCTCAGAGACGATCCGTTCAGGCACCCCATCCTTAGCGGCCATCACTGTCTCGGTTGCCTCCTCGCCGATCTTCTTGAGGATGGCATCCAGCCCCTTGGCATAAAGCCCAGCGACATAGGACGAACCTGGGTCGGCGGTCTTGCGCGACTCGAGTACCTCCGCAAGCCGTTCCAGGACCTTGCTCATTGCCCGCCCCCATAGATCGCCTCTGGATCCTTCATCACTGGATCGGTCTCGATCCAACGCCCTGTTTCATCCAGTCGGCGATAAAAACAGCTGACCCGCCCGGTGTGACAGGCGATGCCGCCTTCCTGGTCAACCTCGAGCAGGATCACATCGCCATCGCAATCGAGCCGGATGGCCCGGACATGCTGCCAATGCCCGGACTCTTCACCCTTGTGCCAGAGGCGTTGTCTTGAGCGCGACCAATAGACCGCCTGCCCTAGCTCGCGGGTCAGGCGCAGTGCTTCGCGGTTCATCCAGGCGACCATCAGGATCCGCCCGCTTCGGGCATCCTGGGCGATGGCCGGCACCAAACCATCCGGCCCCCAGGCGATGGTATCCAACCAGCTTGCGTCTGTACTCATTGGGTTTCACTCAGCTGATCGACCAGACGCTGGGCCTCGGCAAGATCCAAGGTCCCTTCATACAGAGCGCGCCCGATGATGGCGCCAGCGATCCCTCCAGCGGTGACCAGGGCGCGGATATCCTCGAGGGTACCGATCCCACCCGAGGCGATGACCGGGATGGACAGGCTGGAGGCTAGGGCTTGGGTTGCAGCGATATTGGGTCCTGTCAGCATCCCATCGCGCCCGATATCGGTATAAATGATCCCTGCAATCCCCAGGGTGGCAAAACGGCCTGCAAGCTCCTCTGCCCGCTGATCCGTGACCTCAGCCCAGCCTTGGATCGCCACCCAGCCATCTTTGGCGTCCAAACCAACCAGGATGCGATCGGGGAAGGCGCGACAGGCGCGCTCGACGAATCGAGGGTCCCTGACCGCCTGGGTGCCGATGATGCAATAACGCACGCCCATCTCAAGATACTGTTCGATCGTTACCTCATCGCGGATCCCGCCGCCGACCTGGATCTGGAGCTCAGGAAAGGCCGCAGCGATCGCCCGAATCGCCGAACCATTGACCGGGGTGCCGGCAAATGCGCCATTGAGATCGACCAGATGTAACCTGCGCGCGCCGGCCTGAACCCAGCGCCCTGCGGTGGCCACCGGGTCATCGGAAAAGACGGTCACGTCCTCCATGCGCCCTTGGCGTAGCCGCACACAGCGGCCATCCTTGAGATCGATTGCAGGGATTAAAAGCACTTGAGCTCTCGCGGGTTGGGATCTTCTTAAGGTATCGGAAAGGCAAGCCCTACTCGACTGCCTCGGTTTTATCAGGATGCGCCAGAGGGCGCATCCCCAGGTCTAGATCAACCACCCAGCAGGGTCCCCTTGGTCGATGGCACCTGATCGGCAAGCCGGGGATCGAGGTCAACCGCCGCCCGCAAGGCCCGCCCGAATGCCTTGAAGACCGTCTCGGCCTGATGATGGGCGTTGCAACCGCGTAGATTATCGATATGCAGGGTCATGCCGGCATGATTGACCAATCCCTGGAAAAACTCCCGGAACAGATCGACCTCAAAGGTGCCGATCTGGGCTCGCACAAAATTTACATTATAAATCAGGCCCGGCCGACCCGAGAGATCGATCACCACCCGAGAGAGCGCCTCATCGAGCGGGACATAGGCATGACCATAGCGCGCAATCCCCCGTTTGTCGCCGAGCGCCTGGGCGAGTGCCTGACCCAGGCTGATGCCGATATCCTCGACCGTATGATGGGCATCGATAGCCAGATCCCCTTGGGCCTCGATCTCGAGATCGATCAGGCCATGGCGCGCCACCTGATCCAGCATGTGTTCCAAAAAGGGCACCCCAGTCTGAAACCGAGAACACCCGCCGCCATCCAGGTTTAAGGCGACCCTGATCTGGGTCTCGAGCGTCTTGCGCTCGATATGGGCGCGGCGGGGCAAGGGTGCGGATCTGGACATGGTGTTATTCGACTTGGCTTGACTGGCTGGGCCTTTAGCTCATCTGACTAGGCGATATAGGTGCGCTCGCAGTGAAGGTCTTCAGGGCCGGCGGGAGCCAAGACCCCTACCCTCGTGGCCTGCCCGGCTGCCCAGCCGGATAGGGAGGGGTTCCAGAGGGCGATGGATCTTCCGGCTGATACCGCACTGGCCGAGGACCAGCCAAGCGCCGAGCACCCCCGCAAGCGATGGCGCTAGATTCCGACTGGTGCCAGCATGAGGAGGCGGGTTTGGCTTGGCCGCGGAGCAACGAAGCGGTCATGTCTTAACCCCCCTGTCTTAACCGAACAGTTTGCGTTTGAGTATCTCATTGACCTGGGTTGGATTGGCGCGCCCGCCGGTCTGTTTCATCACCTGGCCGACCAAAAAGCCAAAGACCTTCTCCTTGCCGGCGCGATATTGCGCCACCTGGGCAGGGTTGGCGGCCAGCACCGCATCGACGATGGACTCGATCGCCGCAGTATCGGTGATCTGTTTGAGGCCGCGCGCCTCGATCAGCGAATCTGCCGGCTCGCCAGTCTCCCACATGCCTTCGAACACCTGTTTGGCCAGTGTCCCCGAGACCGTGCCGTCCTGGATGCGTTTCAACAGCCCTGCCAGCTGCTCGGCAGTCACCGGGCTTTGGGTGATCTCGAGCTCATCGCGATTGAGCGCAGAGGCAAGCTCGCCATTGATCCAGTTGGCGGCGAGTTTTGGATCAGCGCAAGCGCAAGCCAGGGTCTCGAAATAATCGGCCAGCTCGCGGCTGGCGGTCAGTAGGGCTGCATCATAGGTCGACAGTCCATAGTCGGCTTGGAAACGCGCGCGCCGTGCATCGGGAAGCTCGGGCAGATCGGCAACCGCCGCAGCGATCAATTCATCATCCAAGACCAAGGGCAAAAGGTCTGGATCGGGGAAATAGCGATAGTCATGGGCCTCCTCCTTGGTCCGCAGCGAGCGGGTCTCATCCCTATCCGGGTCATAGAGCCGCGTCTCCTGGATAACCGTTCCCCCGGACTCGAGGGTCTCGATCTGGCGCTCGATCTCATAGGCAAGCGCGCGCTCCAGAAAGCGAAATGAATTGATATTTTTTAACTCAGTCCGGGTGCCGAATGCCTGCTGACCCCCGGGGCGCACCGAGACATTGGCATCGATGCGAAATGAGCCCTCTTGCATATTGCCATCGCTGACCCCGATATAGCGCACGATCTGATGGATCTTTTTGGCATAGGCAACCGCCTCAGCCGGCGAACGCATATCTGGTTCAGAGACAATCTCAAGCAAAGGGACACCGGCGCGGTTGAGATCGATGCCAGTTAAGCCGTGAAAATCCTCATGCAAGGACTTACCGGCATCCTCCTCGAGATGGGCGCGGGTAACCCCGATGATCTTGGTGGTTCCATCGGGCAGCAGGATCTCGACCTGACCGCGCCCGATGATCGGGTGCTCGTATTGGCTGATCTGATAGCCCTTGGGGAGATCTGGATAGAAATAGTTCTTGCGGGCAAAGACTGAACGACGGCTGATCTCGGCATCGATGGCTCGCCCGAAGCGCACCGCCAGCCGTACCGCCTCGGCATTGAGCACCGGCAAGACCCCGGGCAACCCGAGATCGATGGCACAGGCTTGGGTGTTGGGTTCGGCGCCGAATGCGGTCGGCGCCCCCGAAAAGATCTTGGAGCGGGTCAAAAGCTGGGTATGGATCTCAAGACCGATGACGGCTTCCCACTGCATGGCTCGCTGTCTGGCTGAACAAGGCAAAGGGTCATATTACGCCGAGACAGGCTAAGGGACTAGGGGTAAACCCAGGGCAGCCAGGTTGAGCCAGCCTAGACCTCTGCCAACCAATCGCGGATGACCAGGAAACGCTCATAAAGCTCGGCCTCAGGCGTCCCTGGATCAGGCCGGTCGTCATAACGCCAACTGACCTCAGGGGGTAATGAGACCAGGATCGACTTGGTCCGGCCGTCCGATTGCAACCCAAAAAGGGTGCCACGGTCCTGGAGCAGATTAAACTCGACATAGCGTCCGCGTCTGAGTTTCTGGAAGGCCCGCTCGCGCTCACCATAAGGGATCTTTTGACGGCGTTCGACGATTGGGAGATAGGCAGCGAGATACCCCTGGCCGACTGCACGCGCGAAGGCAAAGGACCGATCGAATCCGCCCTCGGCAAAGTCATCGAAAAAGATCCCCCCCACCCCGCGCGGTTCATTGCGGTGGCGGATAAAAAAGTATTCATCGCACCAGGACTTCAAGCGCGGATAAAGCCACTCGCCAAAGGGTTCGCACAAAGCGCGCGCGCTGCGATGCCAATGGATAACGTCTTCCATGAAGCCATAATAGGGGGTCAGATCGAATCCGCCACCAAACCACCAGACCGGCTCACACTCTCCCCCTTCAGCCAGGAAGAAACGGACATTGAGATGCGATGAGGGAACATAGGGGTTTAAGGGATGCGCGACCAAGGATACCCCCAGGGCCTCAAACCGTCTGCCAGCAAGCTCAGGACGCTGGGCGCTGGCGGTGGGCGGCAGGTGTTCGCCCTGGACCTGGGAGAAATTGATCCCGCATTGCTCGAAGACCTGGCCGCGGATGACCCGGGTGCGCCCTCCCCCGCCCTGGGGTCGGGTCCAGTCATCGGCAATGACCTGGGCTCTGGGATCTAGGGCTAGAAATGACTGGATCAGCCATTCCTGGAGATCGAGCAGATAGGACCTGACCACAGCTGGATCTGGGTGTTCGGACATAGGGGTTTTCCGGAATGATCAAAGACAGGGGTGAATTGCCGAGCGATTGGGTACGCATTGCCTGCCCTCGTTGGCTGAATATCCACCGAGGGTCTAGTCGAGGCTAGAATCAGGGTCCAGAATAGGCAAATCCTGCATGATCCGTTTCCCACTGCCAAGGCATCAGGGGCAAACCTAGAGACCTCGCTTAGATCCATGGATGTCTTTCCCTTCCCGATCGCGCGGATCGGTATCATTGGCGGCGGTCAGCTCGGACGCATGTTGGCCAAGGCCGCGCAACGGCTGGGCTGCACCTGTGTGGTACTCGATCCGACCCCGAGTTCACCCGCCGGCCAGGTCGCCGGTCATCAGATCGTCGGGCATTATCATGATCCGGCAAAATTGCGCGAGCTTGCCTGCGCCTGCGACCTGGTCACCTTTGACATCGAGGATATCGACACCGAGACCCTGATCCAGCTCGAACGCGAGGGCTATCGGATCCATCCTGCGCCGCGGATCCTGGCCATGATCCAGGATAAGCTCACCCAAAAGGAGACGCTTGCGGCCGCCGGCATCCCGACTGCGCCATTTATCCCCATGCCCAAACCGAGCCCAGAATCATTCGCCGCCTTCGGCTATCCATTGGTCCAGAAGGCCAGACGCGGGGGTTATGATGGCCGGGGGGTTGCTATCCTCCAGACAGCCGCGGACTATCCGGGCCATCTGCCGGTACCCTCATTGCTTGAGCGCCTGATCCCGGCGGTCAAGGAGTTGGCGGTGGTGGTGGCGCGCGGGCAAAACGGCGAGTGCCGCTGCTATCCAGTGGTCGAGATGGTCTTTCGTCCGGCTGAGAACGTACTCGACTATCTGCTGGCGCCGGCGCGCATCCCTCCGGCTACCGCCCAGACGGCCATGGATCTGGCGGTGCGCACGGTCGAGATGCTTGGCGGTGTCGGGATCTTCGGTATCGAGCTATTTCTGACTGAGACCGGAGAGCTATTGGTCAATGAGATCGCACCGCGCACCCATAACTCCGGTCACCATACCATCGAGGCCAATGTCACCGACCAGTTCGAACAACATCTACGCGCCATCCTCGGGCTACCGCTGGGTTCGACCGAGCAACTCTCGCCGGCAGCCATGATCAATCTGCTCGGCGCCCCTGGCCATCGCGGGCGGCCGCTCATTCGCGGGCTCAAAGAGGCATTGGCGATCCCTGGGGTCTGCCTTCATCTCTATGGCAAGGCGGCCACTGCCCCCTATCGCAAGATGGGCCATGTTACGGTCATCGATCCGGACATCGCCGCTGCCGAATCCAAGGCCCTATTGGTGAGAGAGCTGATCGAGATCTCAGGTGAGGATCATCCATGAGCCAACCTCCCCCTCCGCTCGTTGGGATCATCATGGGTAGCGACTCGGACCTGCCGGTGATGCAGCAGGCTGCCCAGATCCTGGCAGAACTCGCGATCCCTTATGAATTGACTATCGTCTCGGCGCATCGCACCCCCAAAAGGCTCTATGACTATGCCGAGGGTGCAGTTGCCCGGGGCCTTAAGGTCATAGTCGCCGGGGCAGGCGGTGCCGCCCATCTGCCGGGGATGGTCGCTGCCCTGACCCCTTTGCCGGTGATCGGGGTGCCGATCAAGACCACCAGCCTTTCAGGATTGGATGCATTGCTATCGATCGTGCAGATGCCGGCGGGGGTGCCGGTGGCGACGGTCGCGATCGACGGCGCCAAAAATGCAGGTCTCCTGGCCGCCCAGATCCTAGGCAGCACCGATCCCCAGATTCGCGAACGGATTGCCCGTTATAAGTGCGACCTGGAAACAATGGTCCTCGATAAGGCCGCTCGTCTCGAACAACAGGACCCCTGAATCCCATGATCCTTTAACCCTAGAGGTCGATCCCATGGATATCGCCGAACTCTTGGCCTTCAGCGTCAAGAACAATGCCTCGGACCTCCATCTCTCAGCTGGGTTGCCGCCCATGATCCGTGTCGACGGCGACATGCGTCGGATCAATGTCCCGCCGCTCGATCATCGCACTGTCCATGCGCTGGTCTATGACATCATGAACGACAAGCAGCGCAAGGACTACGAAGAGTTCCTCGAGACCGACTTTTCGTTCGAGATTCCTGGGGTTGCACGCTTTCGCGTCAATGCCTTCAACCAAAAACGGGGGGCGGCGGCGGTCTTTCGCCCCATTCCCTCCAAGGTGTTAACCCTCGAGGAACTCAAGGCGCCCAAGATCTTCAAGGAGATTATCGAGGTCCCGCGCGGTCTGATTTTGGTTACGGGTCCCACGGGTTCAGGCAAATCGACCACGCTGGCGGCGATGATCGACCATATCAATGAAACCCATTATTCGCACATCCTGACGATCGAGGACCCGATCGAGTTCGTGCATATCAGCAAGAAATGTCTGATCAACCAGCGCGAGGTGCATAAGGATACCCTGGGGTTCAACGAGGCCTTGCGCTCGGCCCTGCGCGAAGACCCCGACATCATCCTGGTCGGCGAGATGCGCGACCTGGAGACCATCCGGCTAGCGCTCACCGCCGCCGAGACCGGCCACCTGGTCTTTGGGACCCTGCATACCACCTCGGCGGCCAAGACCATCGACCGGATCATCGATGTCTTCCCTGCTGCCGAAAAGGACATGGTGCGCGCCATGCTGTCCGAGTCGCTGCGCGCGGTCATCTCCCAGACCCTGCTCAAGCGGATCGGCGGTGGGCGGATCGCGGCGCATGAGATCATGATCGGTACCCCTGCCATCCGCAACCTGATCCGTGAAAACAAGGTCGCCCAGATGTATTCGGCCATCCAAACCGGTCAGGCGTATGGGATGCAGACCCTCGACCAGTGTCTCAAGGATCTGGTTGTGAAGGGTCTGGTCACGCGCAGCGATGCGCGGGCGCGGGCACAAAACAAGGAGGATTTCATGTAAGCAAGCGGCTGGGAAATGGCCATAAACCGGCCCCAGTAACCTAGGGATCGCGAGATACCCAGCGTCCGGGGCCTGATCCAGCAGGTGTGGGTTTGGGCCCCCGCTGCTTAGAGCGCTGGCAGCGGGCATGCGCGCAAGCCCGAGTCGAAGACCCCAGGGCCCATCCAGGGGTCTATCCATGCCCGCTCGCTGATTCCCTTGGGGAACCCAGCGCAGGGCGCAAGCGCGGCTGAGATCCACTCCCTCACCCTCTAAATCGCCTAGACTGGTTCAAGCGACCTTTTGAAAACGATTGCAGAGGATAATGCGATGGATACCAAGCGGGTTATGGACCAATTGCTCCAGGCGATGGTCGAAAAGAAGGGCTCGGACCTGTTCATCACGGCGGGCTATCCGCCGACGCTTAAGATCAATGGTGTGCTCTATCCCGTGACCAAGCAGCCGCTGACCGCGGAACAGACGCGCGCGCTGGTCTATGAACTCATGAACGAGCGCCAGCAAGCCGAGTTCGAGGATACCAAGGAATGTCAATTTGCGATTGGTCGGCAAGGGCTGGGGCGCTTTCGGGTCAGCGCCTTCGTCCAGCGCGATTCGGCCGGTATGGTCTTGCGCCGGATCGAAAGCCGTATCCCCACCTTGGAGGAACTCAAACTGCCCTCAGTCTTGCGGGATTTGGCGATGGCCAAGCGCGGCATGGTGATCTTCGTTGGTGCAACGGGCACAGGTAAATCGACCTCGCTGGCTGCCATGGTCGGCTATCGCAACCACCACAGCTCGGGTCATATCATCACCGTCGAGGACCCGATCGAGTTCATTCATGACCACGATGGCTGTATCATCACCCAACGCGAGGTCGGGGTGGATACCGAGTCATTTGAGGTCGCCCTGCGCAATACCCTGCGCCAGGCGCCGGATGTAATCCTGATCGGTGAGATCCGGACCCGCCAGACCATGGAATATGCCATCGCCTTTGCCGAAACCGGGCATCTGGTCTTGGCTACCCTCCATGCCAACAATGCCAATCAGGCGATGGACCGGATCATCAATTTCTTTCCCGAGGAGGCGCGCGCCCAGGTCTTATTGGACCTCTCGCTCAATCTCAAGGCGATCATCGCCCAGCAGCTTGTCCCCCGCAAAAACGGCCAAGGGCGACGCGCTGTGGTCGAGGTCTTGCTCAATACCCCCTTAGCCGCCGATCTGATCCGCAACGGCGAGGTCCATAAGCTGAAAGAGCTCATGAAACGCTCGGGCGAGCAAGGCATGATCACCTTCGACCAGGCGCTTTATAACCTCTATCAGGAGGGCGAGATCAGCTATGAGGACGCCCTGCGTTATGCCGACTCGGCCAATGAGGTTCGTCTGATGATCAAGCTCGTCGGCGGCAAGGCCACACCCGAGCTCGATGAGTCGCTCAATGGGATACGCCTGGTCCAGGACGAGGACCCCAGGGTCAAGCGCTAGCTGGCGGCTTCGGGGTCTTTGAAACGTTCGCGGATCTCGAGGATTTGGGGCAAGATCTCAAAGAATATCCCGAGTAACCTCGGGTCAAAATGCTTGCCGGATTGCTGGCGTATCCAGTCAAGCGCATCCTCAACCTTCCAGGCGGGCTTATAGACGCGCGCCGAGGTCAGGGCATCGAAGACATCGGCCAAGGCCACGATCCGCCCTGATTCAGGAATTGCCTCACCCGCGAGTCCCTGGGGATAACCGCTCCCATCCCATTTTTCATGATGGGTCAGTGCGATCTCGCGCGCCAGGCGGATCAGCTCAGATTTGCTGCCATCCAGGATCTCCCCTCCGATAGTGGCATGGGTCTGCATGATCGCCCATTCCTCTGGATCGAGCCTGCCGGGTTTCAACAGGATCCGGTCTGGGATACCGATCTTGCCGATATCATGCATCGGACTGGCGTGGAGCATGAGCTCGACGCGCTCCTCATCCCAGCCGAAGTGACGCGCAAGCAGCGCCGAGATATGGCTCATGCGCAGGATATGTTCGCCGGTCTCATTGTCGCGGTATTCGGCGGCGCGGCTTAGACGCTGCACGATCTCGAGCTGGGTCAGGCGAATCTGCTGGGTACGCTCGCAGACCAAGCGCTCCAAGATAGTCTTCTGATCATGCGCTAACCGGTGAGCGATCTGGACATCCAGCATATTACGCACCCGCGCTGCAACCTCGGCTTGATCAAATGGCTTGACGATAAAATCACTGGCGCCGGACTCAAGCGCGCGCAGCCGGTATTCGCGCGAATGCTGGGCAGTGAGAATCAGGATCGGCGGGGTCAGGGGATCGCGGCGGGCAGCGAGCTGCTCGATCAGAGCAAAACCGCTTAAGCCGGGCATCTCGAGATCAAGCAGGATCAAATCGGTCGGTTCCGCCTCATAGATCTCCATGAAGGTGAGAGGATCTTGGATTAAAACGATATTGGAATAACCCGCAGCGCGCAGGAGGCGCTCCAGCAGGACCAAACTCAAGCGCTCGTCATCGACGACGAGGATCCGGGCGGTCTTGCGATAGAGCTGATCGACGCGGGTCATGTGGGACATAATGGATCCGGGGAGATAGATGCAAGATAGTCTGGGTTACTCGGTTTGCAAACCCCGATGTAATGCTGCGAGATCGAGCGGGAACTCGACGACGGCCAGGTCATCCGTCTGCTCGGTTCCAAGGCAATGGGCCTCGAAGGCGGCCATGAGGGCCGGCAGAATGGGGCTCCCCGGCTGCCAGCGGGCGAGCACATCGCCCAATGCGGCGTCGATGAACAACAGTCCCCCTCGATCCATCGCCTCAGTCAGACCATCAGTCATCAAAAGAACGCGATCGCCTGGGGCGCAAGATAGATGCTGGACCTGAAGATCGGGGAGCTCCGGCAAAACCCCAAGTGGAAGATGTATGGAGGGTAATTCGTGCAGACAACTTTGGGTACGCAGATAGGCCGTCGGCATCCCACCGTTCCACCAGGCAAGGCATTCGCCTGAGCCAGATAGGCTGAGCAGACAGCCAGCCATGAAGCGATCGGGCGGCAATAGACGATAGAGCTTGCGGTTGATCTCGGTCAACAGGGCGGTATCGTCAAACCCCTTGGCGGTCATGGCATGAAAGGTATCGGCAACCGGCAGGGCAGCGACGGTTGCAGCCAGACCATGACCGGTGAAATCGCCCAAGAGGACCCGAACCCCCCCATCCGGCAGATACCCCATGAGCAGAAGATCGCCATTGAACAGGCTCGCCGGGCGTTCGACCACAGCAATGGCCGGGATCCTTGGGTTTTGACCCTTGATCGCCTGGCTCCAGATCCGCTCGGCGAGCTTCTGCTCCTCCTGATCCCGGGCGATCAGGTCTTCGAGGAGCTGTTGCTTGGCGGCTAGGGCGCGTTGGAGATCGCGGATCCGTTCCATGGCCAGGATGCGCGCCCGCAGCCGGGTGAATGAGAATGGCTTGCTCAAAAAATCATCGCCACCTACCTCGACACAGCGCATCAGGATCTCCTCGTCCCGGCTGGCAGTCAAAAAGATGACTGGTATAAACCTAGAACCAGCGAGCTGTTTGATCCTGTGGGTTGCCTCCAGGCCATCCATCTCAGGCATGATGAGATCCATGAACACGATGTCGGGGGTCTCTTGGGCAAAACAGCCCAAGGCTTCGCACCCATTCGCTGCCTCGCATACCCGAAAACCCTCGTGCACCAGCATGGCTGCCAGCAGGCTGCGGATAGATCGATCATCATCGACGATCAGGGCTAGACCGCGGTTGCCCAAGGACCTATCCTGATCCAGGCTGGAGAGGGACGACTGAGGACGCATAATCTCCATGCATCTCGAGATAACGGCCTAAAACTCGGCCCATTCATCCCCATCCGAGGCAGGCGGCGGGCGCAACTGACTGGACCGTCCTGGGTTCGCCATCGAGCGCTGCCTAGAGGCGGTCAACGATCGCGCTGTTGCTCGTTCTTCTGTCAGCTTAAAGGCTGCGACCTGCTCGACCAGGGACTGGGCCTGCTCATCGAGCGATTCAGCAGCTGCCGCAGCCTGTTCGACCAGGGCGGCGTTTTGCTGGGTTGCCTCATCCATCTGCACAATGGCCTGGTTGACCTGTTCGATCCCCAAGGATTGCTCAAGCGAGGCGGCAGCGATCTCAGACATCAGGGTCGTGACCCGATTGATCGACTCGACGATCTCGGTCATGCGCGAACCCGCATCATTGATCTGAGCAGTCCCGACCTCGACCTTGGCGGTGCTGTCGGCAATCAGGCCCTTGATCTCCTTGGCCGCATTGGCCGATCGCTGCGCGAGATTGCGCACCTCGCTTGCAACCACCGCAAAACCTCTCCCCTGTTCGCCGGCGCGCGCGGCCTCGACTGCGGCATTGAGGGCCAGGATATTGGTCTGGAAGGCGATGGAATCAATCACCCCGATGATATCGGCGATCCTTTTACTTGACTCGGCGATGGCGGTCATGGTGTGCACCGAGGAGTCGACGACCGCCCCTCCCTTGACCGCGAGTTCTGCCGTGGCTGCGGCGAGCTGATTGGCCTGGCGGGCATGATCAGCGTTTTGCTTGACCGTGCTGGTCAACTCCTGCATGGTGCTAGCGGTCTCCTCCACAGAGCTTGCCTGTTCCTCGGTGCGTTGACTGAGATCTTGATTGCCACTCGCGATCTCGCCGGCAGCGGTTTTGATGGCCTCAGACGCCTCGCGGATGCGCTTGATGAGCGCGCGCAGCTGGATGACCGTGGCATTGACCCCCTCCTTGGTCTCGCCGAAGAGCCCAGGATAGTCGCGGGTGATGGTCTGGCTGAGATCGCCGTTAGCAAGCGCTTGGGCAACCTGCAGGATATCCCTTAAACCGGTCTCAGTGGTATCAGCAAGCTGATTCAGCAGTTGGGCGATCTCAAGGGCAAAACCCTGTTTGCCGGCAAGATCGAGCCGTTGCCTGAAATCGCCGCGTCTGACGGCATCAACCAGATTGCGGATCTCCTCGACCACCCGGCTCAGGGACAAGACGGTGTGATTGATCCCCTCCTTGGTCTCGCCGAAGAGCCCAGGATAGTCGCGGGTGATGGTCTGGCTGAGATCGCCAGCAGACAGGGCCTTGGCCACCCGGGTGACATCCTTAAGCCCAACCTCGGTCAGCTCGACGAGCTGATTGAGATGCTGGCCGATCTCTTTACCAAAGCCCTGTTTGCGGGTCAGCTCGATCCGCCGGCTGAAATCGCCGCGGGCGGCGCCCTGAACCAGGGCCCCGATCTCTTGGATCAATTCCTTAAGCGTATCCTGCATCACCTTCAGCGAGGCAAGCAGGCTGGTGGTATCACCCGGACGAAGCGCGATCTCGGCCGACAGATCGCCGGCAGCGACCGCGCGTACCCCCGCTGCCGCCTCATCCGGTTCACCGCCGAGCCGGTTAAGAACCGAACGGCTGATCCAAAACCCCACCCCACCCCCGACGATGAGGGCCAGGATGGCCAGGACCAGGGTCGCCAAGCGGGCGAGAGCAGCATGCCGGTTAGAAGAGCGACCAAGCTCGTTCAAGCTCTCGATACGGTTTTCGATCAGGGCACGGATGGCGGCGATATAGCCATTGCCGGCATCGCGAAAATCGCCAAATAGATAGGCGTTCGCCCCCGCCCTATCGCCGGCATCGATGCGGGTCAAGAGTTGGTCGACAGCCTTGACATAGCGGACCCGCGCCTCCTTCATGGCCTCGAGTCGCTGAATCCCCTCTCCATGGATGGTGGCGGTCAGCTGATCGATCTTGGCGGTGATTGAGCGGCGCAGCTCGGGCAGGCGGCTGCGTTCACGCGCTGCCTCGGCCGGATCCTCGGCAGCCAACACATTGCGCACGATGCGCTCGACTGTATTGACATCATCCACGATTCCCTGCGCAACCAGGGTTTTAGGTAAAAGGTCTGAGACGATCCGATCGAGATCATCTTCCAAAATACGGAGGTTGTACCAGCCGATGGCTGCAATCAGGATCAAAAGGGACAAAACAGTCCCAAAGCCTAGGGTCAGCTGGGTCGAGACCTTGAGATTCACGCCGAGGGCTCCTCGCTAGACTACCCGAGAGGGTGGATCACTGAGATGGGATCAGTGTATCACTGCTTGACGGCTGTCCAGCCAATCCCGGAGGACCAGGCCCAGCTGCTCCAGGGCCTCGGCGAGGGGGGCAAACCCCTCTGGCGCCGTTGGCATGGCCCCATTCTCGATCTCCACCGCCAAGGCGCGCAGGGCTGGCGCCGAGACATTGGCTGCTAGACCCGCCAGGCTATGGGCCTTGCGCCGGCATGTCTCCAGATCGCCATTGCTGAAGGCCGAACGCAGCTCCTCGAGACGCTGGGGGGCGTCGATCAGAAACTGTTCGATCACCAGCCGGGCAAGCTCGCGATCGCCTAACAGCCGTCCTAAGAGGTCATCGGCATCGAAGACGGGATACTCAGAGGGACGACCAGGTTCAGGGGAGGCACCCTGGTTCTCAGACTTGCCCAATCGGCGTTGTAATTGTTCAGCGATCACCCGCGCCAATTCCTGGGGCAGGATCGGCTTGGGGATATAGGCGTTCATCCCAGCCTCTAGGCAACGCCGGACATCGCTTGGCATGACCAAGGCAGTCATGGCGATGATAGGTACCTGCGGATCCAGGACCCCAGCATCGCCGCTACGAATCCGGCGGGTGGTCTCGAATCCATCCATCTCGGGCATCTGGCCATCCATCAGCACCAGGTCATAATGCCTCTGAGCCAAGGCCATTAAGGCCGCAAAACCATCCTCGACGACCTCTGATCTTGGATAGCCGAGCTTTACCAGGATACCGCGGGCGACGAGCCGGTTAGTGGGATTGTCATCGACCACCAGGATACGCGCCTGAGGATAAACTGGGGTCGTAACATCCTTCCAAACCATCCGTTCTTCAGGATATGGCGGCGGTTCGCGCCACGACTCTTGGCGACCGGTCACCCGCAACAGGCACTCACGCACCAGGTGCCGGCGCAAGGGTTTGGTCAGGGTGCCGGCGATCAGCCCGGTCTCGGCCCCGCCAGATTCAGCCGACTGCTGGGTCAAGGGAACGAGCAGGATCAAGGGGAGCCGAGAGCCGGCCGGATGACCCTGAATAATCTGGACGGCGGCCATCCCCTGGGCGCAGGGCAAACCGGCAGCGAGCAGCACCAGATCGATCGGCATGCCCTGGCTGGCTGATTTCTGGAGTATGGCCAGCGCCGCCCAAATATCGCTGGCGACCTCGACCGCACAGCCCTCTGCACTCAGGAGGGCTGCTGCCTGCTCGCGATTGGCTGGATAACGATCGATCACCAGGACTCGGACTCCGGAGAGCGGTTGGGGCCGGGTCTGGGTCGCGGCCGGTTGGACCTGCAGGTTGGCGGTAAACCAAAAGCGTGAACCAGCCCCCACCTGGCTGGTGACCCCAATCGCCCCGCCCATCAGTTCGGCCAGCTGTTTGGCGATGACCAGCCCCAGGCCAGTACCGCCGAAACGGCGCGCCGATGAGCCATCGAGCTGGGTAAAGGGGGTAAACAGCCTATCGAGCTGATCCTCGGGGATACCGATGCCGGTATCATGAACCTCAAAGCGCAGCAAAATGCGATCGCTCTGAATATCCACCCGGTCGACCTCCAGGCCGACCTCCCCCTGGCTTGTAAACTTGATGGCATTGCCCAAGAGATTCACGATGATCTGACGCAGGCGTTTGGCATCGCCGCAGACCAAGGCGGGTACCTCAGGCGCGATGCGATAGGTCAGCTCCAGATCCTTCTCCTGGGCATTGAACGCCAGCATCTCCAGGGTTTCCTCGATCAGGAGATAAAGATCGAACTCCACCAGCTCGAGCTCAAGCTTGCCCGCCTCGATCTTGGAGAAATCGAGGATATCGTTGAGCAAGGCCAGGAGACTCTCGCCGCTGTCGCGCACGATCTCGGCTAGCCGGCGTTGTTCTGGGTCCAGATCGGTATCAAGCAGCAGCCGGTTGATACCGATGACCCCATTGATCGGGGTGCGGATCTCATGGCTCATATTGGCGAGAAACCGGGCCTTGGCCTCGACCGAGGCCTCCGCCTGGGCGAGCGCGCGGTCAAGCTCCTGATTTTGGCGCTCGATCTGCTCCAGATAGCCTTTAAGCTGCGCCTCTGCCTGTTTGCGCTCGCTGATATCCTTGATGCCCCCATAGAGCCAGGTGTGCCCGTCTTCCTCGCGAATGCACTGATGGACGAACTCGACCCAAACGACTGAGCCGTCGCGCCGGCGCAGGCGTAAGACAAACTGGGCGCTCAGTCCCTCGCGAAGCTGCTGGCGATGGCTATCGAAGATCGCCCGGTCCTCCAAGACCACCAGGCGCCGCCAGGTGCCCAGACTCAGGATCTGCTCGCTGCTGTAGCCGGTCATCCCCTCGACCGCCCCATGGACCCACTCGATCCGATAACGCCCGCGCTCATCCAGACGGCAGGCATAAACGATATCCGACATCAAGAGCGACAAACGCCGGAAATGGAGCTCGTTTAACCGCAAGGCGCGCTCGGCGCGTTTCTGACAAACGGTGCGCCAGACAGCATCAGCGATGAGTTGGACGGTCTCGACATCGAGCTCCGTATAGTCGCTGGGTTTATTGCCTACCCCAATCACCATGCGTACCCTGCCTTCTTCGACCACTGGTACTACCAAAAAGCGCTGCAGGGGTATATGGGCAGGCGGTAGTCCGGCCTTATTGGGAACCCTAGGGTAATCATTACAGATGATCGGGCGCAGCTGGCGGATGGCATCGGCCCAGATGCCAGCCCGGCTGATCGGATAATGCAAAGCATTCGGCGGCAATTGACACAGACCCTGGCTTTGCATCCCAGGCGACCAGGCGACCAACTCGACGCTCTCCTGATCAGGTTGGACCAGATGGCCGAAGCTGATCGGGCTTGCGGTGAGCGATTCGGCACAGCTTAGACTGTGCTCAATGAAACTGCGTTCATCATGCTGGTCGGCCCATTTAGGCAGCTCGAGCAAGGCCTCGGCCCGGCGTTTTTGCAGCTCCAGCAGAAGCTCAGCCTCCTTGCGCGCGGTGATGTCCCGATTGACCCCGCGCCGCCCTTGATAAGCCCCATCCTGGTCATAGACGGGCCGGCAGACATGCTCGATCCAGCGATAGGTGCCATCTGGGCGCAGGAGACGTACCTGCAGGCTCGCATGGGGCTCTTGGGTGGGTGCGTCCAACACCCTGCGCCGATGTTCCAACCAAGGCCCTCGATCATCAGGATGGATCAGACGGTCGATCAGCCGCGGGTCGGACAGAAAGGATTCAGGTGGATACCCAGAGACCGACTCGCACACCGGCGAGACATAGCGATACTCACCATCTGGACCCAACCAATAGTCCCAGTCGGATGAATAGTCAGCGAGTATCCGATAGCGCAGCTCGCTTTCGGCCAGACGCGCATAGGCTGAGCGAAGCTCGGATTCTTGGTTGAGACGCTCGGTGAGATCGACCACCGAGCAGATCAGCTGAAACCCCTCCGGATCCTCAGCGGGTATCCGCACGACATGGAGCTCGCCGATCAGGCTCCGTCCATCTGTGGTCACAAAGCCGATCTCTGGACAATAACCCACACCCTCGTTCCAGGCCTGCACCAGGGTCTGGGTCAACCGGGGTTCATGGTCGGCGGGCACCAGGCGAGGCAGATAATAGTTGCGCCGGTGTTTTTCCCTGAACGCAAACAGCCGATCCGCGGCATGATTGGACATCAGGATCGCACCATGCTGCTCGACTACCAAGGCCGGCTGGGGGATACCATAGAACAGTGCCGCATAGCGATTGGCGATCTGCTCGACCGCGGCCTGGGTCGCGCGCAGCTCGCGGTTTTGGAGCTCAAGCTCGGTCTGATAGATCAATAGGTTCTCGGTCAGCTCAGAGAGACCCAAGTCGCCCTCGGCCAAGCGCTGTCCAGCCCAATCGAAATCACCCTGTTCGAGCGCTTGCCGTGCTCGCCTTTGGATATCGAGCGGATTGGATGATGGTTTATCAGATGAGGACATCGCCTTGAGCCATCGACCATCTAATCAGGTTTGTGGGGTATTTTAGCCATCTTCTGGGATCCTCAAGAGACGTGGATCACCCAGATCCAGGATTCCTGTTTTGCCCTCAGGCGATTATTTGCGCGGTCACATATAGATCAGCTGATGAGGATTGTAGTTGCCTGAACGGGAAGATGCGCCCAATAATCTATGGCAATATCGACAGGGAATTCATCCCAAGGCCATTAAAAAATTGAATGGATATTCATGAAAAATCACTCATAAACGGCGACGAGGCGGTCGCCTTGGCCGCGCTCCAGGCGGGGGTCCGTTTGGGTATAGGTTATCCAGGCATGCCCTCGACCGAGATCCTTGAGACATTCAGCGCCCTGGGCGGACGGGCGTAATGGGCGCCCAACGAGAAGGTGGCGCTCGAGGTCGCCTTGGGTTATGTCGCTGCCGATCCCCTATTGACCGCCACCTATACCGATGTCCAAGGAGGGCTGGTGGTGGTTTCGGCAGATGATCCAGGCATGGCCTCGAGCCAAGGGGATTTTGCCACCCTTTTCGGCGATGGATACCTGCTGTCTGCATGGGGGCAAGCATCGGCGTGGGGCTAGGGCTGCGCCATGTCCTGCCTAAGGAGCAGGCGCTGCGGGTGGTCAGTGTCATCGGCGACTCGACCTTGGTGCACTCAGGTCTAACGGGTTTGGCCGAGATGGTCTACAACCCCCAGCCGACCGGACATCTGGTTTTGCTCCTGGATAACGGGGCCACCGCCATGGCCGGCCAACGCCGGCCAACAAGAACATCCCGGCACCGGGCGCAGGCTCGATCATGCGCCGACCGCCAGGCTCAGCTTCGAGGAGACGGCGCGGGCGATGGGGATCCAGAATGTCCATTCGTAGATACCACGACCCTCAGGGACGGCTTCCTGCATGCGCTCATCCGCGATCTCTTGCGCTGCAACGAGACCTCCCTGATCGTCGCTCGCCAGCCCTGTGGGCTGGCCGCCCCCAAGATTCGCCAATACGAACGGGCCGCTGCCGGGCAAGGCGCCATCTGCAGCGCGGGGCTGATCGACTCAGGGGGCTAGCGATTGTCCCAACCAAGGCTGAGATGACCCTTTGCTTTAACCCTCTCTAAGCGGATGATGGCGCGATGAAGGTCACAAACATCGTTGTCGCCGGGCTTAGCGGTCAGGGCGTGATCACCGCAACCGATATCCTCGCGGAGGCCGCGCTTTGCGCCGGTTTCGAAAAGAGTGAGCTCCATGGCATGAGTCGACGCGGAGGCTCGGTGACCAGCGATGTGCGCTACGGCGACCGGGTTCTGAGCCCCATGGTCCCCCCCAGCGAGGCCGATGTGTTGGTGGTACTGGATGAGAGCCAGATCGAGATCAATCGCCTACTGATGCGCCCAGGCGGGATCCTGATTTGGACCGGAGGTGATCGACCCAGAGGCGCTCAAGACCAAGAAAAGCCTGAATGTCGCCATGCTGGGGGCGGCATCCGTCCTGCTCCACGAGATCCCCAAGGATTGTTGGCAGGCGGCCTTGCATGCCCATCTGGCGCCTCGGCTGCATGCCATCAAACGAACAGGCATTTTCCCTGGGACGGCAGGCGGGGGAGGTGCGACTTTCCCAGGTGTCTTGCCGGCCTGCGGGCCGATGACCCTCAGGATCCATGCTGCCCGACCCTTTCGAGACCCAAGATGCTGAGCCTGTTGCAAGAACGTTGGAACGATACCGCCGGCGGTTTTCATCCCGCCAGTGCCCCCGATTTTCTACCCAAGGAGCGCCTGAAGGAGATCCAGTTGCGCCGGTTGCGCGCCGTTGTCGCGCATGCCTATCAACATGTCCGGCTCTTTCGCGAGCGCATGGACGAACGGGGACTGACCCCCGACTCGCTCCGCTCGCTCGAGGCAGGCCTTGGCCAGGGCGGCCAGCAAGGTGCGCACTGCCCGCGCGCTCTTGGTGCCCTGGAGCGGGATGAAGACCCAGCGCCTGGCGCGGTCGAGGGCCACGCAGAGATCACGGCCCTTGGGCTGATCGGCCCTCTGGGTCAGGTACTGTCTGTCAATATGCACCTAGCCCGACTCGTAGGCGGCCCAGGGGGCATGTGCGACCCTGGCCGCCTGGGGCTGCAGCACCTGCAAGTTGCTCACCCCGGGGCGGCGCAGGCAGCGATCCAGCCCCGAGCGCAAGACTTGCGGATGGACGAACCCGCGCCTGACCGCAAGCCGATCATCCAGCGACAGCCGCACCCACTGGCGCAACTCCACCGCGAGGATCCTCTGCGCCGGCGTCAAGGGGGTCTGCCGCCGATGCGGCGTGTGCGGCCGGTCCTCAAAGCTCGTGCGCCGCTTCCATTGGAAAACAGTCATGGGCGAGACAGCGGAGCGCTCGGCCAGCGTCTCGCTGGGCTCATGGCTGGCGGCAATCCCGGCCCGGATCGCCGGCGTCGTGCGCGCAAGCCTGGGCAGGCTCAGGATCATAGTCGCACTCCTTCGGATGAGACTTTGCCACCACCGCGTGCGGGTCGCCGCAGCATCCTGCAGGATGCTGCGCGCCTGCAGGTAGCCATGGCGGCTGGGCATTATATGCTCATCCGGGATGCGACACCTAACCATCGCCGATGGGGCACGCGAGATGGGGCTTGACCCGCGGGCGCTTCCCATCCGCCGAGGTCATTTCGGCGGTGAGCCCTGGACCGAGGATATGCGTCATCAAATCGAGGGGGCCCTCGCTATCCAGGCCTATGACAACCATGGACTTTCCGAGGTGATCGGGCCTGGGGTCAGCGGCGAATGCCCAGAGCGCCCCGGCATGCATATCCAGGAGGATCATTTCCTGGTCGAATACCTCGACCCAGACACCCTTGAACCCGTACCCGAGGAGGGCGAGCTGGTCATCACCCCCCTGACCCGCGAGGCCATGCCCAGACTGCGCTATCGAAGCCGCGACATCGCGCGCCTGTATCGCGAGCCTTGTCCCTGCGGGCGTACCACCATCCGGATGGGGCGAATCAAGGGACGCACGGATGACATGCTGATCATCCGCGGGGTCAATGTCTTTCCCTCCCAGATCGAGGAGGCGTTGCTGCGGGTCGAGGGGACCACCCCCCATTATCTGATCGAGGTTAGCCGACCCGGGACGCTCGATGAACCCCATGTCAAGGTCGAGATGCATTCTGAGATCTTCTCCGACCGCATGGACCGGCTCCAAACCCTTTGTGAGCGCATCAGCCGTGAGATCCAATCAGTCACCGGTATCCGTGCCCATGGCGATCTGGTTGAGCCCAGAAGCCTCGAGCGTTTCACCGCCAAGACCAAACGGGTACTGGATCGACGCGAGCTCGGCTAGATGGACCCCAGTATTTACCAAACCACGAGAGGGTACGGATACTCTTTACCGGACTGCGGCCAAGGATCTGCTGCACCCCAATCTACTCCCCAATAACCTCATTGAGAACACACGCATGCAATCGACCTTTTTGACCCATCCCCTCAGACTGCTCGCCCTGGTTGGCATCCTGGCATCGCCCCTGGTCCAGGGCGATGAGGAGGGGATCTTCATCGAGACCATCAATCGCCAATCGGGCCTGACCGGCGAGGCCCCGAGCGAAGAGGTCAGCCAGACCTGGGTTGCTTACGGCAAGATGAAGATCGCCAGCACCGACCCGCAAGGCACAGATATGATCATTGACCCTGCAACTGGCGAGATGACCTTTATCAACCATGCGGCCAGGGAATATTACCGGCTCAATACCCAGGCGATGCGCGCCGGCATGTCCGAGCCCGGCATCGACCAGATGCGCGCACTCTTGGAACAGACCCGGGTCCAGGTTGAGCCTACGGATGAAAGGCGGCAGATCAATGGGTTTGATTGTCGCAAATATCGCGTCACCAAAACGGGCTTGATGGACGTCGAGCAGGAGGTCTGGGCCGCTGAGGATATAGAGCTCGATCTCAGGCGCTATCAGGACCTGATGCATCTGGCCGGCCCTGAGGGCCTGCTGGGGGATTCAGAGCTGGCCCGGGCCCAACGCGCCGAGATGCAAAAGATCAAGGGCTATCCGATCCTGACCATCTCTAAGCTGCAGCTGATGGGTACAGAGATGGAGAGCCAGATCGAGGTACGGGTGATCCGCAGGGAGCCTATAGCCCCCTCCCTATTCGCGATCCCCGCTGATTATAAGGAGCGGGCGATGGAAGTTGAGCCAGAGGTTCCAGCAGCAGGCCAATAAGACCCAGGGGCTTAATGCCTGGCGATCAGGATGGCACGGAGGCGCGTGGGGGTATCTCATGCGGGTATCTTAAAGGCACCCGTTTCCTGGGGGTTGGTCATTGCTGTTGGGTGGATGGCTCTGGATTTCGGGACCCTCGCATGACCGCCTCAATCCGGCAGCCAGGTGGGGTCATCCTGGGTCGGGGGCCAGGTCAGCCTTCGCCAGTCCGCTCGATGGCAAGGCATGAAGATCTCAAACATGACAACGCGAGGGGAAACGATGCAGAGACGTGATTTTTTAAAGACCGCGGGGAGAGGCGCACTTGTTGCCGGTGCTGCGCTGCCGGCCCGTGCCGAGGGCCCGCTCGTCAAATGGCGCCTAGCCTCCAGCTTCCCCAAAAGCCTGGATACACTCTATGGCGGCGGTGAAACCTTAGCCAAACGGGTTGCTGAGCTGACCGATGGGCGCTTCGAGATCCGGGTCTTTGCTGCAGGTGAGCTGGTACCAGCCTTTGGGGTCTTGGATGCCGTCCAACAGGGCACGGTCGAATGCGGGCATACGGCGTCTTATTATTACTATGGCAAGAATAAGGCCCTGGCCCTGGAGACCACCCTGCCCTTTGGTCTGAATACCCGGCAACTGACTGCCTGGGTGATGGCGGGTGGCGGCATGCGGTTACTGCGCGAGCTTTTTGCTGAATACAACATCGTCAACTTCCCCGGCGGGAGCACCGGCGCCCAGATGGGCGGCTGGTATCGGCGCGAGATCAAATCGCTCGAGGATCTCAAAGGGCTCAAGATCCGTATCCCGGGATTCGGTGCCGAGATCTTTTCCCGTCTGGGGGCCGTCCCCCAATCCCTACCGGGTGGTGAGATCTATCCGGCCTTGGAACGCGGTGCGATCGATGCCGCTGAATGGACCGTTCCCTATGATGACGAAAAGCTCGGGTTTCACAAGGTCGCCAAATATTATTACTACCCAGGCTGGTGGGAGACCGGCACCCATCTTGCCTTTTATGTCAACAAGGATCAGTGGGCGGCGCTATCGCCGAGCTATCAGGCGGCCTTTGAGGTCGCGGCGCGCGATGCCCATCTCAGTATGCTTGCGCTCTATGACGCCCAAAACCCACCGGCGCTCCAACGCCTCATCGCCGAGGGCGCCGAGCTGAGACGCTTCCCCGATGATGTACTGCTGAAGGCCTATGAGGCAGCGCAAGAGTTCTATGCCGAGGAATCGGCGAGGAACCCCGCATTTAAGCGGCTTTATGAGTCCATCCTGGCCTTCCAGGAAGGGGCCGATCTGTGGTGGGGTATCTCTGAGCTGCCCATGGCCAATCTAAGACAGGCCCTGAGGCGCAAGCGCTAAATGAGCGCAAGGCTTGCCTCATCCCAAGGCGCAGCTCAGGCCGCGGGATATTATGACCTGCCTAAAGGACATGATCATGCACAAGACCCTCTCACTCACTCTGCTCTTGACCCTCTGTTCCTTCAATGCCTGGGCCTATGACGCGGCCATGGCAGCGAAGATCGATCTCTTTACCCGCACGCTCGATCATGCCGGCCTGATCAAAGGCAGCTGCAAGATAGAGGCCGAAGAGGTGCTCAAGCTGTTGGCCGCTGGCGAGAAGCTCACCCTGCTCGATGTGCGCACCCCTGCTGAGACCAAGGTCGTGGCACTGTCCCATCCATCGGCCCTGCATATCCCATTGGATCGGCTGTTCAAGCCAGAAAACCTCGACAGACTGCCCAAAGATGGGCGTATCATCGTCATTTGTCATTCCGGAAATCGCGCTGCTAGCGCCTCTGCCTTGCTGAAGGCCATCGGATTTACCAATGTCTCCTATATCAACGGGGGTCTGATCGCCCTGGTGACCAAGCTCATGCCCAAAAACCTGCCGGTTGAATGAGATCAATCCTATGGTTTTTGCCCTCAGCAGTCAGTATCTGACTATCAGCGCCCTGGTATTTGGGATCGCCCTGGTCTTTTCGATGCTCGGGCTGGGCGGCGGTATGCTCTATGTCCCCGTGTTCAAATGGCTTGATCTGCCTCTCAAGACAGTCGCCATCCCCTTGGGCCTGCTGCTCAACGGGGTGACCACGGCCTCTGCCCTGACCCGTTATGCCCGCGAGGGACTGGTGGATTATCGCGGCGGTCTGCCGGCGGCCTTAGCCGCCTCGGCCGCTGCACCAGTGGGGGCCCATGTCACTCAATATGTCCCTAAAGACCTGCTTGTACTGTTATTTGCCGGTCTGACCCTGCTGGCCGCATTCTATAGCCTGAAAAGCGCAGCTGCCCCCGAGACCCCCAAGACCATGAGTCACAGGCGACGTTTTGCTATTGGGATCATGCTGGGTAGCGGCGAGGGCTTCATCGGCGCGCTCTTGGGTGTAGGCGGCGGCTTTATCGTCGCCCCAGTGCTGATGATGCTGGGTTTCGGTACTCGGCAGGCGGCTGGGACCACCGCCTTGATCGTAACCTTTGCCTCTGTTTCGGGTTTTATTGCCCATGCAGCCGAAGGGCGTATCGATCCGACCCTGGCCAGTTTGACCGTCATTGCTGCCCTGGCCGGCTCACAGCTAGGCGCTTGGTTCACTGCCAAACGGGCCAAACCGGCCTGGGTCAAGCGACTCTATGCCCTGTTGCTCTTAGGGGTGGCAAGCAAACTGATCCTCGATGTCTGGTCCAGCTCGACCTGGAGGTGATCAAGGACAGGCAAGGTCCACCCTGCCCGGGTGGCGAGCGTCGAGGTCAGCGGACAGCCGAGGCAGCTGGGCATTCCATGATATCCGGGATGCGCCAATCAGACATCTGCGACATCTGCCGCCTCCCGCAACAAGGCCAGGGCGGTCTCGAAGTCATAGTTTTTAAGTGCAGCCTGGAAGGCTGGGGCGCGCCCTTTGAGCACTGGTTCATAAAGACTAGGTGCATCGAAATAGAGCGTATGGGCGGTGACATCGTTCTGTTCCAGGAGACGCGCGAGATCCTCGACCGTCTGGCGCAGCACCTTACCCTCTGGCGCCGGGGATGCCTGGGGCCCTGCGGTCTGGATGCTTGGGGGTGCAGCCCCCAAGGGCAGACACAGCTCAAACCAAAAGAGACTGCCTTGCCCCAGGGTGCTTTCGACACCCATCTCCCCGCCCATCAGCTTGATGAGACGCCTGGCCAGGGCCAGTCCCAAGCCCAGTCCCTCGCGCCGCCGATTGAGCGAGCTATCCCCCTGTTGGAAGGGCTCAAACAAACGGGCCCTGACCTCGGGCGCGATCCCAATCCCTTCGTCTTTCACTGCAAAACGCAGGCGGACTGCATGCGGGCGCCGCTCCCAAAGGTTGACGCGCAGCTCGATCCGGCCGCGTTCCGAGAACTTGATGGCATTGCTGAGCAATTCATCCAAGACCTGTTCAAGATGCTGAGCATCACCGCGCACCCAGAGAGGGGGCTCAAAGGCGAGCGCCTGTTCGAGCACCAGTCCCTTGGTCGCTGCCGCCTGGCCAAAACGTGCCATGATCCGGTTGCAGAGCGCGCTCACCTCAAAATCGGTCTCTTTGATCTCCAGGCGCTCGGATTCGACCTGGCTCAGGGTGAGTAGATTCTTGATCAATTGATGCAGACGCTGGGCAGCCCGTTCCAGGGTCTCCAGCCGGTTGCGCTCGTGTTCATCCTGGGCCTGCTGTTTGGCGAGATAGGCCAGCCCCAGGATCTGGTGCAAAGGGGTGAGCAATTCATGGCCAATGGTGGTCAGGAAAACGCTCTTGGCGCGATTGGCGCTTTCAGCCTCATCGCGCGCCTGGGCGAGCTCGCGCACCCGCGCCTCGATGAGATCCTCGAGATGATCGCGATGGCGGGCAAGCTCCGCATTGGCGGCACGCAGCTCCTGCTCGCGGCGTTTGAGCTCGAGATGCAAGGCAACGCGCGCGCGCAGGATTGCCTGATTGACCGGTTTGTGGACAAAGTCGACCCCACCGGCGGCAAGGGCGCGCCTCTCGCTTTCGACATCAGCCCGCGCGGTGACAAAGATCACTGGGATCTCGCGCGTCTCAGGGTTGGCCTTCAATGCCGCACAGACCGCATAGCCATCCATCTCGGGCATCATGACATCGAGCAGGATCAGATCTGGATTGCCGACCCGCTTGATCAGATCCAGGGCCTGTCGCCCTGACAGGGCGAAGCTGGTTTCATAGTGATCCTCGAGCATCCCGAGCAGGATCTCGACATTGGTGGGGGTGTCATCGATGATCAGGATGCGCGGCAGAGCTTGGGTGTTCATGACAATAGCCAACCTTGCCTGGCAGCCAGTCGCTGTAATGCCGTCAGTGCAGCCGCAAAGTCGAGCTGGCGGATCGCTTGGGCAATCGGACTGTATTCGTCCTGCAGATAGGTGCCTTGCAGGGATTGTTCGATCTCGGCGCTCAAGACCCGCGCCCGGCTGAGTTGATGGTCGAGCAGCCAGCCGAGTTGTTTGAAACGGGTCTGGAGGGCGAGCAGATCGAGCGGTTCGGATAAGGCGCCAACGGATTGATCCGCAGGCCCGGATCGGCTGCCCGGCTGAGCCTGGGTAGCGATATCGGCCATGCTCAGGGGGATGCTCAGCGGTAGCTCAAAGTAAAAAACACTCCCATGGCCCAGTTTGCTGTCAACCCCGATCCGCCCACCCATGCGTTCGACCAAACGCCGGCTAATGGTTAAACCGCGCCCTATCCTGGGGAGGACCTGGCTGACTGACGGATCCTCTGGCAATGGGGCTGACCAGAGATGGGCGAGCTGCTCGCGCTCCAAGCCCAGCCCGGTATCGCTGACTGTAAAACGGATCCAGCAGACAGCAGAGGCAGCAGGCAGCATATCCTTGGCCTCAGGCCTCAGCGGCGGTCGATCAGCCTGACCTGGCGACAGCGGATCGTTTGGACCCACGGTTGGCGCTGCACTGCTGGGTGCCTGATTTTGCTGCTCCACCCAGACGCGCACCCCCCCATGTTCAGTGAACTTCAGGGCGTTGTCGACCAAATGGTTGAGCACCTGCTGGATACGCAAGGGATCGCCGATCAGGAGATCAGGAATGCGTGGATCGGCCAGACATTCGAACCTCAACCCTTTGGCCTCGGCAAGGGGGGCAAACAGCCGCCGCGTATTGGTCAAGAGATCCTCGATACTGAGGGCAATGGCGTCGAACTTGAGTCCACTGTCGGCAAACCTGGCGTCATCCAGGATGTCGCTGATCAGGCTAGCCAGTGCCTCGGCCGCCGCATTGATCTTAGTCAGATAATCCTCTTGCCAGGCGCTCAAGGATCCCTTCTCCTCGAGTAATAGACTCGACAGACCGAGCAGGGCATTTAAAGGGGTGCGCAATTCATGGCCGATTTTGGCCAGAAAGGTGCTTTTGGCGGCACTGGCTTGTTCAGCAAGCAATTTGGCGCGCGCCAGCTCGGCCGAGAGCGTCTTAAGCGCCTCCTCAGGACTGCGATCGATGAATACCACCAAGGCTTGCCAATCATCGCCGCCTGGATCAGGGTGCAAAGACATGAGATGCAGGTCATAGCAGGCAATCCCCCCATCGGCCTTCAGATGCATCGACTCAAGGCGCACCAGGGGGGCGGCTGCCTCCAGGGTACTCAGGTGTAATAACAGACGATCGGCATCTGCAGGCATAAAGAAGCGCGCAAAGGCCCAGCGCCGCAATGAGGCCTGGGGACTGAGGCCCAATATTTGATAGCCCTGGGCATTGATTTCGGCAATGAATCCATTGCCATCGACCACCAAGGCCGGCACCGGCAGGTCATCGAAGAGTCTTCGATAACGCTCTTTGGCCTGGGCGAGCTGGTCTTGCGCCTGATTGAGCTCCTCGTTTTGGAGCTCGAGCTCAGCCTGATAGATCCTGAGCTCCTCGATCAGATGGGTAAGCTCCAGCGAGCTGGGTTCGTCCAGAGCCGCAGCCAAGGAGGATTGACCATCGGCGATCGCCCGCTCGGCGCGCTCGCGCAACTCGTTCAGGTTCATCGCCCGGCGTCGGCGGTTCATGAGGGGCTCCGGTACCAATTGCTGATATTGATGTGGCTTACCACGGCGCCGATGTCCTGGGTCATCACCGGGGCTACATTCATAACGAACCAATACTCGGCATCGGCGGTGCGATAGGGATATTCCATGGAGAAGATCGGCAAGGTCCCCTCGAGCACACCTACAAGCCCCTGATAGGCGTTCTTGGCATAGGGGTCCTCTTGCAGCGGTCTGGACTGGTGCACCTCTAGATAATTGATACCGGGATTGCAGCGGCGCGGATCCTTGTCACCATTGGCGCGGGCAAAGCGCCGCCAGGCGGCATTGACCATGGTCACCACCCCGCTATGGTCGAGCACCGCGATATGCTCGGGCAAGGCATCCAGGATGGATTGCAAGCGGCGCACGTCGTGAAAGGCAGTGACATCGACAAAGGTCGCCACCACCCCGTTGAGCGTGGTCGAGGGGATGGAATAGGGCAGGATGCGCGCGAGATACACCCGCTTTTCATCGAGCGTGGTCACCTCGGTCTCGACCGTGCGCTGGCTCATCAGGGTCCGGCGCAGGTCATCGAGCAATTCTGGATAATTCAGCACATGTGAGATGTCCCCAAGATGCCGGCCGGTGTCCGAATCGCGCAGCTTGAAGATCTGGGTTGCATCCGGGCTAAAGCGGGTGATATGCAGATCCGCATCCAAAAAGATGGTCGCCACCCCGACGGCCCGGGCCATGCTATCGAGGTCGGCATTCAGGCGGTTGAGCACCATCATCTTTTCCTGGAACTCGGCATTGACCGTGCTCATCTCCTCATTGACCGATTGCAGCTCCTCGTTTGCGCTTTGCAGCTCTTCATTCGAGGCCATCAGCTCCTCATTGGTTGCCTGAAGCTCCTCGTTGGAGGTCTCGAGCTCCTCGATTGTTGCCTGCAGGCTCTCGCGGGTCGCAGCCAGCTCGCGTTCGAGTACGGCAACCCGCGCCATGGTCTCGGTATTGAGATCCAATGATTCGAGCGTCTCCTGGCTCGGTTGGCTGGGCAGCTGCTCAAAACACAACAGGGTCAGGCGCTCCCCATCCTCGGCGTTGAACGGATGGGCCGAGAGGCGCAGGGTACGCCTTTCCCCGGTCTTGAGGGTGACATCCAGGACATCGGAAACGATCGAGCGGCGGTCGCGCGCTGACTTGTACAACAGGGCCGCGGCCACCGGTGTGAGCTTATCCGGCAATAGGCGGTTGATCTCAAGGCTTGCCGTCCCTTCGCGGGCCTGGAGATAGGGATTGACATCGCCAAACAGATGGACGGCCTCATGCTGGGCATTGACCAGGATCGAGGCTGGCGCATAGAGGGCGATGAGCTTGGCTGCGCCTTGTTCGGCGAGCGAGGATTCCCGCGCGCCACGGCGCAGTTTATTGAGCGCCGGCGGTTTACCCAGGGTGGGCGGTGTCAGCAAGGCTGCGCCCTTGCGGTCGAGCAGGGGCAGGGACATGGGGCCGACGCGCCGAAAGAGCTTATGTTTGGCGTTGATCGTTTGCAGACCTTCGGTCGAGGCCGAGAGCGACTCGCTGGAGCCCAACAGCAATACCCCGCCCTCGCGCAGGGCATATTGCAAGGACCGCAATGCATGCTCCTGAGCGGTGGATTTGAAATAGATCAGGGTGTTGCGGCAGACCACCAGGTCCATCTTGGTGAAAGGGGGGTCGGCGAGCAGGTTATGTCGGGCAAAGATGATGCATTGACGCAGCTCGTTTTTGACCACGAAGCGATCGCCATGCCTGATGAAAAAACGCTCGAGACGTTCGGGCGAGAGCTCGGCTGCTGCCGATTCCGGATACTGGCCGATGCTCGCGGTCTCGATACATTGCTGATCGACATCGGTGGCAAAGATCTTCAGATTGGGCCAGCGGTGCGCGCGTTCGAAGGCCTCGATGAACAGCATCCCGATGCTATAGGCCTCCTCACCCGTCGCCACCCCGGCGATCCAGACGCGAATCTGCTCGTTTTGCGGGCGCTCGGCGACCATCGGTTGGATGACGGTTTCGGCCAGCACATTGAAGGTCTCGGCGTCGCGAAAGAAGCTCGTCACCGAGATCAGCATCTCGCGCCGCAAGGTGATGAGCTCGTTGCGGTCGTGCTCGAGCAGATCGTAATACTGATAGAGCTCAGGTGTGTGGCGCACCTGCATGCGGCGTTCGATGCGGCGCATCACCGTGGTCGGTTTGTAATCCGAAAAGTCGATCCCCCCGACCTGGTGCAACAGGTGCAATAGTGCCGCCAACAACTCCTCGTTGGTCATATTGGCGCGCGGGACGAAGCGCGGCGGCTCATTCTCCGGGGCCTGATAAGGGAGATTGCGGATATGGGCTACCAGGCGGGCGGGCAATTCCTCGGGGGGCAGGATGGCGTCCACCAGGCCGGTCGCGATCACGCTGCGCGGCATGCCGTCAAACCTGGCCGACTCGGGCTCCTGGGCCATCAAAAAACCGCCGGCGGCATTGATCGCCACCGCCCCGCGGGTGCCATCTGTCCCAGTGCCAGAGAGGATGATCCCGACGGCATGCCGGCCATACACATCGGCCAGGGACGAAAAAAAGATATCGATCGGCAGGGTCAGCCCGCGCGGGTTCTTGGGCGTCAGATGCAGATGGCCCTTGGTGACATGCATGATGGCGCCGGGAGGGATCAGATAGACATGATCGGCCTCCATCGGCATGTCGTCCTCGACCATGGTCACCGGCATTGCCGTATGACGGGCCAGGAGGTTGCTCATCATGCTCTTATGGTCAGGCGACAGGTGCTGGACGACCACAAAGGCCACCCCGAGATCGGTCGGACAGGCCTTGAAGAACCTTTCGAGGGCATCGAGCCCACCGGCCGAGGCACCGATACAGATGACATAACCATCGAACGGCCTGGGTTGAGCAGCGCTCGGATCTGCGGGTACGGGGAGTTGGGTGGTCTTTTCCATTCAGGATGCAAATGCTATCAGTCGAGGTAGTGGAACTGCTCAAGACCCCAATGGACCTGGCAGAGGCCCGGACAATCGGCGGCGGTATGATGACCGGGTTTCGCAGAAAGAGCGGCATGACAGACGCATGGCTCATTATGGCTACCAGGCAAATGCCTTGACTAGCCTAAATATGCCCCTATGACAGGGTGCTGCGTCTAGAGGCAGGGCACGGACTTGGCCCCGGCTGATCCCTTATCCTTACTGCAGTTGTTTCGCGTGCATTGCAAGTAACGGCAAGCTGGCGCCTCAAGGGCCCAGACCGCAGACGCATGATTCAGGACTCTGCCCCTTATCTCCGGACATCCAGACAAGACCTGCCGCTGGGTCCACCCCCAGCGGACGCTGATCGCCAACCTGCTTTTCCTGTTTACTATTGCCTCACTGTGGATACTCAGCCTATTGCCCTCCCGCGCATCCCATCTGGATAAATCGGGCCGAGCCGGTTGGCGCCTGATCAGCTATGGCAATCTGAGCTATCTGATCGGCGAGCTCATCTGGTTTGGCCATGAGCTACAAGGGCTCGATTCTTTCCCTTCTGTTGCCGATCCTTTTCATCTGGCCTATCTTCCCCTGACCTTTGCCGGCATCCTGCAGTTTAGCCGACCTTTTGCAAACCCGATCGAGGGTTGGCTGGTGTGGACCGATGTCACTATTGTGGCTATCAGTGCACTCCTCCTGGTTTGGTATTTTCTGCTCAGCGCCATCGCCGACCCCCAGGAGATCGGCGGCCTCAGACTCTCTCTCAGCCTGGCCTATCCGGTCGGCGATACCCTGCTGTCGATCGCGCTGGCAGCCTGGGTGCTCAGGCCCCGCCAGGCCACTAGCCCCTGGCCGCGGCGTTGGCTACTGGCCGGTCTGGGGGCCTTTTTGGGTGCCGATCTGATCTTTTCCTGGCAGGAGGCCCAGGAAAGCTATGCCGTGGGGGGGATCAGCGATGGGTTTGATCACCTCGGGTCGCTGATGATGATGACGGCCGCCTATCTGGCGGCCCAGCCGCAGGAACAGCGGGCCATCTATCGACCACCTCCTCCCTGGTCCTGGACCCTTGCCATTCTCCCCTATCTTGCCATCGCCGCTGTTTATGCCCTGCTGATCGCGTCGGCATTTGGGTGGATGCCGGCGCATCTCAGCAAGCTGGGTCAGGAACCACTATTCCTGGCCCTAGTACTCAGCGGGTCATGCCTAACCTTGCTCAGCATGATCCGCCAGGCGATTGCAAGCCGCGAGGCCGAGCGTCTGCGCAGCGAGCACACCTTAGCGCAACAGGAACGGCGTTTTGCTGCCCTTGCCCGTTATACCTCCGATCTGATCCTGCTGCTGGATGCCGAGTTGCGTCCCCAGTTTGTCAGCCAGTCGTTTGCGCGGATCTTTGGTTGGACCCCGCTGGCGTCTACAAAGATCTCGCTGTTTGAGCTAATCCATCCAAATGATCGAGAGCGCGCTGCCAAAATGCTGGCGCGAGCCTTTCTATCCCCCGAGATCCCCTTGTTGGCGAGTTGGCGGATGCGTCATGCCGATGGCAGTTGGCGCGACATCGAGCTCTTGCTCACCAACCTGACCTCCAACCCAGCGGTCAGAGGGCTGATCCTCAATGGCCGAGATATCACCGAGCGTCAGCGCTATGAACGGGCGCTGATGCTAGCGCGCGATGCCGCCGAGTCGGCCAACCGGGCCAAGGATCGATTCCTTGCCAATATGAGCCATGAGATCCGCACCCCGCTGCAGGCCATCACCGGTTTGACCGAGCTGCTCCTCGCATCCTCCCTCACCCCCCACCAGCGCGATTATCCAGAAAGGATCCAATTGGCCAGCCATTCCTTGCTTGGCCTGTTGAACGATATCCTGGATTATTCCAAGATCGCCGCTGGACGGATGGTGCTCGAATCGACCCCCTTCCGTCTATCCAGCGTGCTTGAGCGCACCCATGCCTTGTTCGAGATCCAAGCCGAGCGCAAGGGATCGAGCCTGCAGATGACCCTAAGTCCCGACCTCCCCGACTGGCTCAAGGGCGATCCACTACGCCTCTCTCAGATCCTCAATGACCTGGTCGGCAATGCCGTCAAATTTACCCAGCAAGGCGGCATCTGGATCGAGGCCGATTGTCTCGCCCAAACCCCCGAGGCGGTCCACCTGGAGTTCCGGGTGTGCGATACTGGCCCAGGTATCCCGGAGGCCCTGCAGAAACAGCTCTTTAATCCCTTTTATCAGGAGGATGCCTCGACCAGCCGCCGCTATGGTGGATCAGGTCTGGGCCTAAGCATCTGCAAGGGCTTGGTTGAGATCATGGGCGGCGAGATCGGGGTGAAGAGTACGCCTGGCCAAGGTAGCACCTTCTGGTTTCGGGTGAGTCTGGAACGGGCAGCAGAGGCCTCCGCGCCCCAAAACCTAGGCACCCAGTCTCCGCCAGCGATGGCTCAAGACCCCTCCCTGGCCACCAGGGTTGCGCAGGACATACCCCAGCCGGCCGGTGTCCTCCCTCCTGATCCGTCTGGTTTGCTGCAACGGCTCAGGCAGCTCAATGAACTCCTGGAATCCCAAAGCGGCCACGCGCGCGCTCTCAGCCGCCTGCTGGCTGATGAGCTGCAGGGCACGCCCTGGCAGGCTGCCTATGAGCCCATCGCCCAGGCGATTGCTGTACTCGATTTCGAGTCGGCGCGCCAGCAGCTTGGTCGATTTCTAAGCAGTCGGATAGCCGGCGATCAGCGATGAACTCGAGACCTTCCTGGATCGATGGGTTATGGCAGGCAGGCTGGCGCTCCTGGGCGCTCATGCTTGGGGTCATGGCGGTGGTCATCGCAAGCAGCAGCTATACATTCGTCCAGGTTCGGATCCTGATCCGCCAGCAGGCCGAGCAGACCTTGGCGCTGAGCGCCGAATACCAGCGCCAGGCGATCGAACATCATCTGGCTGAGACCCAAGCAGAGATCGCCGCCTTGTCGACCGGTGCTGCCCAATTGCCCGAGCATCTCGCCCGTTGGCTGGATCAGGGTCAAACCGATTCAAGCCTGGCTGCCTGGATGCAGGAGCGTCTCCAGGAGATGATCCAGACCCGCGGCTGGGGCGGCGCCCGGGTCCTCGACATCGCTGGCCACGAGCTGTTTCATGAGGGCAGCCTGGGTCTGATCCCTGCCCCCGAACAGCTCGAGGCGGTGCGTCAAGGCGCAGGTGGGCAATTCATCGATCTGGTTCAGGACGCGCAGGGGGAATGGATCTATGGCTATCTGAGCCCGATCCGTTTTCGCGATGGGCCTATCATCGGGGTCTTTCAGGTGACCCTGAGACGCGACCGCTCTCTCTTACCGCTTCTGCAAAGCTGGCCGAGGATCTCCAAGACCGCCGAGAGCCTGTTGATCCGCGGCGGCGATGGACGCTGCGAGCATCTGACCCCGCCGCGCGATCCGGCGCATCCGCTCAGCATTGAGCTCGCGCACACCGCTAGCCCTTGTCCACTGACCTGTGTCAAGGCCCTCTTTGGACCTCAGGGTCTGATTGAAGGCAGCTGTGACCCTCTCGGCCAACCGGTGATCGCCTATGGTACCCCGATCGCCCAAACCCCCTGGATCCTGATTGCCAAGATCGATGAGGCCGAGGCCCTTGCCCCGGTCGATGCCCTGTTTTGGGTCGTGATCCTGGTCACTGGGGTCATCCTGGGATTGGTGGTGAGCCTCGGCTTGCTGCTCTGGCAGCGCGCCCAGGAAGGTCGCATCGCCGAGGCGATCCAAGCCCAGCGGATCAGCGAAGGCCGTTTGCAGACACTCATCGAGCTCTTGCCGGTCGGGGTGGCCCTTGTCGAGGCCGGTGCCGGCCGCATCTGCGAGGCCAACGCCATCCTAGCCAAGATCCTCGGCTATCCGCTCGAGGATCTGCTCGGGCGCACCTGGATCGAGCTCAGTCACCCCGAGGATCGAGCTCAGCATCGCGAGCAGATCGCCCGCCTGCTGGCTGGCGAGATCACCAGCCTTAGGCTCGAGAAACGCTGTCTGCGCGCCGATGGCTCATCCGTCTGGCTGAGTGTGACCGGCTCGCGCCTAGAGGACCCTCAGCATGAGTCCCCTTATTTACTCTGTCTGATCGAGGATATCAGCGAGCGGCGCGAGCGTGAGGCCGAGTTGATCGCGGCGCGCGAGGCCGCGGCGCGTTTTGCCAGCGAGCAACGGCTAGGTGCGATCGTCAATCAGGGTCTGATGGGGGTCTCTGAGATCGATGCCGAGGGGCGGATCGTGCGGGTCAATGCGCGCTATGCCGAGATCCTCGGCTATCCGCCCGAGACGCTGATCGGGCGCCCGCTGCGCGATCTGGTCATCGAGGATGAATGGCCGAAGATTGCCGCTTTGCTCGAGCGCCTGCGCCAAGGAGACCCACCCGAGACCATCGAGCGCCGTTTTCGGCGGCCGGACGGTGAGCTCGGTTATCTGAGTGTCTCCGCTACCGCCCTGCGCGGACCCGATGGGGAATACAGGGGTGCTATTGCCCTGGTTGCGGATATCACCGAGCAGCGCCGCACCCAGGAGGGGCTGTTGCTGGCTATCGAAAGCGCCCAGCTTGGCCTGTGGAACTGGGATCTACTCACCGATCGCATCCGCGGCTGGGGCCATTTCCACGAGCAATTCGGCCTTTCCCCCGGCGCTGAACCCGGCTATGCCGAGCTTCTGGAATATTTACATCCCGAGGATCGTCCCTCCATCGAGCAACAGGTTTCTGGCTTGCTTGTCCAGGGCAGCGAGCTCCAGCTCGAATATCGGGTCAGGCGTTTAGACGACGGCTGGCGCTGGCTGAGCGTCCGCGGCCGCGCCTATCGCAATCCCCAGGGTGCGGTCGAACGGATGAGTGGGGTTACCCTGGATATCACCGAGCGCAAGTTGCTCGAGATGGCATTGCGCGACAGCGAGCGCCGTTTCCGCGAGCTAAACGCCCACCTCGAGCGCCAGGTTGCCGAACGCACTGCCGAGGCGCGCGCTGCCAGCGCGGCCAAAAGCGAGTTTCTGGCGCATATGAGCCATGAGATTCGCACCCCTCTGAATGCCGTCTTGGGTTTGGCCCAACTCCTGGCGCGCGACCCCCTGACCCCAGAACAAGGTACCCTGGTCAAACATATCCAGGAGGCAGGAGATGCACTCTTGGCGATCCTCGATGACATCCTCGATCTTTCCAAGATTGAGGCAGGTCGGCTGCGGCTGGAGCAGCGCCCATTCACCCTTAACCAGCTCTTATCCAAGATCGATAGCCTGATGCTTCCCAACGCCCAGGCGCGCGGTCTGGTGCTGAGGATCGATACCCCTGCCAAACCTATCGGAGCGCTCCTGGGCGACCCCTTGCGGCTCGACCAGGTCTTGCTGAACCTGGTCAGCAATGCCATCAAGTTCACCGACCAGGGCATGGTCTGGGTGCGCATCAGGGTCATCGCCGCCGATAGCCAACGGCTGCGCCTGCGTTTTGAGGTGGAGGATACCGGGATCGGGATCGAGCCGCACCTGCTCCCCCGTCTGTTTCAACCCTTCAGCCAGCTGGATGAGGGAACCAACCGCAGATATGGGGGCACCGGACTTGGCCTGGCGATTAGCAAGCGCCTGGTCGAACTCATGGGTGGGATCATCGGGGTGGAAAGTACGCCGGGTCGAGGCAGCCGCTTTTGGTTTGAGGTACCCTTGGCGCGCGTTCCCGAGACGCTGCCGGCCAAGACTAGCCCCCAACCTCCGCCTGCCAACGCCCTGCGCCTGGCCGGCCGGCATTTTTTGGTGGTCGACGATAGCACCATCAACCGCGAGGTGGTCGAACGGTTCCTCAAGAAGGAGGGCGCCGAGGTGATCGCCGCGGCCGATGGTCAACAGGCCATCCAGACCCTCAGCCTTCGCCCAGCCTTCGATGCGGTGCTCATGGATATCCGCATGCCGGTGATGGATGGGCTGACCGCAGCCAGCAAGATCCGCGAGGAGCTCGGTCTAAGGGACCTACCGATCATCGCCCTGACCGCAGGCGTCATGGCCGAGGAACAGGCGGCAATCCGCGCTGCTGGATTTAATGACTTTCTCGCCAAACCGATCGATCTCGAGCAGCTTATCACCTGTCTCCAGCGTTGGGTCGAGTCACGCCCGCCCATTGCCCAGGCAACGGCCCAGGCTGCTGTCGAGGTCCAAAGTCCGGATACAGGGATCTTCCCCGAGCTGCCTGGATTCAATCCAGCCCAGGCCGCGCAGAGTCTCAACGGCGATCCTCTTCTGTTTGGGCGCCTGCTTGGCCGTTTGCTTGACGACTATCTGGATTTGCCGGACCAGGTGCGCCGCTCAATGCAAATAGGCGCCCATGAATCAGCGCGCCAGCGGCTCCATCGTCTGCGGGGGGAGGCGGGGAATCTCGGGCTCACTGAGCTCATACGCCTGGCTGAACATCTGGAGCTTGCCCTGGCCCAGCAGGGTGTATCAGAGAGCAGTCTTCAATCCGAACTCAACCAGCTTGCGGCAAGCCTTGAGGCGCTCGCCGCTGCCGCCAGACCCTGGATCGTCCATCAGGCCGCCTCTGCCCAAGCCGAGGCGAAAGAACCAGTCCCCAGGGAGATCAGACTGCCTTTGCCTGCACCGGATCCCGAACAGATCGCCGCCCTGCGCCAGGCACTCGCCGACCATAAGGCCCAGGCGCGCTGGATCTTTGCTGCACTTGCCCCAGCCTTGCGCGATCACCTGGCCCCAGCCCTCTATCGGCGTCTGGAAAATGCCATCCGCAATCTGAGCTTCGATGAGGCGCTTGGGTGTTTGGATGGACCGGATCCTGCCGCCAGCCAGTCTGCAGAGAAAGGGGCCTGACCTGATCTGGGGGGAGCCAAACTCCAGTATTCAATGGAATGTGCTTTAGGGCATTACTGGGTTCATGCCAAACACCCTGAGCCCAGGCCGCACCCTCCTTTTGGCCTCTCGGACAAGACCCGACAGCGGGGCGAGGGCCACTGATTCCAATGACCAAGGGCAGCAAGCGCCACCTTTACCCCGCCACCCCACTGGGCGAGTTC
>CALALB010000042.1 GCA_937923175.1 uncultured Chromatiaceae bacterium | reverse complement strand
CCGTTCATCTGGACCAAGAGCGCGCGCGACATCCTGCAAAAGGTCATTCGGGCCAATGCGCGCTTAAGTTCCAAACAGAACGCAACACTACACTAGCCTGAAGGGCAGGCGCGCCTTTCAGTAACAAGCGATCTCAGCCGTTGGCCTTGGCTGTTTCGCTCGTTGCCCGATGGTCCTCTCCAGACCCTGGTCGTATGATTCCATCCAGGTCATTGACGCTGGACTGGTCTAAGGCCAGCCGCGCCTTGGCTCGATCGGTAGGTTACAAGCCCCGTTGAGTCACACTGGGTGCGTCAAGCGGAGGATGTCCCATGATCAAAACCGTCTCGCTGCGAGAGGCCTGGGCTGGGGAGGCCAATTGTCTGGAGTGCGCATTACGGGTATCAGTGCTCTTCGCCGGTCTGCGGGATTCAGACTTCGAGCACATCCACGACCCCATCGATCAGTTTAGGCTCAAACCGGGCGCGCATCTCTATCTCGCTGGCGATGGAGGCGAGCATCTGTTCACCGTGCGTTCTGGAATGCTGAAATTGGTCCAGTATCTTCCAGACGGAAGCCAACGCATCGTGCGGATCGCCCGCACGACCGATGTCCTGGGTTTAGAGGCATTGCTCAATGAGCGCTATCAGCATGATGCCATCGCCCTGCATCCAACCGAGGTCTGCCGCTATCCCGCCCGGCTGGTGCGGGACCTGGGGTGCGATAATCCTGCCTTATACCAGGAGCTCATGGCTCGCTGGCAGCGCGCCCTGACCGAGGCCGATGCCTGGCTGACTGAGCTTTCGACCGGTTCGGCACGGCAGCGGGTGGCGCGACTGCTGTTGCGTTTGGTGCGCGATCGGCAAACCAGCGAGTGTCCGCTGTTTAGCCGGGAAGACATGGGGTCTATGCTGGGTGTCACCACCGAGACCGCCAGCCGCACCATCGCCGAGTTCAAACGTCAGGGGCTCCTGGTCGAAAAATCGCCTAATCTTTTCTTGCTCGATATCCCCAATCTGCGTCGGATCGCGGAGGATTAAACCCAGCGCTGCCTTAAGCGATCGCAATGCCGCCTCGGTCCGCTTGTCCTAGTCTTGTCCTACTGCCGAACGGCGGGTCTCAGGGACAAAGGGGACTGCCCATTGAATCCCTTTGACCCGCTGCCTGAGGGGAGGCAGGTCGCAATGCCAGGTATGGATTCGCTGGAACCGCACCATGAAACAATGGTTTTCATTTGCCGAATATCCCATCTATTGTCTGGAACTGGGGCGCGATGAAACGCCTTGTGCCTCGGTCGAGGCGATTTGCGGTTATTTCCGCGCCTGTATCGAATCGCACCCCGCAGCGGTCTTCATCGCTGAGTTCGACCACTATGCCCACACCAGTTCATTACCCGAGGGTCATATCGATCCTAGTATTCGCTCGGCGCGCAATCTCGTGTTTTGTTTCGGGATTTCATTGTCTAAACCCGAGCTTCTAGCCTGCCGCCCCCGCTCGATCGGGATCGCCGAGACCGCGCGGGGCTTTTTGATTACCTTTATGGAGACCCCCATGCCGGTTGCCAATGCAGTGATGGAAGACTGGGCCCTGGGGCTTTATCGAAAGCGCGATTGATCCTTTGAGGACAAAAGACCATGCGGATTGCCGTCACCAGTCAGAACCTGCGTACGATCACTGCCCATGCGGGCAAGACTCGCCGCTTCTTGATCCTCGAGGTCAAGGAGTCAGGCGAGTGCATCGGGCACCAACCCTTGGAACTGCCCGCCGGGATGGCGCTGCATGATTACCATGGCGACGATCATCCATTGTTTCAGCTTGGGTTAGATGCCCTAATCACGCAAAGCGCCGGCGAGGGTTTTCGCAACCGTCTGGCCTGCCATGGGATCGCCGTCCATGTCACCAGCGCCACCGATCCCCAGCAGGCCGCTGTGGATCTCGCCGCCGGCCGCCCTCTGCCCCCTCCGGTCCAGCACGAACACCCTCACTAAGGCATTACGGCCCCGAGATAGGTCATCTGCGCCCTGGGGGAGGGATCAGGGTCAATGATTACCCTACCAAAAATGCGGTTAGAGTGGGTTTATAAGCCATTCCTGAAATCCTCGATCCGGTTTAAGCTTGCGTCTGGTCGCTGCCCTGGTCGATCCCCTTGATCAGGGCGGCGATCCGATCGCTTAATTAGGTCCCAATCCCAGGAGATTCGCTCATGCTCGACAGTACCATGGTCGAACTCTCGCGATGGCAGTTTGCCATCACCGCGATGTATCACTTTTTGTTTGTTCCCCTGACCTTGGGGTTGTCCTGGATCCTGGTGATCATGGAGAGCGTCTATGTCATGACTGGACGCGAGATCTATCGGGACATGACCAAGTTCTGGGGAAAGCTGTTTGGGATCAATTTCGCCTTAGGGGTCACCACAGGACTGACCATGGAGTTCCAGTTTGGAACCAATTGGGCCTATTACAGCCACTATGTGGGCGATATCTTCGGTGCGCCTCTGGCCATCGAGGGGCTGATGGCCTTTTTCCTGGAGTCGACCTTTATCGGGCTCTTTTTCCTTGGCTGGGAGCGCCTGACCAAGGTGCAGCATCTGGCGGTTACCTTTTTGACTGCCTTGGGCTCAAACCTGTCAGCCCTGTGGATCCTGATCGCCAATGGCTGGATGCAAAACCCAGTGGGCGCCGATTTTAGCTATGAGACCATGCGCATGGAGATGACGAGCTTTGCCGAGCTCCTGTTCAATCCGGTCGCCCAGGTCAAGTTCGTCCACACAGTTGCCGCCGGCTATGTGACCGCCTCGATGTTCGTGCTTGGCATCAGCAGTTGGTACATACTGAAGGGCCGGGATCTAGCCTTTGCCAAGCGTTCGTTCTCGGTCGCGGTTGGTTTTGGTCTAGCCTCGATCCTGTCGGTCATTCTCCTGGGGGATGAGTCGGGCTATGAGGTCGGTGATGTGCAAAAGGTCAAGTTGGCAGCGATCGAGGCCGAATGGCACACCCAGCCGCCGCCAGCCGATTTTACGGTCTATGGCCGGCCTAGTAATGAAGACCAGGAGACCCATGACGCCATCCGCATCCCTTGGCTGTTGGGTCTGATCGCTACCCGCTCATTCGATCAGGAGGTCAAGGGGCTAAAGGATCTGATGCGCGAGCATGAGGTACGCATCCGTTCAGGGATGATCGCTTACGAATATCTCGAGCGTTTGCGTTCGGGCCAGGACACCCCAGAAAACCGCGCTGTCTTTGAGGAACATAAAAGGGACCTCGGCTATGGCCTGCTGCTGAAACGCTATACGGACAATCCAGCGCTGGCGACCGAAGAACAGATCCAATGGGCGGTCAAAGACTCGATTCCTGAGGTTGCCCCACTCTTTTGGACCTTCAGGATCATGGTCGGCGCCGGGATCTGGATGCTGATCCTGTTGGTGCTAGGCTTTTATTATAACGCCAAGCGGGTCATCGAGCAGAAACGCTGGCTGCTGCGGCTATTCCTCTATAGCATCCCGGTGCCCTGGATCGCTGCCGAAACCGGCTGGTTCGTCGCTGAATTCGGTCGCCAACCCTGGGCGATCGGCGAGGTCTTGCCGACGACGATCGCGGCATCCAGTCTCACCACCACTCATCTCATCATGAGCCTGTCGGGCTTCGTCTTTTTCTATACGTCGCTCTTCCTCATCGAGATCTTTTTGATGTTTAAGTTCGCGCGCCTCGGTCCAAGCTCGCTGCATACAGGACGCTATCATCACGAACAGGGATTGAACGCAGGCGGCATGGCGCCAGCCTCTGCGGCTCATAAACAGCTCGATTAAGGAGACCGACCATGATCCTTGATTATGAAACCTTGAAGTTCATCTGGTGGGTCTTGGTAGGGGTACTCTTCATCGGCTTTGCAGTGACCGATGGGATGGACATGGGTGTAGGTGCCCTGCTGCCCTTCCTGGGTAAGACCGATGAGGAGCGGCGGGTGATCATCAATACCGTGGGTCCGCATTGGGATGGCAACCAGGTCTGGTTGATCACCGCAGGGGGCGCCATCTTTGCCGCCTGGCCACCGGTCTATGCCGCTGCCTTTTCCGGCTTTTATTTCGCGATGCTGCTCGTGCTCTTTGCGCTTTTCTTCCGCCCGGTGGGGTTCGATTATCGCAGCAAGATCCAGGATCCCCGCTGGCGCAATGCCTGGGATTGGGGTCTGTTTGTCGGCGGTGCAGTACCGGCCTTGGTGTTTGGCATCGCCTTCGGTAACCTGCTTCAGGGGGTACCCTTCCATCTCGATGCCCTGCTGCGGCCCTATTACAGCGGCAGTTTTTGGGGTTTGCTCAATCCCTTCGCCTTACTAGCAGGGCTTGTGAGCCTGGGGATGCTGGTGACCCACGGGGCCATCTGGCTGCAGCTGCGCACCCAAGAGCCGATCGCCAGCCGGGCCCAGGTCGTTGCCAAGCAGGCCGGGCTTGCGACCATCGTCGCCTTTGCCCTCGCTGGGGTCTGGTTAAGCATCGGGATCGATGGCTATAAGGTGGTCTCCATGCCGGCACTCGGTGCCACACCCAACCCCCTAACCAAGGAGGTCATCCGCGAGGGTGGGGCCTGGCTGGCCAACTATGTCCAGTACCCCTGGACCCTGGTATTCCCCTTACTCGGTTTTGCCGGCATGGGTCTTGCGGTCCTAGGTTCGATGTCTAACCGCCCGGGATGGGGCTTTTTCGCCAGTAGCCTAGGGATGATAGGGATCATCATGACTGCGGGCGCGGCGATGTTCCCATTCATCATGCCCTCGAGCACCAATCCCAACAGCAGTCTGCTCGTCTGGGACGCAGTCTCAAGCCATCGGACCCTGACTGTGATGTTCTGGGCAGCAGTGATCTTCGTACCCATCATCCTGGCCTATACGACCTGGACCTATGCCAAGATGTGGCGGCGCGTGACGGTCGAAGAGATTCGCGCCCAGGATCATCTCGCCTATTGAAGGGGGTGTTATGTGGTATTTTTCCTGGATCCTCGGCGTTTTATTCGCGGTGGCCTTCGGGATCATCAATGTGCTCTGGTATGAGTCCGATCAATGCCAGGGCACGGCGGATGATCCAATGGCCCCCTGAGGCCCGCCAAGCCTTTTGCCTAGGGGACGCAGCCTATGGCTGCGTCCTGGGTGGTCCCCGTCGGGCAGTGCGCCTCGCATTCGAGGCGCCTTAGATCTCGACCAAATCGGCAATCGCCTTCAAGAAGAATTCAAGCCATTCCTTGCGATCATTGAATTCCATGATTGCAGGCCTTTGGCTGAGAATATCGCGCACGCACAGAAAGACCGGTGAACCATCCTGTCTGAGCGCCACCTCGAAGGTCAACGAACCATAGGGGATGGCCAGCCGCAAGCCATGTGGCCTGGTGGGTGGGCCGATCCAGGCGATCAAAAGTCCAGCCAGCCGATCATTGCGCTGTTCATAGTCATCGGGCCAGAGCCTCTTGAGCACCTCGACCTTCACAAACTCATTCCCTAGGTCATGAAATGACTGGATCAGCGGTTGGGCAAGCTGGGCACACTTGGCCTGGCGCTGCTCACGTTTGGCGCTATCTTCCTCGTCCAATCCTGTGCCTTGGGCAATCTGACGCAATCTTTGCAGGGTCTGATTCATGGCAACATTCAACGAAGGGCGGTAGGTTCGAGCTCAAACATCGGTTTGCTTTCCGGTCCAAACGCATGAAGCCCCGGATTGAGATAACGGACATCCAATGTAGGACTGACCCGAAGCGACAATAAGGAGGGATCAAGATATTTTTTCAATAGGCGCCGCGCCTGACCCAGGTTGCGCAGACCGCGTAGGGATTGCACCTGGTGGAGGGCGGCTTGCGTCGGCGCCGTACCCCCATAACGCCGATAATGGCGAATGACAGCTTCAGTATAGTTAAGCGTCTCGAGATAGGTCACCTGGCTGTTGGTGCGATCGACCACACCCTCGCCAGCGTTATAGGCCATGATGGCCCGGCCGTAGTCGTCTTGATATTTGCGCAAGAGCCGCTTGAGATGGCGGGTGCCAGTATCGAGGTTGATCCAGGGATCGAAGAGTTCGGAGATACTGGTGACGCCATAATCGGCGGCGGTTTCGGGCATGACCTGCATCAGACCCACTGCGCCTGCCGACGAGACAGCATAGGCATCATAATTAGATTCGGCGGTGACTATAGCGCGGACCAGTGCCTCTTCGACCCCATGCCGGCGGGCAACCTCGGCGATCAAGGTCTGGATCTCTGCACGGCTTGGACGCGAGCGATCCCGCGGTATTGGCATACCAGGACGCGCCTCGAGCTGGACGCTCGCCTGGGTCTGGATCTCGGCCCAGGCTGCCCCCACCCACAGGAGCGCTGCGATCGCGACGATTGCGGGTTGTTTCATGACGCCCTTAGTCTGAATCAACAAGTTTCCATACCTCATCAAACGACACTCAGCATGACAATGCAACCCGCAATGAATACCCAAATCTGCCGCGAACTGTTTAGCCGCCTGCAGTCGGCCAATCCCCAACCCACAACCGAGCTGATCTATCGCACCCCTTTCGAGCTCCTGATCGCGGTGATGCTCTCGGCCCAGGCAACCGACAAACAGGTGAATCAGGTCACCCAGAGGCTCTTTCAGATCGCTAACACCCCGAGCGCGATCCTCGCCCTCGGCGAGGAGAGGTTGAAGCGCTCTATCCGCTCGCTCGGTCTGTTCAATACCAAGGCGCGTCACATCCTGAAAACCTGTGCCAGCCTAGTCGAACGCCATGGCGGCGAGGTGCCGCGCGACCGGGCTGCGCTTGAGTCGCTCCCTGGCGTCGGCCGTAAAACCGCCAATGTGGTCCTGAATACCGCATTTGGCGAACCAACCCTTGCGGTTGACACCCATATCTTTCGGGTAGCCAATCGCACCGGCATAGCCCCAGGCAAGACACCTCTAGCGGTCGAAGAGGGCCTGATGCGCTGTATCCCAGAGCCCTTTCTGCGCCATGCGCATCACTGGTTGATCCTGCATGGGCGCTATACCTGCACCGCGCGGCGCCCCCACTGTCCCGAATGCCTGATCGCTGATCTCTGCGCCTATCCCAACAAGACCTCCGGGGAGGCTAGAGATGGGTCATCCCGACGACCAAAGTCCCTCGGATTCCGGCCTGCGCGGGAATGACAGAGACCCAGGGTCCGAAGAGCTCAGCATGCGCCGCAATGACGACCTCGCCCACCGCCGTTTGATCCGGGATGCCTGGCACAAGTCCCAGGGGGGTAAACCTTTAACTGCCCTCGAGGCCCAGATCGTCGCGGTGATTCGGCAACATCCCGAATGTCATGCCCTGCTCGAATCCCCAGGAATGGACCTGGCGGTGGATCCATCCAGCGGGATGAACCCCTTTTTGCATCTCAGTCTGCATCTGGCCATCCTGGAGCAACTGAGTATCGATCAGCCTCCAGGGATACGGGCCCTGTATCAGGAGCTACTCGGGCATCTCGGCGACCCCCATCAGGTCGAACACCGGATCATGGACTGTCTCGCTGAGCTGCTCTGGCGCGCCCAACGGCATGGGGCGCCGCTTGACAATGTCGTCTATCTCGATTGTATTCGGCGCCTGCGCAAATGAGCCGTCAGCCGCATTCTGTACCCTCACCCCTGCCTCCAGTCGGTCTAGCCCAACAGGGCAGCAGGTACGCCCTGCCCGGCCTGGTGCTCGTCTGGTGTCTATGGCCAATCGCCTGGGCAGCCCCCGCGCCCATCGCCGTAGTGGTTGAACAGGTCAGGAGCGAGGACCTCAGCGATCGGGTCGAGGCCCTGGGAACGCTGGAGGCCCAAGAGTCGATCGCCCTCACAGTCAAATCGACTGGGATCGTGCGGGCGATCTATTTTGCCGATGGTCAGCGGGTCCAGGCCGGCGATCCTCTGCTTCAGCTCGAAGACGCCGAGGAACGCGCTTTGCTGCAAGAGGCCCAGGTGCGTCTGGATGAGGCCGAGCGGCAATATCAGCGGATCGCTGCGCTTGCCGCCCAGCGCTCGGTGGCCCAGGCCCAGCTCGATGAACGCCGGCGCGATCTGGATGCCGCACGCGCAACTGTTGCGGTAATCCAGGCGCGTTTGGCCGATCGGCTCATCCGTGCCCCCTTTGCCGGTGTCCTGGGTTTACGCGCCATCAGCCCCGGGGCCCTGGTGACCCCAGGCACCCTGATCGCTACCCTAGATGACGATCGGGTGATGAAGCTCGATTTCACTGTCTCCAGCCTGTATCTCAGGGATCTCAGGCCTGGCCTGCCCATCGAGGCGCGTACGGATGCCTTTGGCGATGAGGTCTTCACCGGCAAGGTGCAGGTCATCGATAGCCGCATCGATCCGATCAGCCGTGCGGTACGGGTGCGCGCCATCCTGCCCAATCCGGATCTGCGGCTCAAACCTGGCTTACTCATGCGGGTCATCCTCATGCTCAACCTTCGCACCGTCCCGGTGATCCCTGAATCGGCCATCCTCTATCACGGCCCGGAGCGCCTGGTGATGCGGGTCAACGAGACCGCGAACGGTCTGATTGCCGAGCAACAACAGGTACAGCTGGGGATGCGTCTGGCGGGGTGGGTCGAGGTGCGGGAGGGACTTGCCGCGGGTGAATGGGTGATCATCGCCGGTCAGGATCAGGTCCGCCCCGGCCAGCCGGTCCGTCTCGTCGAGGCCCCTGCAGGGGCCCAACCATGAGACCAGCCTGGGCCAGCAGGAGGTGCGTGGATCGGCAAATGCCCCCTGGCCTCTGCAGGCATCGGGGTCGCCCCTCTGGATCAGCGCGAATCGATCAGGAGGGCTGGGCGCGTCGTCTCTTGGGCGCCCCCCCTGCCGAAACGCCGCTGTGACCAGGCTTTGCTGACCGATGTTTCTGTCCGATCTTGCGCTCAGTCGCCCTGTCTTGACCACAGTGGTCTCGCTGTTCCTGGTGATCTTTGGGTTGGTGTCCTGTAACCGTCTGCCGCTGCGCCAGTTCCCAGACATCGACCCGCCGGTGGTCTCGATCGAGACCCGGTATCGGGGGGCGGCGGCGCCTGTGGTCGAAGGCCGCATCACCCTCCCCATCGAGGAGCGCATCGCTGGTATCCCCGGGGTGCGCAGCATTGAGGCAAGCAGCGAGGACGGGCGCTCGCGCATTAGCATCGAATTTAACCCCAAGCGCGATAGCGATGGCGCGGCCAATGATGTCCGCGAGCGGGTGGCCGGGGTGCTCGATGAACTTCCCGAGGGCGCCGATCCGCCCGAAATCCAAAAGGCCGACAGCGATGACGAGGTCATCCTCTGGTTTCACCTCGCCAGTGACCGGCTCAGCATCCCGGAGCTTTCGGACTATGCCCGGCGCTATCTCATAGACCGCTTCGCCGCACTCGATGGGGTGGCGCGGGTACGCCTCGGCGGCGAACGGCTCTATGCCATGCGCATCTGGATCAACCACCAGGCTCTGGCCGCCCGGAATCTGACGGTCGCTGAGGTCGAATCGGCCTTGCGCGCCGAAAATCTGGAGCTACCTGCAGGTGCCATCGAATCGCGCGATCGGATCTTCGGGGTACGGATCGACCAGCGCTTCACCACAGCCGAGGATTTCGCGCGTTTGGTGCTTGCGCGCGCACCCGATGGCCATCTGATACACCTGGGCGAGGTGGCGCGGATCGAGCGCGCTACCAGCGAGGAGCGCACCCTGTTTCGCAGCAATGGCCGACCTATGGTCGGGATCGGCATCGTCAAACAGTCCAAGGCCAATCTGATCGCGGTCGCACGCGCTGCCAAATCCGAGATGGCGCGGATCGCTGCGACCCTTCCCGAGGGGATGTCACTGAGCCCAAGCTTCGATAGCTCGACCTTTGTCGAGGAGGCGGTTAACGAGGTCTATCAAACCCTAGTGATCACCCTCATCCTGGTGGTCTTAGTCATCTTCGGGTTTCTCGGCAATTGGCAGGCTAGCCTCATCCCGGCGATCGCGATCCCGGTCTCGCTGATCGCAAGCCTGATCGCCCTTTGGGCGCTTGGGCTCTCGCTGAACCTGCTGACCCTACTCGCGCTGGTGCTCGCCGTTGGCTTAGTAGTCGACGACTCGATTGTGGTCCTTGAAAACATCCATCGCCGGATGCTAAAGGAGGGTGAATCGCCTCTACTCGCTGCCTGGCGGGGGACCCGACAGGTTGGGTTTGCGGTGGTCGCAACCAGCCTAGTGCTGATCGCGGTGTTTGCGCCCCTCGCCTTCCTTGAGGGCGACCTAGGCCGACTCTTTGGGGAATTTGCCCTGACCTTGGCCGCTGCAGTGCTGTTCTCCACCTGGGTAGCCCTGACCCTATCGCCCCTCCTAGCCTCCAAGGTCCTGGCGCGCTCGCCAAGGGGCTCTGCCCACCCACCTGGGATAGGAGCAGGGGGCATCGCATCAGCAGATCCAAGGTGGAACACAGTCGTATGGGATCGGACTTTTGACCGTTTTCGAGCATTCTACCGGAGCCTATTGGTCTGGCTGTTGGCCCGACCCTGGCTCGTGCCCCTGGCCCTGCTCGCTACCCTGGCCCTGACCCTGTGGCTCTTTGCCCATCTACCGCGCGAGTATGTCCCCCGCGAGGACCGAGGCGCCTTTTCGATCCTGATCAATGCGCCCGAGGGGGCATCCTACGCCTATACCAAGACCTATATGAACGAGATCGAGCGCCGACTGATGCCCTATGTGGAGCGCGGTGAGGCCAAAAGGTTGCTCATCCGCAGCCCACGGCTATTTTCAGCGACCACAAACTTTAATACCGGTCTGGCGATCCTGGTGCTGGCACCCTATACCGAGCGCCGTTCGGCCTGGGCGATCATGGACGAGATCCGCTTGGTGCTTTCCGACCTCCCAGGCGTGCGGGCAATACCGGTGATGCGTCAGGGTTTGGGGGTGCGCACCGCCAAACCGGTCCAGTTCGTGCTCGGGGGGGGCGATTACAGCGAATTGGCCGCCTGGCGAGATAGACTGCTTGAGGCCATCGACAAGGATAATCCAGGGCTGACCGGCATCGACTGGGACTATAAGGAAACCCGCCCGCGATTGCTGGTTGCAATCGATAGCGGGCGGGCTGCAGATCTTGGGGTACGTTTGGAGACGATCGGGCGCAGCCTCGAGACCCTACTCGGGGGACGGCGGGTTGGCACCTATCGCGAACAGGGCGAGGAATATGAGGTGATCCTCGCCAGCGAACGCGATCAACAACGCACCCCAGAGTCCATCCAGTCCATCCAGGTGCGCTCGTCGCGCACCGGCGCCCTGATCCCCTTGGCCAGCCTGGTTCGGATCGATGAGGTAGCGGAATCCCCTAGCCTCAACCGGTTCAACCGCACCCGTACCCTCACGATCGAGGCCAATCTCAAGCCGGGGGTGGCGCTCGGGACAGCCCTGGCCGACCTCGAGGCCAAGGCCCGGGCGTTTCTACCCGAACGCGCGCGGATCGACTACAAGGGGCAAAGCCGCGATTTCAAACGCAGCAGCCAGGGGATGCAATGGCTCTTCGCCCTGGGCATCCTGGCGGTCTATCTGGTGCTCGCCGCCCAATTCGAGAGCTTCATCCAGCCGCTGGCCATCATGTTCAGTGTACCCTTGGCCATGGCCGGCGCCTTGATCGGCCTATGGGTCGGCAGCCAAAGCCTGAATCTGTTCACCCAGATCGGTCTGCTGATGCTGGTCGGTCTTGCCGCCAAAAACGGCATCCTGATCGTCGAATTTGCCAATCAGTTGCGCGCTCAGGGCCTCGAGTGTCGTAGAGCACTGATCGAGGCAAGCGTCATCCGCCTGCGCCCAGTGCTGATGACTGGGATGACCACGGTCGCCGGCGCCATCCCCTTGCTTCTGACGAGCGGCGCAGGTGCCGAGACGCGTCAGGCACTCGGCCTGGTGATCCTCAGCGGTGGCCTGGCGGCCACCCTGTTTACCCTCGTTGTCGTCCCGGTGCTCTATGACCGTTTGGCACGGGACAGGGCTTGAACAGATTGCATTGAATCTTCCCATATCTATATCTCCAACATGGAGGGCTTAGTCAGCCTAGGCGAGTCTGCTTCGGCATTAGGGATGTCGATTGCGACCCTGCGCCGTTGAGAGGCCTTGGGCAGGCCGGTTTCTGAGCACACCGCAGGCGGCCATCGGCGCTGTGACCTCGCCAGGCTCAAGCCCGAACTGTTCCGCGCCGAGGCGGATACGCGTCGCACCCTGGCCTATGCCCGGGTCTCCAGTCACGACCAGGACCTAAGGCGTGCCGTTGAGAAGGGTCAGGCATGATCCTCGCCCAAGGATTGCGCTCGATCCCAACGAGGT
>CALALB010000041.1 GCA_937923175.1 uncultured Chromatiaceae bacterium | reverse complement strand
CGCAACTGCCCTACCCGGGGTGAGTCCGTCCAGCAATGGCGGCGCTGCGGCAGGGAGGGTCTCTGTCGCAGTCGGGAAGGTGATGCCTGTCAGAGACGCATCCGGGAAACCAAAGCCGTCGAGGCAGGAAAAGAACCGTGCGTATCTTTGCGTACTTTCTTGATGACAGGAAGGGGAGGGCACTGAGTCGCTGGTGCCCGGTAGCCTAGGTTGCGCTGGCCACCAGGCCGCCGCCTTGTTTCCAAACCAGCGGTGTCGGATCGGCCGAACCTCAGCCTGGCGCAGGCTGAGGTCCAGGAGTTCCGGCTCATCGATTTCGTTCTGGCTTGCGCCGGAATGACGCACTGGGCCGCTGACTCTGTCCTTAAGGCAGGATCTGGATCGGCGTGCCATCCTTGACCAGACTCCAGATCTCATCCATCTCGTGGTTTTGTACAGCGATACAGCCCTGGGTCCAGTCGCGGCTCGCATATTCACGGCGCATGCTCTCCGACTGGATATAGTTGGGCAAGCCGTGGATCATGATCATGCCGCCCGGGTTTTCATAGCCGAGCTTGCGGCTGAGCTCGCGGTCGCGCTCATTGGGATAAGAGATATGGATCGCCTTATAAAAATTGCTGTTTGGATTGCGCCAATTGAGCACATATTGCCCCTCGGGGGTGCGTTGATCGCCCTCGCGATATTTGTGGCCGACGGGCGCGCCCCCGAGCGAGACGCGATACTGACGCACCACCTGATTACCGCTTAGAAGCTGCAATTGGCGCTCTGACTTTCTGACGACCACCTTATCGACAGGCCCACTCAACGACTGGGTGGATCCAGGGGAAATAGTCGTTGTACTACATCCACTCAGACCAAAGGTTCCAGCCAACATCCATAAGGCAAATGCAGAGTGCCACAAGGCCAGGCGACCGATCACAGCTGTTTGGATCGCATAGGGGCTTGTCGCTCTTTGAGCAGACATGGTCTATCTATCCTCTCTCAGGCAATGGCTGAAAAACTCTGATGGATGCGCGGGCAAGGTTAGGAGTAAACCAGCGCAAAATCCACCTGCAACCAAAAGGCATTTTCTATACCACTGATCCCTTGCCCGCTACATCCTCATGCATCCGCTGGCAGGGCGCGTAGCATGAACGTCTTGAGATAGGCGGCCTCGGGGATCGCCGGATGGATGGGATGATCTGGGCCCTGCTGACCGACCTCTAGAATCTGGATACGCTGACCAGCGCGCTGGGCGGCCTGTTGGATCAGGCGCTGAAAGGTCTCCCGCTCGAGATGGAATGAGCATGACGAGGTAATCAGCAGACCCTCGGGGGCCAGGAGCTCAAGCCCCAGGCGATTGAGCTGCCGATAGGCAGCCAGACCTTCAGGTGTATCCTTGCGCCGTTTGATGAAGGCGGGCGGATCTAGGATGACGGTATCGAAACGCTCGCCCTGGTCGCGCAGGTTGCGCAGTTGCTCAAAGGCATCGCCGTGGCCGATCCTGATGCGGTGAGCAAACCCAGTGCGCGCGGCATTGGCCGCGAGTCGTTCCAAGGCCTCAGCTGAGCTATCCAGACAGAGCACCTCCTGGGCGCCCAAGGCCGCGGCGCGCAATCCCCAGGCGCCGACATAGCAAAAGACATCGAGTACCCGCGACCCCACCCTATATCTTGCCAGACGCCGGCGATTCTCGGCCTGATCGAAAAACCAGCCGGTCTTTTGACCCCGAGTAGGATCGATCGCAAAGGCCAATCCCTCCTCGATCACCTGGATCTCGGCGCGCGGTGCACCGAGCACCCATTCGACCCCTTGGGGAAGACCCTCGAGTTCGCGCACCGGTGTGTCATTGCGCAAGACGATCGCCTGGGGGCGGATGAGCTGCTCCAAGGCCGTCAGGATCTCAGCCCTAACGGCCTCCATCCCGGCGGTGGTGATCTGAACCGCCAAAAGATCGTCATAGCGATCGACGATCAGACCCGGCAGTCCGTCGCCTTCGCTAAAGACCAGACGGTAAAAGGGCTGGTCATACAGGCGCTCGCGTAGGTTGAGCGCCTGATGGAGACGGCGCAACCAAAACGCCGGACCGGGGGGCTGGGCGCGGTTGCGGCTTACAAGACGCGCGCAGATCAGCGAATGTGGATTGACATACCCATAGCCGAGCCAACGCCCGCGCTGGCTGAAGACCTCCACCCCCTGTCCAGGGGTAAAAGACCTCAATGGGGTCGCGTCGTCATCGACCTCGTTGCTATAGATCCAGCAATGGCCGGCGAGCAAACGGCGTTCCTGGTCCTTGCGCAGGATGAGTGATCGAGGGTGCATCGATAGATCCAAGAGACGGCTGTTCAAGAAGAAAACTATACCCCGGTTGGACGCCCTGGGCCTGTTGCGCAGGCTGAGCGCTCAAACCTCGACCCTCCCAGCTGACTTGCTCAGCAAAGCTGTACCAGCATCGCCCATCCTCTTCTGGTCATTCGCAAGGGGGAGTTCTAAAATCCTGAATGTCGATTCTCTAGTAATGAGTAGACTGTATGGCCTGGACAACGACCCGCAGAGCCTGGAGGACGGCTGCTTACCCCCTGATGCTCTTAATAATGAGCTGGATCTGGTGGATATCAGCTGGAGGCGCTGATCTAGACGATCTCGAGGGCGACTACGGACATCCGGCCCACACCACGGGGGCGTCCTCGACCTCGCCCGCGCCGCCGAGCGACGATGGGGTGTCTTGTCCGGGCGACTCGCCCTGCATCGAGACCGCGACCCAATTGACCCTGCGGGTGCTGCCGCGTCCCTTCTCGAACCTCTACCAGGAGCCGGTCGCCGATGGGGGCGCGCTCGTCCAGGCCAACATCCCTGCCTTCCGGCCTCTGTATGCCTTCGAACGCCGTGATCTCGATCTACGCGAGGGCGCCGAGCCGCGCGGCTGGTATCGCGTCGGGCGCACCCGCGCCCAGGCAGACGGCTGAATGCAGGCCAAGGATGTCTTCGAGTGGCGTCAGGCGCTTCTGGTCTCCTTTACCCATCCAGGCGATCCGATCGAGGGGCGTCATCCGGTGCTCATGTTCAAGGATCGCGAGACGCTGCAGGCCATCGTCGACGACCTGGACCGGGCTGCCAAGGCCAAGACGCTCTATGCCGAGATCGATCGCGGCGGAACACCCGCGGCCGTCATCAGTCTGGAACCGAAGCGCTTCGTCGACATCATGACCCACTTCTACATGCTGCCGATCCTGCAATGGTCCCAGACCCAGATCGATGGCGACGATGTCCGCCTGCTGCAACTGGCCGCGGCCGTTCCAGGCGCGCGCGGCCCCGATACCCTGCAAACGCCTGAGTATCGCGAGCAGGCCCAGACCGGACGCGACACCGTCGACCAAGGGGTCGCGGACATCGCCGTCGATATCGTCTTCGTCATCGACACCACGCGCAGCATGCAGCCCTTCATCGACATGACCCGCGACGCGGTGGCCAAGATGGCGCGCAATTTCAGCGAGCGCACCCAGGATCGCTTCCGCTTCGGTCTCGTGACCTATCGCGATTCGCTCGCGGCCGTGCCCGCGCTCGACTATCTCACCCGCAATCACACGCCGACCCTGGTTACGGCCGAGCGTCTGGTTGAGATCCTGGCGCGTGATGCCAAGGCAACGAGGGTCGGCAGTCTGGGGTACGACGAGGACGTCTTCGCCGGTGTGGATGCCGCCCTGCGCCAATCTCCCTGGCGTGAGAAATCGATCAAGTTCGTCATCCTGATCGGGGATGCCAGCTCGCATCTCAAAGGCGACCCGCACAATTCGACCCGCAAGGACGAAACCGATCTCAGGCGCGAATACGATGACGCCAATGTCCATCTGCTAGCCATCCATCTGCAGAACCCCAAGGCGGCCGAGGATTTTCCGCGTGCACTCAAGCAGTTCGGCACCCTGGCGCGCATCCGCGGCAATCCGTCGCAACAGGCGCTGGAACAGGTCGATACGTCGCAGGAAGAGGCCTATCGGCTGTTGGTCGACCGAGTGACCGCCAGCATCAATGCCGAACTCGAACGCACGCTGGCGACCAAGGCTCCGGTTGCACCGACGTCTGCGACTGTACCGGGCACGTCTCCAGCTGAGACCGCCGAGGTCTTGAGTTCGGTTGCCAACATCTGGCGGGCGGCCCTGATCGAGTACATCGGCCAGTCGGCCAACCCGCCCAAGGACATCGTCGCCTGGGCGCTCGATCGCGATCTGATCAACCCGGCCGATCGCGCGCTCGAGGTCCGGGTGCTGGTCACGCGCGAGCAGTTGAGTTCGCTCGCCCAGGCGCTCGACAGCGTGATGCAGGCGCTGATGCGCGCCGAGGTGACCCAGGCGCAGTTCCTCGAATCGCTGCAAAGCGTCTCGAGTCAGGCGATGAAACGTCCGGATGATCTGGCGCAGGCCCAGCGTCTGGCCGATACCGGATTGTTGCCGGCCTTTATCCAGTCTCTGCCCTATCGCAGCGATGTGCTGGCCCTGACCGACGAGATGTTTGCGAGCATGACCGCCGAGCAGCGCGCTCAGTTGGAATGGAATATCCTGGCCAAGCTCGAACAGTATCGCGCCATCAACGATCAGGTCGACGCCTGGTTCAGGCTCAACGATACGGATACCGACAGCGACATGGTCTATCCGCTGCACATCGACTATCTGCCCTGAGCGGTCGTTGAAGATGGGCGACGGACAGACTGCGATGGTCCGGATGGAGTCGATCGTCAAGCGGCGCGGTCAGGCCGACGGCGGGTTCGAACTGCGGGTGCCTGAGCTGTGGGTCGACGCCGGCGAGGTGGTGGCCCTGATCGGGCCAAGCGGCTGCGGCAAGAGCACGCTGCTGGATCTGATCGCCCTCATCCTCGCGCCCACCTCGGCCGGGCGGTTCACCCTGCACCTCGCCGGGGAGATCGCCGGGCAGGATCTGGCGGCGCTCTGGTCACGGGGTGACGAAGGCGCGCTGGCGGCATTGCGGCGCGAGGCGCTCGGTTATATCCCGCAAACGGGCGGACTGCTCTCGTTCCTGAGCGTGCGCGACAACATCCGTCTGCCCTGTCGCATCAAGGGGGTTAACCTCGCGGATCGCGAACTGGAGGCGCTGGCCGAGCGGCTCGGCGTGGCCGAGTGTCTGGATCGCAAGCCGCAGGCACTTTCGATCGGACAGCGCCAGCGGGTCGCGATCCTGCGTGCCATCGCCCACGGGCCGCGTCTGCTGCTGGCCGACGAACCCACGGCCGCACTCGACAAGCCGCGGGCGCGCGCCGTCCTGGCCGACATGAATGCGCTGGCGCGCCAGCAGCACCTGGCCTTAGTGATCGTCACCCATGATCTGGATCTGCTGGCCGGCCATATCGACCGGGTCTATGCCTTCGATCTCGAACGCCTCTCGGAGTTCGAGACGCGCTCGACCTGTCGCCCCCTGGATGATGGGAAGCGAGTCTCGGGATGAAGACCCATCGCCCAGGGCACGCATCTGTGGTGTCGGCCCTGGCAGCGGCCCATCTGCGTCACGATTGGATCCTCACCCTCTGTCTGGTCATCGCCCTGACCGCCGTCATCGCACCGCTCCTGGTGCTGCTCGGTCTCAAGCATGGCACCATCGAGACCCTGCGCGAACGGCTGGTCGAGGATCCGGTCTATCGCGAACTGCGTCCGACCCAGACCCAGCCCTATTCCGAGGACTGGTTCGCCCAGGTCGCCGCCTGGCCGGGCGTGGCCTTTCTGACGCCGACCATCCTGCCCTTGTCCTCGGTGGTGCAGGTGGTGCAATCCGATGGAACGACGCGCCTGTTCGATTTGATCCCGACTGCAGCCGGCGATCCCTTCCTGCTCGAAAACGGTGTGCCCGTACCGGGTGAAGACGAGGTGGTTCTCACCGCCGAGGCGGCGCGGCTCAGCGGGGTAGCGGTCGGCGACCGGCTCGGCGTTCGGGTCAGTCGCACCCGTAGTGGGCGCTCCGAGAACGTCCAGGCTGAGCTGAAGGTGGTCGGCGTCCTGCCGATCGAGGCTGGCACCCTGACCCGGATCTATGCGCCGCTGGCGTTCGTACTCGACGTCGAGTCCTACAAGGAAGGCCATGCCGCCGCACACCGCAGTTGGCCCGGCGAGACGCCCGATCCCTATCCAACCTTCGACGGCGTGGTGCTGCTGCTCGACGAACCGCTGGCGCCGATCGTGCGCACCGGGGCCATCATCCAGACTGGATTTGCGCGGATCGATGTCATCACGCGCGATCAGGCCGAGTCATTGCTGGGCCTGCCGATTCCGGAACGGCTCTATGCCTACGACCTGAGCACGCCCAACGCGCCGATCACCGAGTCCAACATCCGCGCGATCCAGTCCAAGCTGCGCGGTCGCGAGCCGCTCATACTGCCCTATGTGCGCGAGCTTGAACTGATCGGTGCGGATGGACGGCGGTGGCATCCGGTTGGACTCTCGGTGGATGATGCTCAAGCCGCGCGGCTTGATCTGCCGCCCGTGCCCTGGGGCGGCTTCCAGGTGCGCCGGGAACGGGTCGAGGAACTGACCTCCGCGCTCTGGCCGACCGACACAGCGGCGAATACCGGTTCGGACATGGATTCGGACTCGGACTCCACCCTGGATGCCGCACCCCGTGAGGCAGATGGCGGCCTCAAGGTCACGAGTCCGGGACGCGCCGAGCTGTCCTTCGTCCTGCGCCCCCTGGGTCCGAGTCCTTTGGACCAGCCGCTGGTGCCGATCGAATTGCTCGGTATCCTGCGCACGGCTCGGGATCGGGCGGTGACCTATGTTGCATCGAGCGGACGCTTCGAGATGCAGCGCGCCGGCTATCGGGGATTCCGACTCTATGCCGCCAGCCTCGACGACGTGCCGCGACTCTATCGGCGTCTGCGCGAGCAGGGTCTGGAGGTCGAGGCCGCGCTCGAGGCCATCGAACGCATCCAGGTGCTCGATACCGGGGCGACACGCCTGTTCTGGCTGATCGCCCTGCTGGGGTTGGGCGGCGGAACGGCGGTGCTGGTCGCCAGTCTCTATGCCGCCGTCGATCGCCTGCGCGCCGAACTCGGCATCATCCGGCTGCTCGGGCTGTCGCGCGCGCATGGGGCCTTCTTCCCGATCGTCGAGGGACTCATGATCGCGGCCCTGAGTCTGGCGCTCAGCCTCGCTGTCTATGGCGCGCTCGCCGCGGTCATCAATCGCAGCTTCGCCAACGAGCTGGCACCAGACGAGCGCTTCTGCGCCCTGCCTGCCTCGCTGATCGCGCCCATTGTCCTGATCACCCTGCTGTTGGCCTGTCTAGCCGCGCTGGTCGCCGCCTGGCATGCGACCCACATCGATCCAGCGGAGGTGATCCGTGTCGATTGAATACCGCCCGCTCCAGGCGATATGGCCGCTCTCCCGATGGCTGGGGTTCTGGTTGGGTCTGTGCCTGATCGCCAGTCAGGTCTTGGCCGAACCGCCGCCGCCCACACCCGACAATCCCAAGCCGGCCGAGGGCGATGTCGTCATCGACCTGCCCAATGGATCCCAACTCGTCTTCCGACGCATCGCCGTGCTGGGCCCCAGTTTCTGGGGCGATCCACAACGCGTCATCCAGATCGGCGATGCGAGCGGGGGGATCTTCGAGGGACTGCAACGCATCCAGATCAGCGGCTCATTCCCGAGCGGCGACGGTACCGGCTGGGAGATCTGGCTGGGCAAATACGAGCTGACGCGCGGGCAATACATCGCCGTCATGGGTCTGGAGCGCCTACTGGCAGTGAGCGCCGATCCCGAGGATCAGAAGCTCCCGACCCTGGAGGGACGCGCCAGGCGCGAGGCCCTGATGCGCCCCCTGGCCTCAGTCAGCTATCAGGATATCCAGGATTTCATCCGCGCGCTCAATCAATGGCTGTTTGACCCCGCCCATCCCGAGCGTATGGCCCGGCTGCCGACCGAGGAGGGCGTTCCCGGTTTCATCCGCCTGCCGACCGAGGAGGAGCTGGAGTACGCCACCCGCGGTGGCCAGCCGGCACTCGCAGCCGGCACCTTCGACGATCGCCTGCCCTTCGCTGCCGCTCGTATCGACGAATATGCCTGGCATCTGGGCAATGCCAAGCATCAGTTGCGCCCGATCGGTCTGCGCCAACCCAATGGGCTGGGGCTCCATGATCTCATCGGCAATGCGCAGGAGATGACCACGGGCATCTTTCGCCCCGAGATCTGGCAGGGCAAGCCGGGCGGCGTGGCGGTACGCGGCGGGAGCGTCTCGACACCACCCGCCGAGTTGCGCAGTTCACTGCGCGCCGAATTCGATGTCTATGCCTGGAAACCAGACGAACGGCGGATCGAGGAACGGCGTTCATACAATACGGGCGCGCGTCTGGCGATCGGCTCGAACGTGGTTCTGACGACCGCGCAGCGCAAGGCGCTGGAGGATGAGTATCTCGCCTACCGTAACGAGACGCGCCGCGCGATGCCGGTCGGGCGCACGCTCGACAACCTGGTCGCCCAGGCCAGTGGGCAGCTTGGGACCGTCGATCCCATCATCGAACGGCTGATGGCCGACAACCCCGCACTGCGTGAGCCCCTACAAAGGGTTCAGATCTACATGGATCGGGCGCGCGAGCGCCTCGAGCTGGCCCAGCGCGAGAGCGCCCGCAGTCTCGCCCAGGACGCGGCGCGCAACGGCGTCAATCTCAGCGTCTATCTGTCCCGTCTGGAGCGTCTGGCCGCCACCCTGGAATCGGCTCGGACACTCGCCGAACTCTCGACCCGCTATCAGGATCAGGTCGAGGCGGTCGAGCGTTCGATCCGAGAGCTCGAGACCGCCGCGCGCGAACAGGTGCAGGGCTATCGCGACAAGATCGCCAAGCTCGGCGAGTACGAGCCGGACTATATCGCCCAGGCCTTCGCGGCTTTGGGCGAACGCGACCTGCCGGTGCGCGAGCGCGCGGTGATGGAACTGCTCGCTGTCCATCTCGAGGAATTCGCCGAACGACGCCGGGCCGAACCCGAACGCTGGCTGGAGGACTTCCGTCGACGTTTCCAGGATTTCCAAGACCAGGCGCCTGAATCCCACCCATGACCACTCAAGGACATCCAACCATGATCCGCTTGACCTCCAGACCGAGCCTGACCTGGCTGCTGAGCGCCGTACTGATGACGGGCTGCGCCAATATCCAGGACGACCAACAACGCACCCAGGCCGAGGGCGCGGCAGCCGGCGCCTTGATCGGCGCGCTCATCGGTTATGCCATCGACAAAGAACAGGGTGCCGCCGTCGGCGCACTGATCGGCGGCGGCGCCGGCTTCGTGGTCGGAAACGAGATCGCCAAGCGCAAAAAGGCCTATGCCACGACCGAGGACTTCCTGAATGCGCAGATCGCCCGCGTGGCCGAGTTCAACCGCACCACGCTCGCTTACAACGACAAGCTGCGCCGCGAGATCGCCAGTCTCGATCGTGAATCCAGGCGCTTGCAGGCCCAGTACAAATCCGGCGCCATCCAGAAACAGGCGCTGGCGAGTAAGCGCAATGCCCTGCAGGAGAAGATCGCCGGCAGCAAGAGGCTCGAACAGACCCTGGTCCAGGAGCAGAAGGTCCAGTTGCAGATCCTGGCTGAGGAGCGCAAGACGCGCCCGGCGAACGATCCCTATATCCGCAAGCTCGAACGCGAGGTCCAGACCCTGCAAGGCAACATCGAGACCCTGCGCAGCAACAACACCCAGCTCGCCCAGATCGATCCGAGGTTGTCGGTATGAAGCCGTCCATGGGTTGGTCGATGGCACTCATCGCCCTCTGGCTGGGAGGCTGTGCCTCGGTATCTACAGATCCGCGCGCAGGCGGACTGGCGGGCGGCATCAAGGGCTTAAGCACGGGCGCCTATGACGCGCGCATCCAAGAACGCGAGGATCGTCTGGCGGTCCTGCGTCAGGTTCAGGCCGAGTTGGAGACCGAGCGCGGTGATCTGGAGACCACCAAGGCCAAGCGGAAACAGCAGGTTGCCGCCGAGCGGGCGCGCGTGCGTCGGATGAACCGCGACATCGCCGCCCTGAATCAGCGGGTCAACAGCCTCTCGGCCGCTGCCAACCGCAACGATCAGCGGGTTCAGACACTGCGCATACGGGTTGCGCAGCTCCAGAACCAGTCGGCGCGGCTGCAATCGGATCTGGATGCACTGGAGGGCAGCGGCATTGGAGACTCAGAGGCCGATCTGCGGCGTGCCCAGCTCGAACAACAGCGGGCGTCCTTGCAGGCCGAATACGACCTGCTCAACCGCATGGCGCTGGATCTGGCCAGATGACCAGGCAGCGGACGAGCGGAAATCTTACCCTGGCGCTTCTGGCCGCCTGTACGTTCGCGGGTAGGGCCCAAGGTGCTGGGGTTCCGCTCGACGAGATCCGCCAGGTGCTGCGCGAGCAGGCGTTGAGGGCACCGGCGGAGTCAGTCTTGCAAGACCTGGATGCGGCGAATCTCGCCAGCGGCTTGCAGGCCATCGACCCGGCGGCGCGCTATTTTCCGCGTGCGCTCTATCGCTCGCCGAATCGGGGTCGCGATTCCATGAGCGGCATCGGTGCCGAACTCCTGCCGAGCGGCGACGATCTCTGGCTGCTACCGTTTCTGGGAGGTGCGGCAGCGGCAGCGGGTCTGACCGAGCGCGCGCGTCTGCGGACGATCGATGGCCGATCCGTCGCTGGCTTGAGCCTGGATGAGATCGCCCAGCGGCTTCGCGGGCCAGAGGGCACGCGGGTCGTGCTCGGCGTCGAGGACGCGGCCGGCGACACCTGGCGGCTGACGATCCAACGCCGGTCCTTCCACCCGCTGGATGTCGAACTGGTACAGCCGGGCGGCCAACCGGTTTTACGCGTGCGTGAATTCGCCGCTGGACTCACCCGCCCCGCCTTGCTGGCCACGCTCGATTTCATCGCCGAGGGTGCCAGCCGGTCCAAGCACCAGTCCATCATCCTGGATCTGCGCGACGCGACCGGCGGCGATCTGTTCGAGGCCCTGGATATCGCCGCGCTCTTTCTGCCCGAGGGCGCGCCACTGGCGACCCTGGTGGCGCGCGGCGGGGTGACGCAGACGATCCGCGCGCCTGCGGGTGCGGATCTGGAACAGCCGTTGATCCTGCTGATCGGGCCGGGCACGGCCAGCGCCGCCGAGATCCTGGCCGGCATCCTGCGCGACCATGGCCGCGCCCGGCTCGTCGGCCAAACGACCTACGGCAAGTGCGACTCGCAAACCGAGGTGCGTCTGTCCGACGGCTCGGTGCTGCGTTTCACCAACCGGGCGGTGCGCCTGCCGAGTGGCGAACACTGTTCCGGCGTCGGGATCGTGCCCGATCTCGCCGTCGATACGGCCACGCTGAATGATCTGTCACGACTGGTCCCGAGGGCCAGTGGAGCCCTGGTTGCGCCCTGAGACGCCTGCAATGCGAGACAGATCCATCCTTGATGAGCGTACATGTCCGCGACGAAACGAGACTTTCAAAATAGCCACCCAGACAAAGAGCGAAAAGGCAAAGGGGTACCCTGATGATCCGAACCAACGACCTAAGCAAGCTGCTGGGACTGATACTTCTGCCGCTGTCGGCGGCGGCCGGAACCCAGTACTCATTCTCCTGCCTCGGTCCCCAGGGCCGATTCGAGGGCGAGGTCAGCCTTGGCGGAGGGCGAGCCTTCGAACAGATCACGGGCTTTTGTCTGTCCAAAAATCAATTCGTGTATATCACCTGGAAAAGAACTGACCCGGCGCCGACCCCCATCCAGGTTTGGAATCCAAACGGTGGTCCATTACTCATGCTGTATCAGTCGAAAGACTGTCCTGAGCCGATCCTGCCCATCCGCTCCATTGAACAGCTAGACGCCCTGCCTGTCTGCCGCGAGGGGTCTTTGAGGTTCAAGTCCGGAATACTGTTTGATTAGAGATCGAACCGGAGTTTCTCATGGGCGCTGATCAGCCACATCGTGCATTGCGCTTGCTGGTGATTATCCTGATCCTGTTCTGGCCATTGGTGTCTGTGGCTGGTCTGATCGCCGAGAAGACCAGCATTGCAATCGGCGAATCCCTTTATATCCAACTCCAGGCCGAAGGCGCCCGCAACGTGCGCTGGGCTGCCGGGCCTGAGTTGCGAATCCTTTCCAGCGACGACAAGGGTGCTCAAGTCCAAGGGGTCCTGGCCGGCAATGCCAGGCTGCAGGCCCTGTGGATGGGTGGAAAGGAGAGCATCGCAATCACCGTGGACGATAATCAGTTGTGGGGTAAAAGCGGTCCTGAACTCCAGCGCCTGAGTTACGACCAACGCCAGATGGCGAACCTGCTGCGGCGTGCCAACCAGCAGCTCGACCTAGGTATGCCGCCCAACGAGGTCGCCCGCCAGTTCTACACCGATTTGGCGAAATTGGGCCTCAAGGATCCCCTTGTCCAGCTCAACAAACTGAAAACCGAGCTGCAGAAGATCGGCTTGGCGGATTCCACCCTGGGGGCACGTTTCGAACATGCCGCCGGCACGCCGGTCGAGCGCGCCCTGCTGGTCTATCGGCGCGATCTGACCCTGGAGGCCATTCGTGCGGCGGTCGCCGAGGTCGGTCGCCGTTTCGGGCCTGAGACCGGCACGGTCTTCCTGGCCAAGATCGGAAAATGGGCCGTGCAGCATCCGGACCAGTTCGTGTTCGCTGGCGACATCGATTTCTCCTTCGTGGGGGCCCGGCCCGAGGTCATCCTCGCCTTGCGCGATGTCTATGCCGAACAGATCCGACAACGCTCGGGCGGGCTCGACATGGTGGGCATCGACTCACTGGCCACGGCACATGGCTTCGCGGAGCATCATGTCTATATCGGCGTCCAGGGTCGCAAGTTTGCCGACGACGCCATGCGCGCTATGGACGAGGGCGTCGAGCGGATCGACTTCCGCGATCCCGAGGCCACCGGCACGTCGCGGGCGCAAGCCGTCCCCGGCGAACAGGCACTGTTTGAGATCGTGCTGGAAGAGACCGCTCTGCGCTACCGGCAATCCGGCTACGAAGACGCCAGCCACAACCAGCTCGAGGCCATCGATCGCGCCTTGAACGAGCGCACGCGGCAAACCGTGGAGCCGTTCCTGTCCATGGAGATGGCGCGCCATCTGGATAGGGACATCATTCAGAAGGCCGATGTCTTCGCCGCCATCGATATCGTCAAGAAAGGCGCGAAATACCTGCGCCGCAGCAACGACCAGACCGGCAGCGACCTCGGTGTGCCTGCCACGGATGCCGCCCTGGCCAAGTTCGTCCGCGACGTGGATGAAATGGCCAAGGACAAGAAGGTCTCGGCCGACCAACTGGTCAAATTCATCGACGCCGAACTCAAAAGGCTGGGCATCTCCGGCTTCGAGATGCGGATCGTCGATGGCAAGGCTATCCTGGAAGCCACCCCGGATGGCGTGGAGAAATTCCTCGCCCGCGTCAAGGACACCATCTGGAAGAACGTCTCCGCCGGCATGGATGCCCGCATCCGTGCCCTGACCGACGCCATCAACAACCGCGGCCAGGCGTCCGGCTCCGGCACCCCGGACGACATGCGCCCGGAACGTTTGGCCGACACCCTGCGCATGCTGGCCGAAGGGCTGAAAGTCATGAAGGCCGAGCAGGTCGACATTCCGCCCGATATCCTCACCAAGGCTTCGGTGCTGACCCGGCTGGTGGAAAGCTATGGTAGCCAGCGCAGTTACCCGCTGCCGGCCGAGGAAATCGAGAAGATCAAGAAGCTCCTCCAGGAGTGTGTGTCTAACGACACCACCCTGTTGCTCAAGATGGGTATCGTCACCAACCACATCGACCAGTGGCTGGTAAAAAACTACGACCGTTTGAGCGCGAAACTGCCGGCCAGTCGCCGCCTGGCCCAGATCGATGCCCGTATCGACAGTCTCAATTCGGTGCTCGACGTCCTCGACAACAGAGTGCTCGACGCCCTGCGCAACAAGGGTGTGCTGGAACTCGAACTCGGTCAGGGCGCCGACGGCAAGCCGCGGATCTATGCCACCACCTTCCCGCGCATCGCGGCCATCAACCAGCGCCTGAATGAAAGCATACTCGGGCGCATCGGCAACAACACGGCCTTCAAGGCGTTCAATCTGGCACAGGAAGGTGAAGCCTATTACAGCGCCATCATGCAGGCCAATACGCCTTCAGAAGCCTTCTCCAACGTCGCCACCGAGATCTTCCGCCGGCGCGTGCCGGGCGGAGGTGCGGTGGAAGCCTGGGTGATGGAAGACTATACGCGGATGGGTATCGAGATCGTCTATACGCTCTTCCCGCCGCTCGCCATACCCGAAGGGCTATACGGCATGGGGACGGCGCTGTATGAGTCTGGCCGGCAGGCGTGGTGGCACAGCAATCTGGAGACCCTGATCGACGACCTCTACGCACAGGCCGAGTTCGGCAAGGACACCGCTCACACGGGCTACTACCCGCTCACCCACGTCACCTATAAAGGCGTGCGCTATTCCCGTCAGGGTCTGGAGCAGGGTAAAAGCTTCATCCTCGACCCCGACGTCGACAGGACGCTGAGCGAGAATCTGCGCGCCAGTGACCCCTTTCTGAGCCTGATGGCGGAGCTGGAGAACCATCAGGCCGCCGGTGAGAAGGTGCGCGCGCATTTCCGCACCCAGGCCGAACGGCGCTGGATCGAGCTCAAACGGGAGTTCATCGCCCACATGATCGAGCGGCTGGAGAAACGCCATGCTGCCGAAGTGGCCGATCTCACCGGTCAGTTGCCCGCCATCTACGCGGAGTTGGTGGACATCGCCGAGCAGCTCGAGATCCGCGAGCGCATCGACGAACAGATGGACTCGGAGTGGGATTCCAGCAACCTTAAGGCCTTCTGGACCTGGCTGAAGAACCTCGGCCGTCAGGGCGCCTGGGGCGGCACGCTGGCGGAAACCGAACGCAACAAGGCTGCGGCCATCCTCATGCGCTACCGCGATGCCTACCGCAGCGTCCTCGTCAGCCGTGAACACACAGAGGCCGAAATCGCGCGCATCCTGGCCGAAAACGGCCTTGCCGGCCAGAACGTCGTCCAGCACAACCAGCGCCTGCTCACCGGCATCGTCTTCTTGAGCGGCCAGGACGCCCAAGACAAGCAGATCGCCACGCACTGGAAAGGCATGCCGGCGCGTATCGAGAAACAGGTGCGTGGCGAGCTGTCCGCCATCAAGTCAGGTTATGTGAAGAAGACCGCGCTCGATAGCGATTTCGATCGCCGCGCCCTCGGCCAGGTGTTCTTCGAGGATATTTGGATCGAGGCCCTGCGCAGCATGAAGGTGCCGGTCATCTCGGCCGCCAGCTACAAGCGCGCCGCAGACACCCGCAAGGAGCGACGCGCCCAGTTGATCAAGGCGTACGAGGATCATTACGCTAAACTGACCGCCGGCGATAAAGACGACAAAGGCCAGGACAAGGTTGGGAAGGATCAGGACAAACCCGGCCAGGACAAGGACACCCCAGGCAGCACCGGCGGACCGACCGGTACCCTTGCCAAGAACGCCGATGCCAAGAACGCCGACGCCGAGGCGGCAGAGAGCGTCGGCAGGGCAGGTCGCTCGCCCACCGATCTGTCCAGGGTCACCTGCGGCAACCCCACTGGCACCTGCCCCCAGGCGCCATACGACACGAAGGACACGGATTTGCCCACACCGCCCGCGCCGAAGTTCTCCGCCACCCTCCCCGGCAACTGGGAAATGCAACCGATCAAGGACGGCGTCAGGTTCGTGCGCAAGGTAGCCAAGACCAAGGGACCGTGCGGTTGGGACAGTTCGGTAAGCGGCTCGGTGACCGCCCTCTTCAAGGCCGGCACGATGGACGACAAGGCCTTGCAGGCGCGCATCGCCGAGACCCAGGCGGGTCTGGAGAAACAAAAGGCCGAGCGCAAGATCGGGTGTGCGACGCCGGACATGGCGGTGGGCCTGTTCAAGGCCGGCGGCCTGGATGGCGTGGCCAGCCTTGCGCTGGGTGAATTCAAGGGTGGCATCGTCGATTACCCGAACTGGGTGCGGCGCGGCAGCGGCGGCTGGATGAGCGGTTATACCGGCTCCAGCATGATCGCGTGCGGCAATGGCGCCGCCCATGGCAAGTCCGGCAGCATCGAATTTTCCTACAGCGCCAGCGGCGGCGGCTGCTGGGACAACAGCGACCGCGCCTACCTGGTGCGGCAGGTGCTGGCGGCCCAGAAGGAGGCCCGCGCCATCATCGCCAGCCTGCGCCTCGACGGTGGGGGTATTCGCACCGAGCCCTACAAGGGGCCGAAGTACGACGGCTCCGACAACCCGCTGGTCAGGCTGCTGCCGGAAAAACTGCCCAAGCTCAAGGTCGGCGACCTGGCCACGGTCGAGGCTGTCGTCGAGAACGCCGAGCCTGAAGATCCGCCCTTTACGTACGACTGGGACGGCAATTTCCATGGCAAGGCCGAGGATCTGAAAAAGAGCGCCAAGGTCACGCTGCACCCACAAAAACCCGGCAAGTACAAAGTGGGCGTGTCAGTGAGCGGCCAGCGCTATGGCATGGGCTATGCGAGCCTCGAGTACGAGGTGGCCGATGTCCAGGTGAAAGTCGAACGCGTCCCCAACGAAAACACACCGGTCCCGGTGGGCGGCAGGGCGCGCTTCAAGGCCACGGTGCTCATCGACGGCAAGCCCGCCGAAGGCGCCTACATTTATCGCTGGCAGCCCAACACCGAACTCGTCTTCAGCGCCACCGAGAGCGCGACCGCCTCGCAAACCACGGCCACCTTCACGCGCCTGGATGAGCGGCAGAAACTCTGGGTGGAGGTGCTCGAGCGCAAGGAGGGCCGGCTCGCGACCGTGGGCGAATCCGACCGTCTCGAGATCCGCGTGATCCAGCCCAGGTTGAGTCTTGGCGCCGAACCGAAAGAACCCCTGGTCGGCCAGGAAACCCTGGTCACGTTGAAAGACGAGCCCAGGCTGGACGACAAGGTGGCCGGCTTCCGCTGGGCGCACAAGGGAGACGCCCTGAACCCGGGCCCGACGCAGGATGAACGGGTATTCACCTTCAAGCCAAAGAACCTCAAGCCGGTGACGGTGACGGCGCGCGGCTACCTCCGCGACGGCAATGTCGATCTGGGCGAAGCCGAGCTTGCCATCCAGCCCAAGGCCTACGAGGTGAAATTGAATCCGCCGCGGGCGCGCGGCCCGCAGCTGCAGGTGTGGGTCTGCGACACCCAGCTTGGCCAGGCGCAGAAATGCGGCATGAAGGACATCCCGCAGGGCCAGTTCGCCACCTTCCAGGACATCCTCATCCAGTCCGCCGTCACGCCGCAGCCGACCGCGCCGCGCTATCGCTGGTCGGTCGAGCCATCCGGTTCCTGCGGCCTGCCGGGTGCCGGCAGCGAGCTTCGGCTCAATTGCAGCAACACCGGCAGCTATACGGTGAAATTGCAGGTCACCGACGCCGACAACGTGCTGCTCGGCGAGGCCGAAACGAGCGTAACCGTCTCGGTCAGCGACAAGGACGTGAAACAGGCGCCGAAGTCGAAAGAGGCCTACGAGAAAATGCAGCAGGCCAGGCAGAAGGCCAACGAAGGCTTACTCGACGAGGCCATCGCCCTGGCCGGCACCGCGTCCGGCCTGGACCCGAAAAACAGCGAGGCCCGCGACCTCGGTAACCGTTGGAGCAACGAGCGCAACACCGTCAGTCAGCTGCTCGAACGCGCGAAGAAGGCGCTTGCCGCGATGAGGCCGGATGAGGCCCAAAAAGAACTCGACGCGGCCAAGAAGCTGCATCCCAAGTACCCGCCGGTCATCGAAGTCGAGAAGCAGATCGCCGACCAGCGCAAAGGTGTGCCGAGCACGACCGGGCCCGGCGTCACGACCACCGCCCAATCGCAGCCGATCAGCCTGGCCGGCGTGGGCGGCAAGCAAGGCACGCCACGGCTGGTCAAGGGGGTCGTCATCGACGACGGCTCGTGGATCCGTTTCAAATCCACCGACGAAAACCGTCGCAGCCTCGACATTCCGGTGCCGACCCCCACCCGCGCCGAGGCCGTGGCCATCGTCTCCAACCTAGACGATGCCACCTATCTGGAGCAAGGCACGACCATCGCCCGCATCCTCGTCGGCAAGGACAGCGGCGACGAGGTGCTGGAGATCCAGGCCGGGGTGCACAGCAGCGAGTGGAATTACGGTGTTGGGCCAAAGCACAAGCGCGTCGACAGCGCCGACATCGGCGGCAACCGCTTCCTGGTCGTACTGCCGCTGGCCCGGCCGGGGATGGTGAGAGGCCTGCGCATCGAATATGTGGAAACCCATGCGCCCAAATGGGCCGGTCATGCCCCGGGCTTCGTGCTTCGCGGCATCAGCCTGGTCGCCGATACGCGCGGACTCACGCTCACGCCGGGCGGCCATTCCGCAAGCACGGTGGCTGCGGGTACGGTCAACGTCGCCGGCCAATGGCGCACCTCCGAGGGGGTGATGACCCTGACGCAGAACGGCCGCGCCGTCACCGGCAACTACACCAATGATGGCGGCGAGATCGTCGGCGAGATGAACGACAACGTTCTCGAAGGCTGGTGGATCGAGAACAGTTCCAACGAGCGTTGCGCCGCGCCGAAGAATGGCCGCTACTACTGGGGACGCATCCGCTTCACGTTCAGCGGCGAGCGTTTTGCCGGCACCTGGAGCTACTGCGACAAGCCAGCCACCGTCAATCCCTGGACCGGCGAGCGCATCGATACCGCGTCAGCGGGTGGCGCCAGCCTGCATCTCGATCGCACGGCATTCAAACCCGGCGAGCGTATCGAGGTGCGCTTCACCGCGCCGGCGTCGTGGCCGGACGATGCCTGGGTAGGCATCGTGCCGTCCGGCATCCCGCACGGGGATGAACGGCAGAACGACAACCACGACATCGCCTACCAGTACCTCAACAAGCGGACTGCCGGGACCTTGACCTTCACTGCACCGGCCGCAGGCGACTGGGACTTCCGCCTGCACGACACCGACCGCAACGGCAAGGAGTACGCTTCCGTCAGCTTCCGGGTCGCCACGGTCGACGAAGACGGTCGCGATTACACCGGCGGCACCCCGGTGCCTGGCGGTGCGGCTCTTGGTTATCTCCGCATTGAAGCCTGCGTCGATGGCAGCGACTGGATCCGCATCGACAACGGTCGCCTCACGCATGAGCATCGCGCCTTCAATCAGATCGGCACCCACCCCAGTTGCCCGGCGTCGCACCAGGTGGCCGGCGGCGGTTTCCTCGTCGACGGGCAGCCTGTGGCCCTGGATCAGTTGCCGAGGACGGTCGGCATGGCCGGCATCGACCGCATCGAGGTGGAGCGTGGCCGTGGCGTGGTGCGCCTCGACGGGCCCAACCGCATCCTCATCGACGATGACGGCCCAGGTGGCGCCGATGTCTACATCATCCGCGTCTATCCTGGCGCCGGCTCCAGCGTGGTTGGCGACGGCGTGCCCGGCGGCCGCGACTACACGGGTTATGACAGCTCACAGACAGGACCATCTGCGCCGCCAACAGGCGGATTGATCTTCGAAGTCGGCAACATCTACGGCGTCGGGAACGGTCCGAGCTCGCCCACGACCTTCACGCTGGCGCAGGCGCACCACATCACCCTGATCCGCGACTATCACTGGAACAGCGCACGCGGCGCCAAACCGGGCACCATCGCCCTGCGCGATGCCAACGGACGCGTGTGGGGACCCTGGCAGGCCACGGGCAGCCCCGGTCAGGGCGGTGTGCCCAATGCCTACTGGACGGTCTATCCGAACGTCACCCTGCCGGCAGGTACCTATACGGTGATCGATTCCGATCCGGCCTCCTGGTCACACAATGCCGAGTCGGAAAACCGCGGATTCGTCTATGTCGAGGGCTATGCAATAGATGCCAGCCAATCTTCTCGCTAAGCCCAGGGCGGTAGGCGTGTGCCTGGCCCGCACCAGGCCAGGGCCGCCGCCAATCGAGTAGCCCCAGATGCCTGGGGTGGGTCTGGCTGGTATATAGGTGCCGCTTGAATCCATCGACCGGAGTCTGCCATGAGCGCCCAGAAAAACATCGTCTGGGAAACCAATCTGAATCTATTCGGCCCGGAATCGATGAAAGGCTGGGGTTTGGCGATGGTGGCTGTTTGGCTGGTCACGATGCTGATCCTCGGCGTCGTCTTCGTCGCCGGGGGCGAGGCTGAGGCGCTGCCTAGCATCGCCCTGTTCATGCTGGCGATCACTACCGGCTTAGGCGTCATGGGTCTGCTGATCATGCTGCTGTTGTTCCGCGGGAGCTATCCGGTGCGCTATACCCTGTCGGGCAAGGGGATACGCATGCAGACCCTGAGCCGGGCAGCGAGGCGCTCCAACCGTTTGGCCATCGCCCTGGGCATGCTGTCGGGCAAGCCTGGCGTGCTGGGCGCCGGCCTCATCGCGCAATCGCGCGAAACTGAGACCCTGAGCTGGCGCGGTGCCTTTCGTCTGGAGACCCGTCCGTCCCGCCAGCTCATCATGCTCAAGGGGGCCTGGCGCACCTTGATGCAGGTGCAGTGTCGCCCTGATAACTACGAACAGGTGCTCGCACGCATCCGCGAAGAGATGCGGCGTCATCGCACGCTGGAGCGTATGCCGGGCCGCTTCCCCTTGCCGGTCTTCCTGGGTCGCACTGCCCTGGTGGTGCTGGCAAGCTTGCCGATCTTTGCTGTGCACACGGAATACGACCTCGACATCTTGCTGCCAGTGATCATGTTCTGCTTCGCCTTGGCCACGATCTGGCTCATCCCCCTGTTCGGCTGGGTGGTGCTGGGTAGCCTGGGGTTGATCGTCTTCACCCTGGTCGTGCATTTGCTGGAGGAAAATCGGTCATATATTCGGCCTGGGCAAACCTACACCCTGCTCGAGGTGATGAACGCCGAGGACTGGCTGTTGCTGGGTCTGGCCATCCTCGGGGCGGCTGGGCTGGCCTGGCTGGCGCTAGGTGCCCTGCGCGGGCGCATCCCTTCAGCGTTGATGGCGGATCGGCTCGACAAGGGCTGAGTCTGGGCCAACCCGACCTAGCTTGGGCGGTCGCTGATAATGCCTGGCCACCGGCCGCGACGACGAACTCCATGCCATCAGGAGTCATCGGCCAATGGGACAAACTATGGGCGGATGCGGCTGGATGCTGATCCGGACTCGCCGGATGCCAGCCGAGGAACCTACACGCATGACAGCGGGCATCTCTCCGGCCGACTCTCGGAGGATGGACGCCGTCTCACAGGCATAGGGTCCGAAGCACCCTCCGATGCGCCCCCAAAGACGCCGTACGGCTGAACTTGCAGCTCGCCGATGATCAGGGTTCCTTCACCGGCATCTGGGGCTATGGGGACCAGGACATGACCGGCGATGTGTCTGAAACACGCCGGCGCGAACCATGCCTATATCCAGCCACCGATCACAGAGGACAAGAGGATGCGGCATTCGAGGAGAAACAACTGGGGTTGGCTGTCCGCCGGACTGCTGCTGCTCCTGGCTCAGGGCGGCGTCTCGGCTGGCGAGACCTTCGCGGTCATGGAGGTCGAGGGCCGGGTCGAACAGGCGACAGGGCCGGCTGAGTTGCAGCGGCTCGACGCTGCGGATCGAGTCACGGTTCGCGCCCTGATGGGATTCGGGCGTCTGCCGGAGCCGCTCAGGGCGCTGGTGCTCGAGCTGCGCGGGCTGGGTATCGATGCCTTAGGCGCCGGCGCAAACGAGATCCGCACTCTGATCGCCCAGGCCAAGACCGGGGCGCTGCAGGCGGACCCGCAGCAGTTGCAGGCGCTGCTGAACCTGCTCGAAGACCGCGAGTATCTGGACTGGACACCCTTGGCCCCCGGCGTCACGATCGAACTGGAGGCGGGTGATTGGATTCGCGGCGATGGACGCGCCGTGCTGCAGGCGGCATCCGGCCAGCGCCGGATCCTGGTGGCCCAGGAACGCCCGAGCCAGGCCGGACTCATCGGCGCCGCTCAGGATCGGGTGCCGATCGCACCCCCGGCCGTCGAAATCACCACCACCATCCCCGCCGACCGGATCTGGACGAGCGCCGATGTGGGGATGCGTGTCTTCGACCACCGTCGCCCGGATCGCGGTCTCTCTCTGGAGAGGCTGGAATCAGCCGGCATCGCCGCCCTGCCCGATGCCGGCTATGTGGTGGCCGGCAGCGTCCAGGGGGTGGGAGGACGCGAGGTCTGGGCCGCCCGTTTCACTGCCGAGCATGAGCTGCTGTGGTCGCGGATGCTCGGCGGCGCCTTCGATCTGCACGTCACGGCCCTGACCGCCCTGGGTGACGACGGGGTTCTGATCGGCGGCGCGCTCAACGACATGCAGGCGGGTTTCCTGATCGCCCTGGACGCTCAGGGCGAACCGCGTTGGACCCAGGTGCTGGGCGGTTCGGAACCCACTGCCGTCGAGGTACCGCTGGTATTGATCAGCGATCCCGAGGGTCATGCGCTCATGGCCGGCGAGACCCGCAGTGCCGATCATCCGCCCCAGGGCTTCGTTGCCCGCATCACCGCCGATGGTCAGCGGAAGTGGCGTCTCGATCTGCCGGCGACCGGCGCTGTGCGATCGGTCATCCCCACCGACTCCGGCTGGTCGATTGCCGGCGAGTCGGCCGGCGCCTCAGGTGTGCCCTGGGTCGCGCGTCTTGACCCGAAGGGACATCTCACCTGGGAGCGGACCTATGCCGATCTCGCGGCGCATGGCGTCCCCGTGCTGGTCGCCTTGGACGATGGCGAACTCCTGCTGGCCGCTGCCAGCGCCGAGGGCAATGGCAGTCGGCTCTGGCTGCGCCGGCTTTCGCCCGACGGCGAGCCGCTGGAGACCCGGCAGTTGAGTCTAGCGGTCGGCAACCAGGACGGCATCGCAACCCTGACGCGCCTGACGCGCGACACCGAAGGTGCGTTGTGGCTTGCCGGCATGACCCAGGGACAGGACGCCTGGCTTGCCCGTCTGGCGAGCACGGACGAAGTGCTCTGGAGCGCACGCTATGGCCGCGCGGCCTTGGACCGCTTCACCGATCTGCAGGTCCGGCCCGAGGGTCTGATCGCCGTCGGCTACACCCAATCCGAGGACACCGAGGCCCGTGGTCTGTGGGTCGTGACGCTCGACGCCAATGGTCAGCCGCGCCCTGCGCCCGAATATTCGCCTTCGGCGCGCGACCTGATCGCCCGCGTTGAGTCCATCCTGGCCTCGCTGGATGAGGACGTGCGCATCGGCGGCACCCCCCTGATCAGCCAACAGGCGGATGGAGGCTTGCGCTGCGTCCTGCCCTTCTTGCGCATCGACGATGGGCTCCCCATCTCCAATGCATCGGCGGCGCTCGATCTGAACTGGCTGAGTCTCGACCTGACCCCTGGGGCCGTTCCGAACAGCTGGCAGGTCGCGATCGACTGGCCCAAGACCCTGACGCTGCGCAACAGCGACGGCAACGAGATCGGCACCATCCGCACCGCCGGACATCGTCTGGAACTGGACTGGCCGGCCCCTGAGGCCATGCCTAGGCGTCTGGAGTTCATCCTCGACGATCTCCAGGTGCGCATCGATGGTCAGGCCAGACTCCAGCCTATCCATGAGGCCTTGGGTCTCCCGCAGGGGTTGGACAGTCTGGGGGGCGATGACACCGACCTGGGGCTGATGACCCTGGGCAGGCTGCGTCTGGCAATCACCCCGGAATCGGCGCCTGAAGCTGTGCGCACAACCACATCGCAGTCCCTGGAACTGGCCGATCTGTCTCTCCAAAGCCGCTCGGGGGCCGACACCGTGCAGCTCGGCGGTCTGCACGTCAATATCGACTCTCGTGACCTGGATCTGGCCGCGCTCAACGACGGCTATGGATCGCTGCTCGAACTGATCGAATCCGGCGCGGAGACCCCGGACAGCGAGGCATTGCGCCAAACGCTCGAACGCCTGCTCCAGGCCAGCGGCCAGGTCGAGATGTCAGTCGTCATGACCGATTTCGCCGCCGATCTCCCCAGTGAGGACATCAACTACCGGATCGCTGAATTCAGCGTCTCGGCCCAGGGCGGCCCGGCCGAGGCCTCTGGCCGATCCTGGACTCTGCGGGCCGGCTATGGGTTGCGCGGTCTGAGGATGCAAGAGGATGGTCAGGACAACCGGATCGACGCCTTCAGCTTCGATCTGGCCATCGACCGGCTCGCGCTCGCCGCGTTCCTAGAGATCGCCCTGGCCCAGGCATTGGATCAGCCGCCCCCTGAGGCCAGCTTGGCGCAGGCGCTCGGGCAGCCGGTCGCAGGCGCCGAGCTGGGCTTGGCAATCGAGGACCTGCACCTGGCCACACCCGATGCGTCGCCGGCACATGTCGATGCCATGCACCTCGCACTGATCCTGAGTGAGGCCGCCGGACCGAGGCCCCAACTGAGGTTGCGTTACGACCACGCCGGTATCGGACCCATTCCCGACCTGCCGCCCGAACTGGTTCCGGGCCGGGTCGCTCTCGGGCTGGTGCTGTCGGGTCTGGCGCCCAGCGCCCTGGCGCCGGTCCTGCTCCAGGGCGAACCCGATCCGGAACAGATCCTGGGGCTATTGGCGCAACAGGCCGCCCGGCTCGACATCGAGACGATCGAGATCGAGCTGCCTGGAACCGGGGTCCGGATCACGGGCGTGGCCAACGCCGAGCAGACCGACCCGCCGGACGCCCCTGGTCTGATCCGCCTGGATCTCGATATCCGGGTGCGCCACTTCGATACGCTCGTCGAGCGGATCGGCCAGACCCTGCCGCCCGACGAACAGCGCAACCTGAAGGCGACGGCGGCCCTGGTCAAGATCATGGGCACGGAGGAGAAGGACGCCGACGGCTCGCCTGTGCACCGCTTCGAGGTCCGGGGCGATAGTAGCGGCAGGCTCAAGGTCAACGGCAAGGATCTCAAGCCGATCCTCGACGCGCTCCAGTGAAGGATCCGGCGAACGCGGTCTCGATCAGGGCGCGGATCTCAGGCTCCCGGCGCTCGAGATCGGTGACCAGGGCACACTGCCGGAAGATGAGTGGACCCGAGACGCAGGGATTGTCCGACCCGCAGCCTCAGGGTTAACCGAATCGGACAAAGTGCCTCATAGTACCCGCACGCAGACCTGTTCCTCCCCGGTCGGCGCAATCACATGGACGGCACAGGCAATACAGGGGTCGAAGCTATGGATGGTGCGCAAGACCTCGAGCGGTTGCTCGGGATCCACGAGTGTCTGACCCTGAAGTGCCGCTTCATAAGGGCCGGATTGACCCTGTGCATCGCGCGGGCCAGCGTTCCAGGTCGAGGGCACCACGGCCTGATAATTGGCGATCTTGCCATTCTTGATCCTGATCCAATGGGCGAGGGCGCCGCGCGGCGCCTCCATGTAACCAACCCCCTGCGCCGATTCCGGCCAGGTTTCCGGTTGCCAGAGATCCCCGTTGAAGGTCTTGAGATCACCGGCACGGATATTGACCAGCAATTGTTCGAACCAGATGCCCATCACCTCGGCGAGATATTGGCTCTCGAGGGCGCGGCTTAGGGTTCTTCCCAGGGTCGAATACAGCGCTGGGAGGGGTAGATCCAGGTGTTTGAGTGCCTCATCGACCAGCTCCCGCATCCGTTTATCCCCTTTGGCATAGAGCATCAGCACCCGCGCCAAGGGACCGACCTCCACCACATGCCCCTTCCAGCGGGGTGATTTGAGCCAGGAATAGGCACCTTCGACCTCGAGCTGCTGATAGGGCGGTTCTGGACCCGTATAGTTGAGGCGGGTCTCACCTAGATAGGGATGGAGCCCCTGTCCCTTGCCCACCGAATAGTCATACCAGGCATGGGCGATGAACTCCTGGATCTCATCCTCGGCCTCGAGATCCACCGGATGGATTGTGGAGAGATCGCGGTTGAGGATCACGCCGCCCGGTACCAGATAGGAGTCGCGCTCGCCAAATCCCTTCGCCGGAAAATCGCCATAGCATAGGAAATTGCCCACCCCCTCGCCGCGTTTAAACCAGTCCTGATAGAAACCGGCGAGCGCAATGACGTCGGGGACATAGACCTGCTCGATGAAGGCGCGCATCTGGGCAATGAGATCCCGTACCCGCTCCAGGCCCAGGACATCCAGGGCGGTGCCGGCCTGTTTGCCTGAGTCGATGCTGATCGCGCAGGGGACCCCGCCGACGACCAGATTGGGGTGGGGGTTTTTGCCGCCGAAGATGGTATGGATCTGGGCGACCTCACGCTGCCAGCTGAGCGCCTCCAGATAATGGGCCACTGCCATGAGATTGGCCTCGGGGGGAAGCTGATAGGCCGGATGCCCCCAATAACCATTGGCGAAGATCCCAAGCTGACCTGCGGCGACGAATCCCGCAAGCCGTTTTTGGATATCGGTGAAATAACCCGGCGATGACTTGGGATAGGGGCTGATGGATTGGGCAAGCTCGGCGGTCTTTTGGGGATCGGCCTTGAGGGCACTGACCACATCCACCCAATCCAAGGCGTGAAGATGATAAAAATGCATCACATGATCATGCCCATATTGGGCGGCGACCATCAGGTTGCGGATCAGCTCGGCATTGGGCGGGGGGGGATAATGGAGGGCATTCTCAACGGCGCGCACCGCCGCCAGCCCATGGACGAGGGTACAAACCCCGCAGATCCGCTGGGCGAAGGCCCAGGCATCGCGTGGGTCTCGTCCCCTGAGGATAGTCTCGATCCCGCGCACCATGGTCCCGGAGCTATAGGCCGCTTGGATGGTGTTGCCATCCAGCTGGGCCTCGATACGCAGATGGCCCTCGATGCGGGTGATAGGGTCGATGACGAGTCGGCTCATGCTGCGCCCTCCGCTGCAGCTGTACCCTCATCGATCAGATGTTCGGCGACCAGCTCGACCAGGCTTTCGATCCGTTTATTCCATTGGTTCTTTTGGCGCCCAGCCTCGAAATTGAGCCGGCAGCTTGCACAGCTTAGGAGCACCGTCTCGGCACCAGTCTGATCGACCTGCTGCATCTTGATCCTAAATGCCGCATCGCGCAGGGGGGTGGCGCGTTCGAGCAAAAAGATCCCCGCACCTCCACCACAGCACCAGTTGAACTCCTTATTGGCCGGCATCTCGACAAAATCGGCTTGCAGGGCCTTCAGGACCGCCCGCGGCTCAGCAAAGGCACCGCCGCGCCGCCCCGTTTTGCAAGGGTCGTGATAGGTGACCCGGCCCTGCAATGGACGCAGGCGTAGTCGCCCTGCCTCCGCCTGACGCCCAAGGTATTCGGAGATATACATCATCTCAAAGGGCAATTCCTCGCCTTTTAGGGTCGGATTCCAGCGCAGGGCTGGATAGGCATGGCCACATTCGGCAATCACCAGGGTCTTGGCCCCGATACGTTTGGCCGCAGCCACGATGAGATCGACCTGTTTCTTCCACAGACCCATATCGCCTGACAGCAACCCGAAATTGGCACTTTCAAAGGCATCGCTACAGATCGTCCAATCTACACCCAAATGATTCATCACCCGCGCCGTTGCCCACAGACCCCGGGCATTGCCGACCACATCGACTGCTGAGGTCAACACCATCACCTCGGCCTTGGGTTTATCGAGGGGGATCTCGATGCCAGTTTGGGTGCGAATCGTCTCGACCATGCGGTGGAGGGCCTCAGGCGAGGCGCCAAAGGCTGTCCCCTGGTGTTTTTGCTCAGTCTGAACAGCCGCAAGCTCGGGCGGGACCAGCTCGGCGGCGACCAGGGCGCTGCGCTGATGATGGACGAGCGAGGCGATATCGATCCCCATTGGACAGACCATGGTACAGCGGCCGCATTCGGTGCATGAGTCGAAGACCAGCTCCTGCAATTCCTCTAGATCCTGAAGCGTGACCGGCGGGGTGATCAGGCGATACCACCAGCGGAAGGGTCCAAGCTCACGCTGATAGATCCGCCGGTAGAGATTCATCTTGCGCAGCGGGGCATATTTGGTATTGCCCGTGGCTTGGAAATAGTGACAGGCAGTGGTGCACTGACCGCAGCGGATACAACTCTCAAGCCAGACCGCCTCGTCGGCATTGGTCTCAGCGATCAGGGTGGCAATCGCCCGCTGGACCCGGACCGACTCAGGCAGGGTTGGCCTGGGCGCCAGCGCGCGCAATTGTTTGATCTGGGCGCCAAGACCCTGAACGATCTCGGCAAAGGTTGGAAATTCAGGGACAAGGGTTGCTGTGTTCATATCTGTACCCCCTTGCGCGCATAGGCAATTCCGCTCTGGGCACGGGAGAAGACGAACCAAAAGGCATGCATCAGCTTGCCAAAGGGAAACCACGCAAAAAACAGGGCTGCCGCCAGGATATGGAGCGCAAGCAGCGTCTCGTAACGCGGCCCGAGATGGGCAAAGGCCATGAGCCCCGTGACCAAAGGCATGGCGACTACAAACCAGGCGAAATAATCGCCCCAAGTCGAACAATAGACTGCGGGCTTGGTCAGTCGGCGCATGATCAAGGCCACCAGCGAGGCCAGGGCAATGATGCCGCAGGCCACTCCAACCCCATTGGGCAAGCCGGGCCAAGAGGCGCCCGTCAGCCCCTGGATAAACTCGATGTGAGGGACGATGCCGATCACCACGACAAGGGTAGCGAGATGAAACACATAGGCCATCACTGTTTGGTAGCGGGTGGCCGTCAAGAATTCGCTGCTCGGCCAGGCGCGGCTGAAGACAGTGCGATAGCCTTTGAAATTGCCAAAGGCATCCCGCGGGCGCGATAGATCCGCCGCTCGGGTCAGGACCAACACCCCGAGCAGGCGCCAGATAATCCCAGCGATCATGATGACAAGCGCAGCCTGGATAACCGGCCCGCGCGCATAATCGAGAAGCGTCATGGGTTTCATCCTCCTGGTGGTCTTTTAGGTCTTGAGTAAATGCCTCTGCGGCGCCTCGCCTGCGCAATTGGGCGTATGGCGCTGGAGCGAAAGGGCCGGTTCTATTTAGGTAGAGGTCTGAGATTCTGGCGCTGAGGCCTCATCGGCGAGTTCCTGCTCGACCCGATGTTTCTTGCGGCGTGCCAGAACTGCTGCACCTGCGCCAACAACAACGCCCAGGCTAGCCGCAAGGGTCAAGCTGAGTTCACTATCAAACCGACCCTGAGGAGTCGAGGTATAGATTCCGCCGCGATCCCAAAAATCAGGTTCCGAGCAGCCAATACACCCATGACCTGATTGGATTGGAAAGCTCGTCCCCTGATTCCATTTGACATGGGCACAGGCATTATAGGTCTCGGGTGCCTTGCAACCGAGCTTATAGAGACACCATCCCTTGCGCGCGCCTTCATCATCGAATGACTCGGCAAATAGACCTCGGTCATAGAAGGGTCGGCGGTAACAACGGTCGTGGATGTTTTCACCGAAGAAGGCCAGGGGGCGCCCCAGATGATCGAGCGGGGGGAGCGACCCCATGGTCAGGTAATAGGCGATGACCCCAGTGATCGCTAAGGGGATCGGCGGACAGCCAGGGATATTGACGATTGGTTTATCCTTGATGATCTCACCAATGCTGAGTGCCTGGGTCGGGTTTGGATTGGCCTTGGGCAATCCACCATAGGCCGAGCAAGTCCCAACGGCTAGGATGGCCGCTGCACCTGCCGCCGTTTCAACCAACATATCGAGGTTACTGACCCCAGCAATGGTCGAATAATGACGAATCTTGGGGACAGAGCCATCGACCAGAACCAGATATTCGCCGGCATGCCGGTGCATGGTCTCCTCGCGGGCACGTTCGGCAGCTGAGCCGGATGCGGCTTGTAGGGTATGGTGATAATCAAGTGAGATGAAATCAAAAATCAACGATTCGATGGATGGGGCATGGGAACGCAACAGCGACTCGGTGCAACCCGTGCATTCCTGGAAAGATAACCAAATCACTGCTGGACGACGGGTCTGTTCGAGGGTTTTGGCCATGACCTCGATCATCCCAGAGGGGATCGTCATGGCCGAGGCCAGGGTGGAGCAGAACCCAAGAAAGGCGCGCCTGCTGATGCCTTGGCTGCGCAGAAAACCGCCAAGCGAGATCTCTTTGCTCATAGATCCTCCTCATTCCTCCCGTTCTTTGATTTGTGCTGGGAGAGCGTAGCCGACCGATTCTCGTTAGGATCGAGAAGACCGCCTGATCGCCTAACTTTGGCCTTGCTCCCCCTTTGATGGGAATGGGACATAAGGCCCTGGGTCACAGGCTCCCGCAGCCATGGATATCCAAAGCTTGTCTGATTTGGGCCGTTTAGACTGATTTGACCCTCTTCCGAGCTTGATAATCCTAATGATTTCAAACTATAAACCATTCGATTGACAAATGTCATTTGACTCAGGTCAAAAATTGATCAGATCGACTGAGGATAACTTTTTAAAGTGGTTCTTATAGAAACTGATCCAATCAATTTATCGCTTGTCTAGATAAATAATTAAATAATTTTATTGCTAAGCCCTAAGTAATATTCAAAAGTGTCAGTTATGTAGATTGAAGACCTTTTTGAAGATTTGCGCCCGTGAATCATTCCAAGCCAGTGCCTTGGACCCAGGCGATTTGTTCATAGAGATCCTCGAAAAAAACCCGCGACTTCAGTCGCGGGTTATTTACTCCCGTACAAACCGAGCCAGTCGTTCCAGCACCAGCGGGGATTCAGATCGATCAGTTATCTGAGGACACCGCTGCCTAGCTACGGGTACTGGACAGAGATCCCCAGGTATGACGGCCTTTGCAAGATCCCATCGCCGACTGTCGCAGGTTGCCCAGGGCTCTTAGGGGATTTTTAAGATAATTTCCCGTGAAATGATCAAAAGAATCCGGTTCCAATTGTTTAGGATCTATTGGGCCGTCTAGATGAGTGTTAAGTGAAGCTATTCAAACGAAAGCGCCTAGCAAGCTAGGCGCGACAGGGGGATATTCAACCGCTCCTTGGGGGTGGATTAGGTCAGCCAGGCATACAGGAGCAGGAGCGGTGTCATGACCAGGATGGCAATCGAGATCAGCTCGCTGAATGTAAGGGCGCGGAGGATTGCAAGTGCCTTCATGAGGTCTCTCCTGGGGTTAACCCATTCTCAGAAAACATCATCTGCCCTTTTAGCAGGGCCGTTGGGACAGCGGGGTACCCCCTCGCTTTCTTTTTATAAAGCTTAATTATATTCTAAAAAGCTAGAAATGCGAATTGTCATTCCACCGCGTCTTTTTGCGGATGGCTCTAAAACTGCGCAGCTAGGGTCGATGCCGAGTTTGGAGAGGGTGGCCCTGGAAACAGCGAGAACAGGACCTATGTTGACTTTACCGATTCACCTGATCCCCAAAGGGTTCTCATGCTGACCGCTGACTCTGGTGTTCGCCCGCTCAATCGCCTGTCCTTGGCGATGAGTCCCTATCTTCGGCAACATGCCACCAATCCGGTCGATTGGTGGACCTGGTGTCCAGAGGCACTTGAGCTGGCGCGGCGCCTGGATCGCCCAATCCTGCTGTCGATCGGTTACTCTGCCTGTCACTGGTGTCATGTCATGGCCCATGAGTCGTTCGAGGACCCAGAGACCGCGGCGCTCATGAACCGACTATTTATCAATATCAAGGTCGACCGCGAGGAACGCCCAGATCTCGATCGGCTTTATCAGACTGCCCATCAATTGCTTGCCCAACGCCCGGGTGGCTGGCCGTTGACCGTATTCTTGACCCCAGATGATCTGGTGCCATTCTTTGCAGGGACCTATTTCCCGCCTGAACCGCGCTATGGTCTGCCATCGTTCAAGCAGCTATTGGTCGGGGTCGAGCGCGCCTATCGCGAACAAGGTGTCGCTATCCGCGAACAGAATCGGCATCTCATGGCTGGGCTTGCCAGTCTCGAGCCTCGCCCCGCCTCAGGGCTCCCTGACCAGCAGCTCTTAGAGACCGCTATCGAAGGGCTTGGCCTCAACTTTGATCCGGTTTACGGCGGCTTCGGCGGCGCCCCTAAGTTTCCCCGTCCCCAGGAGTTGAGTCTGTTGTTAAGACGCTCTATGGGGGGATCAGCCGAGCCGCATCTGTTACCCATGGCCCGTCTTACCTTAGAGCACATGATCAAGGGCGGTCTATTCGACCAGCTTGGCGGCGGCTTTTATCGCTATGCAGTCGATGATCGCTGGCTGATCCCGCATTTTGAAAAGATGCTTTATGACAATGGGCCCTTGCTTGGGCTTTGTGCGGATCTCTATGCGATCACGGGTGAGCTGATCTTTCGCGATGCCGCTTTAGCAACCGCAGACTGGGTCAGGCGCGAGATGCAGGCGCCAGCAGGCGGCTATTATGCGAGCCTGGACGCCGACAGCGGAGGTGAGGAAGGCGGCTTTTATACCTGGAAGCGCGCTGAGATCCGCGCTCAGTTGGGCGCTGAGCTTGAACAGGCCTTTGCGCTGGCTTATGGCCTGGATCGGCCACCCAATTTCGAGGGCCGCTGGCATCTATACAGAGCGCGATCGAGCCAAGAGGTCGCAGAGCTCCTAGGGTGCGATGAGCAGACGGTTTTGGACCGGCTGGTCGAGGCGCGTACCAGGCTGTTGGCGAGTCGCGCCCAGCGTCCCCGACCCGCCTGTGACGATAAGATCCTCACTGCTTGGAATGCGCTCATGATTCAGGGAATGGCGCGTGCCGCCCGCCTCCTAGACCAGCCTGAGCTACTCGATTCGGCTGAACGCGCGCTTGCATTTATCCGCCATACCCTGTGGCGCGATGGCCGCTTGGTCGCGGCCTGGAGGGACGGGCGCTTTGGGCCACCCGGTTATCTCGACGACTATGTCAATCTGATTGCGGCCTTGCTCGAGATTCTGCAGGTACGCTGGTCAGGGTCTGATCTCGATTGGGCGATTGCCTTGACCGAGATCATGCTCGATGAGTTCGAGGACCCAGTACAGGGGGGATTTTGGTTGACCGGCCGCCACCATGAAACCCTGATCCATCGCCACAAGCCGTTGGCCGACGATTCCTTGCCTGCTGGCAATGGCATCGCTGCCCAGGTTCTGCAGCGGCTGGGGCATCTGCTCGGCGAGCGGCGCTATCTTGAGGCGGCTGAGCGAACCCTGAAGCTCGCTGCCCCGGCCATGGCTCGCCTGCCCGACTCCTATGCCAGCCTGCTGATTGCGCTCGATGAGTGGCTGAATCCACCTGAACAGATCATTATCCGCGCCAGCGGCGCTGCCCTTGGGTCATTGCAGCGCGAGGCCAAGCGCCATATCCGCCGGGGTCTTGTCTTGCCCATTCCTGCCGAGGCTTCTGACCTGCCCGGCTCGCTTGCGGCCATGCGCCCTGGTTCTAAACCCCTGATCTATTGCTGTCGCGGGACTCAATGTCTGCCGCCAGTAGAATCGTTCAGCAAGCTACCCTGAGTCAGGCCGCTGGACAGCGCTTATCCTCCCGCTGTCTCGCGGGACCTGCCCGACCACAGGTTTTATCCCTTACTTTATTAGATAACACGAAAGTCCTGGTCAATAACCCTTATTCCTATTCAGATTGACCAAGAACAATCCAGAGGGCTTTCTTATCGAGTTTACTGAAGATCGCTTTGAATATCCCAGCCAAACATTTTAAGGTTTATTTAATAAACCCAGGGGATGAATTTACGAACCCTCTGGGCATATTCAGCGTATTCAGGATGACGCTGGGTTAGCCAATGTTCTTCTTTGCTGGCCTTATAATCGAGGAATAAAAAGCCAAGGATCAGAAGCGCCCCATGGATCAGGCTAAGGCTAAAAAGCGTCCAGCCGAGCCCGGCAAAGATGAGGCTGCTATAAAGCGGATGGCGTACCCAGGTATAGGCGCCCTGTTTGACGAGTTGATTGTGGTCAACTGGATAGGGAAGAGGGGTGAGATAGTCTCGGATATGGATAACCCCAAGTCCACCAAACAACAGGGCGATCAGCCAACAGATGCCAAGCAGGATCCACCGGGGGATGGCGAGGACATCGAGCAGCGCCGGCGTAACCAAGGGATTCCAGGCTGGCGCAAGGATAAAGGCAAAGAATAATATGAATTGCAAGGCAACTAGATATTCTCCCCGCTCACCTTTGAGGAGTTTCAGGATTGACATCGCAAGACCCTCTGTCGATACCAGCTTGCTTTAAGATCTCTAGCAAGATACTGGGGGTGGATGCTGGAAGTTCCAACACCTTTACCCAGCGCTTAGGAATAGATTATAGATTAACCGCCAAGAACCATCCCGAGGAGCCAAATGCTCAAGCTCGTCTCGTTTAATATTAATGGCGTCCGCGCCCGTCCCCATCAAATCGAGGTGCTTCGCTCTACCCTAGATCCAGATATCATCGGTTTGCAGGAGTCCAAGGTCGCCGATTCCGAATTCCCTCTAGCCTGGGCCCAGGGCCTTGGCTATGACGCCCAAGTCTATGGCGAGAAGGGTCACTATGGAGTGGCGCTCTTGAGTAAACAGCCCCCATTGGCAGTCAGCAAGGGTTTACCGGGCGATGAGGAAAAGGCCCAGCGACGGCTGATCGTTGGTCGCTATCGGCTCGCCGAGGAGAATGAACTGATCGTGCTCAATGCCTATTGCCCACAAGGCGAATCGCGCAACCATCCGGTCAAGTTCCCTGCCAAGGAGCGTTTTTATCGGGGTCTTTTAGAGTATTTGTCCACATCATTCACCTCAGATCAGCCTATTGTACTGATGGGCGATATGAATATTGCCCCCTTGGATTGCGATATTGGGATCGGCGAAGACAACGCCAAGCGCTGGCTGCGGACTGGTAAATGCGCCTTTTTGCCAGAAGAACGCGCCTGGTTTCAGGCCCTGATCGATTGGGGTCTGATCGATGCCTATCGCGCACTTCATCCTGAGGTCAACGACCGATTCAGTTGGTTCGATTATCGCTCGCGCGGGTTTGAACGCGACCCTAAACGAGGTCTGCGCATCGATCATATCCTGATCTCCCGTTCCTTACACCAGCACTTACAGGCAGCGGATATCGACTATGAGATTCGCAGCCTGGATAAGCCCTCCGATCATTGCCCAGTCTGGATCGCCCTCGATCTGCCTGGTCTCAGTGCATCCTGACGCAATCGACAAAATAGCCAACCTGGCCATCGACCCGCTCTTTGATCAAACCGTGGATATCGGTTTCGAAGCCCGGGAAACGGCTATTGAATGCCCGGGCAAACTGCAGATAACGCACGATGGTCGTATTGAAGCGCTCGCCCGGGATCAACAGGGGGATGCCAGGTGGATAGGGGGTGAGTAAGACGCTGGTCACGCGCCCATTGAGTTCATCGATGGGTACGCGATCGATCTCACGGTGGGCCATCTTGGCAAAGGCGACGGATGGCTTAAGTACTGGAGCGATCTCAGAGAGATACATGTCGGTGGTTAAGCGGGCGATGTCATTGGCCTTATAGATCCCATGGATCTGATCACACAGATCGCGCAGACCGATCTTTTCATAACGGGGATGAAGCTGGACAAACTCGGGCAAGACCCGCCACAGCGGCTGATTGCGATCATAGTCATCCTTGAATTGCTGTAATTCGGTCACGAGGGTATTCCACCGACCCTTGGTGATGCCGATGGTAAACATGATAAAGAATGAATACAGACCGGTCTTTTCGACCACGATTCCATGCTCGGCTAGATATTTGGTAACGACCGCTGCCGGGATACCAGATTCGGCAAACCGACCATCGACATCGAGACCTGGGGTGATGACCGTTGCCTTGATCGGATCGAGCATGTTGAAACCAGGGGCAAGGTCACCAAAGCCATGCCAGCGTTCGCCGGCATGGAGCATCCAATCATCACGGCTGCCGATTCCCTCCTCGGCGAGATAATCCGGCCCCCAGACCTTAAACCACCAATTGTCCTCACCGTATTCAGCATCGACCTTACGCATCGCTCGCCGGAAATCCAGAGCCTCAAGGATCGATTCATGGACTAGCGCCGTGCCTCCTGGAGGTTCCATCATGGCTGCTGCGACATCACATGAGGCGATGATGGCATATTGGGGACTGGTAGATGAATGCATCAGATAGGCCTCGATAAAGTTGCCGCGGTCAAGTTGGCGGCTCTCCGATTCCTGGACCAGGATCTGCGATGCCTGAGAAAGTCCAGCCAAAAGCTTGTGCGTCGATTGGGTGGCAAAGACCATGGATTTGCGGCAACGCTTGCGATCCTTGCCGATTGCATGCATCCCAATGTAGAAATCATGGAAGGCTGCGTGCGGCAGCCAGGCCTCATCGAAGAGAAGTGTATCGATCTCACCGTCGAGCAGCGATTTGATGGTCTCGACGTTATAGAGAATACCGTCATAGGTGCTCTGGGTGATTGTAAGCAGCCGCGGACGGTCGGTGCGATCTTTGGTAAATGGGTTGGCAGCGATCTTGCGCCCGATATTTTCTGGGCGAAATTCATCGAGGGGGATTGGCCCGATGATGCCGTAATGGTTGCGGGTTGGCATGAGAAAGACTGGGATCGCCCCCGTCATAATGATCGCATGGAGGATGGATTTATGACAGTTGCGATCGACGACCACAATATCATCTGGTGCCACGGTCGAATGCCAGACGATCTTATTCGAGGTCGAGGTTCCATTAGTGACAAAGAACAGATGATCGCAATGAAAGATCCGCGCTGCATTGCGTTCCGAGTCAGCTACAGGCCCAGAGTGATCGAGCAGCTGACCGAGCTCATCGACGGCATTGCAGACATCGGCGCGCAGCATGTTCTCACCAAAGAATTGGTGAAACATCTGCCCGACGGGGCTTTTCAAAAAGGCCACGCCGCCTGAATGACCTGGGCAATGCCATGAATAGGAGCTATCCGCGGCATAATGGGTGAGCGCCCGGAAGAAGGGCGGGGGTAAACTGTCGAGATAGGCCCGCGCCTCGCGCGCTACATAGCGGGCGATAAACTCGGGCGTATCCTCAAACATATGGATAAAACCATGCAATTCTTTGAGGATATCGTTTGGGATATGGCGCGAGGTGCGGGTCTCACCATACAAAAAGATGGGGATGTCCTCATTGCGCATCCGTACCTCTTGGACGAATCGGCGCAGATCCGAGAGGGCCGCTTGAACCTCTTCCGGCGAACCATTGCCGAATTCTTCATCGTCGATCGACAGAATGAAGCAGGAGGCGCGGCTCTGCTGCTGGGCGAATGATGCGAGATCACCATAGCTCGTGACCCCCAGGACCTCTAGGCCCTCGTCTTCGATTGCCTTGGCCAGGGCCCGGATTCCCAGGCCGCTCGCATTCTCAGAGCGAAAATCCTCATCAATGATCACGACCGGAAAACGGAAACGCATCGTTCAAGACCCCCTGATCAAAAAGGCCTTCTATCCTTGCTAAAGGCCAGCTAGAGGCCCTCTTCTCCCAGAGATCATGGAGGAGAAGGCCGTAAAATCACTGTTGCCTGGGTCGGACCGCGATCATAGGATCAGCTGCCGAAACAGTGACTGTCACTGTCGATTCAGCGATTTCAGTTTGTAAATCCCGCACAGTGCCATTGAATGATTCTGGACTATCCGGCTCAATCTCTTTGTACTCGGTTGGAAGGCCCATCTGGTCTAAGAGGGCGATGAATGGATCTGGATCGAGCTCCTCGACATTGACCATGGTCTTAACATCCCAGGTGCCATTGGCAATCAGCCGCGCCGCTGCGACCGGCGGGACACCGGCTGTATAACTGATCGCCTGAGATTCAACCTCCTCATAGCAAGCATGATGATCTGAAACCTGATAGATGAACAGTTCGCGCCGCTTGCCGTCTTTCCAGCCTTTAATGATATTGCCGATGCAGGTTTTGCCTGTGTAATTAGGTGCTAGGGTCATGGGATCGGGCAAAAGTGCCTTGACCACCTTCAATGGAACTACCTCCTGACCATCGGCAAGTCTCACCGGCATATGTGACAAAAACCCTAGGGTGCGCAGAACGGTAAAAACATTGATATAGTGATCGCCAAAACCCATCCAGAAGCGGATACTGTCGGCATCGATATTTTTAGACAGCGAATGGAGTTCATCATGGCCGTTTAAGTAAACCGGCTGGCGGCCTACGATTGGAAATTCCCAGACACGCTTGACGGTATGGGTTGGATATTCCTTCCATTGCCGATCGATCCAGGTCCAGACCTTGATGAATTCACGGAAGTTGATCTCTGGATCGAAATTGGTAGCAAAATATTTACCATGGTTTCCGGCATTGACATCTAGAATGTCAATGGTCTCGATTCTATCAAAATAATGCTTGACTGCAAGCGCGCAATAGGCATTAACCACACCGGGGTCAAAGCCTGCGCCCAGAATTGCTGTCACACCCTTTTCCGTACAGCGATCCTTGCGTTTCCATTCATAGTTGGCATACCAGGGCGGATTTTCACAGACCTTATCGGGTTCTTCATGGATGGCGGTGTCGATATAGGCCGCACCTGTCTCAAGACAGGCCTCCAAGACCGACATATTGAGAAATGCTTGACCTAGATTGATCACGATCTCTGAACGGGTTTCTTTGATCAGAGCGATCGTCGCTGGGATATCCAAGGCATTAATCTGGCGCGCATGGAGCCTGTTGCTGGTGTCTTTGAGATGGCCTTTTCGCTGGATGCTTTCAATAATCCGCTCGCATTTGGAAAGGGTACGGGAGGCGATGCAGATGTCACCCAGTTCATCGTTGTACATGGCTGCCTTATGCGCCGCGACATGGGCGACGCCACCGGCGCCGATGATCAAGATGTTCTTTTTCATTGTTTCTTTCCTTACTTAAGACAGGCTGCGTTTAAAATCGTCGTATCCAAACGACCGGATGAGTTCGATACGCCCATCCAGCCGGCGCACGGCGATCGAGGGCATGGCGATGCCGTTGAACCAGGTCATCTTGACCAGGGTATAGGCCGCGGCATCAGCGATCCTGACCTCATCACCGACCTCTAGAGGTTTCTCCAGCATGAAGTCGCCAAAGACATCGCCGGCTAGACAGGTACGCCCAGCCACCATCATCCGATGGGGGCCTGGGCCTGGACTGGCGAGTCTTGGGGTTGTGCGATAGATGAGATGGTCGAGCAGATGCGCCTCGAGCGAAGCGTCGATAATGGCGATGTCGATCTCGTTATGCACTACATCGAGCACTGTGGTGACAAGCTCAGCGCTTTGGGTCACCGCCGCCTCGCCTGGCTCGAGATAGACCTGCACCCCGAACCGCTTGCTGAAGGATGCCAGGGCCGCGCACAGGCGCTCGACCGGATAACCCTCATGGGTCAACGAGATCCCGCCGCCGAGGCTGACCCACTCCAGGCGTTCCAGAAAGTCGCCATATTCTTGACCGATGGTGGCAATCGCGCTGCAAACGTGCTCCACATCATCGTTTTCGCAGTTGAAATGAAACATCAGACCGCGGAGCCAGGGGAGTACCTCGGCGATTGCCTGTTTGTCGATGGCGCCAAGGCGCGAATAACGCCGCCCGGGGTCGGCGAGATCATAGGGCGAATAGCTGATCCCGGGATTGACCCGCAGCCCGAGGTTTAGGCCGGCGACCTCAGGATAGAAGCGCTTCAGCTGGGAGACCGAGTTAAAGATGATCTTATCGGCAAATGGGCGCACCTCAAGCACATCGGCGCGCGAGAAGCCCACGCTATAGGCATGGACCTCGCCGCCGAACTCTTCATGGCCCAGGCGCGCCTCAAAGGGCGAGCTGCTAGTGGTCCCGTCCATATACTGGCGCATCAAGGGAAATACACACCAGCTTGAGAAACATTTAAGCGCCAACACCGATTTGGCCCCGGAGCGTTCGCGCACCGCTTGGATAATCTCAAGGTTGCGCTTCAGGCGGGCTTCATCGATCAGATAATAGGGGGTGACAAGCTCAGTCATGAGGCAGGATGTCCAGAGGCTTGCGGAGATATATAAGGCTAAGGGCAGCGCATGACTGTTTGATGACTAATAGCCCAGTCCGCGCCGCCCTTGGAGCGGATACCATGATGATGGTCGGCGCGGGCAGATGCGTCAAGAATTAGCACTCACCTTGACAGAGTGCTAATTTGTGCTATAAATCATAGTGCGGTCGCCCAAGTGGGGCCGCGCCAATGGGTGGTTCGTGATGAATGCCCCCTTCAACATATTGCTCTGGAAAGGAGGATATGCGTATGACGACGATCGACTTCTCGCCCCTGTTTCGCTCGATGATCGGCTTTGATCGGCTGGCCAGTGCGCTGGAGATGGCCTATCGCAGCGAGCCGGGTGGTTATCCGCCCTATAATGTCGAGCTGCTTGATGAAAACCGCTATCGCATCACCCTGGCGGTTGCGGGTTTCACCGAGTCCGAGCTGAATATCGAGGTCAAGGATAATCTGCTCACGATCTCGGGTCAGCGGCAGGCGAGCGAAAGTGAGGGCAACTTCTTGTATCGCGGGATTGCGAATCGGGCGTTCGAGCGCAAGTTCCAGCTGGCCGACTATGTAAAGGTCGTAGAGGCGCGTCTAGCAAACGGCCTACTGCATATCGACCTGGTGCGCGAGGTGCCTGAGGCGATGAGACCGCGGCGCATCGAGATCAAGGCGGGGGCTGCAAACCCAGCCATCGAGCATGTGCCTGCCGAAGAGCAGGCCAAGGCGGCCTAAAGTAAGGCGCCTGAGCGTCGTAAGCAAGCCGGGGTTTCCCCGGCTTTTTATTTGGCCTTCAGTCAGGGCCCCAATGAAAGCTCGATCGATGCCAAGGGGTAGGTCCGAGGCGCCTGAGCGCTCCTCGATGTTCAGCGGTAGGATAGCCTTTATGTCTGGCAAAGCCGTAGCCGGGATATTGGGCATCGAGCTCGATCATGAAGCGATCACGCGCGACCTTGGCGAGGATCGAGGCCGCGCTGATCGCGGGGATCAGCCGATCGCCGCTGACAATGGCCTCGACGGGTAGGGCAAGCTGGGGGCAGCGATTGCCATCGACCAGGGCCTTGCTCGGCTTGAGCTTGAGACTTGCCACCGCGCGTTCCATGGCGAGCATGCTGGCCTGCAGAATATTGAGTCGATCGATCTCCTCAACGCTTGCCCAGGCGATCGACCAGGCAAGGGCCTGCGCCTGGATCAATGAGGCAAGCTGGGCGCGGCGGCTTGGACTGAGGATCTTGGAGTCGGCGAGCCCAAGGATTGGGGACGCGGGATCAAGGATAACCGCTGCTGCACAGACCGGCCCCGCCAGGGGGCCGCGTCCCGCCTCATCGACGCCAGCGATCAGCACCTCGGTGTCGGCTTGGTTCAAGCCTTGATCCATGATCCCTGCGACCCTGGGGCGAGGTCTGTTTCAGACTCGATCAGCGCCAGGATATTTTGGGCCGCTGTCGCTGCGGCATCGCGTCTGAGCAGCGCGTGAACCCTTTGATATTCCGCTTGGATCATGGCAACCCGTTCAGGTTCATTCAGATGGGCGAGCAGGGCAGGGGCAAGCCTTTCAGGACGGCAAGCGTCCTGCAAAAACTCAGGGGCTAGCGCCTGTCCAACCAGCAGATTGGCCATGGCCACATAAGGGACCTTGATCAGCCGCAAGCCCTTGACCAGATGGTAAGTCAGCGGGTGGAGCCGATAGGCAACCACCATCGGGCGCTTAAACAATAATGCCTCCAAGGTGGCCGTGCCAGAGGCCGTCAACACGGCATCGGCTGCGGCGAGGGCGGTGTGGCTTTGGCCGTCGAGCAGGGTCGCCGGCAGGTTTGGGTCAAGACGCCTGAGCTCGGCTACCCAATAGGCACGCAGCCGCTCATTGACCAGAGGGACCACGAACCTCAGCTCAGGGCGGCTGGCTAGACACAGGCGCGCAGTCTCGATAAAGGGCCGCGCCAAGCTGCTCAGCTCGCTGAGGCGGCTGCCGGGAAGTAGGGCGATGATGGGCGCAGCCAAGGGCAGCCCAAGGGCTGCGCGCGCCTGTTGGCGATCAACGCTCAGGGGGATCTCATCGGCCAGGGGATGGCCGATATAGAGCGCTGGGACCCCGTGTTGCCGCAGAAAGGACTCCTCGAAGGGAAACAGGCAAAATAACCGATCGACTGCCCGCCGGATCTGATTCACCCGTCCAGGTCGCCAGGCCCAAACGGTGGGGCTGACCAGGTGCACGGTCTTGATCCCCCGCGCCCGCAGCCGCGCCTCAAGGCCGAGATTAAAATCAGGCGCATCGATCCCGATGAAGACCGCCGGTGGGTGGGCGATGAAATACTCCTCAAGCCGGCGGCGTAATCCCAACAGCTCAGGGAGATGGGCCAGGACCTCGGTCAGTCCCATGACCGCAAGGCGCTCCATCTCAAAGAGGGTCTGACAACCGGCAGCCTGCATCCTGGGTCCAGCCACCCCGATACACTGGACATCGGGGTACCGGGTACGGATGGCGCGGATCAGCAAAGCGCCGAGCTGGTCGCCGGAAGGCTCATTGGCGACCAGACCGATCACCAAGGATTTGGGCTCTGGCCGGTCCATCAGCGGATCAGGCCGCGTCCGCCCTGGCCAATAAAGTTGGCCAGTACCTCGAGCTCAGGGGTGGTTGCAGACATCTCTTGGATGCGGGCGCGCGCCTCTTCCAGCCTGAGATTGGCCAAATACAGGGTGCGATAGGCGCGCTTGATCGATTGAATGGTTTTGGGCGCGAAGCCGCGCCGACGCAGACCCTCGGTATTGATCCCATGCGGCTGGGCCGGATGACCAGCGACCATGATATAGGGTGGGACATCCTGGGTGATGACTGAACCCATGGCGCAAAAGGCATGGGCACCGATCCGGCAGAATTGGTGAACAATGGCGAAACCGCCGAGGATCGCCCAGTCCTGGACCTCGACATGCCCCCCCAGGGATGCTGCATTGGCCAGGATCACCTGGTTGCCGATCCAACAATCATGGGCAACATGGGTATAGGCCATGAAGAGGTTATCATCACCGATGCGGGTCACCCCCCGATCCTGGGTCGTGCCGCGATGAATGGTCGCGAATTCGCGTACCCGATTACGGTCGCCCATGATGAGCCAGGTGGGTTCGCCACCGTATTTTTTGTCCTGAGGGTCCTCGCCGACCGAGGCAAACTGAAAGATCCGATTGTCACGCCCGATCCGGGTCGGTCCCTTGAGCACCGCATGCGGCCCAATCGAGGTTCCAGCATCGATCTCTACCCCAGGTCCGATCACCGCATATGGACCGACCTCGACGGTCGAATCGAGCTCAGCCCCCGGATCGACCAGGGCAGTGGGGTGGATCAAGCGTCGAAATCCCGGGCTGTGCACATGATCTCGGCGTTGGCAACGACCTTGTCATCGACGCGCGCCTCCCCATCGAATCTCCAGATGCCGCGGCGCACCGGCCCTAGCCTGACCTCCATGATGAGCTGGTCACCCGGCTCGACGGGCCGTTTGAAACGCGCCTTATCGATGCCGACGAAATAATACAGCGATCGTTCACCGACTAGATCGGGGCGTGAGGCCATCGCCAAGAGACCAGTCGCCTGAGCCATGGCCTCGACAATCAGCACTCCCGGCATCACCGGGCGGACCGGAAAATGGCCGGTAAAGAATGGCTCGTTGAAGGTGACATTCTTGAGCGCGATCAGGTAGTCGTTGATCCGATAATCAATGACTCGGTCGACCAATAGAAAGGGATAGCGGTGCGGTAATAGCCTCAGGATCCGATGGATATCCATTGGCCCGGCCTCTTTCAGGGGGTCTGAGACCTTGGCAGATTTCAGCTCGGTCCCATCCATCAGGACCCCCTCGGGTTATGCGTTGAATTCATAGCGGCAAGCGAGAGTTCGAGTTGCTTGATTCGGCGCGCAAGTTCATCGAGCTGTTTAAAACGCGCCACATTGCGCCGCCAATCCCTGTTCGGCATTGCAGGTATTCCACTGCTATAGACGCCGGGCTCCTTGAATGAGCGCGTGACCATAGCCATCCCAGTAAAATGCACGTTATCGCCGATCTCTAGATGCCCTGCCATACCAACAGCGCCGGCCAGGGTACAATTGCGCCCAATACGGGTCGAACCCGAGATGCCGGTATTGGCTGCTATGGCGGTATGCTCGCCGATCACGACGTTGTGCCCGATCTGGATATGATTGTCGAGTTTGACCCCATTACCGATGATCGTATCTCCAATGGTACCCCGATCAACCGTGGTATTGGCGCCGATCTCGACATCGTCTCCCAGTACGGCGCGCCCGATCTGAGGGATGCGCACCCAACACTCCCCATCCTTGGCAAAACCGAAACCTGCCCGGCCGATCACTGCCCCGGGATGGATCAGGGCACGCTGACCGACCTTGGTACCGGCACACAGGGTCACGCGCGCCACCAACCGGCTGGCGGCACCGATCTCTACCCCTTCACCCAGGATACAACCCGGTCCGATGAAGACACCTGGCCCGACGACAACCCTGGCCTCAATGACGGTTAAGGGCCCAATCCAGGCAGTTGGATCGATCCGGGCGCTGGGATCAATGACTGCTGAGGGATGGATACCGCCGATCACTTCGGGCTCCGGATGCAATAATTGAGCGGCACGGGCAAAGGCGAGATAGGGATTGTCGCTGATCAGCGCTGGCACCGGGGACGCTGCAGCATCGCTCTCCCTCAGGATGACTGCCGCAGCACCGGTCGTAGCCAGGTGCGCGCGATAACTGGGGTCTCCGAGAAAGCTTAGGCTCTGCGGTCCAGCCCGGTCGAGTTGGGCGATATGGCTGACCACCACCCGTGGATCACCCTGCAGCCTCAAGCCTAACCGGGCAGCGAGCTCACCGATCTGAAGGGTCATGGGGCACTCTGTTCCCTGGGGTAAAGGCCATCAGCGGGCGCCTTCTCCCCCCCGCTGCCCGCTGTGTTTCTCAAACTCCTGCTTGAGACGCTCGATCACCAGATCCGAGATATCGATGCGCGGGTTGGCATAGACCAGACCCTCGCTGAGGATCAGGTCGATCTGTTGCTCCTTGGCCAATTCGACCACCACCTCTTGCACCTGCCGGCTCAGGCGGGTTCTGAGCTCGCTTTGACGCAAGGCAAAGTCATCCTGGAATTCATCCCGGGCATATTTGATCTTGCGGGTACGACTGCGGATGTCGTTTTGCAAGCGTTGCAGTTCGCTCTCGCTCATCAATGAGCCGTCGCGTTCAAGCTGGCGCTGTAAGGCGGCAATCTGTTCTTGCTGCTCGCGCAGACTCCGCTCGCGTTCCTCGATCTCGCGCTGCAGGGCCTCGCGCGCGGCCTCGTATTGCGGCGATTGTTCGACGATTCGGTTCGGATCGACCACAGCGATGCGGTATTCACTCGCTGGTGTGGCGCATGGCGGACCGCCCAGCAGTCCGACCAGGATGAATGGCAGGACATGGGGTCTCACGGATATCTGCTCTCAAAAAAGTGCGCATAAGCGTGCACGGTTCTTTTCCTGCCTCGACGGCTTTGGTTTCCCGGATGCGTCTCTGACAGGCATCACCTTCCCGACTGCGACAGAGACCCTCCCTGCCGCAGCGCCGCCATTGCTGG
>CALALB010000040.1 GCA_937923175.1 uncultured Chromatiaceae bacterium | reverse complement strand
CGGTGGACATGATGAGCGCGAGCAGACCCTCAATCAGCTCCTGGTCGAGATGGATGGCTTCGAGGGCAACGAGGGGGTGATCGTAATTGCCGCCACCAATCGCCCCGATGTGTTGGATCCGGCCTTACTGCGTCCAGGACGATTCGACCGCCAGGTGGTGGTCGGGCTTCCTGATCTCGCCGGGCGGGCTGCCATCCTCGAGGTGCATATGCGCAAGGTTCCGATCGCCAAGGATGTCGATGCCCGCACGATCGCCCGTGGGACCCCGGGTTTTTCCGGCGCAGATCTTGCCAATTTGGTCAATGAGGCGGCCTTATTCGCCGCGCGGGCGGGCAAGGATGAGGTAGACATGGAGATGTTCGAGAAGGCCAAGGACAAGATCCTGATGGGCGCGGAGCGGCGCAGCATCGTGATGTCTGAATCCGAGAAACGTCTCACTGCCTATCACGAATCGGGCCATGCCATCGTCGGGCGGCTGGTCCCGGATCATGACCCGGTACACAAGGTCTCGATCATCCCGCGGGGGCGGGCCCTGGGGGTGACCCTGTTTCTGCCGGAGCGGGATCGCTATAACCTGACCAAGCGTCAGCTCGAAAGCCAGATCTCGAGTCTCTTTGGTGGGCGGATCGCCGAGGAGATGATCTTTGGCCCGGAGCAGGTGACCACGGGCGCGGCCAATGACATCGAGCGCGCCACCGAGATCGCGCGTAAAATGGTAACCCGCTTTGGACTCTCTGAGACCATGGGTCCCCTGACCTATGCCGAGGATGAGGGTGAGGTGTTCCTGGGGCGCTCGGTGACCCAGCAGCGCCAGGTCTCGCCGCAAACGGCGCTGGCGATCGACAGGGCGGTACGCGCGATCATCGACCGCAATTATCAGCGCGCCCGCCAGATCCTCGAGGACAATCTCGACAAGCTCCACCGCATGGCCGAGGCGCTCTTGACCTATGAGACGATCAACAAGGAACAGATCGATGACATCATGGCCGGGCGACCGATGCGTATCCCTGGCGATGATGGCGATCAACCACGGGCGGACGCCGACGGTAAACCGGCGCCTCAGGGTGGGGCACCTGGGCAACCGCCTGTGGCCATCGGCGGGGTCTGACCCAGGGCGCGGCAAACCCTGCCCGCTTTTAGGGCGGGGAGGGGCCCAGCTCCTGCTTGAGCGCCTGATATCCGCGGGGTCAGGGGCTCAATGGCCCGATAGAGAACAGACTGGACTGGGATCGCGCGGGTAGCAGCCGATTCTATCGTTCGTTCTGCACTGCGCTTGGGTGCTTAGGGGTACAAGCCACCAGCGGCAAGGGCCTTATCGGCGTTGCTGGATGAAACGTTCGACCAGGAATCGGGTCGAGCTGTCGTGGACAGTGCTCACTTGGCCTTGCTGGATTTCGTCCAGGATCACCCCTGCCAATTGTTTGCCGAGCTCGACCCCCCACTGGTCGAATGAATTGATCCCCCAGATGATCCCTTGGGTAAAGATCCGGTGTTCATAGAGTGCGATCAGGGCACCGAGGGTGTAAGGGGTCAGCCGGTCCATGAGGATCGTATTGGTCGGGCGATTGCCGGGAAATACGCGGTGGTGCGCCAGAAAACGGGCTTGCGCCTCGTCCATGCCGGATGCCAGCAATTCAGCAAGCGCCTCCTCATAGGTACGCCCGCGCATCAGGGCCTCGGTCTGGGCGAATAGATTGGCCATCAGCTTGGGATGATGATCGTCAAGCTCATAATGGCTGTGGATGGCGCCGATAAAGTCGGCAGGGATCAATTGGGTGCCCTGATGGATCAATTGGTAGAAGGCATGCTGACCATCGGTTCCGGGCTCGCCCCAGATCACTGGGCCAGTGCTGTAGGCGACTGGGATCCCCTCACGCGTCACCCCCTTGCCGTTGCTTTCCATATCGCCCTGTTGCAGATAAGCAGGCAGATAACGCAGGCATTGGTCATAGGGCAGGATGGCCTGGGTCTTGGCGCCGGCGAAATTGACATACCAGATCCCGATCAAACCCATGAGCACCGGCATGTTCTCGGGAAAAGGGGCAGTGCGAAAATGCTCGTCCATGGCATGGGCGCCTTCCAAAAGTTCGATGAAGCGATCAAAACCCACTGCCAAAGCGATTGGCAGCCCAATGGCTGACCAGAGCGAATAACGCCCCCCCACCCAATCCCAAAAGCCAAACATATTGGCGGGATCGATCCCGAATGCCGCCACCCGCTCGGTATGGGTCGAGACCGCCACAAAATGATGCGCCACCGCCTGGGGATCCTTGAGCGCCTCTAGAAGCCAGGCGCGGGCGCTTTGCGCATTGGTGAGCGTTTCTTGGGTGGTAAAGGTCTTGGAGGCGACGATAAACAGGGTCTTGGCTGGATCTAGGGGTTTTAGGGTCCCAACCAGATGGGCGGCATCGATATTGGAGACGAAATGGACACGCAATGACCCGTTTTGATAAGGGCTTAAGGCTGCGCAGACCATCTTGGGGCCGAGATTTGAGCCGCCGATCCCAATATTGACCACGTCCGTGATGCATTCGCCGGTATAGCCACGCCATGCGCCTGAATGCACCCGTTCGACAAATCCCCGCATTTGATCGAGCACCCGGTTGACCTCGGGCATGACATCCTGGCCATTGACGAGGATCGGCCGGTTTGCGCGATTGCGCAGGGCGATATGGAGGACGGCGCGCCCTTCGGTATTGTTGATCGGCTCACCCTGAAACATCCGCTCGATCCAGCCGCGCAGATCCACTGCCTCAGCCAGCGCCAGGAGTCGCTCGAGGGTCTCTTGGGTGATGAGGTTTTTGGAATAGTCGAGATAAAGACCTGCGGTCTCCAGGTGCATGCGTTCGGCGCGTTGCGGATCCGCAGCAAAGAGTGCGCGTAGGTGTTGGGTACACATCTGCCCCCAATGCTGCTCCAATTCCTGCCATTGGGGAAGCTGGTTGATAAGCGGCATCGCGGTCTCCTTATAAACCGGTCTTTAAGAACCAGTCGATCTGAGTTCCTCAAGACACTGGGCCAACGAGAGGCGCCAATCGGGCATGCTAAGGCCGAAGGTTTCTTGAAAACGGCGATTATCCAACACCGAGAAGGCGGGGCGTTTGGCCGGTGCCTGATATTCGCAAGAGGCGATCGGGATCAGGCGGGTACGCGCCCCGGTTGACTTGAGGATTGCGCCCGCAAACCCATACCAGCTGACCTGGCCGCTGCCGGTCAGATGATACAGCCCGCCGATCTTTGCGAGATCGACCTCGCCGCGCAGGATGCGATAGAGCACCAAGGCAGTGACCTCGGCGAGCATCCGGCTCCAGGTCGGGGAACCGATCTGGTCATCCACCACCCGCAGCTCCTCATGCTCCTGAAAAAGGCGGCGCATGCTCAATAAAAAATTATTCCCGCGCGCCCCATAGACCCAGCTCGTGCGGAAGATGAGGGCCCGGGCGCCGGACTCGAGTAAGGCGCGCTCGCCAGCTAGCTTGGTCTCGCCATAGACATTGATCGGGTCTGGGTCATCCGCCTCGGTATAGGGCCGGCCGAGCCGCCCTGAAAAGACATAATCGGTCGAATAATGGATGATCGGCGTACAGCGATGCGCCAGGAGGGCGCCCATCTCGCCGACCGCCTCGGCGTTGATCCGCCAGGCCGTAGCCCGATCGGTCTCGGCCTGATCGACTGCGGTATAGGCGGCGGCATTGATGAGTGCATCGGGTTGGGTGTCATGGATCAATTGGGCCAGGGATCGAGAATCCATGAGGTCGATGGTCGGACCGTCTCCCCCCTCGATCGAGGCGGCGATCACCTCCCCGATACAGGCCAGGGTCCGGCGCAGCTCCCAGCCGACCTGACCGTTGGCACCAATCAACAATAGCTTAGGACGAGGGGTGGCAGGGGTCATGGATAATCCTCCAGGGCAGGGAGCCGCTCGGCTGGGAGCTCGCGCAGACGGGGTGCCTCGCGATCCTTGGCCGAAAGCTCGGGCACAAGACCGTTTAATGGCCAGGCGATCGCCAGATCCGGATCGTCCCAGCACAGGCTGTACTCGGTTTGGGGGCAGTAATAGTCGGTGTTTTTATACATCAGGAGCGCATGCTCGCCCGTGACCAAAAAGCCATGGGCAAAGCCAGGTGGAATCCAGAATTGACGCCCGGTTTCACCCGAAAGGCTCGTCCCCACCCAGCGTCCGAAAGATGGCGAGCCCCGGCGCACATCCACCGCGACATCAAAGACCTCGCCCGCCAGCACCTGCACCAGCTTGCCTTGGGCATGCGGATGTTGGAGATGGAGTCCACGCAGGACCCCATGACGCGAAAATGAGAGATTATCCTGAACCAGGGGCGGGATGCCGAGCTCGGCATAGCGGTTGCTGCGATAAAGCTCAATGAAATAGCCGCGTGCATCGCCAAAGACCTGGGGCTCGATGATCAAGACCCCGGGGATCTCGGTTTCGATCACCTTCATAACCGGCCCCCTTCGAGCAGACCCAAGAGATAGCGCCCATAGCTGCTTGTGCCCAGAGCCTCACCCAGGGCGCGCAACTGTTCAGCATCGATCCAGCCATTGCGATAGGCGACCTCCTCAGGGCAACAGATCTTAAGCCCCTGGCGTTTTTCGATGGTCTCGATGAAGAGCGCCGCCTCCAGCAGGGCGTCTTGGGTCCCGGTATCCAACCAAGCAATCCCCCGGCCGAGACGGATGAGATTCAGCCCCCCCTCGGCCAGATAGCGGTTATTAAGGTCGGTGATCTCCAGTTCGCCGCGCGCCGAGGGTGTTAATTGAGCGGCGAATTCAGCGGCGCGTCCATCATAGAAATAAATCCCAGTGACCGCCCAATGCGATTTAGGGGTCTTGGGCTTTTCCTCGATGGCCAACACCCGCCCTCGTTCGTCGAATTCAACAACACCATAGCGCTCGGGGTCAGCGACATAGTAACCGAAGATGGTTGCACCCTCTTGGCGCGCATTGGCCGCCTTCAGCTGATCAACCAGTTTATGGCCGTAAAACAGATTGTCACCCAGGATGAGGCAAGAAGGGGCACCATTGAGAAAGGTCTGCCCGATTAGAAACGCCTGGGCCAATCCGCCAGGCTCAGGCTGTACGGCATATTCGAGGTTCAAACCCCATTGAGAACCATCGCCAAGCAGCTGGCGAAACAAGGGGGCATCTCCGGGCGTGGTGATGATCAGGATCTCGCGCAGTCCCGCCAGCATCAGGGTCGAGAGCGGGTAATAGATCATCGGTTTGTCATAGACCGGCAAGAGCTGCTTGCTCAGCACCCGAGTGAGCGGATAGAGGCGGGTACCCAAGCCGCCGGCGAGTATGATTCCTTTGCGTTTCATGTCGGGGATGAGCATGGCCTCGCCCTAAGATAAAGCCTAGGACTTCAGTCGGGGTTATTGACCCCCTGTGTCCCCAGCCGCTCGCCGCGATAGCTGCCATCCATGACCCGCTGGCACCAATCGGGATTGGCGAGATACCAATCGAGGGTACGCGCAAGACCGGATTCAAAGGTCTCCAGGGGTTGCCAACCGAGCTCGCGGCGGATCTTGGCGGCGTCGATCGCATACCGCCGGTCATGGCCCGGCCGGTCGGGCACAAAGGTCTTGAGCTGGGCATGGGGGCGATAGGGCGAATCTGGCAGGCGTTCATCGAGTAATCGGCAGATCAGATCGACCACCTCCAGATTGGTCCGCTCGTTATTGGCGCCGATGTTATAGACCTCACCTGGTCTTCCTGCCTCGAGCACCCGCTGGATCGCTCGGCAATGATCGAGCACATACAGCCAGTCGCGGATGTTTTGCCCGTCCCCATAGATCGGTAATGGCTCGCCCCGTTGCGCCTTAAGGATCATCAAGGGGATGAGCTTTTCCGGAAACTGATAGGGCCCATAGTTATTCGAGCAATTGGTGGTGAGGGTTGGCAGACCATAGGTCTGATGCCAAGCGCGCACCAGATGATCCGAAGCGGCCTTGGACGCCGCATAGGGCGAATTCGGCGCATAAGGGCTGTTTTCGGTAAAGCGCCCGGTGGGGCCGAGCGAACCATAGACCTCATCGGTCGAGACATGCAAAAAGCGAAAGGCCGCACGCGCTGCCAGACCCAAACCGGACCAATAAGCGCGCGCGCATTCAAGCAGCCGAAAGGTACCCACGACATTGGTCTGGATAAAATCCGCCGGCCCATCGATCGAGCGATCGACATGGCTTTCGGCGGCGAAATTGACGATCGCCTCGACCTCATACTCGCGCAGCAAACGCGCCACCAAGACGCTGTCTCCAATATCGCCTTGGACGAAGACATGCCGCGGATTGCCAGCGAGCGGCGCCAAGGTATCAAGATTCCCCGCATAGGTCAGACGATCCAGATTGACCACCCGAACATCGGCCTGGCCCAGGATGTAATGGACAAAGTTACCGCCGATGAACCCGGCGCCCCCAGTGACCAAGAGGGTCTGCATCTTTAAGATATTCCGCGCATGTTCCGCGTCGAGACCAAACCCTTAGAACGGCACATCATCGTCGAGCGTGCTGTCATAAGAGGGGGCGGGCGGAGTGGATCCAGACTGACCATCGGACCTAGGGATTGGGCGGGGAGACGGCCCTTGTTCAGCGAAATAATCTCGCTCGCCGCGAAGAGGGTCGGCCCGCTTCGCGGACAGCGACTGAGAGTGCATCTCGGGCTGAGGGCCAGAGGCAGGGTGGGCAGGTGGCGCCGGGTCATCGAGCGGGGCAGTGCCGCCCATGCGGCTGTCTAGCATCTGCATGGTGCCATTCATGTCCACCACAATCTCGGTGGTATAACGGTCCTGACCCTCTTGGGTTTGCCATTTGCGGGTTCGAAGCTTGCCTTCGAGATAGACCTTCGAGCCCTTGCGCAGATACTGTCTGGCGATCTCGGCGACCTTGCCAAAGAGCACGACATTGTGCCATTCGGTCCGTTCCTGTTGCTCGCCGTTCTTATCCCGCCAGACCTCGCTGGTGGCGACCCGCAGATTGGCCACGGCATCGCCGCTGGGCATATAGCGGACCTCGGGGTCTGCCCCGAGGTTTCCGATCAAGATCACCTTATTGACCCCTCGCATCGCCATCGCTGATCGCTCCTATGGCCATCTGGACACCCTGGATCACTGAGCCTCTGGGCAGGGCGCCCCAGTAAATGCCTGCAATCTTGCCCAATCGATCAAGCGGCTGTCCACTTTGAGATAGGCCACACCTTCATCGGGGGCCACCACCGCCTCGCGCACGCCTGGGGTGGCGAGCAGGCGCCTTTGCAGCTCAGCGGGATCCGCCCTGGTTGAGTCAGCGAGTACCAGCACATGGCGCATCAGGTTTTCAGGTAGCGGCATGATCGCAGCCAAGCCGATCCAGGCTAAAGAGACGAGCGCCCCGACCAGATAGACTGCATCGGCACCGAATCGCTCGTGCGCCAAGCCGCCGAGCACACCTCCAAAAAAGGCACCGAGAAACTGGGCGGTCGAAAAGACCCCCATGGCCGTCCCCTTCGCCCCTGCCGCCGCGGCCTTGGAGACCAGGGCCGGCAGGAGTGCCTCGAGTAGATTAAAGACCGTAAACATCACGGCAAGCATGAGCCCCACCAGCCAAGGCGAATGACCTAGGCCGTAGAAACCCAGCATGGAGACCAGGAGGGCGGCAACCGAACCCACCAAGACTCGGCGCGTCTGACCGCGGCGTTCAGCAAGCAAGATAAAGGGCACCATTGCAGGGATTGCCAGCAATACCGCCGGCAGATAGACCTGCCAGTGCGCGCTTGGCTCGAGCCCCGCCTGACTCAGCGACAGGGGTAAGGCGACGAACAGGCTTACCATCACCAGATGCAGCAAAAAAACCGAGAGATCTAACCACCTCAAGAGCGGGTCGCGGATGACCCACTTGAATTGATCAGCCGCCGGCTCAGCCTCGCGATGGATGCCTGACTGCTTGGGTGCGGGCACTAGGGTGGCCAGGATCAGGACCCCGACCAGACCCAAAAGCGCCGTGAGCCAAAACAGCCCGCGCATCCCGACCCAGCCGCTTAGGGCTGGACCCAGGACCAAGGCAAGCGCAAAGGAGAGTGCCACACTGATCCCGATCACCGCCATCCCCTTGGTGCGCACCTCCTCGCGGGTTAGATCGGCAGCAAGGGCAATGATGGCCGCAGCAATCGCCCCGCTGCCTTGCAGAGCCCGTCCCAGGATGACCCAATGGATATGGGTCGCCAGGGCAGCCATGATCCCCCCAAGGATGAACAGCGCCAGACCTGCATAGATCACCGGCTTGCGTCCGATCCAATCCGATAAAAAGCCCAAGGGGATTTGCAAAACGGCCTGGGTCAGACCATAGGCGCCGACCGCAAGACCAACCAAAAGCGGGCTGGAACCAGGTAGCTCATGCGCATAGACCGCCAGGATCGGCAGGACCATGAACAGACCGAGCAGACGGGTCGAAAAGATGGCCGCTAGACCCGCTGCCGCCCGCCGCTCCGCCGGCAGCATGGGATATGAGAGTGGGTCAGGATGACTCATGGGTGATCCCAAAAGGATTGAGCAGGGGATTATCCTAAATCCTGGATGCTGTCTGACATCCCCAGAGTTTATTATGTCAGAGGGCGAAGATACCTCGGTGTGCCCAAGGACATCGGTCGTTAAGATCCTGGCAGGCATCGACCGCGACGAGCCTGGCCCTGTATCTCCCTCGAACCCCTGCGGGTCTCGCCAGATTGAAACGACGGCGTCTGGAATACCGAGCGATCCGTTATCCTCCTCTGATTGAAACATGCCCAGGGCCCCCGCGTCTTCATCCAGGCGGGGAGGATGCTCTGCGCCGGGCGAGGCCATCCCCCAGCTGGCGCAGCTGCCGGTGTGAATAGCAGCAATGCATAGCGAATAGATGCGGATCATCGACCGTTATCTGGCGGGCTCAGTGGTCTCGGGGACCCTCTTGACCCTGGGTGTACTCTTGCCCTTGCTGGGTGTTGTATTACTGGCCGATGAGCTCGATGCCATTGGCACCCGCGATTATGGGCCAGCTGAGGCGGTGCTCTTCATCCTGCTGCGCCTGCCGCGTTATCTCTATCAAATCCTCCCTATCGCATCCTTGATCGGGGCGCTGATCGGGCTGGGAGTGCTGGCCAGCCGTTCGGAATTGGTCGCGATGCGTGCCGCTGGTCTCTCGGTTGGGCAGCTGATCAGTGCTGCCTTGCGAGGCGGGATCCTGCTTGCGGTTTTGGGTTTTGCCCTCGGCGAGCTGGTGGCACCCATCGCTGAGCAGCGGGGTTTAGAACTCAAACGCCAGGCGCTTTCAGGTGAGGCGGCGCAATTGACCCCCTATGGCCTATGGGCCATTGACCAGGGGGCCTATGTCAATATCCGCGCGATTCGGTCGGGCACAAGGCTGGGCGATATCTTTATCTATCGCGTCGATCCGCACCGGGGCGTCCTCGAATCGACCCATGCCGCAGAGGCGCATTATCAGGACGGTCGATGGATCCTGGAAGGGATCGCGCGCAGCCGAGCGAGCAGCGAGGGCGTTTGGGTCGAGCATCTCGAGCGCGCCGAGTGGAACTCCATGCTCGATCCTGGGCTTTTGCGCATTATCGTCGCCGATCCCCAGGCGCTGCCGGTTTGGGGTCTTTATACCTATATCCGTTTTATGCGGACCAATCGGCAGGATGCCCGAGTCTATGAGGTCGCCTTTTGGAATAAGGCGCTCCATCCCTGGGTGCTGCTCTCGATGATCCTGATCGCCATCCCAATGCTCTTGGGGTCCTCGCGTACCACAGGTCTCGGGCGGCGGGCGCTCGCCGCCACCCTGATCGGGATACTCTACTATCTGATCAACCGTACCCTGACCTATGCGTCGCTCCTGTTTGGGATGAGTCCGGCGCTCGCCGCCTGTATCCCGCCGCTGCTTTTGAGCGCCTGCGCCCTGATCCTGGTCAGACGGCTGGGTTAGGCTGATCCGCGAGTTCCTTGTCGAGCAGGATGACCCGAGTATTCGATTTGCTATCGTGCCAAGCGAGGCGATCTCGGTTAAACAGGCTCCACCACAAACCCAAGCCCAGGGGGAGCAGGCTCAGGATCGACCAGACAAAGCGTTTAACTGCAGCATTGAAACTGACCGGTCCACCATCCTGGCTGATGACCTTCAGGCGCCAGGCACGCATTCCCAGGGTCTGGCCGCCATGTGTCCAAAAATAGACATAAAACGCCCCGGTCACAGCAAGCAGATAGAGGCGCATCAGGGTCAAGGGTAGGACATGTTCATAGAGCGGATGACCATTGATCAACTCGTAGGGGATGACAATCAGGGCATTGGCAATCATCAGGATCGCCAGCAGCAGGAGCAGGTCATAGAAAAAGGCGCCGAGACGGCGCAGGATTGAAGGCTTTTTGGCTTGGGAAAGATCGATTGACATGGTTGGGTTGACGTCGGTTCAAGGGTTAGGGAAACCGGCCTGGCACCAGGCCGCCTTATGCCAACGCGCATCTCGCCTCAGCGATCGGGCGGGGGATCGCCAATAGGCCATGGGCGCAACGCGGATTCGTATTAAACCATTTCTCATCCGTTTTTTGCGATGGATCCCCATGCCCTGGGTGGCAGTCCTGGTCGGATTGCTCACTGGACTTGTTGTCTGGGCAGTGCTCGATCAGATTCAGGGTCAGCAAGTCGATAAGATCTTTGATCGCGAGCTGGAAAGCCAGCTTGATTTGCGGGCACGCGAAAGCCTGATGCGCTTTGAGCATCATGTCGCAGGTTATGCCGCTGTGGCCCATCTCCTGGCCAACGCCCCTCATCTTACCGCACCCTTCAGGGAGGTTTTGCCGCCTGATGGTCTCTGTCCACCCCTTTTGAGCGCCCAGGATCTGCGCATCCTGCACCTGCCCGAGCTATTCGGGCGGGCTGCCCTGAGCCCTCCGAGCCATCTGATCCTGGTAGACAGCAAGGGATGCCCCTTCAAACGCTTTCAAGACCCCTCGGTGCCGATGCACCAGGTCCCCCTCGAGAGCTCGGCCGATTGGTTTCACCCTCTCGGCCAGGCGTTCATCGAGAGATTCGAGCACCAGCCTTATCTGGTGCTCAGCGAGCCGATCAGGGAGACAGTGGACTCATTATTGGGCTATCTCGTCGTTTTTGTCCCGATCGACGCCGATTTCTTGGCCAACTCGCAGCGCGGGCTGGATGTCGGACGCGCGGCTGTAGCCCTGGTCGAGGGTAGGACGCAACGGGTCCTCGCCAGCCTAGATCCCCAGACCATCAGGCTGGGGTCGATGCTCAGCGACTTCAGTGAACACTATGTCATCGGCACCCAGCCCTTGCCTATCTCTGCGCGCCCTGGATCAGAACCCTTGTTGTTTGCCACCCTGGTCTCCCAGGCGCGGCTTGAAAGGATGTCCCGCCATATCAGCATTTTCGAGCGCCGCCAGCGTTTTTATGCTGCAGCGGTCTATGTGCTGGTCTTTACCGCGCTCTTTTATCTCGTCTCGGCGCGGCTCAATAGCGTCCTCAAACGCATGACCCGTTTCGCCCAACGTGCCCTCGGCATCCCCGAACCTGGCTTTAGACGCTCGGGTAATCAGCTCATCCTGCTTGAGGAATGGATCCAGCACTTTACCCAGCTGGTGCTGAGAGCGCGCGACGAGATGAGTCGGCATTACCAGGCGGAACTGCGCGAGCGCGAGGCCCTGAAGGCCGCGATCATGGAGGCAGCGCTGGATGCGATCCTGATCCTGGATCAGCGGGGGCGGGTGGTCGAATATAACCCCGCGGCCGAACAGCTGTTCGGTCTTGAACGGTTACAGACCCGAGGTATCCCCTTTGCCGAGCGTTTTTTGCCGGATTCGTCTCGACTGGATTTTCGGCGTCTGCTAGATCAGGCATTGCAGGGCGGTCCTCTCTCCCAGGGCCGCGCTGAGCTGACCGTGGTGAATGACAGCGGGCTCGAGATTCCGGTCGAGATCTCGGTCGCCCCGATCGAACGGGTCGGTGCGCGTTTTTTGACCCTGTATATTCATGATGTCAGCAGCCGCAAACAGGCCGAACAAGAGATCAAGAGTTTGGCGCGCCTGGCGAGCGAAAGCCCCAATCCCATCTTGCGCGTTGGTAGCCATGGGGCCATCGTCTATGCCAACCCGGCCAGCCGCCCCCTGCTGGATGCCTGGCATATCGAGATCGGCGGGTTGCTGCCCGAGGAGTGGAGACAGGCAGTGGGCACCGCCCTGGCGCTCGGTGAACCCATGGAACGCGAATTTGCCCTCGCCGATCAGGTCTATGCCGTGCTGCTTGCCCCCATCCGCGATCTCGGCTATGCCAATCTTTATGCGCGCGACATCACTGCGGTGCGTCGGGCGGAGCAGGAGGCGCGCCAGCATCAGGCCGAACTGGTCCATGTCTGTCGGCTCAGCACACTCGGCGAGATCGCCACCGGGATGGCACATGAATTGAATCAGCCGCTCGCTGCGGTCATCAACTATGCCAATGGCTGCAGCCGTCGCCTGCAAAACGGTCTGGGTCAACCCGATGAGCTGATCGGCGCCATGCAGCAGATCATCGCCCAGGCCCAGCGCGCCAGCGAGATCATCAAGCGGTTGCGCGCCCTGGTCGGCAAGCAGTCGCTGGCCTGTGCCTGCACCGATCTCAATCAACTGGTGCGCGAGGTCTGCGCCTTTCTTGACTTCGAGATCGACCGGCTCGGGGTGTCTATCCTGCTTGATCTGTCCGAGGAACCGATCAGGGTATCCGTGGATCCAGTTCAGATCGAACAGGTCGTGCTCAATCTGGTCAGCAATGCCCTGGATGCCCTGGAGGAACGACCTGAAGGGATGCGTCGTCTGATCATCCGAACCTGGTGCGACAGACCCTGGGCCCGGCTTGCCGTTGCGGACACCGGGCCTGGCATCGAACCCGAGCGTCTCGCAGGGCTGTTTGCACCCTTCGTGACCACCAAGCCCGGCGGTATGGGAATGGGTCTGGCCATCAGTCAGACCATCATTGAACAGCACGCAGGTCAGATCTGGGCCGAGTCGATCCCCGGGGAGGGCGCAACCTTTCATGTCCGTCTGCCGCTTGCCGCAGGGCCGGACGGCAAGGGGTGAATTGCAATGGCTGGATTTGGCAGACCGATTTCCCAGCGAGCGCATGATCCAATCGCTTTGGGATCGACCCAAGCCTGGGTAGTCCCTGCTGAGCGGGTCGCAAGTGATGGCTCGGTGCATCCCAGCCCAATCACTGCCGATTGGCCGCCAAGATGGCGGCGTTCCCAAACCCGGGATGACCAATCATGACCATTGCACCCACTGTCTTTGTGGTCGACGATGACCAGGCCATGCGCACCTCACTGCAATGGCTGATCGAATCGACCGGTCTGCCGGTCAAGACCTATGCCTCGGCCGATGAGTTTCTGGCCGATTATTATCCCGGGCGTGCCGGTTGTTTATTACTCGATGTCCGCATGCCTGGGATGAGCGGGCTCGAATTGCAGGCCCATCTCGCCCGCGAGGGTCTCGGCATCCCCGTGATCCTGATCACGGGCCATGGCGATATCGCCATGGCGGTACGGGCGATGAAGGCGGGTGCGATCGATTTCATCGAAAAGCCATTTCACGACGAGGATCTCTTGCGCAGCATCCGTCAGGCGCTGGACTATGATCGATATCTGCGTACCGAACGCCTGGCTCGCGCCGAGATCACCCGCCGGCTGTCTCTGCTGACCCCGCGCGAATATGAGGTCATGTTGATGGTCACCGATGGTAAATCAAACAAGGAGATCGCCATGCTGCTTGGAGTGAGCACCAAGACGGTCGAGGTCCATCGCGCGCGGGTGATGGCAAAGATGCAGGCCGAGTCGCTGGCTGAGCTGGTGCGCATGGTCTTGAGTGTGACGCCTGAGGCTTACCCATGACCCAGCCAGAGACCCTCCTGGCGAGCGAATCCCAGGCCCTGGCTCCGATCGGTGTCTTCGACTCGGGGGTGGGGGGGCTGACGGTGCTGCGCGAGATCCGCCGGCTCCTGCCAGCGGAGGACCTGTTCTATGTTGCCGACTCGGCACATGTCCCCTATGGCGACAAGCCTTCGACTGTGATTGCCGCGCGGGCGCTCGCAATCACCGAGTTTCTGGTCGAACGCGGTGCCAAGGCGATCGTCGTGGCCTGCAACACCGCCACCGGCGCCGCCGTTCGGCTATTGCGCATGCGCTACAGCATCCCGGTGATCGCCCTGGAGCCGGCGATCAAGCCAGCTGTCGAGCGCACCCGCTCGGGGGTGATCGGTGTCCTGGCCACCCGTCGAACCCTGGCGAGTCAGAATCTGATGCAATTGGTCGAGCGCTTTGCCAGCCGGGCCGAGATCCTGCTTCAGCCCTGCCCAGGTCTGGTCGAGCGCATCGAGTCCGGCGACCTCGATAGGGCCGAAACGCGCGCCTTGACCCAGGATTATCTAGAACCTCTGCTGGCGCGAGGTGCCGATACCCTGGTCTTGGGGTGTACCCATTATCCACTGATCAGACCCCTGCTCCAGAGGCTCGCCGGCCCCGAGGTCCTGATCCTGGACTCGGGGGCGGCGGTGGCCCGTCAGGTGCAGCGGCGCCTGGCCGAGACCGGCCTATTGGCACCCCCTGGCCGGCGCGGGCGCGAGCGGTTTTGGACCAGCGCTGCGCCTGCCCAGTTATATCCGTTGATGGCCCACATCTGGGGCGCCCCCCTGGATCTGGACCATTGGGAGACCCAAGATGATCCCAACCCCTGGTGGATGAGTGCCGAGGGTGCACGGGAATGACCGACTCCAATCACCAATCCTCGATCGATCTGGCCTTGGCCTTGCGTCGGGCCACGGCGTCTATTCATGCCGAGGTCGAACGCCTGGGACTGCTAGCGCCCTTGGTCTCGGAGGAGGTGACCCTGGAGGATTACCGGCGTTATCTGCAGGCGATCGCCAGTATCCATGCCCCCCTCGAGGAGTTGTTATATCGACAGCTCGATCCTGGAGTGGGCCTGCGCCTGGGTTTGCGCCCCAAATGGCCCGCCCTGCGCCAGGATCTCGAGGAACAGGGTCTGCCCTGGCAGATCCACCAGCTGCGGCTGATCCCGCCGCCGCTTTTGCCAATGGATCTCAGCTTTACCGTCGGTGGTCTTTATGTCATCGAGGGCTCAACCCTGGGCGGACATACCATCGCCCGCCACCTGCGCCGCAGGCTGGGCCCCGCAGTCGGCGGGGCCCGGCTGCTCGACTTCCATGGTCCGCAAACGGCTGCCGCCTGGCGGACCTTTACGACCGGGCTGAATGAATCTGCTGCTATGGGTCTGCTGATTCCAGAGCGGGTCATCGCTGGCGCGCTGGCGATCTTCAATCATGTCTACCTGTGTCTCGAACAGGCAAGCTAGTGTATTGTTCGATTCTTATATGAACTTAATTGCCTATGAACTTAATTGCCGCACCCGACTCCAACTTGCTACTTTGGCATGAAGTGGAGCGCGAACGTGAGAGTTGCACCGGCGATTGTTCTGACCGACGAGCAGAA
>CALALB010000039.1 GCA_937923175.1 uncultured Chromatiaceae bacterium | reverse complement strand
TTCCGTCACTTGCGCTTCCAGTATCTGATTGAGCACCGTCTCCACCAGCTTGGCCAGCCCATCCGGCCCGTTCAAAAGCCCTGGCAGCAACTCCGTTCCTACGCTAACCTCATACCCAGCCATCGCTTCTTCTCCTTCGGTTATCGATCGTCTCACAACGTCAATTTACCGAATCGAAGCGGTGGCTACCTACCCACCCAATTTACAGCAGTTTAGGGACTCAATCCTGCCTTGTTGGATAGTCTTTATCTTTTCCATGATCTTGACCAGAGATCATGCAGTCCTGTCGATTATCAAGATCTGTTACGTCTGGTAAACCTGATCTTGCATAATCCAAATTTCGGCGTGGATCAGTATCAAATTCATGCGCTTTATCACGCTGCCATTTTCAGTGAAAAGCTTGGACTAACCGAAGCCGCATTGGAGTATTTAAAAAAGGCCGAATCAATCGATCCGACCATTATGCCGATCTTAAAGCTTCAAGTAGAAATTTATAAAAAGAACGCCCTACCAGATCAGGCGCTCTCTGCAATCGAACGCCGACTGTCTCAAATATCCCGTCAAAAGATCTCTGCCGCTGATCTCGATTGGATAGCTGCCGAAATCCAAACAATTAGGACTAACTCAAGAATCCAACCAGGAGGTCAATAGGATGAATGAAGATTTCTCGAATATATCGATCTCTATCATCCTCCCTGCCAAAAATGAATCGGCTTGCCTTGGGTCATTAATTGAGCAGATTCGTAAACTCCATCCCCAAGCTGAATTGATCATCATCGATGATGGATCGACCGATGAGACCGGCGCCATCGCCCGCGCCGCCGGGGCGAAGGTCATCCGCCATCCTTACGGCATGGGCAATGGCGCGGCGGTGAAGACCGGCGCGCGCGCCGCCCGGGGGGAGGTGCTGGTGTTCATGGATGCCGACGGCCAGCACGACCCCGCCGACATCCCACGCCTGCTGGAAAAGCTCGCCGAAGGCTATGACATGGTGGTGGGGGCCCGGCAAAAAGGTTCTCAGGCCAATTGGGGGCGGGGTCTGGCCAATGCCTTTTACAACACCTTCGCGACGCTCATGACTGGACACCGCATCCAGGATCTGACCTCTGGCTTTCGCGCCGTGCGGGCAAATCGCTTTCGGCAGTTTTTATATCTTTTGCCCAATGGTTTTTCTTATCCTACTACGATCACTCTGGCCTTTTTCCGCTCTGGTTATCCGGTTGCCTATGTGCCAATCCATGCCGCACGCCGCCAAGGCCGCCCCAGCCATCTCAATCCCCTGCGCGATGGCGTGAGATTTTTATTGATCCTGCTCAAGGTCGCCACCCTGTATTCACCGCTGAAGGTCTTTTTCCCGGTCAGCGCCCTGCTCTTTGGCACCGGGCTTGGCTATTACCTCTATACCTTCGCGACCATACACAAGTTCACCAATATGAGCCTGCTGCTTTTTACGGCGGCCGTGGTGGTGTTCATGATGGGTCTGGTTTCGGAACAGATCACGGCGCTCTCTTATCGCGAGGGGGATCGGTAGGTCATATCTCCCAAGTGCCCAAATCCTGCTTGGGGGATATCCAGGATCGCCTCGACCCCACTCTGGAGCAGTCCCTGTAGAATCATCGAGCTGGCGCAGGAGTGGATCTAGGACGACATGCAAAAATGCGGCTCATCGCTCTATCGAGACCCAGACGGAGGCTAAAATTGGCTAGGCCGCCCACTGGGGCAATGGCCCAATCCGGTCAACCGGGCGAACTCTGCCCAGGGTTCGGATCTCAATGAGGATAGAGGGGTCGATCGGCAAAGCGCCGAGCGCCGCCATGTTCGACCGCGCCCCGCAAGGCACGGCTCGGAGCGGACGTCTGGGCCAGGGCCAAACCGAGTCGGAGCTCCTCTAACCCCAGGCCAGCGGTTAGGCTACTTCGAGCGAGGCGGGCGATCATCGCCTTGCCATTCATTGAATAGATCACCCGAGGATGGAGCCATGTCGCATCTAACGAACCTGGTTCGGAAAAAACGCTCGCAGATCCAGGAGCGGGTCCGTGAGCTTGGCTCACAGGTCGCTGCTGCCTTGCAGCAGTCGATCGAATGCGTGCGTACCCAGGACAAGGCATTGGCGCAGCAGATCATGATGGATGATCGGCTCATCAACCAACAGCGTCGGCTGTTGGAGCAGGAATGCCTGGTGGCCCTGGCCGCCTTTAAACCCGCCGCTGAGGACCTGCGGGCCATCGGCGCCTGTCTGGAGATGGCCTCAGAGCTCGAGCGGATCGGCGATTATGCCGCGGACGTGGCCCTGATCATCGCCCGGGATGTCCAGCCGCCGCTGCCCGAGGGAGCGGTGGCCGCGATCATCGATCTGGCCAATGCCTCCATCGCCATGCTCGAACGAACCCTCGCTGCGTTTCTCTCCCATGCCGATGAATCGAGTCTGCGCGCCGCGGTTGCCGATGAGCCACGGATTGACCGCGACGAGGATATGTTCATTGCCCAGATCCTAGAACGGATGCGGACAGAGCCCGAGTTCACCGAAAACGGGACCTATCTCCTATGGATTGCCCACAACTATGAGCGGGTGGCCGATCGCGCGACCAATATCGCCGAGCGCGCTGTCTTTGCCGTCTCAGGCCATACCCCGGATCTGGATTAGGCGCTGCAACCGCAACCACTGATCCCAGGACCCCTGAGCGCTCGAGCATTCCGCAAGCGATACACCCATTTCACCATGGCCGAGGCAGATCCGTTTTGTCAGTTCGCAGCAAACGAGGCACTCGCGCCCTTGCGTCTGCCGCTTCGGGGGGCGCGCCTGATCGAGGCCAGCGCCGGCACCGGCAAGACCTATACCCTGGCCTTACTCTATCTGCGTCTGATTCTGGGGCACGGGGGCAAGGAGGCAGCCTTTGCCCGTCCGCTGATGCCGCCAGAGATCCTGGTCATAACCTTTACGCGGGCGGCGACCGAGGAAATCCGCGAACGTATCCGGCACCGTCTTGTCGAGGCAGCAGAGTTCTTTCAAGGTGAGTGCCAGACCCAGACCTCTGGGCTGGATCCTCTTTTGATCCGGCTCTGCACCGAGATGCCTGAGGGGGATCGGGCCTATTGTGCCCAGCGCCTGAGGCTGGCTGCCCAGTGGATGGACGAGGCAGCGATCCTCACCATCCACGCCTGGTGTTACCGGATGTTGCGCGAGCACGGGATGGGCCTTGGGACCGCCTTTGCGGCAGCGGCCGCCTTAGGGCCGCAGCTGGAGAATGAGGCGCATGCACTGACGCAACAGGCCGCCGAGGATTATTGGCGGATCTTCGTCTTGGGGCTGGATGCGGATCTCTTGCCGATCCTGCTGGATCGCTGGCGAGACCCCCAGGCGCTGGCCAACGAGATCCGGCCGCTCCTCTCCCTGATCGATGAACTGCAGCCCCCTCCGAATGAATCGCCGCAGCTGATCCTAAAGGGCTGGGTCTCCATATGGCGGGCCCAGCTGGAACAGATCAAGTCGGAGTGGCGTCAGCAGGGTTATGTCGCCGACCTCAGGGACCTCTTCGCTGAGGCAGCGCGCGCCAAGTCGTTTGATCAGCAACGCCTAAACCGGAATCACCGCGAGCAGGTTCTCAATGCGCTTGCAGCCTGGCTCGCCGACCCCGAGCAGGAGAAACCGGCGATCTTCGCCAATAAGTCCTGGGAGCGGATGTCCTCTAGGGCAGTTAGGGAGATCTGGCACGATCGGGATCAGGCCCCCATCGATCATTCCGCCTGTCGTGCCCTGGCCGAACTCCAGGAGCGCCTTGCGGCCTTGCCCCCCAAACCCTTCCCTAACCTGCTGCTCCATGCCGCCCACTGGATCTGGGGACGGATCGAACGGGACAAGCAACGCCTGGGCCTCTTGACCCAGCAGGACCTCTTGGTGCAGCTCGCCAGGGCGCTCCAGGGTCCCTGGGGCAGCCAATTGGCAGCGCTGATCCGGCGCCAGTTTCCTGCGGTCATGGTCGATGAGTTCCAGGATACCGATCCACTGCAATATCGCATCCTGGATGCAATCTATGACCTCCGCGCCAATGATCCAACCACCTGCCTGCTCATGGTCGGTGATCCCAAACAGGCGATCTATGGCTTTCGCGGGGCCGATATCCACGCCTATCTAAGGGCCCGGATCGCAACCCAGGGCCGTCATTTCACCCTAAAGACCAATTATCGCGCCACACCCAAGCTGATCGAGGCGGTCAATGCACTCTTTACCCTGGGCGAGGGACGCGCCCAGGGCGCCTTTTTGTTGGGCGATGCCCTCCCCTTTGTGTCTGCAAACGCTGGCACTGCGCCCGAGCGTCTCTTTAAGCTCAGGGACCAACCCCATCCCCCCCTCTCGGCCTGGATCATCGAACCGGAGGAGACCCGAGCAAACCTCTCTAAGGGGGATTATCGCGCGCGCAGCGCCGAGATCGCCGCCCGCCAAATCGCCGAGCTCTTGCGGCTTGGGCGTATGGGGCAGGCGCTTCTGCCCGGCGATCCAGACGGCTGGCGCCCGCTCGCGGCCAGCGACCTAAGCGTCCTGGTCAACAATATGCAGGAGGCCGAGGTGATGCGCCAGGCGCTCCGATCTCTCGGTATCCCCAGCGTTTATCTTTCCGAGCGTCAAAGCGTCTTTGCGACCTGGGTGGCTGCTGAGCTGCTCATTGTCCTGCGGGCCATCGCTAATCCATTTGATGACGGCCTGCTCCGCCAGGCCCTGGCCAGTCGACTGCTTGGGCGTTCCCTGGCCGATCTCGATCGGCTCAATCGCGATGAGCTCATGTGGGAGCGAGAGTGCGAAGGTCTGCGTGCCCTGCACCTGCGGTGGCAGCAGCAGGGTTTGTTGCCCATGCTCTATCGATTGATCAACGTCTTTGGGATCGCCGCCCGCCTGCTTGCAACCCAGACGGGCGAGCGCGATCTGACCGATCTTTTGCATTTGGGCGAATTGCTGCACCAGGCCAGCCTTGAGCTCGATGGTGAGCAGGCGCTATTGCGTTTTTTCGCCGAGGCGATTGCCGATTGCGATTCAGCGGATACGCCTGAATCCTATCAGCTGCGTCTGGAAAACGATGCCGAGCTGGTGCGGATCGTCACGATCCATAAATCCAAGGGCCTGCAATATCCCCTGGTCTTGCTGCCGTTCGTCGCTGACTGCCGCCCGATTACCGAGGCCAAACCCCCGATCCTGATCCATGATGCCGATCATCGGCGGCGCGTCCAGCTGATTGCCGAGGAGCACAATCTCACCCAGCTTGACCAAGAACGTCTGGGTGAGGATCTGCGTAAGCTCTATGTCGCCCTGACCCGGGCCCAGTATGCCGTTTGGCTGGGACTCGGCATGATTTCCGACCTCCGTCGGTCTGCCATCGGCTATCTGCTGGGTGTCTCCCAGGAAACTGCGCCTGCGGATCTCAGTCGGATCCTGGCGCAACTGCCCGGTTTAAACCTGCTCGAAACAGAGAGGTCTGCCCAGCTCGGCTATGATACCCCGGGATCCCCCCCTCTCACCCCGCCCGAATCATTGGGTCAGGCCCGCACCCTCAGACATTGGCATTGGCATCCCTGGTGGATCAGCAGCTATTCGGCCCTGCGCGCCCAAACCGACCATGGCGATCCCCAGGATCTGGGTCTGCCGACCCGAGCCGAGCACCCCGGCCAAGCGGGTTTATCCCCAGGCCTTCTATCCTTTGGCCCAGGTCCCATCCAAGTCGCTGAACCCGATGCACCCGAGACCGCTGGCGAAGAGCTTGCGCGCGAGGAAGGCACAGGGGACCAGGGCCTGGCCGGCACTGTGGATTGGGAGGGCACACCCCTAATCCCAGCGGATAGGATCCACGGGATCACCCCAAGGGGCAGTGCTGGGATCCGGTCTCTCCATGATTTCCCTCGCGGCGGGCGTTACGGCACCTTTCTGCATGGCCTATTGGAATGGGCGGCAATCCAGGGCTTTGCCGCTGCCCGTAACGACCCAGAGACGCGCCTGCAACTCATCGCCCGGCGCTGCGCCCACCGCCGGCTCAACGACTGGACCCAGATGCTCGATCATTGGCTCTGCGGGATGCTGGATCGCCATTGGTCTCTGGACAGGCTCGAGGTACCTCCCTTGCGTCTGGTCGATCTGCAACCTGAACAGTATCAGGTTGAGCTTGAGTTTTGGCTGGAGGCGCAGACATGCGACCCGCGCGTATTCGATCGGTGGATCAGCCAGTCTATCCTCCCTGGCCAGGCGCGTTCACTGGTGAATGGTACCCTGCTCAACGGCATGCTGAAGGGCTTCATCGACCTCGCCTTTGTGCATCAGGGGCGTTATTACGTGCTCGACTGGAAGTCGAACTGGCTTGGGCCAGACGACAGCGCCTATACCCAGGAGGCCATGCGCGCAGCCATTCTTGAGCACCGCTATGATCTGCAAGCGGTGATCTATCTGCTCGCCTTGCATCGGCAGCTGAGAGCCCGTCTCGCCGACTATGACTACGAGCGCCATCTCGGGGGGGCAATCTATGTCTTTGTGCGCGGCGCCGAATCCCCGACCCAGGGGCTGTTCATGGAGCGTCCGCCCTATACCCTGATCGAGGCACTGGATCTCCTGCTGGCAGGAGAAAAGGGCCATGCAGGCAGCTGAACTCTTGGCCGCACTTGCAGACTGGGCAAAGACCGGAGGTCTGCGTCCACTGGATCTCGCCTTCACCCGCTTTATCCATCAGCAGGCCCCCGAGCAGGATCCGGCGGTCTTGCTGGCGATCGCCCTGACCTGTGCACGCAGCGGTCACGGCCATGTCTGTCTGGATCTGGCAGAGGCCCTGGCCAGCGGCGATTGGTCAAACCAACCAGAGGTCTATCGATCAGCGATCTTTCCCCTTTTAACCCGGCTGCAGGCTCTGGACCTCAACGCCTGGGCCGAACGTCTGGCTGCAAGCCCAGCGGTCGAGGATCGGCGCGGCGTCCAACCATTGCCTCCCCCTGAGGATGAGACAGGCATTGCCATTGCGGAGGTCAGGCCCTTGGTCTTGGGCGGTACCCCTGAGCATCCACTGCTCTATCTGCGCCGCTACTGGCTCTATGAACAACAGATCCTTGCCGGCATCCGCCAGCGTCTAGCCCAGCCCTTAAACCTGGATCAGGATCTCCTGCGCACTTGGCTCGATCGCCTCTTTGTCGATGACCCGCCCGATGTCTTGCCCTGGCAGCGGATCGCCTGTGCCTTGGCAGCGCGCTCGTCCTTTGCCGTGATCACCGGCGGACCAGGTACAGGCAAGACGACCACAGTTGCTCGTCTGTTGATCCTGCTCCAGGGCCTGGCATATGCCTCGGGCCGCCCACCCCTGTCCGTCCGCCTCGCGGCCCCGACCGGCAAGGCCGCTGCCCGGCTCAACGAGGCGCTGACCGCCTCCATCTACCGCCTTCTTTCCACCCTCTGGCCAGACAAAGAGTCATGGGCAAACCAGATCCCGACTGAGGCCCAAACCCTGCACCGTTTGCTGGGCGCACGCCCGGATTCATCCCGCTTGCGCTATGACCGCCAGCACCCATTGCCGGCGGATGTGGTGATCGTCGATGAGGCATCCATGATCGATGTCGAACGCCTGGCCGCCTTGCTCGATGCCCTGCGCCCAGAGGCGCGCCTGATCCTGATCGGCGACAAGGATCAACTGGCCTCGGTCGAGGCCGGGGCAGTGCTCGGCGATCTCTGCCAGCGCGCTCCAGAGGGACACTACACCCCCCAAACCCGCGCCTGGCTCGAGCAGGTGACAGGTGTTCGTCTGCCCGATGCCCTGATCGATCCGCACGGCCAACCCCTGGATCAGGCGATCGCCATGCTGCGCGCAAGCTTTCGCTTTAGCGCCGAGGGCGGGATCGGCGCCCTGGCCGAGCTGGTCAGAAATGGCGGTCAGATAGCGGCAAACCCGGATGCTGCACCTAGACCCTCGGCCCCGCTCGCCGCTCTCGAGGATCTATTTGCCCAAGCGCAAGGCACGCCCCACTCCCAGGGGATGATCCGGCATATCCGGCTGCGCGACCCCCAGGACCATCGCCTCGAGGAGCTGGCCTATGCGGGCTATTGGCAGGGTCTTGGCGCGGATGGGCGCCCCAAACCCAGGTGGCGAGCAGGGGATCCCAGCGCGCCCAGCGGCTATCTGGCGATCATCCAATACCTACGCCCACCCCCGGATGCCGAACCTGCAGCCTTTGCCAACTGGGCCCGGGCGGTGCTGCGAGCCCAGGCGCATTTTCAGTTGCTGACCCCATTGCGCCATGGCCCCTGGGGAACCGAGGGACTCAATCAACGCATCCAACGGATGCTGGCTCAACACCTCCCACCCCTTGCTGGGTCCGCCCAGTATCTGTGGTTTGAAGGCCGCCCGGTCATGGTGACGCGCAATGACTATGTCTTGGGTCTGATGAACGGGGATATCGGGATTACCCTCAGGATACCCGAGGGACTCAATCTCTCGTGCCCTGCGGCCACCCATCCTGCTGGACAGATCGAGGGGACCTATTGCACCCAGCCGATGTCTGAGCAACCACAGCTAGGCGGGCTATTGCGCGTGGCCTTTCTGTCCAGCTCGGGTAGCGGCATCCGTTGGATCTCGCCGAGCCGTCTGCAAGCGGTCGAGACCGTCTTTGCCATGACCGTACATAAATCCCAGGGCTCCGAGTTCGAACATGTCGCCTTGGTCCTGCCGGATACGGATACACCGCTTCTGACCCGCGAGCTGCTCTATACCGGCATCACCCGCGCCAGGTCTTCTCTAACCCTGATCGATTGCCAAGACGAGATACTCGCAAAGACATTGCAGCGGCGCGTGCAAAGGATCAGCGGTCTGGCGCTTGCCCTGGAGCCGAGATCAGATAGATAGGGAACCGCGGTCGATTCGACAATCGCAAACAAAAGGCCCTGGCGGTCACTCCAGGGCCGGGCGAGCATTGGCTGGGGAACTAGGATTCGAACCTAGATTAACGGAGTCAGAGTCCGCTGTCCTGCCGTTAGACGATTCCCCAGAAAAGGGTTTTAGCGTTTGGAGTATTGCGGGCGTTTGCGCGCCTTATGCAAGCCGACCTTTTTGCGCTCGACCTCGCGGGCATCGCGGGTAAGAAAACCACCGCGGCGCATGACTTGGCGCAGGTCTTCATTATAGGCCACCAGGGCACGCGCGATCCCATGCCGGATTGCACCCGCTTGACCGCTATTGCCACCGCCGCGCACCGTGATCTTGAGATCGACCTGATCGACGAGACCGGCAGCCTCAAGCGGCTGACGCACGATCATGCGTGCGGTCTCGCGTCCAAAATAGTCGTCCAGGGAACGGCCATTGACCGTGATGGTGCCAGAACCTGGCGACAGGAACACCCGCGCCGAGGCGGTTTTACGACGACCGGTGGTGAGACAAACCTGAGACATGAGTTTCGTCCTAAAACCCTAAACCTTAGATATCAAGTGGCTGCGGCTGCTGGGCCTGATGGCGATGCTCTGGCCCTGCATAGACATGCAGCTTTTTGAACATGGCGCGACCAAGCGGACCGCGCGGCAACATTCCCTTGACCGCGTGTTCGATGACCTGTTCAGGCGCCTTTTGCAACAGTTTTTCCAGGCTGATCGACTTAAGATGACCGACATAGCCGCTATGCCAGTAATAGGTCTTGTCCTTCAGCTTGTTACCAGTGACGCGGATCTTGGCGGCATTGACCACGACCAGACAATCGCCGGTGTCGATATGCGGCGTGTATTGAGGTTTGTGTTTACCGCGCAGACGGCGTGCCAACTCGCTGGCAAGTCTACCGAGCGTTTTACCCTCGGCATCGACAAGGTACCAAGCACGGCGCACCTCGGCAGGCTTGGCACTAGGGGTCATATTCATGGCTTGCTCCGAAAACCGCGCGCTATCCCACAAGGCGCACGGCCATGAAAACTGGTTAATCGATATCTATGAAGACGGCGGATTTTAAAGACCTCTCCGGGGGAACGCAAGACACCCTGTGCCAACTGGGTCCGCATGGATGGGATGCGAAGGAAGGGATGGTGTTGAGTCTGGCCTAGGAGAGGCGGCGGAATCGCGGCAGGCGCTGTCAGTCAAGTCATTCGGATGAAGGCCGGAACGAAATCTGGAACCTAACACGGGATCCGGAACCATCCGCCTCGCCACCAAGGTTCTCCTGGACCCCGGCCTGCCCCAGGGTGACTGGGTGATGCCCCTGCCTGGGCTAGGATGTGGGGATGGGGCAACGGCCTATGTCAGGTTGATGGGGTATTGCCATGGCCTATGCCAGAATAAGTGGATATTGCCACGGCCTAATCCGAGGTGACAGTGAGAAGTCATTCCGGCGAAAGCCGGAATCCAGACCCCGGCATCGGCCGGGATGAAGCCAGACACCGGCCTTCGCTGGTGTGAACCAGCCTGCGCTGCCCATTCAGGCACCGCCGGGCGGCGTGCCCCCCAGCGATTTGCTCAATCGGCCAGGCGTAGGCGTTCGACGATCCGGCCACCGGCTAGATGCTCCTTGAGGATCTCTTCGAGATCCTGCACCTGGGTATAGGTATACCAAACAGCCTCGGGATAGATCACGATCACCGGACCTTCGGCACAGCGTCCCAGACAGCCGGCCGTATTGACCCGCACCCCCCCGACTCCAGCAAGCCCCGATTCCTGGACCCGGCGCTTGAGATGATCCCGCATGGCCGCTGCATTGGCCTGGGCGCAGCATTGGCGCCCGTCCTCGCGCTGATTGATACAGAAAAAGACATGCTGGCGATAGTAAGGCATGACCAATGAGCCTGCTCGCAATGGTTTTGTCTGGATCGCATTAGCATATATCACCCGCTCCCTGGGATAGAGGCAAGGGATCGACCCTGGCCAAAGGCTATCCTGGACCCACTGGGCCAGCTGATTGGCTCAGTCTGGCTCGAGGATACCGCCCCGCCTTTTTTTTTGCTCGTCCAAGGCCGCCCGGATCTCAATCAGTAGACCAGGATAGGCGGCCTTAAACCCCTCCCAACAGCGCGCCCGCTCTTGATCGCTGAACGCAGGTCCTGGATGACCCAGCAGGCGCTGTTCTATACCGGCGGGATCAAAGCGCTCGCTGAGGATCGCCAGGACCGTCTCGATCAGGTCAGCGTGCCCATCTGGGGCCGGCACGAGCACCCGGGTAGGTTCGGGCGTTGGCCTCTGAGAGAGGATTTGCGTCGCTGGCGCGGCGGGCGACCGGGATAAGACCTGGGTGCGTTCAGTCAGGACGCCGGTTCGGTTTCCTGGATCAGGCAGATCGACCGGGGTATGCAGCCACCGGGTGTGAGCCTCGCCAGGCGGGGTTGTGGCTATTGGTTGGGTCTGGCCGACATCCTTTAGACGCTGGGCGACCTCACCCACCACCGCAGTCCTGGCCTCAGCCAGGACCTGGGTCTGCTCGGACTGCATGGCAAGAGGGACAGTTGCGGCTTGGGTCATGGGTTCAGGGATCGATTGAGGCTGGAGAGGCGCTTGTGCTGGCTCGCCCGCAGCCGCACCGGTATCTAGGATGACCCGCAGCTCATAAGGACCGATCGACAGCCAATCCTTATCCCGCAGGACAACTGGCTGCTGGGAAGGCAGGGGCGCACCATTGAGCAGGGTTCCATTGCGGCTGAGATCGGTCACCCAGAGTTGGCCTCCAGATTCATGGATGCGCGCATGCCGATGCGAGATGGCCCGCTCTGGATCCTCGAGACAGAGGTCACAACTGAGGGCCCGGCCGATCTCGATCCCGGTCTCATCGACCATCAGCGGCAAGACGCGCGGGCGCACCGCCCCATCGCGCTGGATGATGCAGATCATAATCTCCATAGCGGATGAAACCTCGTTTCCCGAGATGCGTTGAGCTGTAAGCAGCGCGGCGATCGGTTATATCATCGCCAACCGTCAGCAGTCCTACCCGTCAGGGTCACCCAGCACCGTGAAGATCCCAGGCTATACCATCCTCCGCGAGCTCGGGCAGGGCGGCATGGCGACGGTCTATCTCGCCCGCCAAGAGCGGCTTGGGCGCGAGGTGGCGCTCAAGGTCATGAAGCCCCAGGCCCTGGGGGGCGATGAGTTCATCGCGCGCTTCATCAAGGAAGGCCAGATCATCGCCCGCCTTCAGCATCCGCAGATCATCACCATCTATGACCTGGATGTCGCCGAGGGGCTCTATTACTTCTCGATGGAATATCTGCCCGGGGGGACCCTGCTCGACGAGATCAAGCGGGGGTTGCCGGCCAGTCGGGCCCTCTCGATCGCGCGCAAGATCGCCGAGGCGCTGGCAGTCGCGCATGCGCGGGGGGTGATCCATCGCGATGTCAAGCCCCAGAATATCCTGTTTCGCACCGATGGGACCCCAGTCCTGACCGATTTTGGGATCGCCCGGGCCATCACCCCGGGTCCCGAATCGCTGCAATTTACCCGCGTCGGCATGGTGATCGGCAGCCCCCAGTATATGAGCCCCGAGCAATGTCTGGGCCAGCCGCTCGATCCGCGCTCTGATCTTTATAGCCTAGGGGTGGTCATCTATCAGATGCTGACCCGGCGTCTGCCCTATAAGGCAGACGATGCCGTCAGCCTGGCGATGAAACACTGCCAGGACCCTATCCCCCGTCTACCTGAGCCTCTGGCCGTTTATCAGACGCTGATCGATAAACTGCTGGCCAAGCAGCCGGAGGATCGGTTCACGAGCGCTGGCCAACTCATCCGCACCCTTGAGACGCTGGAGTCCGAATACGGTGAGACCTATGATGCCACTCGGCTGATCCGGCCTGCTGCCCCAGTCGTCCCCGAACCCACCCCGCGGCCACAAGAACCCCAGGCGCAACCTCAGGCAGCGCCTCAGCCCAGACGTCCCCCTCCCTGGTTATGGGCCATTGCTGTCGGCCTCCTGTTGGCAGGAGGCGCAGGCTATCTCTGGTTTAAGCGGTCAGCGCCGCCGGCTAGTGCCCCGCCGGTGGAGCTCGGGGTCGAGCTTCCACCCGCTGCTCCCGACCGCCCCCTGACCGCGATCCAATATGAATCCCTGATCCTGGATCATCTGCGCCGCGGTCAGACCGCTCAGGCCCAGGAGATCATCCGCTTGGCCTTGGCGGCGACCCCAGAGGATCAGCGTCTCCAAGCGCTGCGCGACCATCTGGAAAGGCAGGCTCAGCTTGCCCAGTTACTCGGCGCAGCCCGCCGCGCCTTGTTGGAAAACCGTCTTGAGGATGCCGCCCAGGCGGTAGAGTCTGGACTGGCCCTCGCCCCGCATCAGACTGATCTCAAGGACCTGCGCGCTGAGATCCAGGAACGACTCGCCGCTCGCCAGCGCCTTGCCGCCGAGCGTCTGCTCGAACAGGCCCAATCCGCCCAGGCCAAGGGCGATCTTGCCACCGCTGAACGCCTGGGGCGCGAGGGCCTAGCACTGGTTCAGGACCATCCAGGTCTGCTGGCTTTGCTGGCCGCGCTCGAGCAAACCCGGGCGCGCCAGACCCAAACCGAGCAGCTGTATGAACAAGCGATCGCTGCCCATGACCTCGGCGAGCCAGCCAGATCATTCCAGCTGATCGACGCGGGTTTAAGGCTTAATCCTGGACATGCCGGTCTGCTTGCCCTGCGCGAGCGGTTGATCAGCGCCCAGATCCAAACGGCGCGGACCCATCTTAAGGAAGCCGCCGAGGGTTATGCCGCTTCAGCCGCCGATCTTTTAAAGCGCTATCGGCTCGCTGAGGCGGAGGAGCAGCTTACCCGCTTGCGCGCTATTGCCCCGGATTCTCCCCGGCTCGCTGCGCTCGTTCAAGAGCTCAGCCAGCGCCGCGCCTTTTTACCCGAGATGGTCCTGATCCCAGGCGGATGTTTCATGATGGGCAGCCCGGAGCATGAGCCCGGTCATGAGTCCGACGAGGGGCTGCATCGGGTCTGTCTCGAGCCGTTTAAATTGGCAGTGCACGAGGTGAGCGTCGCCCAATTTAGACGTTTTGTTACAGCGACCGGTTATCGTACCGATGCTGAGGCAGGCAAGGGCGACAGCCCGGGCTGCGAGACCCTCGATCGCGCCGACCGCCAGACACCCTGGGGCCTCAAACCCTGGGCCAATTGGCGCGAGCCCAATCGTCAGCAAAGGCTCGATGACCACCATCCAGTGACCTGCGTCAGCTGGAACGATGCCCTGGCCTATGTCCAGTGGCTTAAAACCGAAACCACCCTCCCCTTCCGCCTACCGACCGAGGCCGAATGGGAATATGCCGCACGCGCTGGCACCTCAGCTGCGCGCTTTTGGGAAGCAGATCCCGCGGCCAGCCCCTGTCTCTATGCCAATTCAGCCGATCGCGGTCAGGGCTGGGATACAGGCTTTGGGTGCGACGATGGCCATGAATGGGTCGCCCCGGTCGGCAGTCTCAGGCCCAATCCCTGGGGTCTGTTTGATATCCTGGGCAATGTTTGGGAATGGACTTGTTCAGAATATGAGACCGACTATCGAGGCGCTGAGCAGATCTGCGCCCCGTCTGAGATCGATGCCCCGCGGGTGATGCGCGGCGGGGCCTGGAATAGCGCGCCCAATCTGGTGCGCGCCGCCTATCGCAACCGCAATTTTTCCGAAAGTCGTTATAGCTTTGTCGGTTTCCGGGTGGCGCTCGATCTTCGTTAAACCAATGCGCCTGCCCGCCCGCCAAAACCATCCGGCCGGCGTGACTCAAGATTTCGCAGGGCTGGCCGATAGGGAGATTGGGTCAAACCACCATCCGGGGCGCTGGCTTAACCTGGGCTGTCGGCCCGGATCATCCAACATGGAGATACAGCAATGGCACTGGTCATCAATACTAACGTCATGTCGCTCAACGCCCAGCGCAACATTACCAAGAGCCAAAGCTCTCTGGGTCAGGCAATGGAGCGCTTAAGCAGCGGGTTGCGTATCAACTCGGCCAAGGATGATGCCGCAGGTTCAGCGATCGCCAGCCGCCTGACCTCGCAGATCCGCGGCTTTGATCAATCGGTACGCAATGCCAACGACGGGATCTCGCTGGTGCAGACCGCTGAGGGTGCCTTAAGCGAGATGTCCAATATCCTGCAGCGCATGCGCGAGCTGGCGGTGCAATCGGCCAACGGCACCTATACCAAGGGCAACCGCAACTCGCTCAATGCCGAATCCCAGCAGCTCATCAAGGAGCTCAACCGGTTGGTCGACAGCACCAATTTCAATGGGCTCAACCTGCTCGACGGCTCAGCCAGCGAGGTCAAGCTGCATGTCGGCGCCGAGGCCAATCAGACCATCTCGGTAAATATCGGCAGACTAGATGCGCAGAACCTGGGGGTCGAAAAGACCGCCGGCGTGGGTTCATTTACTCGCATCGCGACTGGGACAAGTGCGGCGGCGGCCGTGACCAATCTGACCACGCTCGGTACCGGCGATCTCATGATCAACGGGATTGCCATCGAGGGTGCCCAGGCGGCCTCTGATACCGCCTCCTCGCATGCCAAGGACAAGAGCGCCATCTCGATCGCCGCGGCCATCAATGCCAAGAGCGATCAGACCGGGGTGACCGCAGTGGTCGGCGAGACGCACCTGGGCGGCGCAGCCATGACCGCAACGGCAACCAGTGGCTCGATCGCGATCAATGGCGTCACGATTACCCTGCAAACCACCGATAATACCGCGACCACCCGTGAGTCGGTGGTGCGCGCCATCAATCTGGAGTCGGAGCGCACCGGGGTCATCGCTATCGACACCGGCACAGACGAGGGCGGCGTTACCCTGGTGGCCAAGGACGGGCGTAATATCATGCTGGAGAACACCAGTGACCTAGGGGCGGCCGCCACCGGTCTGCGATTAACCACTGGCGCCAACGCCGCCACCATCGCCTCTGGCACTGTCACCCTGGTGTCCTCGGGCGGCAAGGAGATCCAGATCTCCTCGGGTGCCACTGGTAATGCCAGCGACGCCGGCTTCGTGGAGGGCAAATACAGCGGTACAGCGACCCAGGTCACCTCAAACCTCCGGGATTCGACGAATGCCATGACCGCCGGCAACGTGTTCGTCAATGGCGTGTCGGTCGGCCCGTCCTATGCCACCGACGATACCGCGTCCTCGGCCGGCAAGGCCTACAGCGCCATCGCCAAGGCAGCGGCCTTCAACGCAGTGGCGGATAAAACCGGGGTGCGGGCGATTGTCAATGAAAACATCGCCAAGAACACCGCTGCCCAGACTGCCAGCGCGGGCCAGACTGTGAGCGGCAGTATCAACGGGGTGGCCATCACCTCCTTCCTCACGACTGGCGACCTGAGCGCCGACCGCCAGGCCTTGGTAGCGGCGGTCAATGCCATCTCGGATCAAACCGGGGTGCGGGCGGTCGATACAGGTGAACAAGGCTCAGCGAACGGCGGCGGAGTCCAGCTCATCGCCAAGGATGGACGCAATATCATCGTCGATTTCTCGGACAGCCAATACGCCGGGTTCCAAAGCGGCGCTCAGACCTTTGTCGGCGAGTTCACCCTGGTCTCGGATAAAGAGATCGTGATCACCCGCGGCAAGGATGCGAACCTGGATTACTCGGGCCTGAGTGTGGGCAACTATGGCGGCGGCAAGGACGGCATGGCGATCGCCAATGTGGATATCTCAACTGTCGAGGGCGCCAATAAGGCGATCGTGGCCATCGACAATGCCCTCGAGCGGGTCAATAACGTCCGCTCCGATCTGGGTGCGGTCAATAATCGGCTGGAGTTCACCATCAATAACCTGATGAGTATCTCGCAGAACGCCTCGGCCTCGCGCTCGCGGATCGAAGATGCCGATTTTGCGGCCGAGACGGCGAAGCTATCGCGCACCCAGGTCTTGATGCAGGCCAGCCAGGCCATGCTGGCCCAGGCCAACTCGCAGCCGCAACAGGTGCTGTCGCTCCTGCGCTAAACTTGAGTCAGGTTGCATGACGGCGGCGGGCGGCCTCCAGGGGCTGCCCGCCTAGAGTTCGAGGAGGCAAGACGATGGCCAGCGATCCATTGATCGGTGTCGGAGCGATGACGGCGCCTTTGTCATCTGCAAATCCGGCAAATCCCCGCACCCATCCCAGCGCCGAGATGCGCCAGGGCAGCGTGCAGCCGTCAACCAATGGCCGATCTGATGCGGTCTATGAGCTCAATGGGCGCATCGCCCAGCGCTCGGAGACCGAATCGCCGACTGGCCAGACCGAGGAGTCCAGGCGCGATCCAGGTCAGGGTGTCTTGGTGAGCGACCAGGAGATGGTCGATCGGCTCAGCGAGGCGGTCGACAAGATCAATGAGATGCTGCAGCAAGGCCGGCAGATGCTGACCTTCCAGCTCGATGAGGACTCGGAGCGGATGGTCATCCGGGTGATCGACGCCCAGACCAATGAGGTCATCCGCCAGATCCCCAGCGAAGAGACCTTGAACTTCGCCAAATATGTCGATGGTCTGATCGGTCTGATCTTCAACAAAAAGGCCTGAGGGCGCTCGGTTGCGGATGATGCGCCCAGGGCAGAGGGAGCAAAGCGGGAGTAACGACAATGGCCGACACCAATATCATTACCACCCTCGGCGCCGGTTCCGGGATCGATATCAAGAATCTGGTCACCCAACTGACCGCGGTCGAGCGTGCCCCCAAGGAGGCGCGGATCAATGAACGCGAGCAGCGTCTTCAGACCCAGATCTCAGGCTATGGCAAGCTGCGCAATGTCCTCTCAGAGCTCAGGAACGCACTCAGTTCATTGACCAATCGCGATCTCTTTAACGCCCGTTCGGTCAATGTACCGAATTCGGATGTCATCACTGCCAATAAGATCGAACCCGGCGCCCAAACCGGTTCCTATGCCATTGAGGTCTTGGAAACGGCCAGCGCCCATACCCTAGCGATGCCGGCCCAGAGCGCGCGCGATGTGGCACTCGACAAGTCTGGGACACTCACCATCCAATTCGGCACCTGGAACTATGACCCAGGGACAGGTGAGCCGACCGGCTTTGCAGTCAACGGCGAACGGGCAGCACTCTCGATCGCGATCAATGCCAGCGATTCGCTCGATACCATCGCCCAAAAGATCAATGAGCAGAACGCCGGGGTACAGGCCTCGATTATCAAGGTCGATAACCAGTATCAGCTCATGCTCACCGCTGACTCTGGCGCAGCGAATGCCCTGCGGATCACCGCCAGCCCGGGTTCAACGGGTCTCGATAGCTTCGAGTTCAATGAGACCACCCGTTCGGCGCTCGAGACCCAAAAGGGCCGCAATGCCGAGCTAAGGGTCAATGGGCTCAATATCACCCGCACCACCAACGAGATCAATGACGTCATCCAGGGTTTCTCGTTCACGGTCAACAAAAAGGGTACACCAGGTCAGGCGCTCAATTTCTCGATCACCGCCGACAAGGGTGCAGCTGAACAGGCGATCCGCGATTTTGTCAAAGCCTATAACAGCTTCCACAAGACCACCCAGGAAATCGTCGGTTATAGCCGCGACAAGGACAATCGGGTGGTGCGCGGGGATCTGGCGAGCGACGGCACGGCCCGGACCATGATCGAACGCCTGCGTCAGCAGCTCGGCGGGGCTGTCCCCGGCCTCCAAGGCGGCTTGACGGCCTTGACCAATATTGGAATCCGCACCGAGCGCGATGGATCGCTAACGATCAATGAGACCGAGCTTAAGGATGCGATCAATACCCAGTTTGCCCTGGTCGAGCGTCTATTCGCCGGACAGACGAGCTCGACCAATACCGCGGTGACCGTCAATCGCGGCAGCTTCTCTGGACGTGCCCTTGCTGGGACCTATAGCGCCCAGATCACCCGCGATCCCACCCAGGGTCAGGCGCGCGGGTCTGTGATTAACCATGACTTTGGCGCGGGTCCACTTGATACCTCCGGCGGCGGCTATGCCTTCAAGATCCAGGTCGATGGTATAGATTCAGGGAGCATCCGATTAACTGGAAGCTTCAATTCGCTCGAGGAGTTACGCGCTGAGCTGCAATCGCGGATCAACGGCGATACCGCTCTGCGGGCGGCAGGCGTGGGTGTGGATGTCGAATATGACAGCGGGGCCAATGCCTTTCGTTTCATCTCGCGCGATTATGGCTCGGCCTCGCGGGTGATGTTTCTAGAAACGGGCGAGGACGTCGGTGGGACCTGGACTGACCAGATGGGTGTCTTGGGGATTGCACCGACCCGCGCCTTTGTCAATGGCCAGGCAATCAGCCATGTCCAGTTCGATGCCGCAACCGATACCTTCACGACCCCGCTCGACACCAGTGGCGGCGCCTACAATTTCAAGATCCGGGTCAATGGGGTCGAGTCCAACACCATTGCCCTCACAGGGACCTTTAATACCGCTGAGGAGCTACGCGCTGCCTTGGAAAATGCGATCAATGCCGACGCCAAGCTCAGCGGCGCGGGGGCAGGGGTCAGCGTAGCCTATGATGCTGTGGCCAACCGTTTCAGCTTCACCTCGAATGCGAGCGGGGCGCGCTCATCGATCGATTTTAGCGAGCGCAGCGAGGCGATGGCCGCGTTCGGGATCGAGACCGCCTTGAGCGGCACCCGCGGGGTGGATGTGGCCGGGACCATCAATGGCACCGAGGGCTTTGGCGCGGGCAATATCCTACTGCCTAGCCTGGATTCACCGGCCTATGGGCTCAATCTGCGGGTCAGCCCAGGGGCGAAGGCGCAAGGGTCCTTTGAGTTCAGCTTTGCCCGCGGGTTTGCCGGCGAGCTGGTCAACATGATCGATGGCCTGACCGACACCACGGGGACCATCGGGGCGCGGGAAAAAGGGCTCCGACAACAACTCGATGCGCTCAAGGAGGAACGCACTACCCTGGACCGGCGGATGGAAAAATATGCCGCGCGTCTCCAAGCCCAGTTTATCGCTATGGAAAACATCGTCAGCAGCCTGCGCGACACCGGCAAACAACTCGAAGGGATCAACGACCGCTTGCCCTTCACGGCCAGAAACCGTTAAACCAACGGCAGCAGATACGTAAGGCGTATCCGCCTTTTATCCTGTTATCCAGACTCTGGACCCTGGGTTTCGCTGGGGTGCCCCGGTTTGCACCGGGGTGACGGGGGTATCATTGCGGCGTCCCTTGCCTTGTCATTCCGACGCAGGCCGCCCTCGTCATTCCGGCGGAAGCCGGAATCCAGTTTCATAATTTCCCCGCAAGAAACCCGCACCTGAAGTCGCGCGAGGAACTGGGGGCAGGCAAGTACCCCTAGGGTGATATATGACCGCATGGTCGCTAGGGCCCCTGCCCGAGGCGCTAAGCCATGCTACACCGCATCGATTGGGCTCAATGGAATGGCCGAGCAATCGGCAAGGCCTGCCGCATTGCAGGCGGCCTCACTGACGCGGGCAGCTGGCGGGGGCGCCCAGCGGGCGCGAACATCGCGTCTGAAACCGCGTCGAGGCCGCCAAGGCCGCAGGGATCGCCAGGATCCTGATGGAAGACCGCACCCGGATCCAGGCGGACAGGCGCATGCATGCCCAGCTGCCCTAGGGCTTGCGCTAGCTTCAGTCCTTCGTCGCATCCAAGGCAAGAGCAGAAGGTATCGCCGTCGAGTCTGGCGATCCGGCCTACACCCCTCAGACCTGCTCGGGTTGGGGAGGGTTGGGCAGGCGCTCGAGGCACGGCCTCAAGTGCTCACTGGGTCTTGGGACGCCCAGCAACTTGAATGCCAGTCGGAACCCTGCCCGCATGGGTGCGACGGCCATCGCGCCCAGGGCGGCCGTCAATACGCCTGAGGTCGGGGATGGGCATAATCTCGTCCTGCGCTAAGGCCTGCGAGGAAAGGGGTGGGTTATTTACCCATCCTCTCACCGCCGCCCCTGGGCGATGCCCAAACAGGCTTAGCGGCATGATGGGTTTTACAAAATCCTCTGGAGGACCCTACAAAAATCGGCGCAGCGGTCGTTATAGTCAGTGAATGCGCAGCAAGACGGACAACCAAATTCGGTCTAGGCGCAACCCAATTCAATTGAACGGATAACGATGATGTAAACCGAGGTCGATCATGTACGCGATGCGTAAAGAACTCAACCAATACCGTCAGGCCGGACCCATCGCTGAGATCGCGGTTGCCGATCCGCATCGTCTAACCCAGATGCTGTTTGAAGGTGCGCTGGAACGCATCGCCGTGGCACGGGGCGCTATTGCCCAGGGTCAGCTGGCGCTCAAGGCCAAAAAGATCATCCAGGCGATGGATATCATCAGCGAGTTGCGCGCCTCGCTCAATCTGGCCGAAGGCGGCGAGCTTGCGGCCAATCTGGATGCGCTCTATGAGTATATGCTACGCCGTCTTTTGGCCGGCAATGCCCACAATGATCCCCAGCCGCTTGAAGAGGTGGCGGCCCTGCTGCGCGAGATCAAGGCAGGCTGGGACGCCATCCCCGAACAGATGCGCCGGCCATCCTAGGCGAGAAGACCGCTCACGATTCACCTTCCTGCCGCTCCTTCCCCCTCTCCCGCAGGAGGGTGGAGGAAGGGGTGATAAACAGGCAAGCCCCCAAACTGCCGCCTCGGCCGGATGATGACCAGAGACCCATCCCGATCAGGGTTCTGGGCTTACAACCCAAAGACCGAAACAGATGAATGGCTCAGGGCCCGGGGGCGCGCTGGGGTTTGGCGCGTGCATGGCTGACCTCCTTCTCATCCCTGACCGGGAAAGGGCCAGGTGAACAGGGGATCCCCCAAGGATACACCCTTGAGTTCCTTCACTCAGGAAAAGGGTAACTCGTAGATCTCTCAAATCCACAGGGCTCTAGGTGATCTGTCCTAAGACCCCTAGAGCCCCTGCTCAGCAATCCCGGCCTCTTGCCCCCCTTGGCTAGAGTTGACTCCTTGCCCTACCACTCAAATCAAACAAGGACGATGCGCCCTATTGATAGGGATTCGGGCGCTTTCCATAGTCATCATAGGCATCGCTATCGATGGTATGCGGCGGCAATTGGGTCCCGCTCCAGGTGAAATTATAGGGGCTGGTATAGGCATTATCCGGGATCTCAACCTCCCCGAGGTATTTGCTGCAGCCGCAGCGGGCAGACATCTGATAGGTTGCACAGGGGGTTATTTCACCCCCACCGCTGCTTTGACCACAGTTGCTCGGATATCTGGGGCCACCATTCGCACCATCTGCGGTAAAGCAGCCTGGATCAACCTTTTCGATACAGGCGAGGATCTGGGCCTTGCAGTCTAGACCCTCTGCTTTACATTCATCAGGCTTCATATCGATCGGCACATAACAGCTGGTGCCGGTGTCGCATTGACAGGGCTCGGCAAAGCCACTCGGGTCGGTCTTGGAGACAAAGCGATAACTCGAACAGCTGGCTGTCAACAGCCGCTTGTGATTGACCCGCAGGAAATAATAACCGGGATCGCGCAGGCCGATGCGATAAACCGCGCTTGGGTCATTGACGGTATCGGTATTGATCGAAAAGAGTGGACGCAGGGTCTGCCGGGATTCGCCTGATTCCCACCGATTGGCCATGGCCTGATCATAGAGCTCGACCGACCAGTTGCCCGGGCCACAGGACTCACGCTCGCAAAAGCTTAAGGTGGCTATCTCATTGCCATTGCTCTTATAGACAAACCAGTCGTTTTCGCCCTGGCCCCAGACGGCATCATCACCTTGCGGGATGGGGGTATTAAAGGTCAGGCTGATCAGGCCATACATGGTAACCCCCGTGGCCAAGGGATTGGCGCGGCTAGGGATATCGTTTGGTTCGACCTCGGTATCATAAAAGCCAACGATGGGTTGGCGGCCAGGAAGGGGTGAATCCTGGACGACGACCGTAACCGCATAGGGATAGGCTGCCACATATTTACACGCATCCCCACATACTACGCTGTCATTGACCGGCCTGACGACGACATAATAGGTCCCAGCCAATCCCGCGGTGACGCCATAGGTCATCGCATAAAAGCTTTCTTTATCCCGGTCATAGGAATCAATGGCACCGATGATATTGGTGTTATAGTTCGCGAAGATATTGCCTGCCGCATCGCGCACCGAGATATTCCAGACTGCTGGCTTGCCTTGTATGAGATCGACATTGCTCAACCAGGCCGGGACCGAAAAGGTCACTAGGATATTCTGGTTAGCCGCGGTGGTTTGGGTGTAATACCAATCCTGATCGGCCAGACTATAGAGTTGCCCCCAGAAGGCCTGACCCTGAACGAGTGGGTCAGCGGAAAACATATTGTCATTGGGTTCGGTCTCGCCAAAGGTCGCCGGCGGAATTACCGAGGCAAGGGTGACCCCAAATTGCAAAGGCTCAGCCACACATTGCCGGATTCCAAAGTCATGTCCCACCTGGTGGCCTAGGTTCCAGCCATTGACCTCGCCCGCGGCATAGCCCTGGGCATAGCTAGACTCCCGATCGCTTTTACAATAGTCAGCGCCTGGATTGGTGCCGAGCGAGGCAGCTGTTGCTGCCAATGGCAATAGGCACACAAACCCAACCGCCCCTTTCAATCGCCTGTTCATGAAAACCTCCGCCGCTAAACCTGCGCTATGATGTCGTGAAACCTTACCCAGCTGTCCGTCACCTATTGCCATAACCCAACATGTTACATTGTGCCTAAGGTAGCCGCGGGTCTAGGGGCGTCCCTTGCTGCAATTGACTAGCCTGGTACCGGACCGAAGGATCGTTCTGTCTCCCCGACCCCAAGATGAAAGTGTATCCCAAGCCATCATCCGATCAAGCCGATTGCGGCAAAAGGGTAGATCAACCGCCTGACTTACCCCCATGCAATCGAGATACGCATCTTTCCACCCTGATGCGTCACCAGCCGTCGACTCCACACCAGGGGCGCGAGGCGGTGATCCTGATCCCGGCCCATAACGAGGCGGCGACGGTGGGTGCCATTGTGCGCGCAGCGCGACGGCTGTGGGGTTATCCGGTAGTGGTCATCGATGATTGTAGCTCTGATGCTACAGTCGAGCAGGCGCAAGCTGCTGGTGCCATTGTGTTGTCCCTGATCCTCCAACTCGGCGCCTGGGGGGCGATTCAGACAGGACTGCGTTATGCCAAGCAATTTGGGTATCAGATGGCGATCACCCTGGATGCCGATGGCCAACATGAGCCTGACTCGATCGGCGATCTGTTAGAACCCATTCGGCTAGGACAGGCCGATGTGGTGATCGGGGCCTTTCCAGCCCGGGCAAGCTGCGCCCGTCGTCTGGCCTGGCGTTATTTCCGCTGGTTGACCGGACTTGCTGTTGAGGACATCACCTCAGGCTTTCGCGCCTATGATAGACAGGCCATCGACCTGCTGGCCGGATGCACCGCCACCCTGCTCGATTATCAAGACGTTGGGGTGCTCTTATTGCTGAACCGTCATGGCCTGCGGGTCATCGAGGTCCCCGTCAGGATGCAACCGCGCACTCAGGGAATCTCGCGGGTATTCAGATCCTGGTGGACTGTCGGCAGCTATATGCTGCAGACCACTGTGCTGTGCCTAGCCAGGTTCGGATATAGTCGCAAGTAGGCAGGGTCCCATTCGCTCGAGAACATTCAAGCTTCCGCCTGGCTCATGACCGCGCTCACTTCCGCTGGAACGAATCATGCCTGCATTGCCAGCAAAATACCCCCCTTCGCCTAGAGGCAGGTGCTTTACCCAAGCATTCCACTGTCTCGGCTGCATCCAGACTGACACCTGGGCAGGATCGGCCCCTTTGGAGTTGCAACCATGACCTACCAGATGACCTCGATGCTGATCGGCGTCCTGGTTGCAGCAACCATCCTGTGGCTGGTGCGGCGCGATCATCTGCACGGCCCTTACGCCATCTGGTGGATAGGGACGGCGATCGTGGTCGTGCTACTCGGCTTGTTCCCCGGGATCTTCGACTATCTGGCGCACTATCTGGGGATCAATTACCCGCCGATCCTGGCGGTGCTGTTGGGCTTTGCCCTGCTTTTGCTCAAGATCCTGACCATGGATCTCGAGCGTTCGCGTCAAGAACGCCGGATCCGCCGCCTTGTCCAACGGCTGGCCTTGCTCGAAGGCCGCTTATTTCAACAGGGTATTGCCCTTGGTTCGGATACCGGTTTAACCAGCCATCAGCAAGTATCAGAAGGCCAGACACCCGCTGCTGAGCCGAGCACCGGCCCGAATGCAGCCGGATGCGGGCAGGCAACAACTGCCGATCAGGCCATAACCGCAGCCGAATCCCGTCCAGATCAAGGGGCGAACCGATCCTGATGCGCGTCCTGCACCTGGGCAAATACTATCCGCCTCATCCCGGGGGGATTGAATACTTTCTTGGGGATCTGCTGCCGGCATTGTCTGCCCGGGGGCTTGGGGTTGCAGCCCTGGTCCATGATGAGCGCCTAGGCGGGTGCGGCGTGCGGCCAGGGGGAGAAAGCGGGCCGCTGGTTTATCGCGCACCCACCTTTGGGCAATGGCTTTATGCCCCAATTAGTCCCGCCTTTCCGCTGTGGCTCCAGCAGGTTATCGAGACGTTCCAACCGAACCTGTTGCATCTGCATCTGCCCAACACCTCGGCCTTTTGGGCCCTGGGGCTTGCCTCAGCCCGGCGTCTACCCTGGGTCATCCATTGGCACGCCGATGTGGTCCCTTCCCAGCTCGATCGGCGGCTGCGCTGGGCCTATGGGATCTATCGACCATTCGAGCAGGCGCTCCTGAGGCAGGCAAGCCGGATCATCGTCACCTCACCCGATTATTTGGCCGCAAGCAGGTCTCTTGTCCCTTGGCGGGGGCGCTGTAGGGTCATCCCCTTGGGACTCGATCCCCAACGCATCCCCGAGCCAGATGCTGACAGTCGCACCCTGGCCGAGGGTCTGTGGGAGAGTGTATGCCCCCACAATGCAGGTGGGCAGCGAGGCTGGCGGGTACTCGCGATCGGTCGGCTGACCTATTACAAGGGTCATGAGGTCCTGATCCGCGCCGCTGCCGAGCTGCCCGAGGCAGGGATATTGATCGTCGGCGGGGGTGCGTTATTCACTCGGCTTGAGCGGTTGATTCAGGCCCTGGGCCTGGGCAAGCAGGTCCGGCTCCTGGGCTATCAACCTGACCCCATCGTCTGGGCGCTCCTGGCAAGCTGTGATCTCCTGGGTCTGCCCTCGCTCGAGCGCACCGAGGCATTCGGCCTGGTTCAGCTCGAGGCCATGCGTTTCGGCAAACCGGTGATCGCAAGCGATATCCTGGGTTCTGGGGTCGGCTGGGTCATCCGTCAGGCCGGACACGGGCTGACCGTCCCCCCCAATGATCCACATGCACTCGCCCAGGCCATCCGTTTGCTCGCCCAAGACCCACTCTTGGCCAGACAACTCGGTCAGGCCGGCGGTCAGGCCCTAACCCGGCAGTTTGCGATCGTCTCGGTCGCCGCCCAGATCGCCGCCCTTTATCGGGAACTCTTGGCTGCAGGCGATCCGACCCCTTGAATATCGAGCCAAAGCACTAGCAGGAAAAAGACATAGAGCACCGCAAACTGAAGCAAAAGCCGCCCGGATGCTGTCCCTTGCTCCAACCAGGCGGCGGCATCGGTTAGAAAAAAGAGGACCCATAACAGCCCAAGGCTGCCGCTGACGAGGACAAAGGCGGCGCGCAGCCAGGGCTCGCCGCCCCGGATGAGCCGATGACCGGCAAGCATGATCCCGGCGATCAGCAGATATCCAAGTAGATGCCAATTCTCAAGCCCAAAAAGCATCAGGCCGAGCGCCCACCAATTCGGGTGATAGCCGAGTGCAAAATGCCCGATGAAGGGGAATGCGATGGCCTGGGTGCTCAGCTCGAGCATACCCCAGGGGGTGGCAAGCCTGATGCCGATGAACCATAGGGCGAGCAGACCGAGTGCCATCGCCCCGGCGAGCGCCAAACCCAGCCGGCCCCAGCGCGGCCTGGCAACAATCAGTCCCAGAACCAGCAAGCTCAGCCAAACCGTCCCCTCTAGCTTGATCAGCGGCCAAGCCGCTGCCAGGATCAGGCATAGTGCCAACTGCTGGCGCTCGCCCGAACGCACCCAGTGAAGAAAGGCGATCAGGCTCAACCCCAGGGCGCCGGCCAGCCAGAGATCGGCATAGCCAGCCAAGGCGATATGGGTCTCCAGCAGGGGCAGAGACATCAGTAACCACACCCCAAATAGACTAGTGAGTCGATCCGCCCCCCAGCGGCGTAGCTGAGCATAGAGCCCCAAGCCCAAACTCAACCCGGCCCCTAACCAAGGCAGATTGGCTGCAGTCTCATCCCAGCGTTGCAGCGGAAGGGTCGGCCAAAGCGCGATGAGCGAGACCAAGGGCGGATAGCGCCAAGCCTCGAGCGTATAAAGCCTATCCGACTGCTCAGTTGCCCAGCGCTCTGGGGCAACAAAGGGGACGAGTTGGCCGAGCTCAGACCACACCCGCGCCCGCAGCGCCCAGGTCGTCCAGGCATCCCAGGGAAACAGGGGTTGATACCAGACATGGAGCGCCAAGATCGCCAGGCGCCAGCCAAGCCAGAGTGATAGCGCCAGAATCAGCCCCCCCTGCCATCCAATCCGTCTAAGCCGCAGGGCATGGAGAACGGGACGCCCAGCGCCCAATTCCCCAGCAACGAATCCTTTTGGCCAGCCAAGATCGCGTCCGGCCCAGCCGGTGATCGCCAAACACGAGAGCAGGATCAGCCAGAAGGCCGGCCTCAGGCCAAAGCCCGACAGCGCCATTAACCCTAACGCTGCCCCAGGCAGCCCCAGCCAATAGCCATAGCCGATATACAAGGCCCAAGCGCCAGCCTTGCCATCCAGCCAAAGGCGACGCAGCGCCAGTGCCCCGGCTAGCCAAGGCAACAATAATGCCAATCCCACCCCTATCCAGCCCATCAATCGACCTCGGTTACCTGCAGCAATACCCCAAACCCACCCAGATCGAGCTGCTGCTCCACCCGTACCCGCCGCTGGGAGCCTCTCAGTTCGGCGCGGGCTGGATCATAAGACCCGCGGGCGACTGGGCTGAGCAGAAGCAGCGCGTCGCCCACCCGCAGCCCAGTGGTGTCCGCGAGCTCAGGCACTAGCCGGACATTATGCGGCAGCAGGTGATAACGCAAACGATTGGCGACATAGTCGGCTGGATCGGCGAGGATCAACAGACGCTGCGGTTGGGGACCCAATTTGGCACGCAAGGATTGGACGATCGGCCAAAATGGCTGGTCTAAACTGACCCTGTGGCGTTCTTCACCGGCAAGCCCGGCATACAGCGAGCGGATATGATCCAGGCGCCCTGACAGCAAGATCTGCCAGCGGATATCGAGTGCGAGCCAGCCGAGCCACAGGATCAGCAGATAGGGCCACCAGGAATGATTGCCGCGCCAGGGTATGGCCAACAAGAGAGACAGCAATATAGCCAGACCGCACCATACAGCGATCGGCCAGAGCGGGCGGACGCGCCCCTGGCCTGCTGCCGAATCGGTAAAATTGATCGAGCGCCCCACCCAGCCCTGATCGCTCAGCCAATCGGACCAGATCAGATGCATCAGTTCGGAAGGCCTTGGACGGGTCGGCAGAATGCTGAGTGATTGGATGACCCAGGGTCCATCAGAGCTGCCAGGCGGCGTAACGATGGCTAGACCCAAGGCAATGATCATTCCTTCCCATCTGGGATCAGCATCGAGCCTGATCATACCCGCGCGCCGTTCAGCCGGGGTCAGGACCCGATCAAAGGGCCTGCGCACGCTCGCTGGGCTTGCCCAAACCAGACGCAGCTCATGCGCCTCTTCCAGACCCTGGATCCTCCATCTCAGGACCTGATAGTCGCGCGCGCGCAATGGCTGAATGCCCCCCTGCACCAAGATCAGTCCATTAGCCCCTGGGCGACTGATCGCCAGTCCTTGGTCGGTTTGGGAGCCCTCCCCTGCAGTGAGCTGTAAGGATTCGGCCTCCAACTGGATCCTTGGCCGCTCGGGGTCATCGCCGAGCCAGTAGAGCAAACCAAGCCAAAGGGCTACGCCCAGGGTTGCGCCGAGCAGGGAGACACCTAGTCTGGCAATCCGCTGCCAAGCATCAGAAGGGGTCGGCGATCGCATTGCAGTATCCATCAGGCGCCCATTGGGTTACCTGCTAGGGGGCCAAGCGGGGTGATGGAAGGCCGGGCACGCAGTGCGCACCCTACCTGCCCAACAATTCTCCAAATACCTGCTCATAGCCGCGCGCCATCCGTTCGACCGATAGCCCTTCAGCGCGCCTTCGCCCCAACTCAGACAATTCCTGCCGGCGCTCTAGGTCGGCGAGCACGGAGGCCAATGCTTGGGCCAGAGACTCGGCATCGCCAGGTGGCACCAAGACCCCATAGCGCCCAGCGCCCAGCACCTCCCGCGGTCCATAGGGGCAATCGGTGGCGACTACCGGGGTCCCACAGGCCAGGGCCTCAAGCATCGTATAGCCAAAGCCCTCAAATTGACAGGTATGGACATAGAGATCCGCCTGGGCCATATAGGGATAAACATTGGCGCGTTCTCCGACAAAACGCACCCGCTCCCCCAGGCCCCAGTCGGCCACCTGCTGTTGGAGCCTGGGGCGCTCGGGGCCATCGCCGACCAGGATCAAGACAGCAGGCTGCATGGCCTGGAGGCGCCGAAACGACTCGAGCAAGAGCCGCAAATCCTTTTCGGCGGAGAGTCGCGCTGCCGTACACAGCCTTGGCCATCCAGCGGGCAGATCCTCAAGACCCTGCGCCGGCTCAGCGGCGAGCCGTCTTGCCTCAGCGAGGTCGATCCCATTGGGGATGACCCGGATCCTGTCTTCCGGTCCCCAAAAGCGGCGTTTGAGCTCATCGCCAGTACCTGCCGATGGCACGATCACCCGATCAGCGAGGCGCGCCGTTGCCCCCACCGCGAGGGTCAAAAATGACCTGCGCCAAATCCCATGCTCATAGCGACGCATATGCTCATAGACCGGGCCGCGCAGGCTGGCGATGGTCTTGACCGGCAGGCGAGAGCGGCATGCCCCAAATACGGCAAGCGCTGCCGGATAATGCATCATCCCCAGGATCACCTGCGGTCTTGGCTGCACTGAGGCAAGCAACGCGCCCGCTGACCTCGTCTCCTGCCAAAGCTCGCGGGCACCGGTAAACCAACCGCGCTGAATCACACCCGAGGTATCGATAAAGGCGTCATAATGCGCCGGGACGAGTGGGCGCAGGGCTGCAGGCCCAGCCAGGGTCAGACGGCGCACCACCCCCCGGTCTAGATAGGTCAGCAGATTGCTGGTCGTGCGCTCGGCGCCGCCGAAGACAGTCGCAAGGTGCAGGATCAAGAGATGCACTGGGGCTCTCCCTAACCGGCAGGCAGCAGGATATTGGGCAAGGTCTAAATGCCAGGGCGCCGGCGATTATTTAACGCTTGCAGGGGGATGCCAGGGTGTAATGACACCCTGACATCCTGACCGCGCCGATTGGACGAACCCTGGATTGGCCCAATCTCAGCCAGTCAATAGCGAGTAAAGGCGATATCCTGCGACTCGATCCGGAATTCCTTAAACCAGTCGCCATCGATCCACAGCCAGCGCTCTAGGATCTGAATCCGCCGTTCATCCCTTTTAATTGTCTCGCCGGTCGTCTGTGCCTTAAAGGGCGGGATGGATGCTTGCACCTGAAGGCGAACCTCGGCGATCGGCCCCTTGATCTGGACCCCTTCGATCTTGGCCTGGGTATATTTGATCTTGCCCATCTTGGAGAGATAGACATCAAGCGGCGTCAAGGACCTGAAGAATGAGTCGAGGTGCTCATAGGTGGTCTTGTAGTCCCCCTGCTGCATCGCCTGCCAGTAGGATTCGACCCGTTTGCGCAATGAGCCTTCATCCGCCTTGACCTGCTGGTGGCGCGCTGCCTCGGCCCATTGCTTGAGATTTGTCTCATCGAACGCCAATGCCACGAGCCTCTGTTCTTTCAGCTGGTCATCCGGGTAATGCTCGGCGATCAGATGGAAACCCTGGTCTGTGGCATAGAGCGCATTGGGCGCATAGCGTAGACCCAGATTGGTTCCAGGCTCGCGCGGTACAGGGACCTCAGAGGGCTGCCAGGTCGCCCCATAGTCGTTCGACAGGCTGGCATATAGGCTTGAGCGGATGGTGCGCCAATCCTCCCAGACCACCAGAACCTGACCCGGCCTCCGACCAAATGCGACCACGGGATAGCGGGCACGAAACAGCGCCAGGGTTTCAGGGTCACTGCTGCGCAGCCTGGTCGGCTCAGACCAGCTGGTACCGCGGTCAGAGGAGCGGATGACATAGACATCCTGTTTTTGCTCATTCGGCTGGGTGCGCTGGCGCGCAGTGATCGCCAAGACCAGATGGCCTTGGCCGTCATCGGCCAGATTCAGATTGGCGATGTCATAGCCATGGAGGGCGGGAAAATCAAGGCGCTGCCAGCTCTTGCCTAGATCGTCGGAATAGGCACCTTCCAGCCGAAAACCGCGCCGATCGAGCCCATATTGTGAGACCCAAAAGACCAACCATCGGTCATTGACATGAAAGGCCTCGAAGACTGGGGTGATCTCCGAGACATCATCGGCAATCACCACGGGCTCGGCGAACTGGCCGCCTGCAGGTCGGGCGCGGGCGACGATCCGCCGACCTTGGACGTCGCCCTGCCAGCTGACCACGACCAGGTTGCCCCCTTGATCTACAGCCATCACTGGATAGATCCCAGCAGCAACCAACTCGATCGGCGAAAGCTCGCCGGTCTTACGATCAAACAGCCGGTAATAAAGGTTGTGGATGCTTCCAGTCGGCTGGCCGGCCTTTTCGCCATACCAGAGCAGATGTACCCGGTCGTCTTGATCCACGCGGGCGACAAAACGCGCCAAGGGTTCGGTGTCGCCGCCGATCTCGATTGGGTTGATCGGCCTATCCGGTGCCATCCTTTCGCTGTCGAGCAGATACAGGCCTTTATCTGGATGCTTATCGCGCCACAGGGCGATCACCCCTCTGGCGGTGGGTGCAAGCGCAATCCCCGAGGGCGACTGGGCTCGGTTGTCGGGGACCAAGAGGCGCTCCTGTCGCTGGGGCGTGCGCAATCTCAACAACCGATCGCGGTCATAATAGGCAAGCCATAATTGGCCAGAACCATCTAGGGCATAGTCCCAGTTACCTGCGCCCTCCATCCAGGCGCCGGTCAGGGGCCTAAACAAACCGCCTGTTGAATCCTGGGGGGCAGCAACCAGATAACTGCTGATTGCCCATAGGCCAAATAGCCACGCAAGGTTAGAATTCTTATTTCCCATTTGCACCTCACTCGATACAGCTTAGAAGATCACTCCCATCCATGCCTATGGCTAACAGGCATAGGCATAAAAAAGGCCGCCTAATGGCGGCCTGCAAAGGTATTAGGTGCTAGAAGGGATTATTGATAATTATTCAGGAAATAGTTGTTGGGATCAGGCCGAAGCATGATGGCATTGTTATAGGTGCCACCCACCGCCTCGCCGTTGAGCGTAGCGCCGAGATTATACTCGAGCTTGATCACAACAGCGCCATCATCCGCATTGTAACGGGGATCTGCAAACGCACCCGCAGCAGCATTGGCTGGAGTAGGAGTCAGCCCGCCGGTGCTGGGCTGGTTAGCACGCGCAAAGTTGGCGGGGACCCAGTTGCTGCCGACCTGGACAAGGCGATAGTTCCACACCCGACCCCAGCCGCCATTGCTCAGACGGGCCTCAACCCCGTCGCTGATCAGATCAGGGAGATTGACGCGACCCACGCAGACCACATCCACAGGCGAGGTACCGGAGATCAGGTTCTCATCGCGATCAAAGAGATCACCGCGTACAGTGCTGCGAATATCGATACGCGCCCGATAATTATTCGCGACATCCGGAGTCTGATCCGCACTAACAGGGGTCACAAGGAAGGCAGTGGTAACCTCAGACAAGGGCATGAACGCCACATCCGCTGGGTTGCGCGATGCGGCGTAACGGAAATCGGCAGGATAGAGGGTATCCGTAATAGCCCGCGGTGGCAAGGATGAATAGGCCGGATAGCCCCAGGCCGCGCCGCTGGCAAACTCGAATACGAAGGCCTCGCCGCTCAGCGTGGGGATATTCGCCAACTCCCCCCGGTTGGCGATAAAACTAGGATCGGCATTGCTGTTATCGACGGTCAGATAACCGCGTGCCGGGATGAGATAACGGCCAAAGGCATAATCACGGCCGGACTGTTGCCATTGGTTATTGACACTGGGGTCATTGAACAGGACGCCTGAGGTGTTTGCGCCAAAGATACCGCCTAAATCGATCGTCTGGATATCATTGCGGCTGGTTGGCAGATATTCGTTATACTCCTCGCAGTTGGCCGTCAAGTTGTTTGCATTGGCCCCAGTCTTATAATAAAACCGGTAATGCAGATGGGTGGCAGCGCGCGCTGAACCATCGGAATTCCAGTTGTTTTCAGTCGTATTGATCACGCTGACGACGGTGGTGACGGTCTCGCTGAGAGCCACATAGGGGAAAAAGACGGTATCGGCCTGCGCCACGCCAACCGCCGAGACGCCGATGGCTGCCGCAACCGCGGATGCGAGTTTGTTTTTCGCAAACATCGTTTGAGTTCTCCTGTGATTTATCAGGTTGAAACTGACCAAGGGTTGAGATGCCGGATTCTACGGATGACCCATGCTGGGTTAGCAGAGGCGCCGCCCATCCAAAACAGGTGCCACGCTGGCCCGCGGCTCGTTCAGGAGTCTACACCACAAATTGTTGTTGTCAACCTACATTCGTAAATTTGGCGACGACCCGCTGACCTCGTAGCAACAGGATATGCCCAAAGGGGGCGCGAAAACAAGTCTTTTGCAGACCTTCTCATAGCTATACTCAGGCTCTGTCGCATGTTGACAACAAGCTCGCTGCTGTTGCCCCAATGGGGCAGTGTTACATTTTTGCAACGATAGGCGGAGCATCCCACCCGACTCTCCGGGCCTCTGCCCAGACGGTTCAAGCTAGAAACTTGCCCTTGCCCTTCCTTTCCGATCCAAGGAGAGTGGACTAAAAAACCATCATACCCTAAAAGATGTCCACATCACCCATCGTATAATACAAAAGATCAAGGGCAACTGTCGGCCTCAGCGCTCCTGGCCAGCACATCTGGGCGACGACGACAGGCGTCTCCCTTCCCTCCCCCCACCAGCTCTGGCGGTAGCCTGAGGGCAACCATGCATTCAACCCCTGCCCCTGCTGTCCCAACTCCAGGCCGACCCGCCGGGCCAAGGCCCCTAAGCCAGGGCGGATAAGATCTCCTGGGCCCCAAAAATCGATTAGGCGCAGCTCGCTGTGCTCTTCTGTGACCACCCCCCAACCGCGTAAGCGGCCTAGGTGATAGAGTCCATATAGCCGATAGCGATGGGCAGGGTTTACCGCATAACGCCAGCGCAGATAGGCGCGATTGCGGATGAGACCCAACCGACATTGCTCCTTGAGACGCTCCCACAGGAGATCGATCCGCGGCTCATCCCAGGCAAGAGGCGCGGTATACCACAGTCCCAGGCCCCTTTTTGGCTGGATACTGAACTCTAAGGCCCTTTCCAGACGCGCATAGACGCGGGCGCGTTCGCCGAGCAGATAGGGACGCTCGCCGGGGAATCCGTACCCAAAGGCATGCGGCAGACGCTCAGCAATCCGCTTGAGAAGTTCACGCAATAGGACCGTAAAGAGGTTGTTTTTACCCAGCCCACCGCGGTGTTTGGGATGGACCATCACGTCGCAGACCTGGATGATCGGGATGGCCCTGCCCTGATACCAACCTGGAAGGGTTAAGGCGCCGGCATGGGCGATGATCTGGCCCGCTGGGGTGCAGGCGATCAAAGAATCGGCGCAGGGGTAACCGGCCGAGCGGGCGAGGGCACAGCTCTGCTGATATTTCCAGCACCACACCTCGGCGGTCACTGGTTTGCCAAAAACGGTCGCAAATAGCCCGCGCAACGCCTCCGCATCGGCGGGTTCAGCAGCGCGCAATCGATAATGATCCATGGGCGGATGATCTAGATTGTTTTAGCCGGCGACAAACCTCCAGCCTCATCCGGGGCCGGCCTATTGGGTAACAAAATACCCTTGCCGAGGGCGTTTGCGTCCTGCCAGGAAGGTCCGAGTGGCATCTGGCGATCCCCAGGTCAGGGGCCGAGTTGAGCCGGCGGCAACCCCTGGCAGTGCCTGGCCCAGATCCGCTCGTACAGGTCCTCGAGCTGGCGGGTGAAACCCTGGCTGTCGAAAAAGGGTGCGCTGCGTTTGGCCTGGTGCAGGCGGTCCCTGAGCCCTTGTAAACGCGCAGGATCGCGCGCCAAGGCGATCGCCAAGCGCTCGTAATCATCGAGGCTCTCAGTCACCAGTTCATTCAGACCGCAGGCCCGGACCAGGCTTGCCGCAACCCGCCCCGCAAAGGTCTCGCCCAAACAGGTCAGGATCGGCACCCCCATCCAGAGCGCATCCGAGGCCGTGGTATGGGCATTGACCGGCAGGGTATCGAGCATCAGATCAGCCAAGGGGATGCGGGCCAAATGCGCTGGCTGGGGCAACTTATCCGCAAAAATCAGACGCTCCGGCTCAATGCCGCGTCTTTTCGCCTCAGCCCTCAGGTTTTGACGAACGCGCTCAAACCGCGCATACAGCCAAAGGACTGAACCTGGCACAGCCCCAAGGATCCGGCACCAGCGGTCGAAGAGATCAGGGGTGATCTTGTAAGTCTCATTGAAGCAAACAAAGACAAACGCCTGCTCGGGAAGGCCCATCTCGGTTCGGGTCGGCTGTCTGTCGACAGTGCGTCGTTCATCGACCGGGGCGTACGCATCGGGGAGATAGGCGATCGTCTCATCGTAATCATGGGTATGCTCGGGCGGGATGACGATCGGATCGGCAATCAGATAGTCGATGAATGGGGCACCGAGCCCACCTGGAAAACCCAACCAGGTGATCTGAATGGGGGCAGGCCGCTGGGCGAGTATCTCGAGGCGGGCACGATGGGTATAACCCTTGAGATCGACCAGGATATCGATGCCATCCAAACGGATTTTCCGCGCCGCCTCCTCATGGTCCAACTCGCGGATATCGACGAAATGCTCGATGGCCGCCTGCAGACGCCGGCGCATCGGCCCGCCGTCATCAGCACCCGTAGAATAGGCGAAGATCTCAAACCTTTGGCGGTTGTGATATTCAAAAAGCGAGGCGGTCAAATAGGCAGTGGCATGTTCCTGAAGATCATCCGAGAGATAACCGATCCGCAACCGACCCCCTTTGGGCTTAGCAGGGGCAGGCGGCAGGATCGAGGCGCGGGCCGACCAGGAGGCATAATGGGTCTCGGCAAATAGGCGGGCCACCCGCTGCTGGTCAGCAGCAGTCAACCCAGGGATTGCCAAGGCAACAAAGGGCCGAACCACAGAGCGATCCTGGGTACGCACCTGTTCAACAAGTGAGAGGCAGCGTTCGGCAAGGCCTTGCCAATTGCAGGCATAAAGCTGGGCGCTGATCAGCTCGCTCAATAACTGGGGCGGCTGGGGCCCAGGCAAGGACTGACCGTGTGCCAGGATCGCCGCCGCATCCTCAAAACGCCCAAGATCCGCCAGCCAGCCTGCCACCATCAGCGCCTGGTCTGGGCTCTTGACCTGTTTCCCAATCAACGAGACGCCAAAGGCCAGGGGCCCATCCCGATCGTCCGCCGGCTCGCGCTCAGGCCGATCGCGCTCGAGCAGTTTATATGCCGCCTGCAACAGCGAATAGCCGGCCACCAACAGCTGGGGATCGAGGCGCAAGGCCTGATGCGCATATTGCAAGGCGGCCTCAAGGGCGCCGGCGCGCAATGCAGCATCTGCGGCATTGTTCCAGGTCTCAGCGCGCAAAGGATTCAGACACAGCGACTCCTCAAAGGCCTGGTGGGCGGCAAGATGCTCCCCGAGCCGGCTATAAACCACCCCCAGATGGTCCCAGATCTCGGCGCGTCCGGGGATCAGATCGCGCGCACGTTCAAGCGCCAGACGGGCGGTTTGTAAATCCTTCTGGGCCTGGGCAACGAGCCCGCGCAGATGATGCACCTCACCCCAGGAGGGTTGCTCCAGGAGCGCCTGTTCCAGGATAGGCACCAGGGATGCGAACTGTCCGGAATGATACAGCCCAAGCCAGTGGGCAAAGGTCTCCTGGAGGCGTTGCTGGACGATCGTTTGGGTGGGGAGGGACAGAGGCATATCGAGCGGCTCGTCTTTAGGCCGCGCTGGGGTTGGGCGCGCCTCGGCCTCGAGTAGCCCTAGATCAGGCTGCTCAAGCCAATGGCGCCAACGCGCCAAGTGCTCGGGAGCAACCCCTAGGGATTCAGCGGCGGCCAGACAGTGTTCGGCCTCTGCCTGACGTCCGGCGCGCAACAGGGCATATAGCCAGGCCGCGCGCAATACTACCGAAGACGGCCATTGCCGGACCACCCGGGCAAGCAAGGGGATGGAGCTTAGGCCATAGCCCCTATCGATCAGCGCCACCCCTAGGTTATAAGCAGCAAGGATTCGGTTTGGACGCGCGTGCAAGGCGCGCGCATACTCGGCGATTGCCCGTTCTAGATCGCCGCGCAGATGCGCAGCCAATCCGAGTGCAAGCGGATCGGAAGGCTGATCAATAGGCCTAGATGACCAAGAAACCGAATACTGGATCAAGGATTCAACCCTATGTCTGTCGCCGAACACGAATTCATCCCCTACCGCGCCGAGCAAAGGCTGGGACGCGGTCGGGCATTGATCCTGGCGCCGCACCCGGACGACGAGGTCTTGGGTTGCGGCGGGGCTATTATGCGCCATGTTGCCGATGGAGACCCAGTGCGGGTGATCATCTGCACCGATGGCGCCTTGGGGCTCCCGCCAGGCCATCCCGATCCTCTGGAGACCCGCCGCCAGGAGTCGCGCTGCGCCGCCCGGCTCTTGGGCTATGGCGAACCTATCTTCTGGGACTGGCCGGACCGCGGGCTAGGCTATGGCGAGGAATTGCTCAACCAGATCCAGGAGGCGATCGCCGCCTGGCAGGCAGAGCTGGTCTATGCGCCCTCATGCTGGGAGGTCCACCCAGACCATCTCAATCTGGCCCTGGCCTGCGCCGAGGCGATCAGACACAGCGCGCGCGCTAGCCAGCTCGTCTTTTACGAGGTCGGGGTGCCGCTGTGGCCAAATCGCCTGCTCGATATCAGCGGGCTCAGCGAGCGAAAACAGCAGGCTATCGCCTGCTTCCGAAGCCAGCTCGCTCAGCAGGACTATGGGCGCCAGATCGCAGGGCTCAATGCCTTTCGCAGCTACACCCTAGGCCCCCAGGTCCAGGCGGCAGAGGCCTATCGGGTTTTAAGCCGCGCCGAACTCTCAAGCCCTCCCTGGGATCGGCTGCATCTGCCAACACCAGAGGCGCTTCCCGAACTGGCCAGGTCATTGCGTCTACCCCGATCGCCGTATGATCGGTCGGTATCCCTTTCTGAGTACTGCTATCAAGAACATTCGCAAAAGTGCGCAGGGTTTTCTTCCTGCCCAAACGGGTCTTGCTGACCGCATGCTTCAGCCGGCCCAGCCTTCCCATCTGGCAATAGAGACGCATGAAATGTGTCGATCGCCTGCTGGCTGTTACTCGAGCTCAGCCCAGACCTCCCTGAGCAGTCTGAAGGCACGGCGGGCCTATCCCGGGATCGACTCAACCATAACCACGCGAGGCTGGCATCCTAATCGCGGTCGCCCTGCTGGAAGATGTCCCGATAAGCGGTATAGACGCTGATGCTTAAGACCGGCACCACCACCAGCCAGCCCAGAAGGATCGGCAAGGCGCCGATGAATAGCAAGACCAGGGCGATCCCGCCAGAGACCAGGAAGGGGAGGATGTTCCTGAGACACCCCAGCAGGCTCAATCGCAAGGATTCGATGACCTCGACCCCGTCCAGGGCCACGAGCAGGGGGGCGAAATACATCGCCATGATCACGGGGATCACCAACAACAGGGTTACAAGAACAGGCAGGATCGTCAGCGTGGACATCCAAGTCTCGGCCTGCGCAGGGGAGAGCAGCATCCCAGGCGCCAGCACGTCCGAGCCACCTAAGCCCAACATGAGCGCAAAGAGCACACCCATGACCAGGGCAACCAGGAGTCCCAGGAGCAGAAAGATGACGCCGAGCAAGACCAGGGGCCCAGTTCGGGTGGAGAAACCAGCAAAGAGGTATTGGATCCTAAACCCCTCGCCTTGGTCCTGGGCGCGGGCGCCGAGCATCAACCCGCCGGTCAGGATAGGTCCAATCAGGGTGGTCGCAATCCCCCCGACGACCGGGATCAGGCCAAGCACCATGAGGATCGCAATGAATAGGATCAGGGCGAGGATCCAGGCGATGGGCGAGTCCTTAAAGAGCCCCCAGGCCTCGGCGATCCAGCTCCAACCGCGCCCGGCTGGCCGCGCGCGCGGGACGGGAACATTGCCGGATGGCGCCTGGGGCGATCCCTGAGCCAGTGAGAGATCCGCCGTCTCCAAGGGGGGGTCGATGGCAATCCCTAGGCCTACCGCGGTCAGGGCATCGCGATAACGCCGGACCTGGGCGGCATCGAGGTCATGCTTGATGACCCGGCCAGCGCCCTTATCGATCAGCTCGCGCGCCTCATCCTCGGTCATATGAAAGGTGCGCGCCAATTCGGTCACGACCTTCTGGTGGCTGCTGCCAGGGGTGAGCTGGCCCGAATAGATGATGCGATGGACACTAGCCATTGGATTCAATCCTCTTGGTTGACAGGGACTGCCCTCCGGGCCAGGCAACGCCTTAACCAGGCGATGGCCCCGGGCTGGGCAAGCCAGACATCGCGCATGGCCTCGCGATAGAGCCAGGCCTGATCCTCGCCTTCGGGTAGAAGATCCAGATCTAAAGGGCTGAAACGCGGGCGGCGGACATGCTTGCGGGTCAGATAGACTGGGACACGCGGCAGACGCCGGATCGCGGTTTGCAGTACGCGGCGTGCCTGTTCCTCGCGCCCCAGACGATAGAGTGCCAATACCTCGCCATACACGAGATCGGCGAGTCGATCCTCTGGGAAACGGCGCGCAAGCGCCAATGCCTCCTCATCCTGACCGTTGCGCAGATAGAGATTCATCAGTTCGGCGCGCGCACCCTGATGATCGCTGGGATTCAGCCTCAGCAGGGTCTCTAGGCTCAGGGCCGCCTCATCGGTTCGCCCAAACCGGATCTGGGCGAGATAGCGCCTAAACACCAGGCGCAACAGCGAACGGTTGGCCGGATAAGACCAGGGAAGCTGCCTGACGCATTCTGAGCCAAGGATCTCCTGAAGGATCGCCCAGGCGCGCTCAAGTACGGGCAGGATCAGGGCATGAACAATCCAGGGCTGGCTGCTATCCGGATGCTCATCCAGGGCCGTGGCCAGATCGTCGAGCACCTCCAGGCTATCGGCCAGTTCTGGATGGCCGAGTAGATACTCCAACCAGTCCGGATTGGACCATACTGCAACCGTCCCCGCCAGCGATAGATGGGTCGAATCTGGCTTGCCGAACCGATAGAGATTGCGCCAATCCCGTTCTAATTGGCGCATGCCCGGCGGCGGTCTTAACTCGGCGCGGGGCTCATTGATCGTCTCCAGACGCACTCGGGCAAGACCGGCATCTCGCTCAGCTCGGAGACGCCGGCGCACCGCGCCCAGGGTCGGCTCGCGCGCACGCACCCGATAACCAGGCAGGGGACGGGTCATGGCGACTGCCAGCCAGTCGTGGAGCTCCAATAATGCGGGGTCTAATGCCTCGGCCTGGGCGGCGAGGATAGCGGCCTGCGGATCGGCGCGGGCTGACTCTAAAAATGACCTCAACCCCTCGAGGTCCAGGTCTAGATGCCGCAGGCGATACAACCAGAATCGGGCCCGCTCGCGCGCCATCCAGTTGCGGCCCTCGGCGGTTAAGAGGGCGATCTCGAACAGGGGGATGCCTGGATTGTTGGGATCGCACCGCAGGGCAGCGATCAGGGCGGCATGCGCCAGTTCATATCGAGCTGCATCGAGATGGATCAGGCCAATCTGCTGCCAAGCGGTGGCCCGGAGGGCGCGCTCGCCCTCGGTGCAGACCCGCTCGAGCAATGCGAGCTTTTTGCGCCGATGATCGAGCCGGTCATAGGCGTCGCATAGCACATCCAGCATCGGACCATAGTGCCCATCGAGCCGGTCGAGGGTGCCGGCAAAAAGCGGTTCGAGGAGCGCAACCGCCCGCCCCGGCCGGTCCTCATCCAGCCAGCGCTCGGCAACCCGGGCCAGCAGCGGTTCGGGGATAGCGCCCAGATCGAGGGCCGCACGCAGGGTCTCCTCGGGAAGATGCTCGATCAAAAGCTCCCAGACCAGCTCGGTGGAGAGCGGCGGCAGGGCAGCGAGATCGCCGCAGCAGGCGCCATAGGCAAGCCCAGAGCCGCAGGGGCAAGGCACCTCGGCCTCCGGCTGGGCGATGGGTTTGGGCTGGAACCCATTGGTGGGGAGTGGGGTTGCATTCCAGATCAGGGTCGCCAGCAGGTGCCCTAGGCGCGCCCCCTCATCAGGGGCAAATCCAAACTGGGAGAGACCCAAGAGCGCTGGGAGCCGATGAGCGGCCCAGGCGAGATAGGCAGAGGGCTCTGGATGCGCCAGGATCTGTTGGATCGACTCCAGGATGACCCGTTCGAAACGCTCGGCAGCAGCATCGGGGTGGACCATGGCCGTCTCCAAAACAGGGGGGCAAACTGCCCCAATCAGCAATTGAGCTCCAGGTCGTTCCAGCGGCCCCAAGGCATCCTTTCCGTCTGGGCAAGTGAGCTCTCGGCGCCATCCTGGATACCTGGCTGGGGACGGCTCCGGGACCACGGGCGGTTAGGGCGTGCGCAAGGATGCAGTTGCGGGTGCCCCGCCCGCCATGCCGTAGCCCTGCCCCAACGTTACCCCAATAGGACAAGCCTCGGCCGCGCCTAGGAGCGATGATGGACCGTCCCCGCTGTGTCCTCCAGGCTCACCCGAATCGGGATCCCCTGCCGGATACTGGCCGAGACCACACAGAAATCCTCGAACAGCTCCTTGCAACGGGCAAAGCGCGGCGCCTGAATCACCTGCTCAGTCAGGATCAGGCGTACCTCCAGGGCGCCGATCCGCAGACGACCGCGCTCATTGCGCACCAGGATACAGGTGGACTCGGCGCGCAAACAGTTGGGTGGCGGTTCCTCCTTGAAAACACAATACAACAGGCTTGCGCTCAAACAATTGGCCGCAGCCGCAGCGAGTAAACGGGAGGCATTGGGACCCTGTTGCTCGCCCAAAGGGGGCGGTTCGTCCATCAAGAGGGATGGTGTCCGTGCCCAATCAAAAACCACCTCAATCAGAAAGCCCTCTTGCTGCCTGAGCTCAATGGTGAAACGACCTTCTTCAGACATAAAAACTCCTCGGTCGAGGGCAAACACTGAGAATGCCTGCGCCGTTTCCAAGCGGCGACAAAGGCCCGCCAGTCACCACCGCGTATCACCATCCGCCCTGCGCATGGTCCGCGATAGAGATAGACCCAGGCCTTGCCATAAGGGGTCGCGAACTGTTGACGGTCATATTCGACTGGATACCCCTCCAGCCGATCTAAGCGCCTCAAGATCAGGCCATTGATCAGATAGACCTCGCCTACAACGGTATGCGGCCCACCTCGGATCAATCCAGGATAATGATCGAGCAGGATGAGGGTAAAACCAGGAGGGGTGCGATGGGGACCGAGATAGATAGCGCCTGCCAAGAGGTGATGGTTGCATTCACCCTGCAACAGGGTGCCATAGACAAAGACGCGCTGGGGCAGCATTGCCTGGGGATGGTCAAGGCTCGATCCGGCTTCCGAGCAGCTCCAGGAAACGGCGCATCCATTCTGGATGGGCGGGCCAGGCCGGCGCAGTGACCAGCTTGCCATCGACATAGGCATTGGAGTAGGTCTCATTGGTCTCGCACCACACCCCACCGGCGCGTTCTAGCTCAGGACGCACGGCCGGATAGGCGGTGCACCGGCGACCCTCCAAGACCCCAGCCGCGGCCAGGATCTGCTGACCATGACAGATGGCCGCGATCGGTTTGTCGCCGGCAACGAAATGGCGCACGATCTCGATGATACGCGGATTCAAACGCAGATACTCCGGGGCCCGCCCCCCCGGGATGACCAGGGCATCATAACGCGCTGGATCGACCGAGGCAAAATCGGCATTGATGACAAACCAATGGCCAGGTTTCTCGCTGTAGGTCTGGTCCCCTTCAAAGTCATGCACGGCAGTGCGCACCCGCTCGCCGGGCTGTTTGTCCGGGCAGACGGCATGGACCTGGTGTCCAACCATCTGGAGTATCTGAAAGGGCACCATCGCCTCATAGTCCTCGACATAGTCGCCGACCAGCATCAGGATCCTCTTGGCCGCCATGATGAAGTCCTCCGCGCGCTGTGCTTGGGAAGATCAAACTATAGCATTAGAAACCATCGCGCCGGACAATGGTCAATCCGGTATTCAACCTGCTTGACCGCACCTCGATCGACCCATGACCGCCCAGCCAACCTGGCCGATTCTCAAGTCCTTGCTGTTTGCCCTTGACCCTGAACAGGCCCATAGCCTGACCCTGGCGTTGTTGAGGGTTTGGTCTGCATTTTTGGCGAGGCGGCTCGATCCATCCGATCCGGCGCGCGACCCGCAACTCAAACGCGAATATCTGGGTCTGCACTTTCCCAATCCGATAGGTTTGGCGGCAGGTCTGGATAAGGACGGGGTGGCGATTCCCGCCTGGCAGGCCCTGGGGTTTGGTTTTATCGAGGTTGGGACCGTGACCGCCCTGCCCCAACCCGGCAATCCACAACCGCGTCTGTTCCGCTTTCCCAAGGAGGAGGCCCTGGTCAATCGCATGGGTTTTAACAATGCCGGCGCTGCCGCTCTGGCCCGCCGGCTTCAACGTCTGCGCGCCCGCGGTCTGCCCGAGGTCCCCCTAGGCGTGAACCTGGGTAAATCCAAAATCGTCCCCCTTGCCCAGGCCGCCACGGACTATCGGCAAGGGTTTGAGGCCATCGCCGAGCTCGCCGACTATGTGGTCGTGAATATCTCGAGCCCCAACACCCCGGGGCTGCGCGATCTCCAAGGCGGAGATGAGATCCGCCGTATCCTGGATGCCATCCAGACGCCTAATCAACGCCTGAGCCGCCCGCGTCCTTTACTGGTCAAGCTTGCGCCGGATCTGAGCGACACCCAGGCCATCGCCTGTGCCCAGGCAGCGCTCGGCTCAGGGGCGGCCGGCCTGATTCTAACCAATACCACTCATCGGATTGATCTGCTCCAAGATGCCCCATCCGGTCTGACCGGCGGTCTGTCCGGCCGACCCTTGTTTAGACGTTCGACCGAGCTTTTGCGCCAGCTGCGGGCCGCCCTGGGCCCAGAGCCCCTGCTGATCGGCGTCGGCGGGATCCTGGAGCCAGCAGAGGCCATCGCCAAGTTTGCAGCCGGCGCTGACCTGATCCAGCTCTATACCGGTCTGATCTATCGCGGACCTGGCCTCGTTCGCCGCCTCTTACAGGCGCTCAAGACCCAGGATATTGCGCCCTGATGTGCGGAATCGCTGGCTGTCTGTGTCGATCGGGGGTACGACCTGAACCCGGACTGCTGGAGCAGATGGTCGAGCAGCTCCGGCATCGCGGCCCGGACGATCGCGGGAGCTATCGGCAGGGACCCCTGGGTCTCGTCCAGACTCGCCTGGCCATCATCGGGCTTGACAGCGGTCATCAGCCGCTTGTCTCGGCGGATGGCCAATTGGTCCTGGTGGCCAATGGCGAGATCTATAACTATGTTGAGCTCAATGCCGAACTGCGCACCCAGGGTATCCATCCGCAAACCGCCTCTGATTCAGAGACCATCCTAAACGCCTATGCCGCCTGGGGCCTGAGCGCATGGGAACGGCTCCATGGCATGTATGCCTTTGCCCTCTATGATGGACGCACTGACCGGCTGATCCTGGGGCGCGATCGGCTGGGGATCAAACCGCTGTTTTATATCCGCCTACCCGATCGCATCGCCTTCGCCTCTGAGCTCAAGGCCCTGCTCCCGCTCCTGGATCACAGGCCTCAGATCCAGGCAGGCGCGCTGCGTCAGTTTCTGCAAAACCAGTTCGCTGGGGGGGAGAAGACCCTGATCGCCGGCATCCGACGCGTTCCCCCCGGGACAGTGCTGGTGATCGACAGCGCGCTCACCATCCGCAGGCAGCGCTATTGGTCAGCGCTAGCCATCCAGCCGCGTCGCATCGATCCTGAGGAGGCCCTGGCCGAGCTCGATCGCCTGCTCGAGATCAGCATGCGCGAGCACCAGCGTAGCGATGTGCCCTTCGGTCTGTTTCTCTCCGGTGGTCTGGATTCAGCGGTCCTGGCGGCCAAGCTCGCCGAACAGGGCGCAGGGCGGATCAAAACCTATTCAGTGGGCTATCGGGGGACACGGATGGCGCATGAGCTGGGCGAGGCCGAGCGGATCGCCACCCATTTTGGTTTTACGCACCATGCCTTGGCATTGGATCTCCCGCGGGTCTTCCGACGTTTACCCTATACAGTCTGGTGCGCCGATGAGCTGATGCGCGACTATGCCTGCCTGCCGACCTCCATCCTGGCCGAGACCGCAGCCGCCGAACTCAAGGTGGTCTTTACGGGCGAGGGGGGGGATGAGGTCTTTGCCGGCTACGGACGCTATCGCCCCGGCTGGATCGAGCGCCTGCTCAAGGGCCTGCTGGCACCTGGCAGCGGTGGATTTCGCACCCGCGGTCAATGGTCCAGATACTGGGTCAAGCGGCTGATGGGACCGGCGTTACAGGCGGCGGCCCCCAGCGAGCGCGCCCCGGTCGTGGAGGCCTGGCGGGCGACGCCACCGCACTGGTCGGATCTCCAACGCCGGCAATATACCGATCTGGTGACGGCCCTACCCGATAATCTGCTGGTCAAGACCGACCGGATGCTGATGGGTTTTGGTCTGGAGGGTCGGGTGCCCTTTCTCGATCATCGGCTGGTCGAATTCGGGCTGGCGCTACCCGATCGTCTCAAGGTCAGGGATCATCGCAGCAAATGGCTGCTGCGATGCTGGGCTGAGGGACGCCTGCCGGCCGGCTATCTCGATCGGCCCAAACGCGGTTTTCATGTGCCCATTGGCGACTGGTTAAGCGGCGAGCGGGCCGAGGCGGTCGGGCGTCGCCTGCTGGCAAACCCCGGCATCCGGGAATGGTTTCGGGTCGAGGTCATCCCCGAACTGGTCGCCGCCCGGCGAGCAGGGCGCGGGGGCAGCCGCGAGCTGTTTGGGCTGATGCAATTCGCCATCTGGTATCGCATCTTCATCGCCCAGCCAGGTCTGCGGCCTACGCCGGATGAGGATCCGCTCGATTGGCTCTAAGGATCCAAGCCCTAGCACTTCATAAATCGCGAAGGCTGCTTGGCGTATCGGTCAAGACCCTCCAGCGTCGGGAGCGCGCAGGGCGACTGATTCCGGTGACCAACAGACAGCGATCGCCTCTCAAGGCGCCAGCACGACGGGCAACTCGTGGTTGCGGAGCGCTTCCTTGCCAGCAGCAAGACCTGTTGGCCTTTGGGCATCAACTGGAAACCCTGCCGTATCGGCATATGTTTGGACTTGTCCGGTTTGGGGCACAGACCAGGATCTTGAGGTGGATGCGGCAAGGAACCTGGTGAACCATGGATGACCGCCCGAGGCGGCCCTACGGCGAGTTCCGCCGGGCCAGGCCTGGGGAGAGACAGGCGCTGGCTGTTGCCTTGCGGCAGAGACAGGAAGCAGGCAGCAGCCTTGGCCAGTCATGGTTGGATTTGCCTTAGGTATTGCAAAACGGCTCATGACGATCGATCGACATCCGACTCAGGCCCCTGACTGGGATAGGCCTCGGCCTGAGTCCCCGCCGGGCTGGCATCGGTCTTCTCCTCTGAGGAGGTGTCGGCCACGGGGGTAGCGATGGTCTCTGCCGGGGATTCATGGACCAGGATCAGCCCCGCTAAGGGTGGCAGGGCGATGCGCAGCGAATAAGGCCGGCCCATCCAACTGACAGGTTCAGCGGTGACCCCGCCCTGGTTGCCGACATTGCTCCCGCCATAGACCTCTGAGTCTGAATTGATCGCTTCGCGATAAAAGCCGGGCACAGGCACGCCGATTCGATAATTGGTGCGCGGGACCGGCGTGAAATTAAAGATCGCTGCCACCCAGCGTTTGCCTGACTGATCCTTGCGCAAAAAGCTCAACACCGATTGCGAGCTGTCATGACAATCGATCCATTCAAAGCCGGCAGCCTCAAAATCGACCTCATGCAAGGCAGGAAGCTCGACATAGAGCCGATTGAGATCAGCGACTAGACGCTGGACCCCCTGATGCTGAGGCCGCTCTAAAAGATCCCAATCGAGTTCACCGGCGAAATTCCACTCGCGACCCTGAGCAAACTCACAACCCATAAACAAAAGCTTTTTGCCTGGATAGGCAAACATATATGTATAAAGCAGACGCACGCTGGCAAAGCGCTGCCAGGGATCACCCGGCATCTTGTCGAGAAGCGACTTTTTGCCATGGACCACCTCGTCATGCGAAAAGGGCAGGACAAAGTTCTCGCTAAAGGCATACAGCAGACCAAAGGTCAGTAGATCATGATGAAAATGGCGATAGATCGGATCCTTTTGCATATAGGCCAGGGTGTCATGCATCCAGCCCATATTCCATTTCATGCTAAACCCTAAGCCCCCCAGATAGGTCGGCCGCGAGACCGCCGGCCAGGCGGTCGATTCCTCGGCGATCATCAGAGTACCCGGGAACCGCTCATGGGTAAGGGTATTGAGCTCGCGCAAGAAATCCACGGCCTCGAGGTTTTCATTGCCGCCATATTTATTGGGGATCCATTCGCCGGCAGCGCGCGAATAATCGAGATAAAGCATCGAGGCAACGGCATCGACGCGCAATCCATCTATATGAAACTCCTCCAGCCAATAAAGCGCGCTGGCCAGTAGAAAGTTTTTGACCTCATTGCGCCCAAAATTGAAGATCAGTGTTCCCCAATCCTTGTGTTCACCAAGCCGGGGATCCTCGTGCTCATAGAGCGCCGTGCCGTCGAAACGGGCCAAGGCATAGGCATCCTTGGGAAAATGCGCCGGCACCCAGTCGAGTAGGACACCGATCCCCTGCTGGTGGAGATAGTCGACGAAATAGCGAAAGTCATCTGGCGTCCCAAACCGGGAGGTCGGCGCATAATAGCCAGTACATTGATAGCCCCAGGAGGCATCGAGGGGATGCTCGGTCACCGGCATCAGCTCGACATGGGTAAAGCCCATGCGCTTGACATAGTCGGCAAGCTCATGGGCCAGGGTGCGATAGTCGAGAAAACCGCCATTGGGGGCGCGTCGCCAGGACCCGAGATGGACCTCATAGATCGACATGGGGTAGCGCTGCCAATTGGCCTTGGCCCGTCTCTCGATCCATTCAGCATCCCCCCATCGATAATCGCTATCCATGGCGATCAGGCCGGCCGTATGCGGGCGTTCCTGAAAGGCCTGGGCGTAAGGATCGATCTTGAGATGGATATGGGTGAAGCGATCGCGGAGTTCGTATTTGTAATAGCCGCCTGGATTAAGACCAGGGATGAATAGCTCCCAGACCCCAGAAGTGCCGCGCACCCGCATCGGATTGGTCCGACCATCCCAGGCATTGAAATCGCCGACCACGCTCACCCGCTCAGCATTGGGTGCCCAGACCGCGAAACGCACCCCAGGGATACCCTCGACCTCGGCGAGATGCGAGCCCAGGATCTGATAAATATGCCAATGCCGGCCCTCGCCAAAGAGATGCAGATCGAGGTCCCCGATCAGGGGCGGGAAACAATAGGGGTCATAGTGGAGATGTGTGCTCCCGGCTCCATCGACCCATTCGATCTGGTAGCGCCTGGGCAGGGCCGTTGCCTCGCCCTCCCAGACAAAGAGGTCCGTACCCTCGATGCGCTGCATCCAGGCATCGGCCTCGACTAACCGCACCTGTTCGGCGAGCGGCAAAAAGACGCGGACGATGACACGGCCATCCGTCTCATGGCGACCCAAAACCTCAAAGGGGTCATGATGACGCGCCTCGATGATCCGCATCAGGGGTTCGGGAAGCTTGGCTGGGCCTGTCGTCGCATTGACCATGTCTCTATGCTGCCTCTGGGATTAGATGGACCGCGCTAAATGGTATCATAGTGCTGTTTGGTCAAATCCCGCGTTCTCTATTGAGACCCAGGAGCCAGCCATGCCCTACGCCAGTCCAAGGTTCGTCAGCCGACTGACGCGCAATACCCTGGCGCTGATCCTCGCGGGCGGGCGCGGATCGAGACTTAAACATCTCACCGCCTGGCGCGCCAAGCCTGCTGTCCCTTTCGGCGGCAAGTTTCGCATCATCGATTTTCCGCTCTCCAACTGCATCAATTCCGGCATCCGCCGGATTGGGGTGCTCACTCAGTACAAGGCCCATTCGTTGATCCTGCATATCCAAAAGGGTTGGGGATTCCTGCGCGGCGAGTTTGGCGAGTTCGTGGAGCTCTGGCCAGCCCAGCAGCGCGTTGCCGAAACCGCGTGGTATGCCGGGACCGCCGACGCCGTGTTTCAGAATCTCGATATCATCCGCGACCATGATCCCGACTATGTCCTGATCCTGGCTGGCGATCATGTCTACAAGATGGATTATGGGACCATGATCGCTCATCATGTCGAAAGCAGCGCCGATCTGACCATCGCCTGTCTCGAGGTCGAGGCTGAGCGTGCCTCGGCATTCGGTATCCTGGCGACCGACCCGGAGGGCCGGGTGCATCGCTTCGTTGAAAAACCGGAGCATCCCGAGACCCTTCCCGATCAACCCGGCTACTGCCTGGCCTCGATGGGGATCTATGTATTCAACCGCGACTTTTTGTTTGAACAGCTATCCAGAGATGCCCATACCCCGGGCTCGAGCCATGATTTCGGTAAGGATGTTATCCCTGAGGTCATCAAAAGATACCGGGTGATGGCCTACCGCTTTCGTGACCCGCGCAGCGGCGGCCAGGCCTATTGGCGAGATGTCGGGACGGTCGATGCCTTCTGGGAGGCCAATCTAGAGCTGATTGGGGTTACGCCGCCTCTCAATCTATATGATGCCAAATGGCCGATCTGGACCTATCAGGAGCAACTACCGCCGGCCAAGTTTGTGTTCGATGACGAGGATCGGCGCGGCATGGCGGTCGATTCGATGGTCTCGGGCGGCTGTATCATCTCGGGCGCGACGGTGCGTCACTCGCTGCTCTTTTCCAACGTCCGGGTCAACTCCTATGCCCAGGTGATAGATTCGGTCATCCTGCCGGACGTGGGGATCGGGCGTCATTGTATCATCCGCAAATCGGTCATCGACCGTTTTTGCCATATCCCGCCCCGGATGCAGATCGGGGTCGATCCAGAGGTCGATCGGCGTGCCGGTTTCTATGTCAGCGAGGGCGGGGTGACCCTGGTGACCCCTGAGATGCTAGGCCAGGAGGCCAGTCAGGTCCGCTGAATGAGAGAGCATATTGGTAAACCCGAGGATCGAGGGACGATGCAGATCATTCTGAATGGAACACCGCGCGAGATCGACGAGGGGACCCGCCTCGTGGATCTCGTCCAATCATTAGGGCTCACTGGGCGGCGCATCGCCATCGAGATCAATGCGGTCTTGGTGCCGCGCAGCCAGTTTGCCGAGCATCGGCTTGCCGCTGGCGATAAGGTCGAGATCATTCAGGCCGTTGGCGGCGGTTAGACCCAGAGACAGTGATCGATCTACCGTTCCCCGTTTGCCCAGCATTCCGAGTTGAGTCAATCCATGTCTACACCGCCTTCAGATCCGCTGATCATCGCCGGTAAGGCCTATCGGTCGCGCCTGCTCGTTGGCACAGGTAAATACAAAGACCTCGATGAGACTGCGCGTGCCATCGAGGCCAGCGGCGCCGAGATCGTGACTGTCGCCGTACGCCGGACCAACCTCGGCCAAAACCCCGATGAGCCTAACATACTCGATGTCCTCTCCCCCGACCGCTATACCATCCTGCCGAATACTGCGGGCTGCTACGATGTCGAGACCGCGGTGCGCACCTGTCGGCTAGCGCGCGAGCTTCTAGATGGCCATAACCTCGTCAAGCTCGAGGTTCTAGGGGACGAAAAGACCCTATTCCCCAATGTCGTCGAGACCCTCAAGGCCGCCGAGATCCTTGTTAAGGAAGGCTTCGCAGTCATGGTCTATACGAACGACGACCCAGTGGTCGCCCGCGAGCTCGAGGCCATCGGTTGTGTGGCGGTGATGCCGCTGGCGGCACCCATCGGATCTGGGTTGGGTATCCGCAATCCGCTCAATATCCTGACCATCGTTGAAAACGCCAAGGTGCCGATCCTGGTCGATGCCGGGGTTGGCACGGCCTCACATGCCGCCCAAGCGATGGAGCTCGGGTGCGATGGGGTGCTGATGAATACTGCCATCGCCGCAGCCAAAAACCCGGTGTTGATGGCCAGCGCCATGCGCAAGGCGGTGGAAGCCGGTCGCGAGGCGTTCTTGGCTGGGCGCATGCCGCCCAAGCGCTTTGCCTCGGCCTCCTCGCCGCTCGAGGGTTTATTCTTTTGAGTACCGGATCCGGTTTCAGCGACGGGCCAAAACCAACCCCCCGCCCGGTACCTGGGTGTCGCCCAATCCGCAGCTTCGTCCTGCGCGAAGGGCGGCTGACTGCAGCCCAGGCGCGCGCCCTGGCGACCCTGTGGCCGCGCTTTGGGATCGACTGGGTGCCCGGTGAGGCGCTTGATCTTCCCGCCCTGTTCGGCAACGATCGACCTGTGGTGCTCGAGATCGGCTTCGGCAATGGCCAATCCTTGGCCACCATGGCCGAGCAGGACCCAGGACGTAACTGGCTGGGGATTGAGGTCCATCGGCCGGGTATCGGGCACCTGTTGCTCGAGATTGAACGGCGGGGCCTAACCAACCTGCGCGTGCTGCGCCAGGATGCCGTCGAAGTGCTGCGAACCGGCCTCTCGCCGGGGGCACTGGATGCGGTCCAGCTCTTCTTTCCCGACCCCTGGCCGAAAAGGCGGCACCACAAACGCCGGATCCTGAATAGCGAGCTGATTGAACTGTTGGCGCGGGTCATCCGTCCCGGCGGAATCTTCCATGCCGCAACCGATTGGCCCCCTTACGCCGAGCAGATGCTCGAACTGCTCGAGGATGCCAGAGATTGGTTTGTGAACACTGCTGGACCAGGACAATATGCGCCCCGCCCCGCCCATCGCCCTTTGACCCGATTCGAGCAGCGCGGAGAACGCCTGGGTCATCCGGTGCGCGATCTGATCTATCGGCGCCTGCCTGGGCAGACAGGTCGGTGAGTGAACGCGGATACATCCCCAATCGCTTAGCCGAGGCGGCTGGATGACCCCCCAGTCTTGACCGATTGGCTAGCTGGACAACCCTGGGCTAAACCCCGCTCCCTAGGTGCCCGATTTTAATACCGCTCCCTAGGTGCCCGATTTTAATAGAGGACTCCCCAAAACCCTATGTTTCTTGAATCTAAGGAGAATCCCGTTCCATGCCGCCTGCTCAAACCCTACTCATCGGCTTGCTCGTCCTGTTACTTCCTGGTCTAGCCCTGGCCTTTGGTGGCGGGGCGCCCGATCATCCGACCATCGACCTGACCGATCACACCATCGGCTATCTAGTGCTCTTAATCTTTGTCATCGCCTATGTCTTGGTCATCTTGGAGGAATTTCTCCATTTGCGTAAATCCAAACCCGTGGTCATTGCAGCCGGGCTTATCTGGTGTCTGATCGCCTATGCCTATGTCCAACAGGGTCAACCCGAGATTGCCGGTGAGTCGGTGCGCCATACTCTGCTCGAATATGCCGAGCTCATGCTCTTTCTTCTGGTCGCCATGACCTATATCAATGCCCTTGAAGAGCGCGGCGTCTTCGAGACGTTGCGCGCCTGGCTCATCCGGCGGGGTTTCGGCTTTCGCACCCTGTTCTGGATGACCGGGACCTTGGCATTCTTTATCTCGCCGTTTGCCGACAATCTGACCACGGCCTTGCTGATGTGCGCAGTGGTGATGGCGGTCGGCGGCGATAATCGGCTGTTCATCAGCCTGGCCTGTATCAACATCGTGGTTGCTGCCAATGCCGGCGGTGCCTTTAGCCCCTTCGGCGATATCACTACCCTCATGGTCTGGCAGAAGGAGGTGGTCGACTTTTTTGGCTTCTTTAAGCTCTTTATCCCTTCAGCAGTCAATTATCTGGTCCCAGCGATCCTGATGAGCTTCGCCGTGCCCAGGTTCAAACCAGCTGCCCAAGAAGACGGTGTTTATATGAAACGCGGGGCCCGGCGCATCATGGGGTTATTTCTCTTGACCATAGTCACCGCCGTCAGCATCCATCATTTCCTGCATCTGCCGCCGGTCATCGGGATGCTCACCGGCCTTGGTTATCTGCAGATCTTTGGCTACTATCTGCGCAAGACCCATGCGCGTTGGCAAAGCCTCAACGAAGACCGCGCGCTCCAGGTCGGCGATATGACCCCTTTTGATGTCTTCAATAAGGTAGCGCGGGTCGAATGGGATACACTGCTGTTTTTCTATGGGGTGATCCTCTGTGTCGGGGGGCTGGGCCAGATCGGTTATCTGGCCCTGGTCTCTGAGGTGATCTATCAGCAATGGGGACCCACCTTGGCCAATGTCGCCGTCGGCCTGCTCTCGGCAGTGGTCGATAACATCCCGATCATGTATGCGGTGCTGACCATGATGCCCGACATGAATCAGACCCAGTGGCTACTAGTAACCCTAACGGCGGGGGTAGGCGGCTCGCTGCTCTCGATTGGCTCGGCAGCAGGGGTTGCCCTGATGGGCCAGACGCGAGGGATCTATACCTTTTTCGGCCATTTCCAATGGACACCCGCGATTGCCCTGGGCTTTTTGGCAAGTATCGCAGTCCATTTCTGGATCAACGGTTAAGGCCCCTCGTCCCGCGGGTCTATTATTCAGCTGGGCTTGGCATTTGGACCCCTCGAGCAGTCCCAAGCGGAAGGTCCTGGCTCGTCCTTAGAGGTCCCATGCCGAGTTCCAGCTGACCTTACCCTGGACAATGAATACGCCCGCGATTAGACTAGCCCACCCATTGACCTTCGCCCTGGAGAGGTGCCGGAGTGGCCGAACGGGCCTGACTCGAAATCAGGTGTACGCGCAAGCGTACCGTGGGTTCGAATCCCACCCTCTCCGCCAGAGTCCGTCCTGGATCAGTGGGTGTAGTCTTGATCCAGCCTTCCGTCAATAGCCCAACCGCAGCTGGGTCTGCGCACCAGGAAAAATCCAAAGCCCTGGAGCGTACTGGTCCGCTCTGATCCCCTCACCCCGGCGCAAGCCGGGGGCCAGTCCATTCATCGTTAACCCCTTTGGGGTCAGGGCATGGATTCAAAGACTCGTCTAGACCTGCAAAGGGGGTTGCCAATTTTCCCAGGCATGCCCAGTCTGATGGCCATGGCGGAAGGCCGATTAGCTGCCTTGAAACCCCGCTCGATCCCTCGACTCGACTTGCCCCGGGTCACTGCTTGACAGCCTGGCACTCAATGAGAGGTCGCCAGCGGCAGACTCAGCGATGCGCACACAATTACGCCCGGAGTGTTTGGCCATATACAGCGACCGATCGGCGATCTTGATCAGTTGGGTCAGACTGAGCTGAGACCCAGGCGCGCCGGCGATCCCAATGCTCACGGTGATCCCCAGACTTTGGCCATCGGACAATTGGCAGGGCGTAGAGGCCAGACGTTGCCGAAAATTATCCATCAGGAGCTTGGCATGTTCGAGGCTTGCGCCTGGCAAAAAGACTGCGAACTCCTCCCCGCCAAACCGGCCGATCACATCGCTTTTGCGAAATGAGGTGCGCAGCAGTTGGGCGAGATGGATCAAAACCTGATCGCCGAGCGGATGGCCATAGTGGTCATTGATCTGCTTGAAAAAATCGATATCGATCATGGCCAGCGCCACGACCTGATGATCTCGCCAGGCATGGTATATCTCCTGAGCCCCCTCTAAGAAACCCCGGCGGTTTAGAAGGCCAGTGAGAGGATCTGTGATCGCCTGGGCAATGAGGGTATGCTCCCTAAGCTTTTGGACGGTAATGTCGCGCTCGATGGCGGCAAAATAGTTCACCTCGCCTCGGCGATTGTGCAAAGGGAAGATATTGAGATCGACCCAGTATTCCCGACCGTCCTTGGTATAGTTGATCAGTTGCTCGCGGATCGGACTATGATTGCGCAACGCTTGCCCGATGCGTCTGCAGGTCTCCGGGTCGGTATTGGGGCCTTGGAGAAGACGCGGCGAGCGTCCGATCACCTCCTCTGCCGTATAGCCGCTGAGATCGGTAAAGGCAGCGTTGACATAGACGATCCTTGGACCCTCGCCGTTCAAAGGGTGAGCCTCGGTGACAACCACCGCATCCCGGGCATGGGCAATGATCTGCTCGAAAGGGATATCCCGCTTTTCACTGGTGATATCGATGAAGGTGACCACGACCCTGGTCAGGGTCCCCTCTTCATCGCGTTCGGGATAGGCATTGACCAAGACCCAGGTGACCTGATTAGAAGAACCATCCATGATCCCGCCAACTTGGTTGGTAATCGGCTGCCCGCTCGCCAACACCCGATTGACTGGATATTCCTCAGGGGCCAATACCTGCCGGTGTTCGTCGACAAATCGCCAGCCCGGATCAAAGGCATCCTTACCAAAGGCCTGATCGAGGGTTAGACGCAGGATCTCCAAGGCGCGCGGGTTGGCATAAAGGATCCGGGTATCCGGGCCATGCACCACCACCCCAGCGTGCAATGAATTGAGCAAGGCCTTGGGATCGATCAAGACCGCGGAGTTATCAGGATTATTCATCGCGGATAGTCAGTGCATTCTGTAGAATCGATCTTGTTTACCTAGAGTGATCACCCCCGCCGCCTGAGGTTAGCCCGAACCAAACCCCATGCCCCTACCTCGTCCTATCGGTCAGATACGCATCAATCCGACTGCTTGGCTGGTCGTTCTTCTGATCCCCCTAGCCAATGCGGATAGCCCCTTGCTCCAAGAGCCAGATGCCCTGGCTCCTTCTACCTTCAGGCCACCGGCACCTTGGAGTGAGGATCCGCTACACCTGCCGCCTTTGCCCCAGGAGGCGGATCTCATCGAGCTGAGACTCGCTGGGCAGAACCCAGAGTTGCGTTATTTCGTCGACAGTCGGTCTTTGCGCGTCGGAAAGGATGAGGTGGTACGCTACACCATGGTCATCCGTTCCAGCTCAGGTGCATCCAATCTGGCGTTTGAGGGGATCCGCTGCCTAGCGCGTGGCCAATATAGGGTCTTTGCCTATGGGACTGAGCGCGGATTTGTCCCTGTCGACCAGGACTGGCAGCAGATCGGGCCGGACAGCGAGGCCTATCGCATCGAGCTGTGGCGGCATCATCTCTGCCTCCCCCAGCTCTTTAAACCCCGCTCGGCTGCCGAAATCAAGGATTCGCTGTCAGGCCAAGTCAGGGTCAGGCAGGGCAACAGTTTACTCTCCGAATAGGTCGAAAAATACCCTCTCCCCAACCCAAAAATTACGGAAGCTAGATGTCGAACCCATTGCTTGAGCCAGGCCTACCGGCCTTTGACCGTATCCTTCCTGAACATGTCGAGCCTGCTCTCGAGGCGCGGCTGGCCGAATGTCGCGCTGCTATCGAACGCCTAACCCGGGAGGTCGAGATACCGACCTGGGAGGGCTTTGTCGAGCCGCTCGATGAGGTCAATGACCGACTCGATCGCACCTGGTCCCCGGTCGCCCATCTCAATGCCGTGCTTAACAGCGAGCCGCTGCGTGCTGCCTACAATGCCTGTTTGCCCAAGCTCAGCGCCTATAGCACCGAGGTCGGGCAAAACGAGGCGTTGTTTCGCGCCTATCGCGCCGTCGCCGCCCAAGAACACCTGGATCCGGCCCAGCGCAGATTCCTGGAAAACATCCTGCGCGATTTTCATCTGGCAGGCGTCGATCTACCCCCTAAGCAACAGGAGCGCTTTAAGGCGATCAGCCAGGAATTGGCGCAACTGGCCAGCAAATATGCGGAAAATGTCTTGGATGCGACCAATGCCTGGAGCAAGCATCTCCAAGACGGGGGTCGGCTGGCTGGACTCCCTGAGTCAGCCCTGGTGCTGGCGCGTCAGAATTCCGAACAGCGCGGGCTGGACGGCTGGGTCCTGACCCTGGATATGCCTTGCTATCTGCCGGTCATGACCTATGCCGAGGATCGGGATCTTAGGTTTGAGCTCTATGAGGCCTATGGCACCCGCGCCTCGGATCAGGGGCCGCATGCTGGGCGCTGGGACAATGGCCCGCTCATGGAACGGATCCTGGCGCTGCGCCACGAGCTCGCCCAGTTGTTGGGGTTTGCCAACTATGCCGAGCGCTCGTTGGCGACCAAGATGGCGCGTTCGCCGCAAGAGGTGATGGGTTTCCTTGAGGATCTAGCTGCCCGCTCAGTGCCCCAGGCGCGGCGCGAACTCGCCGAGCTAGAATCATTCGCCCGCACCCATTATGGGGTCGAGCGGCTCGAGCCCTGGGACATCGCCTATTATTCGGAAAGGCTACGCGTCCATCGCTATCAGATCAGTCAAGAGGAGCTACGCCCCTATTTCCCGATCGACCGGGTCTTGCAGGGTCTGTTTGCGATCGTCAAGCGCCTGTTTGGGATCGAGATCCAAGAGGTTGCCTCCTTTCCCACTTATCATCCTGATGTCAGGTTCTTCGAGATTCGGGATGCCCATAGCCGAGAATTGCGCGGTCAGTTTTATCTGGATCCATTCGCGCGCCCCAACAAACGCGGTGGGGCCTGGATGGATGCCTATGCCAACCGGATGCATACCAGCCGCTATGACCAGATCCCGGTGGCCTATCTAGTCTGTAATTTCACCCCACCGGTCGGCGATCGCCCTTCCCTGCTGACCCATGAGGAGGTCTTGACCCTGTTCCATGAGTTTGGTCATGGTCTGCATCATCTGCTGACCCGGGTCGATTATCCGGGGGTCGCTGGGATCAATGGCGTGCCCTGGGATGCGGTCGAGCTCCCTAGCCAATTCATGGAGAACTGGTGTTGGGAGCGCGCCTCCCTGGAGCTCATCGCTGCGCATTGGGAAACCGGCGAGCCCCTGCCTGAGGGGATGTTTCAGCGGATGATCGCCGCCAAGAACTTTCAGTCAGCGATGCAGATGGTCAGGCAACTCGAGTTTGCCCTGTTCGACTTTCGGCTGCATCTGGAATACGACCCCCAGCGCGGCGGCCGGATTGAGGAGATCCTGGCCCAGGTCCGCGATCGGGTCGCGGTGATCCAGCCGCCGCCATTCCATCGTTTTGCCCATAGCTTTTCGCATATCTTTGCCGGCGGTTATGCGGCTGGATATTACAGCTACAAATGGGCTGAGGTTCTATCCGCTGATGCCTTTTCGCTCTTCGAGGAACGCGGGATCTTTGATCCGGCCGCCGGCCGGTCCTTTTTGGAGAACATCCTAGAAAAGGGCGGCTCTGAGGATGCGATGGAACTCTTTATCCGTTTTCGCGGACGCCCCCCTAGGATCGACGCCCTATTGCGCCATAGCGGGATCATTGCCGAAGACGCATGAGGCTCCTGGCGATCGACACCTCTGGTCCTGCCTGCTCGGCGGCGCTCTTGGTCGAGAATGCGCTCATCCAGCAGATTGCCCTGACCCCCAGACGGCATAGCGAGTTGATCCTGGGGATGATGCGCAGTCTGCTCAGCCAGGCAGGTCTGGAACTGCGGGATCTCGATGCCTTGGCCTTTGGCCGCGGGCCGGGATCCTTTACCGGGGTGCGGATTGCAGCCGCCGTGATCCAGGGCGCAGCATTCGGGGCGGATCTGCCGGTCGTGCCGATCTCGACGCTGGCTGCCCTCGCCCAAGGCGAATTCAGGCGTTCAGGTCATCGCCGCATCCTGGCAGCCTTGGATGCCCGGATGGATGAGGTCTATTGGGGCTGCTATGAGATCGGTCCTGCCGACCTGGCCTTGCCCCAGGGCGAGGAAAGGGTCTGCAATCCGGAGGAGGTGGAGCGGCCGGCAGACGATGGCTGGTATGGGGCTGGCTCGGGCTGGGGCGTCTATGGTCAGCTGCTGGCCGAACGGCTGGGGATAGCGCTAACCGGCACCAATCCCGAGGCGATCTGCGAGGCCGAGGATATCGCGCGTCTCGCCGCGGCCGAATATGCCGCTGGGGGTTGGGTCGAGGCGAGCCAGGCCTTGCCGGTTTATCTCCGCGATCGGGTGACGCGGGTGATACCCTGAACACCTCAGGGAGGCCCTTGGGTAATATCCTGCTTGTCCCAGCAATGGCGTTGCAGACAACGGATGACGGCGGCAAAGAGCACGGCCATAACCACGACGAAGGTTGCCAGCGCTCCGCTTAAGCGCTGAGCTGGGCTGATTGACATCAGCCCAAGCGCTGACCAGCTCAGATAGGTAACCAAACCAGTAAAAAGCGTTGCCAGCAAGAACGGATGCAGGGGGCGATCGCATTGAGCACAGAGTGGCATCGGCAACTCCATTCGGCGCAGGCATTGCGGGCTTGAATGTATCATAGTGGATCTGAGCAAAGCGCGGCAATCCATCCCCACCGGCGCGGGGGTCCCACGGATGATCCGCGCCCCCTGCTGCTGGGGCTGGCGCACGCTGGGCTAGAGTCTGTCAAGGGTGAGCAGGCGGTCAAAAGCGCCTTGGCCCAGCAGGCGCTGCCCGAGGGCCCAATCTGGATCGCTGCCATCGGCAAGGCAGCCCCATCCATGACCGAGGGCGCGTTGGCGGTGCTGGGCGAGCGATGTCAAGGTGGCCTGCTGGTGACCAAGGTCGGTCACGCCGATCCCCAAGGCTTTGAGCGAGCCGGGATCGAGGTCTGGTTTGCCGGCCACCCCCTGCCCGATGCTGCAAGCCTGGCTGCAGGCAGACGGCTTCTGGAATCCCTGGATCAACTCTCCGCTGAAACCCAGGTTCTATGTTTACTCTCCGGCGGCGCCTCGGCATTGATCGAGGTGCCGATCCCAGGACTTGGACTCGCTGAGCTCCAGGCAATCAATCGCTGGTTGCTCGGCAGCGGTCTGCCGATCAGCGCGATCAACCGGGTACGCCAGGCCATCTCGCAGATCAAGGGCGGCGGTCTATTGAGTCATCTGAAGGGGCGGCGGATTCGGCAACTGGCGATCTCGGATGTGCCAGGCGATCGACCGGAACTCATCGGCTCTGGGCCCCTGGTCCCCGTGACCGATCTTGCCGCGGCGTTGCAATCTCTTGTCCTACCCCCTTGGCTGAGGTCTTGGATCGAGCAAGGGTTGGCAGGGCGTCCCCCCTTGCCTCCAACTGGGCCCCGGTTTGAGCTCGTCGCTAGCTCGGCCCAGGCCCAGGAGGCGATCGCTGCCAGCGCCTGCGCCCAGGGGTTGCCCGTCTGGCAATCACCGACCCCTTTGACTGGGGATGCTGCAGAAACAGGCCGGCGCCTCGCTCGCCAACTCATGGCTGGCAGCCCAGGCATCTATCTTTGGGGCGGGGAAACAACGGTGCGCTTGCCTGAGCGACCCGGTCGGGGCGGACGCAATCAACATCTGGCACTCGCGGCGGCCATCGAACTGGCCGGCGATCCTGACTGCTGGCTGCTGTGCCTTGGGACCGATGGCACCGATGGCCCAACCGAGGATGCCGGCGCCCTGGTCGATGGGCAAACGGTCGAGCGGGGTGAGCTGGCGGGGCTCGATGCCTGCCGCTGTCTCGAGCGCTGCGATGCCGGACGTTTCCTTGAGGCCAGCGGCGATCTAATCCACACCGGCCCCACCGGCACCAATGTCATGGACCTGATCATCGGCTATCGCAGATAGCCAAGCTGCTCGACCCCAAAACGGGTCGGGGTCAGGCCTAAGCGGGCAAAGCTGTCATTGCCGGTGCAGACATTGCCCTCTAGGAGCATCTGGAGCTGATCGCGGGTGACCGGAAACCAGGGGAAGCGATCGAGGAGTCCAGCCGCAAGCTTAATCGGCAGGACCGGCGCCGGCACCATCGGCTTGGTGCGCCCACAGGCTGCAGCGATAGTGATGAGGATCGCCTTCCAACTTAGCCGCTCTGGACCGCACAGCGGATAGATCTGAGACTCGGTGCGCGGCTCGGTTAGGGCCATGACAAATGCCTTGGCGACATCCTCGACGCTCACCGGCGCGAGCTCAAAGAGCCCGGCCTTGGTCGGCAGGAGGCCATCGAAGAATAAGGGCGCCGGAAAGGGGCTGTCGATGATCTCCTTTTTAAGCTGCGAGCAGAACTCCATCCGTCCCTCGGGATTGCCAAAGATCACCGAGGGGCGAAAGATAGTCCATTCGAGACCTGAGCCCTTCAGCGCCTCCTCGGCGCGATACTTGGTTCGCTGATAGGCCGTGCCATCCGGACGCACACCATTGGCGCTCATTAAGATAAAACGCCTGACGCAATTCTCCTGAGCCGCGGCAATGGTATCGACCACCCCCTGATAATGCATGGCCTCAAAGGTGATCCCGCGCGCCGGAAACTCGCGCAGCAGGCCGATCAGATAGATCACCGCATCGCAGCCACGCACGCATTCGACCAATGCCGCAAGGTCCCTTACCTCGCCGCGGACGATCTCGCAAGCAGCGTGATCGGCAACCTTATGCTCACTGCCTGGGCGCACCAACAGGCGCGGGACATGACCCTCGGCTAGAAGTTGACGGGTAATATATAGGCCGACAAAGCCGGTCCCGCCGATGATCGCAACCTTCATGGGAGATTCCTCATCGATCGGATTGACGAACGGCAGGGACAAGGCATCGGGCCAACCCTGCCGGGGATGAGACTGTATTGATTGAAACCATTTAGACCCATTGCCTGGGCCTCAAGGTGCCCCCTTCAGCGGGCAAGCTGAGCGCCTGCAGTCACGGGCATGGCGGAAGGGGCAGGGGTAGCGGCGCGTTGGCGGCGCAGCCGGCGTAGGGTCTGGTGCGCAGCCTGAAAGACCTCGGCAATGGCTTCTTGAGGCGATTTACGCGCCTCGCGCATCACCATCTGTTGGCCAGAGCCGAGCTTAGCGCTGAGCTCACAACACACGCGGTGACCGCGCAAGGGATCGAATTCCTCCTGGATATGAAACTGAGGCTCGATCAGTTCGTCGGGGAAACGCTCCATGAGTTTGCGGGTTTCTGTTTCGATCTGATGACGGATAGCGGCATCCAGCGCGAGCATATCGCCGCTGATCTTTAAGACCATACCTCGAGTTCTCCATGGATTGACCGCCTGTACCCAGGGCAGTCCAGGGGTCGAGAGATTTGCAGATGAGCGCCTGCGAGGGCTGCTGATTTGAACACGTCGCTGGGACGTCTCTTGGGGCACCTGATCGAATCACGAGACGGGCGACGGCAGGCCGATCATCGCCTGTAGCTGGGTGAAATGCAAGACTGAACTCATCCCAAAAGGTTGTGATAGGCACACCTGAGGTCCTCATAGGCCTCCCAACCGTCCTTGTCCATGACCTGATCGATCACCCAGCGATTTTCATCGGACTCACCCATCAGATTTTGGATGACATGGCCGAGATGACGCAAGAAGGCATAGCTTGGACCCTCATCGGTCAGCTGAAACTCGGCGTACTCGTTCGAGCGTTCATTCAACCTGTTCATAAAGGCCCCAGCGTGATCGCCTGGACCGAGTAGGTCCTCGCCATTGTCCTGAACATGGGCGCAGAGACGCTTGGCAAGCCCTATGATCAGGACGCGGCGGTCAGGCTCAGGGAGCGACTCATAGGCCAGACGATCGGTGATCTGGAGCAAAAAGACCAAATATTCCTGAATCACTGCCAGACGTTGGGCATCATCGCGATAGACGAAACGCTCGCAGTGCAGATTGATGGCCTTGGCCAGGGCGATTCGCCAGACGACCGTTGCCAGGGCGCTTGCAATATCGTGCAACGAGCGTTCGCGGGTTTCATCCTTCCAGCGAGTCTTAAGATGCAATGCCACCTTCACAGGCTCCATTCGAATTCATCACCCATCCAGCGCACCAATCAGCGACAGGGTGTAAAAAAGGGGTTACCCAAGGCTTCGCGACATTGACTGCCGACCGAGCTGTCTGCTTGAAGTTCAAGCTCTGCCGGAAGGGTCTCTCGGGCCATCTCCAGCAGTTCGCGCGCTAGGCGGCAAGGCTCGGTCTGGGCGCACTGTCCCTCCCGGCCGCAGACCAGCTCATTCAGCTCGCGACAAGGGGCAAGATCTACTTCATCAGCAACCCGGCGGCGCGCTGGGGGTGTCTCCCAGGCGCGTAACATAGACTCGGTCGGCACTGCCACACCATCCCGCACGATCACGATCGAACCGTCCTCCAGATGATGGACCCCGTCCCATAATAGGGTGCGCCGGCCCTCTTCCAAGCGCCAGGCGCGGCGGGTGTCCGAATCGACCTCGATTCGCGCACCATCGGCCAGCCGCCCGCCCCAGTCGGCAGCAAGACACAACTGGATCGGTTTTAGGCCGAGGGCGAGCGCCCCCAACATCCTCCAGATTCCGTGCCGTCGGCTGAGGGACGAGCATAAAGCCTGTTGGCATACTCTGATCCAATCCGACATCGCTCAATCCTCTTTCAACATCTTCGAGCAGAGGCTAGCCAAGCATTGAGGTTAATGCCTGTCTAGCCAGATCCCCAACGATCCCCGGGCATTCAGGACACTGCCGACAATCGCGGTAAGTTTTCGGTTTGGGTAAGCGGCTGGGTCGGACGCTCATAAGAGAGGCTGACCCCAGTTGCCCCCAGCAATTGGCGCAACCCTTTCAGCAGGGCGTCGGCAGGTCTCACCCGCCAGGTGCGGTCGAACGCCAGCTCGCCTTGGGCACCTGGACAGCGATAGCGCAAACGGATCGGCAGGCTGCGCTGAGGATCGGTTTCGCGATAGCTCACCAGTAGCCTATAGAGCGCCTCAACCCGTTCTAGACCTGCGGCATAGTCAGCAGGATCGGCAAGATCCAGGCTTAGGAGCAGGCAGTGGGCAGCGGCAGCCCGCATCTCTTCGAGCGAGCGAACCGAGTCGGCGCGAACCGACCAGGTCTCACGAAAGTCATCGAAGCTCAAGCTCCCCCGGACGCTCAGGATCCGATCCACTGTCAGCAGCTGACGCACCTGCTCATACAGCTCGGAAAAGACAGTGACCTCAATACGACCCGTGCGGTCATCCAAAACCACCACACCCATCCGGCCGCGGCCACCCTTGCTGTGGCGGACATTGACGACCAGGCCGACAATCATGACGGTCTCGCGGTCACGGCGTTCCAGCTCGCGGTCGGTTTCCAAAAGACGCGCAATCGGGGTGCAGCCCATCACCTTCAGCTCATCCCGATAGCGTTCAAGCGGATGGCCCGTGAGATAGAGCCCAAGCGTTTCCTTTTCGCCGCGCAGCCGTTCTTCATCATCCCACTCGGGAAGCAGCTCACCGGCGATCTGGGGATCGGGGCGCGGCGGACCACTCGATCCAGAGGCGCCGAACAGATCGACCTGACCGGTCGCCTGGGCACTGCGGTATTGTTCAGCGGCCTTCAGGGCCAGGGGCAGATGGGCCATCAGGGTGGCGCGATTGGGACCGAGCGCATCCAGGGCGCCGGCACGGATCAGGGACTCCAGCACCCTTCGGTTGACCCGTTGCAGATCCACCCGGGCGCATAGATCCCAGAGGTCGCGGAAGGGGCCTTGGGCGCGCGCCTGAAGGACGACCTCGATCGCTGATTCACCGACCCCCTTGATGGCACCCAGTCCATAAACAATCGTCTTTTCACCCGAGACGCTGAATCGATAATCCGAGCGATTGATCGCCGGCGGTTCGACATCAAGCCCTAGGGATCGGCATTCATCGATCAGGGTGACCACCTTGTCGGTATTATCCATATCCGCTGACAGGACGGCGGCCATAAAGGCCGCTGGATAATGGGCCTTAAGCCATAGGGTCTGATAGCTCAGCAGGGCATAGGCGGCCGAATGCGAGCGGTTAAAGCCGTAACCCGAAAAATATTCCATCAGGTCGAAGATCTGGGCGGCCAACTGGCGATCGACCCCACGCGCCTCGGCACCCGACTCAAAGGTTGCCCGTTGTTTGGCCATCTCCTCGGGCCTTTTCTTGCCCATGGCCCTTCTGAGGATATCGGCCCCCCCCAGCGAATAACCCGCCAGGACCTGAGCGATCTGCATCACCTGCTCCTGATAAAGGATGATGCCATAGGTCGATTTCAGGATAGGCTCCAGGCTGGGATGGGGATAAACCACGGGGGCACGCCCATGTTTGCGTTCGATAAAGTCATCGACCATTCCCGACTGCAAGGGCCCGGGTCGAAATAGGGCCACCAGGGCGGTGATGTCATCGAAACAGTCGGGCTGGAGCTTTTTGATCAGCTCGCGCATCCCCCGCGATTCGAGCTGAAAGACTGCGGTCGTCTCGCAGCGCTTGAGCATCGCAAAGGCCTTGGGGTCGCGCGGGTCGATATGCTCGAGGCCCAAGGGCGGCTCGCCGCGCCCTGCGCGTTCGGTATTGATGGTCTTGAGCGCCCAATCGATGATGGTGAGGGTGCGCAGACCCAGAAAATCGAACTTAACCAGCCCGACCTGTTCGACGTCATCCTTGTCGTATTGGGTGACCAGGTCCTCGCCACCCGGCTCGCAATACAGCGGCGCAAAATCGGTCAACCGCCCTGGTGCGATCACTACCCCGCCGGCATGCTTACCGGCATTGCGGGTGAGACCTTCGAGCTTGCGCGCCATCTCGATTAGCGCACGTACCTCTTCGTCATCCTGATAGGCACGCTTGAGATCCTCACTCTCGTCCAGGGCCCTATCCAGGGTCATCCCCAACTCGAAGGGGACCATCTTGGCGATCTTATCGACAAAGCCGTATGGATAACCCATCACCCGTCCGACATCGCGCACCACGGCCTTGGCAGCCATGGTGCCGAAGGTGATGATCTGCGAGACCGCCTCGCGCCCGTATCTTCTCGCGACATAGTCGATAACCCGATCGCGCCCCTCCATGCAAAAATCGATGTCGAAATCGGGCATCGACACCCGCTCGGGGTTGAGAAAGCGCTCAAACAATAGATTATGGACAATTGGGTCAAGGTCCGTGATCTTGAGTGCATAGGCCGCCAAAGAGCCAGCCCCCGAACCGCGCCCCGGCCCCACGGGGATGCCATTGTCCTTGGCCCAGCGGATAAAATCGGCAACGATCAAAAAATAACCGGCAAAACCCATCTGGGTGATGACCTGAATCTCGGTCGCCAGCCGGTCCTCATAGAGCTGGCGCCGCTCGGCATAGTCAGGGGCAGCGGGGTCCAGGATCAGTTGCAAACGCTCAGCCAGGCCCCGCCATGCCTCCTCAGCGAAAAACGACTCGGTGGTCATGCCAGCGGGTACTGGAAAGACCGGCAGATAGGCTTTGCCAAGCTCAAGCTCCAGGTTGCACCGCTTAGCGATCTCCAGCGAATTGGCAAGCGCCTCGGGGAGATCGGCAAAGAGCTCGGACATCGCGTCGGGGGTGCGCAGATATTGCTCGTCGCTATAAAGCCTTGGGCGGTCTGGATCATCCAGGGTGCATCCCTGATGGATACAGACCCGCACCTCATGCGCCTCAAAATCATCCTGAGTCAGGAAACGCACATCATTGGTCGCGACCACCGGCAAGCCGCGCCGGATGGCAAGCTCAACGCCGGCCTCGATCAGTTCGCCTTCATGGGGTCTCCCAGTGCGTACGAGCTCCAGGTAATAGCGATCGCCAAAGAGCGCCAACCAATGATCGAGTCGGGATTCGGCCTCCTTGGCCCGGCCCTTGAGCAATGCCTCGGCCAGATCGCTCCCTGGACCCGCCAACGCGATCAAACCCTGGTGATGCGTCTCGATCCAGGCGGGATCGATCTGGGGGAAACCGGCCTCCTGGCCCTCGATATAGCTGCGCGAAATCAGTTGGATCAAATTGCGATAGCCCTGGCGGTTTTGAATCAACAGGACCAGACGATGGGGACGTGCCGGGTCTTCTGGGTTGCGAATCCACAGATCGGAGCCGGCAATCGGCTTAATGCCGCCGGCGATCGCCGTTTTATAAAAGCGCACCAAGGCAAAGAGATTATGCTGGTCGGTGAGGGCAACCGCCGGCATCCCAGCCTGGGCAACCGCCTTGATCAAGGGCTTGATCCGGATCAGGCCATCGACCAGAGAGTACTCAGAATGTAGATGCAAATGGATAAAACGACTGTCCACCGTTGTCTGCCTGACGGGGGGATAGCAAGGGCGATCGAGCTGCGAGGGAGGCTAGTCTAATAGCCAATCGGGCTCGTTTCCGAGACGGAAAAATCCATCGAAATCGGGTGCTAGATAGGCGCAATCTCCAGTCAAAAAAGCCCTTGTCGATCAGCAGGTTGGCTCAGGGGCGGCTGATCCAGCCTGACATCAGCCACCACGGGAGGGTTTGCAATCCCTGGATTTTCAGTCTTAGACTGAATGGATTTTGATAGCAATACAGAACACAGATCGCTATTAGGGCGCTAATTCTTAAAGAAGCCCTTGCAAGGGTTGCTGCTGCCTCGCAGCACGGGGCAACCCCCTCGATAAACACCCCATCTTAGGTCTGAGATGCACTCTAAGCTCAAAGATCGGCTCTGGGGAACTGATCCCGCCAGCCTGCCTCCCCTGTCCAGGGCGGTCCTGTATTTATTTCGCTTAGTGTACGTTCTGGTGCGCGATCTCAGCGACAGCCAATTGAGCCTCTATGCCATGAGCCTGGTCTATACCACCCTGCTATCGCTGGTACCTCTCTTGGCCGTGAGCTTTTCGGTGCTCAAGGGGTTTGGCGTGCACAACCAACTCGAACCCCTGCTCTCCAATGCGCTGGCGCCGCTCGGCGAGTCGGGTGTAGAGATCACCCATCAGCTCATCGCCTTCGTCGATCGGGTGCAGGTCAAGATACTGGGGGTGCTAGGTCTGGGGATGCTGTTTTATACGGTGTTGTCATTGATCCAGAAGATCGAGCAGGCGTTCAACTATGTCTGGCGGGTAGATCAGGAGCGCCCGCTTGGCCAGCGGGTCATTGAATATCTCAGTGTGCTGACCATTGGGCCGGTGCTGTTCTTCTCGGCCATCGGGGTCTCAGCCTCGCTCGGCGGCAATCCTTTGATCCGCTCGTTCATGGACTATGAGGCAATCAACTGGGTGATGCGGGTCGCAGGCATCCTGGCGCCCTATTTCATGATCTCGGCGACCTTCACCTTCATCTACCGCTTTGTGCCCAATACCCAGGTGCGCCTGCAATCGGCCGCGCTCGGCGGATTTATGGCCGGTCTATTGTGGGAGACGCTCGGCAGCCTGTTCGGCGAGTTCATGGCCAGCTCGACCCAATACACCGCGATCTATTCCAGTCTCGCGATCCTCATCCTCTTCATGCTGTGGATCTATATCGGCTGGCTGATCCTGCTCTTGGGCAGCAACCTGGCCTTTTATCATCAACATCCCGAACTCTTGGATACACCTGAACGCGAGCCAAGCCTAAGCCCCCGTCAGCACGAATGGCTGGCCTTGCGGCTTACTGCCTGGATCGCTCGGGCCTATCTGGATGGCGCACCACCCCCGCCTTGCGCCACCCTGGCCCGGCTGATGCGCCAATCCACCCAAGCCATTCGACCCACCCTGGATCTGCTCGAGGAAAACGGCTATATCGTACGCGCAGCCACCAGCCCCCCTGGCTATGTACTCAGACGCGCCCCTGAGACCATCCAGATCCTGGAGATCCTGGAACGGGCGCGCCGCTTCGGCGAAGGCCAGTGGGTGGCTCGGCAGGTCGAGCCACCCATCAGTGATCTCATGGCCTGTATCGACACCGCCTTAGCCGATTGTCTAGATGGGATAACCCTCAAGGCGCTTGCCCAACGCCTAGCCGAGAGGGACTCAGGCTAGATTGCCGATCAGGATGATAGTCAACACGATCGCGCACAAAGGCCCAGCAAGCCAAAGGGCAGCCTGACTGAGACGCTGTCTAGCCGCCAGACGCAACCCGATGATCCCTAGGATCAGACCCAAGAGGGCAGCCCCCGTCCCTGAGAAAAACAACCACTGGACACAGGTCGTCTGACAGCTGCGACCCTCATAGGGTCCAGACAGCATGGCAACGGCGCTGGATACAATCAGGACCCAGCCGCTCAGCGCCAAAAGGAAGGCGGGTATGGCAGCGAGATTCATCATGGTCACACCGAGGTCTGGGACCTCGCCTCCTCCGATGCTTGGGTGATGGTGTTTAGGGTAGATCAAGACTGGGGGTTGGCAGATCGCCTCAAGCAAGACGAGACGAATATGATGCGCCCAGGGGTGAGCTGGCGTCCAGGGTTACTGCCCAGACATCGCCTGAATCCGACAAGATCGAGGGGACGCAGGCGATAGTCGTCGGATGGGGCAGTGATCAGCGGCGGACCTTGCTGCTAACCCCTGCATTTGCTGGCGGGCGAGTTGGGTCTTGCGCTTCGCCTTGAACGCGGCCTGTTGTCCCTCTCCATCGATCAGCCCAAATAGACAGAGCACATCACAAGCCCAGGGGCATGGATTCCTGGGTGATCCCTTAGGGAAACACTGATTTAATTGCCGCCCGCCCCCTGGCTTGGGATAATTTTGAGGATACGACACCCGTGGCCTGAGGTAGCCTATGCATATCCAAGCGAGCTTCTCCGATCTGGAATACGCGGCCAAGAAGAAACAAACGCGGCGTGACCGTTTCCTTGCCGAGATCGACGCGGTGACCCCGTGGAGGGAGCTGGTGGCGGTGTGTGAGCCGCACTACCCCAAGGGCGAGCGCGGTCGCCCACCGATTGGTGTAGAGCGCATGCTGCGCATGCATGTGGCCCAGCAGTGCTTTGGTCTGTCTGACGAAGGCATCGAAGACGCGATCTACGACAGTCAGGCGATTCGCCGCTTCGTTGGGATTGACCTTGCGCGCGAGGCTGCGCCCGATGCCACCACGGTGCTGAAGTTTCGCCGATTTCTGGAGCAGCACGATCTGACGGCCAAGATCTTCGCCACCATCAACGAACATCTGGCCAAGCGGGGTCTGATGCTGCGGCAGGGCACCATCGTCGATGCCACGATCATTGCAGCACCGAGCTCCACGAAGAACCGTGAGGGCCGACGTGATCCGGACATGCACCAGGCCAAGAAAGGGAACCAGTGGCACTTCGGCATGAAGGCCCACATCGGTGTGGACGCCGACTCTGGGCTGGTCCATACCGTTGTGGTCACCCCGGCCAATGTGGCTGATGTCACCCAAGCGCACGCGCTGTTGCATGGGCAGGAGACCGATGTCTTTGGCGATGCAGGTTACCAGGGGGTTGAAAAGCGAGCGGAGAACCAAGGCAAGGCGGTCAGATGGCATGTGGCGATGCGACCTGGCACGCGTCGTGCCTTGACTGCCACGCCTTGGGGTGAGCTGATGGAGAGAATCGAGCAGACCAAGGCCCGCATCCGTGCCAAAGCCGAGCATGCCTTCCATGTGGTGAAGAACCTGTTTGGCCACAAGAAGACGCGCTACCGGGGGCTGGAGAAGAACCGCAAGCAGTTGTTCACCCTGTTTGGCCTGGCCAATCTGGTGCTGGCGCGCAGGTG
>CALALB010000038.1 GCA_937923175.1 uncultured Chromatiaceae bacterium | reverse complement strand
CTGGGCAAGCCGCTGAACTCGCCCAGTGGGGTGGCGGGGTAAAGGTGGCGCTTGCTGCCCTTGGTCATTGGAATCAGTGGCCCTCGCCCCGCTGCCGGGTCTTGTCCGAGAGGCCAAAAGGAGGGTGCGGCCTGGGCTCAGAGGATTCGACATGAGTGCTGTGATCCAGCTTGACGCATGCAAGGCAATACTGGGGTCTAGCTCCTGAATCATCGCAATCACTGGCGCTATAAAGCGGCTGAGGCTTGCGCCCTGATCAAGCGGAAAGAGATTGAGATCCAGGATGACAGACATAGGCCAATCTCTGGGGTAGGGTGGTTGATATATCGCGCCAAGCGCCCTGGGCCGGGAAACACTGGCAAACCCGGTGCGCCAACAAAACGCGCCCCCTTTGATGACAGACTGAATCGTCCAGCCAGGGATGGGCGCACTGGACCCCACTCCCAGAGTACGGCGGTTGGATCCGACTCGTTTATCTGCCCCCCCTGATTGCCGGGGCACAGCAAAACCGGGCAAAATAGGGGGCAGATCCAACCCGTTTATCTAGGCGACCATGTCCATATGCAGAAGATATCCGCTGACCCAGTGGCCTTTTCGAATGATTTGCTTTGGCAGTTGCTGAGTCTCATCGGCGATCTGCCGGCAACCCTGGGAGGTATCCTGGAGTCCGTGAGCGCCATTGGCACCCTTTTCCCCTCCCTTATGGATGAGACCCTGATGATGGCCGTGGGGCTGGGTGTGCTGTCCATTGCCTCAGGGATGCTGGGTCTGGGGGTAGCCTTTGCTGCCGTGCCCTTTCTAGGCCTGTTTATGGCCGATCTGGTCCATCAGGTGCAGCCTCTTTCGTTGATACTCAACGGCGTCACCGCACTGTTTTCTTTGTTTGGTTTTGCTCGCAGCGGTTTGGTGCAGTGGCGTCCAGCCTTGTTGCTCGCCCTGGTCACCACCCTCGCTGCACCGCTCGGCGCCTGGGCTGCTCAGTATATCCATGCCCAGTGGCTATGGACCTGTTATTTCGCTGCGGTGGCCTTCTTGGCTTGGCGCATGTTCCTGCCAGACAAAGCTGGCGGGGTCGCCTCTGCTGAACCGAATCTGAGACTAGCGTTGCTTTTTGCCGCACCCATCTCGGTGGCAGCGGGCATGTTGGGAGTAGGGCCAGGTTTCTTACTGTTGCCCACCCTGATCCTACTCCACTATGAACCCAAGCATGCCGCTGCCATCAATGCGTTGGCTGTGACCCCACCCTCCTTCTCGGCCCTGATCCCGCACCTGGGCACGGCACAAGTGGATCTACAGCTCGCCTCCATCCTCATCCTGGTCGGGGCAATAGGCTCTTTTCTAGGTGCGCGGCTGACCAGCCTCTATGTGCCAAGCAAGCGGCTCAAACAGGCCTTTGGCGTGCTCATCGTGGTGATGACCCTCTATAAACTGTATCAGATCCTACCCCCTTTCCAGGTCTAACCTGACTCGAGGAGGCCATCATGTTCGAACGTTTCGTCGTGGCCACTGATCTGTCTTCTGACTCCGAAAGGGTCGTCGGCTGCCTGGCAGGACTCAAGGACTTTGGCGCCCGCCACGCCCTGTTGTTGCAATGCCTAGAGATCCAGGAAGCCGCCTCGGTGGCCCTGTCATCCACTACCAGCCTGCTGGACGGCTGTCTAGAACAACAGAAGGCAGTTTTGGAAAAACAGGGTTTCGAGGTGGAAACCCGCATCGTACCTGGTTTTGCCAGGAGCGAGATCAACCGGATCGCGCGCGAGGAGGACTATAGCCTGATCGTCGTGGGTTCGCATATTCACCCGATACTGATGGAGCCCATAAAGGACAGGATTGCAGGCAGGCTATTGCACGGCGCCGAGCGGCCAGTGCTCATCATTCACCTGATCCGAGACGAGTCCGGCAACGAGCGCTGTGCCTTGTCGGCTGATGGCGATCTGGCTGGTCATATCCTATATGCGACTGACTTTTCGGACTGTGCCGACCAGGCCTTTACCCTGCTGGAGAGGATGGCCGAGACCGCAAAGCGTATTACCCTACTCCATGTCCTGGAGGTCAAAGGGGAGTTAGCCGAGGAGCTTGCTGCTATCGATCGCGATCGGCTAGAGGCCATGAAGGCTCGCCTGATCGCTTGTGGTGAGGCTGAGGTCAGCGTAGAGATACGTCGCGGTCGGCCTGATCAGTCCATCATCGCTGCAGCCCAGGAGTATGCTGCCCACCTCATTGTCATGGGGACCCACGGCCGCAGTTTTGTCTCCGAACTCTTCCTGGGCAGCATCAGCCATCAGATAGCCCGCTATGCCCCCATCCCAGTGTTGTTGGTACCAGCGGTGCGCTGATCGGCAAGCTGGCCAAACGCGGTCCATGCCAGGGTGCAGATGGCTGGCGTGGGTGTTGGGATGAGGGCAAGGCGGCCCCCCTGCACCTGGCCGATGGCCAGGGTCCAGGACAGTTTCCAGATGCTGCCAAGGCCTTTTTGACCATCGCTGCAGAGAGCTACACCCCCGTGGCATCCGTCTTGGCCGTCATGGCGAGAGGCTGCGGTTTAGGGTATGGCTTATAGACGTTGCCCTGATCAATCGCTCCACTTAAACGGCCACTTGCCTTCGGGAACAATTGCTTGCCTTGCCTCCCGCGGCTGGTAAAATCCTGAAGGCGCTGGGCATCTAGCTTATTGTTGATCATAAAACCATCGGTTTTTTTAACTGAATCGCGATCAATGATGATCAATCAAACCAGAGGTGCTGCTATCGCACCCCTGTCTTTCTTCGAGCGTTATCTCAGCCTATGGGTATTGCTGTGCATTATCGCCGGCATTGTGCTAGGCCGATTATTGCCAGGGCCAATCCAGGCCATCGGGAACCTGGAGGTGGCCCAGGTCAATCTGCCAGTAGGCATTCTGATTTGGGTGATGATCATCCCGATGCTCTTGAAGATCGACTTCAGAGCCCTCGGCCAGGTGAAATACCATTGGCGCGGGATCGGGGTGACCCTGTTTATCAACTGGGCGGTTAAGCCATTTTCGATGGCCCTGTTTGCCTGGATCTTCATCCGCCAGGTGTTTGCGCCCTACCTGCCCCCTGAACAGATCGACAGCTATGTGGCTGGATTGATCCTGCTGGCCGCAGCGCCGTGCACCGCCATGGTCTTTGTCTGGAGCCGGCTGACTGGCGGCGATCCGTTTTTTACGCTCGGCCAGGTCGCTCTCAATGACACCATCATGGTGTTCGCCTTTGCGCCGATCGTGGGCCTATTACTCGGACTGTCAGCCATCCAGGTGCCCTGGGATACGCTCCTGATCTCGGTCGTGATGTATATCCTGATCCCAGTGATTCTGGCCCAACTCTGGCGTCACTCTCTGCTAGCTCGAGGCGGGCAGCGGGCCGTGGAGAGGATGCTGGTCCAGCTGGGGCCCTGGTCGACGGTGGCATTGCTTTTGACCTTGGTGTTGCTGTTTGGCTTTCAGGGTCAGGCGATCCTCAAGCAGCCGCTGGTGATCGCAATGCTCGCGGTGCCGATCCTGGTGCAGGTGTTGTTCAATTCGAGTCTGGCCTATGGGCTGAACCGTCTATTCGGTGAAAAACATGCTGTCGCTTGTCCCTCGGCATTGATTGGCGCAAGCAATTTCTTTGAGCTGGCGGTGGCCACGGCTATCAGTCTATTCGGTTTTGAGTCTGGCGCAGCCTTGGCGACCGTGGTCGGTGTCCTGATCGAGGTGCCAGTGATGCTGCTGGTCGTCCATCTCGTCAATGCCACGAAGCTCTGGTACGAACGCGGTTTGACCGACCGTTCGGCCGCGACTCAGGGGGTAGGTAACTAGCCCGGTGAAGCCCGATCGCAGTTTCCAACCCCTGCCTGTTGGGCCTGGGTATATGTGGTTTTCTGGCAAGGGATATAGACGGGGGGCCGATAGGGCTTAGGAACGGGCTCTCTACCCTTGCGCCCTGCTCGGTGGCTGCCAAAGCAGGGGTGGAAGATGCTCGGCCTCGGCGGCAGAGGGCCTTTAAATGCCCTGCCCGCTTGACAAGGCCGGGCTAGGCCTAGGCGGGGGATGGGCGAGCAGGTCTAAGGCTCAATGCAGGTCCCGCGGCTGGCCATTGATCTCGAATGCAAGCTGGCCATCGCGCATCAAGAGACGCACCCGCCCGCCATTGACCAGTTCGCCAAACAGGAGCTCATTGGCCAGGGGCCTTTTGATGTGTTGCTGAATGACCCGGGCCATGGGGCGAGCGCCCATCTTGGGGTCATAGCCGGTATCAGCAAGCCATTGCCTGGCTTCTTGGTCGACGATCAGCGCGACCCTTTTCTCTTCGAGCTGTTGTTCGAGCTCTAAGATAAATTTATCGACGACATTCAGGACGGTTTCTGGGCTCAACGGCTTGAATTGGACGATTGCATCGAGCCGGTTGCGAAACTCGGGGGTGAAATAGCGCTTGAGCGCCTCTAGCCCATCGCTCGAGTGATCCTGCTCGGTAAAGCCAATCGAGCGCCGGGAGGTCTCTTCAGCGCCTGCATTAGTGGTCATGACCAGGACTACATTGCGGAAATCGGCCTTGCGCCCATTGTTATCGGTGAGGGTGCCATGATCCATGACCTGTAACAGCAGGTTAAAGACATCGGGGTGTGCCTTTTCGATCTCATCGAGCAGGAGCACCGCATGGGGGTGTTTGTTGATCGCCTCGGTTAGGAGACCGCCCTGATCGAATCCGACATAGCCGGGCGGGGCGCCGATCAGACGTGAGACGGTATGGCGCTCCATGTATTCGGACATGTCGAAACGCAGCAGCTCCATTCCCAGGATCCGGGCCAGCTGGCGGGTGACCTCGGTCTTGCCAACCCCGGTGGGGCCGGTGAACAGGAACGAGCCGATGGGTTTTTCGATGTGCCCCAGACCTGCCCGATTCATGCGGATGGCCGAAGTCAGGGCATCGATCGCCTCGTCTTGGCCAAAGACCACCATCTTGAGATCGCGGTCGAGGTTCCGGAGCGCCTCGGCATCCGAGAGCGACACCCGCTTGGGCGGGATGCGCGCGATCTTGGCGACGATCGATTCGATGTCGGCGACATCGATGCGCCTTTTGCGCTTGGATACAGGCAGGAGCTGGATGGCGGCACCGGCCTCATCGATTACATCGATCGCCTTGTCGGGCAGATGCCGATCGTTGATGTAACGGGCCGAGAGTTCGGCGGCAGCGCGCAATGCCGGCTGGGTATAGTTGACCCCATGATGGGATTCAAAGCGGGTCTTGAGCCCTTTGAGGATCTCGATGGTCTCCTCGACCGAGGGTTCTTCGATATCGATCTTCTGGAAACGGCGCGCCAAGGCCCGATCCTTTTCGAAGATACCGCGGTATTCGTGATAGGTAGTCGAGCCGATACACCTGAGCTCCCCCGAGGCCAAAACCGGCTTGATGAGGTTCGAGGCGTCCATGACCCCACCCGAGGCGGCGCCAGCGCCGATCAGGGTATGGATCTCATCGATGAACAGGATGGCATTGGGTTGACGCTTGAGTTGGGCCAGGACTGACTTTAGGCGCTTTTCGAAATCACCGCGATATTTGGTGCCGGCGACCAGACCCCCGAGATCGAGTGCGTAGATTACCGCATCCGCCAGGATCTCCGGGACCTCGCCATCGACAATCTTTTTGGCCAGGCCCTCGGCGATTGCCGTTTTGCCGACCCCAGCCTCGCCGACGAAGAGCGGATTGTTTTTGCGCCGACGGCACAGGACCTGGATGGTGCGTTCGATCTCCCGGGTCCGCCCGATTAGGGGATCGATGCGCCCGAGACGAGCGAGTTCATTCAGATTGGTGGTAAAGCTCTCGAGCGGGCTGGCACCATCCCGTTCCTCGGCTCGGGATTCCTCGTGCTCGGGCGGGGGGCTATCCTCGGATTGGTTCTCGCCCGGGACCTTGGAGATCCCATGGGAGATGTAATTGACCACATCGAGCCGGGTGATGTCCTGTTGATGCAGAAAATAAACGGCCTGTGAATCCTGCTCGCTGAAGATCGCAACCAAGAGATTGGCGCCAGTGACCTCTTTTTTACCCGCTGATTGGACATGGAACACAGCGCGCTGGAGGACGCGCTGAAAGCCTAGGGTCGGCTGAGTATCCCGATCCTCATTCGGGGGGATGCGCGGCGTGGTCTCGTCGATGAAGGCGGTGATCTCCCGCCTTAGACGCTCGGAATCGGCGCCACAGGCCCGCAAGACCCGCGCGGCGCTTGGATTATCGAGCAGCGACAAGAGCATGTGTTCCACGGTGATGTATTCGTGATGCTTGGCGCGCGCTTCCCGGAAAGCCCGGTTCAAGGTGTATTCGAGTTCTTTACTCAGCATCGGCCTGTACCCAGGGTTGATTCGACAACGGGTAGTGAGTGCAACGGCTCGCGGTCTTTAGGCCTCTTCCATGGTGCACAGCAATGGATGCTGGTGGCCGCGTGCATAGTCATTGACCTGCGCGACCTTGGTCTCGGCGATCTCCTTGGTAAAGACGCCGCAGACCCCAACACCCCGGGTGTGCACATGCAGCATGACCTGGGTTGCCCGCTCCCGGCTCATCCCGAAAAAGGTCTCAAGGACCTCGACGACGAAATCCATCGGGGTATAGTCGTCGTTCAATAACAAAACCTTATAAAAGGGCGGGCGGCGCAGCTTGGGGCGCGCTTCCTGCACACCCAGATTCGATTCGCGCTCCTCGCCGAGTCGCCGATTGCTCATGGGTCGGATTCTTACCTCAAGACCTATCCACCAAAAAGGCGCCGCAGGACTTGGCGCAGGCCTCCTCCTCGCGCAGACAGCCACCTCAGACTGCGGTGATCTTGCTTGACCTGTCATCCTAGGGCCGATGACTCACTTAAACAATGCACATTTGCCCATAGAAATCAAGTCACTATACTAGGCACAGCCGTTGTCTCGGCTTGGTTGGCGAGCGCGGCGTCGGTGATGACAACGACAAACCGTCTGGGAAAAGTCGGATCTGGAGCAATACCCAAAGGGGATTCTAGAACAGAGAGGAGTCGCACATGGTGACTGGTGTCGTGAAATGGTTCAACAATGCCAAGGGCTATGGATTCTTGCAGGCCGAGGGATGGGACCAGGATGTCTTCGTCCATTTCTCCGCGATCGAGATGGAGGGCTATAAGACCTTGCGCGAGGGCCAGAAGGTCGAGTTTGAGCTCAGTGAGGGCCCCAAGGGTCTGCATGCCATCCATGTCCATCGGTTAAACGAGGCCGTCCAGGGCGGTTGATCACGAGGCAGGTCTGCCTGGGCAACCGGCCCCCTCTCCCCTGGGAGAGGGGGTATCCTCGAGGCCTTACATATGCTCGATCACCGCCGCGCCAAATTCAGAACAGCTGAGCTTGGTTGCCCCCTCCATCAGGCGATGCAGGTCATAGGTGACGGTCTTGGCGGCGATTGCCCCTTCAACCCCTTTGATGATCCGTTCGGCGGCCTCCACCCACCCCAGATGATGCAACATCATCTCGGCAGACAGGATCAGTGAGGTCGGATTGACCTGATCCTTGCCCGCATATTTGGGCGCTGTGCCATGGGTCGCCTCAAACATCGCGACGGTATCAGAGAGATTGGCCCCGGGCGCCATCCCGATCCCCCCAACCTGGGCGGCGAGCGCATCCGAGATATAGTCGCCGTTGAGATTCAGGGTGGCGATCACATCATAGTCCTTGGGCCGCAACAGGATTTGCTGCAAAAAGGCGTCGGCGATGGCATCCTTGATGAGGATCTCGCGACCGGTCTTGGGATTGGGGAAAGTACACCAGGGCCCGCCGTCGCGCTCAACTGCCCCAAACTCGCGCTTGGCCAGGGCATAGCCCCAGTCGCGGAAGGCCCCTTCCGTAAACTTCATGATATTGCCCTTGTGGACCAGGGTGACCGAGGTGCGATCATTGTCGATGGCATACTGGATCGCCTTGCGCACCAGGCGCTCGGTGCCCTCCTGCGAGACCGGTTTGATCGCGATCCCGGAGGTGGCCGGAAAGCGGATCTTGGTCACCCCCATCTCGTGCTGTAGAAAATCGATGACCTTGCGCGCCCCTTCCGAACCTGCCGGCCATTCGATGCCGGCATAGATGTCCTCGGAGTTTTCGCGAAAGATCACCATGTCGGTATGCTCAGGCTCTTTGAGCGGGCTCGGTGTCCCTTTGAAATAACGCACCGGGCGCAAACAGACATAAAGATCCAGCTCTTGGCGCAGGGTCACATTGAGCGAGCGGATACCGCCGCCGACTGGCGTGGTCAAGGGTCCCTTGATCGAGACCACGAAGCGCCTGACCGCATCCAGGGTCTCATCCGGCAGCCAGACATCCGGGCCATAGACATGGGTCGCCTTTTGGCCGGCATAGACCTCCATCCACTGGATCTGCCGTCTCCTGCCATAGGCTCGCTCGACCGCGGCATCGACCACCTGGCGCATGACCGGGGTGATATCGACCCCGATCCCGTCGCCCTCGATGAAGGGGATGATCGGGCGATCTGGGACCTTAAGCGAGCCGTCAGGAGCGACCTGGATGGGTTCACCCTGGATTGGGATCTGGATCTTGGTGTCATTCATCGGCAACTCTCCATTTCATCCGAAAGATCCATCCTATCACCCAAGGGTAGACTGGGGTATGCAATGCCTAGCCTACTTGGTCTCCAGCAAGCGGCCCGCCCCCCAGATCAGGAGGATCAAGGGTGCCCCGATCAAGGCGGTAAAGACAAAAAAGATCGGATAACCCAGCCCATCGACCAATGCGCCTGTGTAACCCCCGAGGAACTTGGGGATTAAGGTCATCAGCGAGCTGAAGATGGCATATTGCACCGCGGTAAATGAGACACTGGTCAGGCTCGATAGAAAGGCAACAAAGGCAGTGCCGGCGAGCCCCCCTGCCAGATTGTCCGCACCCACGGCAAGATAGAGCAGGGGCAGATTGGGACCAGCCTGGGCGAGACCCACGAAGATCAGATTGGTTGCCGACGCGAGGATCGCCCCGGCCATGAGAATCCGCCAGACCCCATAGCGCGCCGCCAAGACCCCGCCCAACATCCCCCCGACGATCCCGACCAAGACCCCGAAGGTCTTAACCACAGTGGCAATCTGCGGTTTGGTAAATCCCAGGTCCTGGTAAAAGATATTGGCGATGACCCCCAGAAGAATGTCCGAGATCCGATACAGTCCGATGATGGCTAAAAGCAATAACGCTGTCTTGAGACCATAGCGTCTGAAAAAATCCAAAACCGGCTCGACCCAGACCCGCTGGACCGTTGCCTGCTGAACTGCACCTGAACGGATCAGGAGCCAGCTGCCCAGGATCGACCCGCCCAAGGCCAGGAGCAAACGCCCGAGCTCCAGCCCCAAGGCCCAGATCCCATGGTGCACAGGCTGACCGAGGGCATCGATCAACAGTCCGCCCAGCCCAAAACCCACCCCAAAGGTCGCCAAGGCGATCAAGAACGCCAGCACCAGACCCAGATGCCCGGATCCCTCAGGCGGGCTGACTGGTGCCTGAGGCATTTGTGGTTCCTGGATACTGAGGGTGGTGAATACCCCAATCAGCATCAGCCCGGCCATGACCAGATAGGTTAGACACCAGGCTGGATAGCTATAGGCATCGCGCTCAGAGCCAAAGGCCGCGGCCAGGAGCAAGGCGCCAGTGCCCGAGACCAGCATCCCCAGCCGGTATCCAGCGATATAGCCCGCTGACATTAGGGCCTGGAGCCTGGGCGGGGCCGATTCGATCCGGTAGGCATCGATCACGATGTCCTGGGTGGCTGCAGCAAGGCCGAGCAACACGGCGCCGATTGCCATCTTGAATAGCTGCGCATCCCCACTCGCCGGATCGATCAAGGCCATGAGGACGATTGCGGCGATGATGCTGAGCTGGGCAGTCAAGAGCCAGGCCCGCCGCCGCCCCAGACGCGCGCTAAGATGGGGCAAGGGCAGGGTATCGATCAGGGGTGCCCAGACAAACTTGAACGAATAACCGAGTGCCGCCCAGCTGAACAGGGTCACGGTACTGCGCTCGATTCCCGCCTCATGCAGCCACAGCGACAATGAAGAAAAAATCAAAAGCAAGGGTAGTCCTGCCGAGAAACCGAGCAGGAACATGACCAGCAGCTGCCAGGTCAGAAGTCGATCCAGAATCTGGCGCCAGTCATGCGCCCGAGCGCTGAGGGTCATCGTTCAGCCGGGGGGAGAGGGATAATTTTTACGGTCTTGATACCGCTTTCGGCGGTCTGGACAACCTCCAGGGCATGATTGCCGAGCCTGATGCTGGTCCCGGGTTCAGGGATGGTTTCCAGATATTCCAAGAGCCAGCCGTTGAGCGTCTTCGGACCGTCTGTCGGCAGATTGAGATGTAGGGCGCGGTTGAGATCGCGCACGCTGATCGCCGCATCGACCAATAGGCTCCCATCCTCAGCGCGGTGGATCTCGGCAAAGACATCGAAGGGATCGGTCGTAAACTCGCCGATGATCTCCTCCAATAGATCCGTCATGGTGATCAGACCCTTGACATCGCCATATTCATCGACCACCAGACCGATCTGCTGGCGCATCCGCTGGAAATTGAGCAGCTGTTGATATAACCGGGTCTCTTCGGGCACGAAATAGGGCTCCTTGGCGATCGCGCGCAATGACGCCTTGTCCAGTCCGTGGTCCAAGAGCATATGTAAGGCGTTACGGGTATGGATGATCCCGATGACAGTGTCGATGCTGCCCTCATACAGGGGTAGACGGGTATAGCTAGTGGTGCGCAGGGTTTGGAGGATCTCATCCTCGCTGTCTGCCAGATCAATCCCCTCGATCTCGTTGCGCGGGATCATGATGTCCTCGACGGTTGCCTGCTCGAGGTCCAGGATCGCCAGCAGCATCGAGCGGCTGCGCTCGGGGAGCATAGCCCCCGACTCGCTGACAATGGTCCGCAACTCCTCACGGCTGAGATCGGTGGATGCACCGCCCTGAGGGATGACACCGGCCAGACGCAGTAGGCTGTTGGCAAACAGATTGACAAACCAGACGACCGGATACAGCAGCCGAAGGAGCGGGGCATAGACATAGGCGGCGATAAAGGCCAGTCGCTCCGGATACAGGGTGGCATAGGTTTTGGGGGCAACCTCCGCAAAGATCAGGATGACCAGGGTTAAAAGACCCGCTGCGATGCCGATCGCCGCCTCGCCGCCAATCCCGATCGCGATCACTGTCGCTAGGGAAGAGGCCATGATATTGACAAAGTTATTGCCGAGCAGGATCAGCCCGATGAGGCGATCGGGCCGCTCGAGCAGGCGGTGTACAAGGCGCGCCCCGCGGTGTCCCCCCTCAGCGAGATGTTTAAGTCGATAGCGGTTAAAGGTCAGAAGCGCGGTCTCTGAGCCAGAAAAAAAACCTGAGAGCGCGATCAGAACGAGCAGGGCAATAAAAAGGCCAAGAAGCGGAGGTTCGTTCACGGAGGACCTGGGGATTGGGGCCTCGCGGCCGATGGGCCATTCTAGTGACGGGTCAGCGCGCCCTACAAGTGGACCTTTATCCAGGTACCAGTTTGGAGCGCTGGCCAAATCGCAGGCTGGTCGATCCATCATGCCGATAGACTGCACAAAATGCCCTCTTTTCGTCTGGCGACGTCTGGGATCCAGGGTACGGACCATCATCATTCTGGCCCGGACGGAATCCACTGGACATCAGCCTTAGGCGGGGTGCCCCGCCTGAGCCGGGGTGAGGGTTTATGCCTGGCCGGTGCGCCGGATTGCAGGATCCTACTCTGGATCCCTGCCACCCCTGACTCAGGAGGCCTGCCTGTTGGGGTACTTCAGCGCCGCGGGACCGGATAGCCAAAGCGAAATCCCTTTGCCGTTCCCTGCTGATTCGGCATACTTGGCGCCCTTTGTGCGGGGGATCATCCATGTTTCGCAATGCCCGGTTATTTCGGCTTAAGGAGGGGTTTGCACCCAGCGCTGATGCGCTTGCGGAGGCTCTCGCCGAGCGGCCCTTTCGTCCTTGCGGCCCGATCGAACTGGCCGCCCAGGGCTGGGTGGCGCCCCTGGGTGAGGGGACCGAGACCCTGGTGCATACGGTCAACGGCTGTCATTTGATCTGCGCACGCCGCCAGGAGCGCTTGTTGCCTGGGGTGGCGGTGGATGAGGCGCTTGCTGAGCGTATCGCGGTGATCGAGTCCGAGGAACTGCGCAAGCTGGGGCGCGGCGAACGGCGCCGGTTGCGCGAGCAGATCATCGATGCGATGCTCCCGCGCGCCTTTACCTGCTCGCGCCTCACCCGCCTGTCTCTCGATGCCGAACGCGGCTGGCTGGTGGTGGATGCCGCCAGCGATAGGCAGGCCGAGGAAGTGGTGTCTTTATTGCGCGAGACCCTAGGCTCGCTGCCGCTCAGTCGCCCCCAGACCCAACGCCCAGTCGCTCAGGTCCTGACCGGCTGGCTGCTAGATGGTCAGCTTCCTCCTGATTTCAGCTTAGGCGATGCCTGCGAGCTGCGCGACAGCGGCGAGCAAGGTGGGGTTATCCGCTGTAGTCGGCAGGACCTGATGGACGACGAGATCCGCAATCATCTGCGCGCCGGCAAACAGGTCACCCGCCTTGCGCTCATCTGGGAGGAGCGGCTGAGTTTTGTCCTGACCGAGGACCTTTCGCTGAGGCGTCTGCGTCTGGCCGAGGCCCTGCTGAAGGAACTCGAGGACGATGAACAAACCCAGGTCCAGCGCCTGGATGCCGAGTTTGCCCTCTTGGCCCTCCAGTTGCGCGGGCTCTTGGATCGCTTTGCGGCGATCCTTGGTTTCGAGCGGGCTTGAGTTGGATCCTGCCCGGACGCTGGTTGGGTCTCCCCCCCTGCGGTCTCCAGGCTAGGCCGCTTTGCGACAAAACCGCCGAATCAGTGCGTCTAACAGCTCGATGGTCGAGGCGATGCGCTCGATCGGCAGAAACTCATCGGGCTGATGGGCACAGGCGATGTCCCCGGGCCCCAACACGACCGTTTCCATCCCGAGCTGATTAAAAAAGGGCAGCTCAGTACCAAAGTTGACCGCCTCTGCCGGCTGGCCGGTGAATGACTCGCAGGCGCGCACGATGGCCGCCTCTGCCGGCGTCTCGCCAGGGGGGATGGCCGCGAAGAGGGGCTCGACCGACCAGTTAAACCCCCTGGACTCGGCAACCCTGGCCACCAGGCTGGTCAGTTCGGCAGCGAGTGCAGCGGGTTCGAGCCCAGGCAGGAGACGCAGATCCAATTGCAGCTCGCATATACCGCAGATACGGTTAGGGTTATCGCCGCCGCGGATGGAGCCGAGATTCAGGGTGGGGTGGGGGACAGCGAAGGCAGGGTGATGAAAGCGGGCCTGGAGCTCGGCACGCCAGTCGAGAAGTGCGGCGATCACGGCATGCATCCCCTCGATGGCATTGCGCCCCAGGGCAGGGTTGCTGGCATGGCCGCTCTGTCCGATCAATCGGATCCGGGTTTCCATGACCCCCTTGTGCAGGCGCACCGGCCTGAGTCCAGTCGGTTCGCCGATCAGGGCATGGCGTCCGAGGGGACGCCTAGCCTCAACCAGGGCGCGGGCGCCGCGCATGGAGGATTCCTCATCGGCGGTGGCGAGGATGATCAGGGGGGAGTGCAACTCATTCGCCTTGATCCCGCGTGCGGCCTCGAGTGCCAGGGCAAAGAACGACTTCATGTCGGCCGTGCCCAGGCCATAATAGCGCCCATCGAGCTCGGTCAGTTTAAAGGGATCATGGGTCCAGAGCGCGGCATCATAAGGGACGGTGTCGCTATGTCCAGCCAGCACCAGTCCGCCCGGTCCCGATCCCAGGGTCGCGATGAGATTGTATTTGTTTGGGTGATTGGGGAGCGGCAGGATCTCGAGCCGAAAGCCGCTGGCCTCAAGCCAATCGCCCAAACGCTCGATGAGCGGCCGATTGCCTTGATCCAAGGCGGGATCTAGGCTGCTGATCGAGGGGATAGCGATCAGCTCGGCCAGCATAGTTAGCAGCGGCGGTAGGGCAGTCATGGTTTGGCTCCAGGCTCAGGATTGGCGGATGCATGGATCTCGGGTTTTGGGCACGGGGTCGTAGAGTCGCGCCCAACTCACCGTCGACCCTGTATCCTGTGGTCATTGACCTTCAGACGCAATGGATAGAGGGCGGGCGAAACGCCGGCGCTCCAGCGACTATCCGCCTCGCAACACCCGCCGATCTCGGTGCACTCGAACGTCTAGAAGGGACGAGCTTTGCCACCGACTGGCTCAGCCGCCGTCAGTTTCGCTATCTGCTGACGCGCGCTCCTGCCACCACCCTGGTCGCCGCCGCTCAACAGGCCGCCTTAGCTGCCGATCGCGCCTCTCTGCACCTGGGGATCCGCGGCGACAATCTAAACTCGCAATCGCTATTCCAGTGAGCCGGATCCAGGCGCTTTGGGGTACTGGCCGATTACTGTAAATAACCCACTCCTTTCGTCGTGGGCTTTATCGTAGGACAAGGCCATGCCCATCCCCGACCTCAGGCGTATTGACGACCGCCCTGGGCGCGACAGCCGTCGCACCCATGCGGGGAGGGTTCTAAGTTGCATGCAAGTTGTTGGGCGCCCAAGACCACAGGTTGCAGCACATCTGGTTGCCAGGGGTGTAGTCTCGCGCAGCATCGTGGAGGCACGCTGGCGCAGCACCACGCGGTTTCAGATGCGGTGCGCGCGCCCGATGGGCACCCGTCGGCTGCCCGCCTCGGCATAGGCCGCCTGCAAGGCCGCAAGCCTTGCCGATTGCTCAGCCACCCCATCGAGCCCAATCGAGGCGGTACGCAGCATCGCTTAGCGCCTCGGGCAGCGGAGGGTTGTGACCATATCGCCCTGGATCCGACGCCCAAAACGACTATTCAAGTGCGCCTGGGGTGCCTCGGGTCTGGACTGGCTGCTCGATCAGGGAAACAGGCAGGATGCGGCCAGGCATCATCCCCTGCGCTGGCTCTGAACAGGCAATTGAATGCCGGCAAATACCGCGCCTCCAGTGGCTGGAGGAACATGGTCAGCTGGGTTGCAGCAGCCATCGGGATGGGCATGCGAAGCCCTAAGCGCCTCTGGCCAGGGTCTCAGAGGGTCTGGGCGAAGATCAAGGCAAGCTTTTGCATCCGCAGTTTGAGCAAAAGATCGATCGCAAACGGCTGGCGACCTTGACGGCCCTACCCGGGGCAAGTCTGTCCGGCAACGGCGGCGCTTTGGCAGGGAGGGTCTCTGCGAGAGTTGGGAAGGTCCTGTCTGTCAGGAACGAACGCGGCCAATAAGACCCGGCGGGGCAGGAAGAAAAGCCTGCGTAATAGCGCAGGTTCTCGAGAGTAGCGCAGTTTCTTGATAGCAGGCTGGATGGCTCAGCGAGCGATACCCCAGATGATGCATGATCCAGGCGGCCTGGAGTTGGTGCGCCAGGCATTGTTCGCCCCTCGGCTGGATACCCAGGCATTGGATTTGGCCTTGGCCCAGGCATGCGCCCGTATCCCCGCGCCGCTCATTTGGCTGGTTGGGAAGACCCAGGCAGGCAAGACCTCGATCATCCGTGCGCTTACCGGCAATCCCCAGGCCGAGATCGGCGATGGCTTTCGCCCTTGCAGCCGCAGTCTGCGCATCTATGACTATCCGCCTGAGATACCAGTGATCCGTTTTTTGGACACCCGCGGCCTAGGTGAGGTCGGTTATGATCCGGACGAGGATATCCGCCTGGCTGAATCCCAGTCCGACCTAGTCCTGGGGGTGATGCGGGCTGCTGATCTCGATCAGGAAGTGGTTTGGGCGGTCTTGCGCGCGGTCCAGGCGCGTCATCCCGAGCGGCCGATCATTATCGCCCAGACCGCGCTGCATGAATGCTATCCCCCTGGGTTTACCCATCTCCAACCCTATCCATTTGCCAGTTATCCTTGGCCATCCTCCCTGCCGCCGCAACTCCCCCGCGCCCTGCTCTTCCAACGCGCCCAGGCGGGCCTTTTGCCGGCCCAGTGGGTGGTGGTGGATCTCACCCTGCCCGAGGATGGCTATGAGCCCTGCGATTACGGCCTGGATGTTCTGGTGCGAGCGATCGAGTCTGCCTGTCATCAACCAATGCGCCGGTGGCTGCTGGCCGATCCCAGTGTCCAGGATCTCTTTGAGCGCGCAGCACACCCCCAAATCCTGGGCTATGCCTGGGCAGCGGCCGGGCTCGGGGCCTTGCCCTTTGCCGAGCTTACCGGTGTGCCCCTGATCCAGGCCAAGCTGCTCCATAGTCTGGCCGAACTCCATGGTCAAACCTGGGATGGGCGCACCTGGATCGAATTCGCTGGCCTGCTTGGAGTGGGCTTTGGGGTCAGCTATGGGTTGCGGTTGGTTGGGCGCAATCTACTCAAGCTGATCCCGGGGTTTGGTCAGACCCTGGGGGCTGTCTGGGGCGCCAGCGCCAGCGGGGTTGCAACCTTTGCCCTGGGCAAGACCGCGGCCTATTATCTGCGCCGGCGCCGGCTGGGGCTGCCGATTGAACCCCAGGGTCTGCGCGCGGTTTTTGCGGAGCAGTCCGCCAAAGGGCTCGAGATCCTCCGCGCTACCCCTCAATGGGGCCCACCCAACCCTCAGGCCCGCGAGTAGGCATTCCCCAACCCTAGCGACGGGTCGCTGCGCGGTTTGAGCAAACCTTAAAACTGGTTGGGTGCACGCCCACCGGCCAACACCGAGAGGCCCGGGTCTTTAATGCGGGATCAAAAATTCGAGCAGGGCCTTTTGGAGATGCAAGCGGTTTTCGGCCTCGTCCCAGACCACCGAGCGCGGACCCTCGATCACTGAGGCCGCGACCTCCTCGCCGCGATGTGCCGGCAGGCAATGCATGAAGAGCGCCTCTGGATGGGCCAGATCCATCAGTTCATCCGTCACCTGATAGGGGGTAAAAACCGCCCGCCGCCGTTCCAGCTCTTCCTCCTGGCCCATGCTCGCCCAGACATCGGTCGCGATCAGGTGGGCGCCCTGAACGGCTGCGCGCGGATCGCGCAGGATCTGGCAATGATCGGCGCAGGCGGCGATCAGATCGGCAGCGGGGTCAAAGCCCTCGGGACAGGCGATCACCAGCTCAAAATCAAAGAGCACTGCCGCCTCCATGAAGGTCTGGCACATGTTGTTGCCATCGCCCACCCAGGCCACCCGCTTGCCCTGGATCTCGCCGCGGTGCTCATAAAAGGTCTGCAGATCGGCCAATACCTGGCAGGGATGATAGCGATCGGTGAGCCCATTGATCACCGGAACCTGCGAATGGGCAGCGAAACGCTCAACCGTTTGTTGCTCAAAGGTACGGATCATGACCGCATCGACCATGCGCGAGATGACCCGGGCGCTATCCTCCACCGGCTCGCCGCGTCCCAGTTGGGTATCGCGCGGCGAGAGAAACAGGGCATGACCGCCGAGCTGGGCCATGCCGACCTCAAAGGATACCCGGGTACGGGTCGATGACTTCTCGAAAATCATCGCCAGGCTCTTGCCGACGAGTGGCCTGAATACCTGGCCTGTCGTTTGCATACGTTTAAGCTCGATGGCACGGCCGATCAGGGCGCGCCCCTCGTCCGGGGTCAGGTCGCGTAGGGAAAGCAGATGCCGACAAGCTGTCTGGTGGGAGGCCATGGTTCGAAATGCAATACTTCGATTGGGCTCAAAGATGTCAGGAACAAGGCAAGACCTAATGACAGACAGGAGCGCGGATTAGGCACAGACAGGAGCGCGGATTAGGCAACCGCGCGCGGTCTTGGCTCAGCCGCCCCCTCTCGCCCCAGAAAATCCTGGATGAGTGCGGCAAGGGTGCCAACCAGCAGGTCGACCTGGTCCGGATTGATGATGAGTGGCGGCAAGAGGCGGATCACCCGCTCGGCGGTGACATTGATCAGCAGACCTGCGGCAAGCGCCTGTCTGACCAGCTCCCCGCAAGGCCGATCGAGCTCAATGCCGATCATCAGTCCCTTGCCGCGCACCTCGATCACCCCAGATGTTTGGACGAGTGCCGCGCGCAACGAGTCGAGCAGATATTCGCCCTGGGCCGCGGCGTTTTCAGCCAAACGCTCGGTTTGGATGGTTTCGATGACTGCCCGAGCGACCCGACAGACCAGGGGGTTGCCGCCGAAGGTCGAGCCATGCGAACCAGGGGTAAAGACTTCGGCCGCCGGCCCGCGGGCAAGACAGGCGCCGATCGGCACCCCATTGCCTAAACCCTTGGCCAGGGTCAGGACATCGGGCTGGATACCGGCGTGCTCGAAGGCGAATAACCGCCCGGTGCGCCCCATGCCGGTCTGGACCTCATCGAGCATCAATAACCAGCCGTTTCGGTCGCAGAGCGCGCGCAGCTGGCTGAGATAATCCTCGGCCGGGATGCGGATACCGCCCTCCCCCTGGATGGGCTCGATCAGAACGGCGACGATATTGGACCGATTGGTGGCTGCAATCTCGATGGCCTCCAGATCATCATAGGGCACCCGGACAAAGCCCTGGACCAGGGGTTCGAAACCGGCCTGGACCTTGCGGTTACCAGTGGCCGAGAGGGTTGCGAGGGTGCGCCCATGAAAGCTGTGCTCGGCGACCAGGATGCTTGGGCTCTCGATCCCGCGCCGGTGGGCATAAAGCCTGGCCAGCTTGATGGCGGCCTCATTGGCCTCGGCCCCCGAATTGGCAAAAAAGGCGCGCTCCATCCGGCTGACCTGGGTCAGCAAGGCCGCCAGTCGCTCTTGTTCGGCGATCCGATAAAGGTTGGAGGTATGGATCAGTCGCCCCGCCTGTTCACCCAATGCCGCTGTAACCGCTGGGTGGGCATGTCCAAGCCCGCAGACGGCAATCCCCGAGAGTGCATCCAGATAACGCCGACCCTCGGTATCCCAGAGCCAGACCCCCTCGCCGCGGGCGAAGGTGACTGGCAAACGGTTATAAGTGGCCATCAAGGGTTCGCTCATAGCGCATCGACCCCGATCGAGCAAAAAATAAAAAGGCGGTTTGCCCCCCGGGACAACCGCCTTGGGAATAAGGCAAATATTCAATATAGTGAAGCCTTGTTGACTTGACAAGGCTTCACTCGGGATGCTCGCGCCTAGGCCGCGTAATTGGCAGCGACGAAGGGCCAGTTGATCCTGTCCCAGAGCCGCTCGAGATAGTTTGGCCGGGCATTGCGATAGTCGATGTAATAGGCGTGCTCCCAGACATCCACGGTCAATAGCGCCTTTTTGCCGGCGGTCATGGGGGTGCCTGCATTTGAGGTATTGAGGATCTCCAGCGAACCGTCTGGGTTTTCGACCAGCCAGGTCCAGCCTGAGCCGAAGTTGCCGGCCGCAGCCTGAGTGAATTGTTTTTTGAATTCCTCAAATGAACCAAACTTGGCATCGATCGCTGCAGCCAGCTCGCCGGTCGGTGCACCGCCCCCCGTGGGCGACAGACAGTTCCAGTAGAAGGTATGGTTCCAGACCTGAGCGGCATTGTTAAAGATCGGCCCGGATGCCTTGAGGATGATCTCCTCAAGCGGCATCTCGGCATACTCAGTGCCTGGGATCAGGTTATTAAGGTTATTGACATAGGCCTGATGATGCTTGCCATAGTGGTAATCGAGGGTCTCGGCAGAGAGCACAGGCTCTAGGGCAGTGCGGTCATAGGATAGGGGCGGTAGTTCATGGATCATGGTAAGGTTCTCCTGGGTTGATGACGTCGAATCTTGCTGGCTGGTCTGGATCTGTACCGCCAGCTGCTGCAAAGGCATTGGCAGGATGCGGTCATATAACCCTTTTTACAACCATTGCGCCCATCTTTGACTGGGGGTGGATGCTAGATGTGCGGGATCTGCGGTGAGATTCGCTGTGATGGCGCCCCAGCCGACCTGCAGGCAATCGCCCAGATGATGACCGGACTCAGCCGGCGCGGCCCGGACCACGGCGGAAGCTATAGCGATGGTCCGCTGGGGCTTGGTCACCGGCGGCTGGCGGTCATCGATCTGACGGTACGTTCAAACCAACCGCTCGTCGATGCCGAGTTGGGTCTGGCCTTGGTCTTCAATGGCACGATCTACAATTACCGCGCGCTGCGCCGCGAGCTCGAGGCGCTTGGTTACCGGTTTTTCTCCCAAGGTGATACCGAGGTCATCCTCAAGGCCTATCACGCCTGGGGAACCGACAGCGTGCGTCGTTTGCGCGGGATGTTTGCCTTTGGGCTCTGGGATGCCAACCGCCGCACCCTGTTTTTGGCCCGGGACCGTTTCGGGATCAAGCCGCTCTATTGGTCGGAACAGACCGGGGTCTTTCGTTTCGCCTCCACCCCCCAGGCATTGCTGGCTGCAGGGGGGGTAGATACCCGCATCGATCCGATCGCCCTGCATCAGCTTTTTACCCTGCATGCCGTGGTTGCGGCGCCGCGCACCATTTTGCAAGGTATCCGCAAGCTTGCACCTGCCCATTGGTTGTTGATCGATCAGGACGGGCGGCAAACCGAACAAGGCTATTGGCAACTTGAGTCCACCCGCCTAGACCAGCCCTTATCTGAGTCCGAATGGATTGAGGCCATCCATGCCAAGCTGCGCGAGGCGGTGCGCTTACACAGCGAGGTTGCGGATGTGCCCGTGGGGGTGTTGCTGTCGGGTGGGTTGGATTCAAGCCTCCTGGTCGCCCTTTTGGCCGAGGCTGGGGTCTCTGATCTGCGCACCTTCTCGGTGGGCTTCGAGGATACCCCTGAGGAGGCAGGTAGCGAGTTTGTCTATTCGGACCTGGTAGTCGAGCGCTATGGGACCAGGCACACCCGATTCCTGGTCCCCAACGACCAGGTCCTCATCCGGCTGCCCGAGGCAATCGCGGCCATGGCCGAGCCCATGTTCGGCCAGGATGCGGTGGCCTTTTATCTGCTTGCCGAACAGGTCGCGCAAGCAGTCAAGGTTGTCCAATCCGGCCAAGGGGCCGATGAGGTCTTCGGCGGCTATTTCTGGTATCCGCGTATGCTGGCCGAAACCCAAGGACCCCGGCTCGAACGCTTTGCCAGGCACTATTTCGACCGCGATCATGCGGAATATCTGCAGATGATCGCCCCCCCCTTCGCCGGGGATGACTATACCTCCCCCTGGGTCGCCGAACGTCTCGCAGAGCCAGGCGCCGAGACCTTCATGGATGCCGTGTTGCGGCTGGATGTCACGACCCTGATCGTCGATGACCCGGTCAAGCGGGTGGACAATATGACCATGGCCTGGGGTCTAGAGGCGCGGGTGCCCTTTTTGGATCACGAGCTGGTCGAGCTCGCGGCGCGCTGTCCGCCCGAACTTAAACTGAAACAGGGCGGCAAATATCCGCTTAAGGCCATCGCCCGCGGTCTGCTGCCGGATGCAGTCATCGATCGGCCCAAGGGCTATTTCCCCATGCCGGCGCTGAAATATGTCCGCGGCCCTTTCTTAGACATGATGCGCGCTGTCCTGGAGTCAACCGCCTGTCGGCGCCGGGGTCTGTATCGGCGCGACTATCTCAACCGGCTTTTCGCTGCACCGGATATGCACCATACCCGCATCCAGGGCAATAAGCTCTGGCACCTGGCGCTTTTAGAGCTCTGGTTCCAGCGCCATGTCGATTCGCGCCATTGAACAGGCCAGCCCCGCTCAAACGCCTGGCCCGCCGAGCGGCTCGAGCAGTGATTGGCCAAGTCGCCTCAAGGCCCTTGCCCTGGCCTGAGCCGGCATGGCTTGAAAATGCCGGCTCAGGCCCTGATTTGGGGTCAGGACCTAGCAGTTTTTCTTGGATTTCCTAGATTGCGAGGTGTAGGATGGATGCCCTGGAGCGTATTGCCGAACAGGTCAAAAACAACCCGATCGTGATCTATATGAAGGGCACGCCGCAGTTCCCCCAGTGTGGCTTTTCCATGCGCGCTGCCCAGGCACTCAAGGAATGCGGTGTTCCCTTTGCTTATGTCAATGTCCTGCAAGACCCTGAGATCTACGAAAACCTGCCGCGTTTTGCCAACTGGCCGACCTTCCCCCAGATCTATGTCAATGGCGAGCTAATCGGCGGTTGCGACATCACCCTCGAGCTCCATGCGCGCGGCGAGCTCAAGCCTATGCTGGAGCAGGCGGTTGCCCGAGCAGGGGTTGCTGCAAGCCAGCCCTGAGCCCTTTGCGCTCTCAGGATCGATCCTCTAGTCTCTGGAGGCCATCTCGGATTCTGGGTTCGCTGAGTCGAATCACTCCTGCCTGCCAGGCAGTTTGTTCGTCTCAGCAAAGGTCGCACTCCATCCTCTTGGGCCAGCCTGGGCCTCAAGGAACGTCTGCCGGATCATTCCGGCCCCCTTGGTTATTCAGGCACAGTTTGGAATCCGAGTCGATTCAACCGCTTGTCATCGGCGTCTGTCTGGATACACCGCCTGTCTGCGTGCTTTATCCAGGCGGAATTGCCGGTCTAAGGGCCCTGAACAGATTGAACTGAATCCTCCCAGATCCATCTCCCCAAAATGGAGAGCTTGGTCAGCCTAGGTGAGACTGCCTCGGCGCTAGGGATGTCGAGGGCGACCCTATGCCGGTGGGAGGCCTTGGGCAGGCCGGTTC
>CALALB010000037.1 GCA_937923175.1 uncultured Chromatiaceae bacterium | reverse complement strand
CCAGTGGAATCAGTGGCCCTCGCCCCGCTGTCGGGTCTTGTCCGAGAGGCCAAAAGGAGGGTGCGGCCTGGGCTCAGGGGGTTCGACATGAGTGCTGTGATCCAGCTTGACGCATGCAAGGCAATACTGGGGTCTAGATCCAAGCGGCCAAGGATCTGGAATGGGGTGGGTAAAGCGTTGGCCGAAGTCGATCCCCCAGGATCCAGATCCCAACCCAGAGGTTCAACCAGGGCTTCAAAAGGCTCCAGGGGGACCCCAGCGGTGTCTGGTAAGGATTTCCCAGGTGGCCTCATTGGGGTTGGATCCCAAATGCCGCGCGTACCGCTGGGATTAGACGGGCGCGGATCTCATCGCGCACGCGGATGAACGACTCGAGCGGCTCGCCATGTGGATCATGAAAGGGCAAATGGATCTGTTTGACCGGACGCGGGAAGACTGGACAGCTTTCCTGGGCATGATCACAGACGGTGATCACCAGATCGATCGATTTATCGATCACTGCCGAGAGATCCTTGGGATACAGACCGTCGGTGGGGATCCCGAGGTCCTGAAGTGCGGCGATCGCACCCTCAGCAACCTTGGGTTGGGGCTGGGTGCCGGCGGAGATGGCCTGCACCTGTCCTGCCAGGTCGTGATTGATCAAGGCCTCGGCCATTTGCGAGCGACAGGAGTTGCCGGTGCACAGCACCAGGACGGTTTTAGAGGCGGTCATGGGCATGATCCTTACATCAAGTCATAACACCTACCCTCGCCGAAAGCGGTCGCGCCCTCGGCCCGGGAACCCAGCAAGACGACTCAGGGCGGCTTGATCCTGACCTGAGCGGAGGCATTCGGACTTCGAATCGGTGAGGAGATCAAGGCAGCTTAAGCCCAACCCGAGTAATGCGATCGCCAACAACGGCACGGACCACCAGCCCTAGCTGGCCCAGCTGGAGTCGATCCCCGATCACCGGATGGGTATGGATCTCGCGGCGGATCAATTCGTCTAATGTCAACATACTCTCAGCGCTCGCGAGTTCGAGCCCATAACAGGTCGCCAGCTCGCCCAGACGCACCTCGCCTTTGAGCACAAACTCGCCGAAAAAGCCGCGCTCATCGACAGCTGGCGGCACAAACAAACGGTCCAGCTCGGGGAGGGCTTGGGTCTCTGCCAAAAGATAGAGTTCATCGGCGACCTGCCAATCAGTGGGTTCACAGCGGTCAAGCAACCGGCCCTGGCGCAATCCGGCAACCAGGCGCACCCGACAGGGCAATTCAGGACGTTCGGCGCCACGGGTAAGGATAGGCGCGCCCTCGTTCAAACGATAACCGATCAGCTCAAGGTCTGGCTGGCCGGGCAGATCGAGCTCGATACGGTGCAAATGCGTGCTGCTGGGCGGAATGTCTAGGCCCAAACGTCGCGCCAGCGTGATCACTGTCCAGCCCTGGATGAGCAGCGAGACCAAGACCACAAAAAAGACTATGTTGAAGATCATCTGGGCCTGGGGGAGGCCGACCAGTTGGGGAAAGAGCGTCAGGATGATCGGTACGGCGCCACGTAGACCCACCCAGCCGATAAACGCCTGTTCGCGCCAAGGGAACCGAAAGGGCAGCAGACACAGCCCCACGGCAAACGGACGCGCTACCAGGATCAGGACCAGGGCAACGACCAGGGCCGTCTGGGCCACTGCCAACAGCTCAGAAGGCTTGACCAAAAGACCCAACATCAGAAACATGCCGATCTGGGCTAGACGTGCCAAACCATCGTGGAAACGGGCAATCTCCAAACGCGCCTTAAGGGGTTGGTTGCCGATAACCAGCCCAGTCAGATAGATCGCCAAAAAGCCGCTGCCGCCGAGCGCGGCGGTCAGGCCGAATAGACAGAACGCCCCAGCCAGCACCGCAAGCGGATAGAGCCCTGCGGGCATCCGCAGATGATTGACCAGCCAGACCAAACTGAAACCGCCGGCAAGCCCGAATATCCCGCCCAGACCCATTTGGATCACAAACTCGCTGACCAGGCGCCAGGCTTCTGCCTGCTGGGGATCGCCCTGGATCAGGGTGATCAGGACGACGGTTAAGAAGATCGCCATGGGGTCATTGCTGCCCGATTCGATCTCCTAAGGTGGCGCCAACCCGTTGTTTCAGCTCGAGGCCATGCGCCCGCAGGAGCGAAAAAACCGCTGCTGCATCCGTTGAGCTGACGATCGCCCCAAGCAACAGACCCTCTTGCCAGCCCCAGCCGAGCCAAAGGGCGATGAATCCGGCCAACACAGCGGCGGTGATCAACACCCCCAGGGTTGCCAAGACCAAGGCTGGATAAAGGCCGACCCGAAAATCCTTGCCATCCGTGGATAACCCACCGTCGAACAGAATGACAGCAAGCGCCAGGGTGCCGAGCAGATGGGCAAGCCTGATGTCCTCGAACTGGATACCGCCTGGACCATCGGTACCGAATAACATCCCCATCACCAAGAACACCAACAGCAAGGGCGCTCCCAGGCGCGCGGTCATGGCGCTCGCCAAGATGCTGATAAAAACGACTCCGGAACCGATCAGGATGAAGGGGCTGCTGGGATCCATGCGCTGGGGGCTCAGGTCGGCCGCCGGTTAGGCACACAACTGGCCCTGCTCGATCCGCAGGGCCTGTCCCATGAACCCCTGCCCTTCGGGTCCTAAGAGCTGGACATAGGCCCAGGCGACGGTCTCAGGTAGGGGATGATGGCTGGGGTCCTCGCCTGGATAGAGGTTGGCGCGCAAGGCGGTGCGCAGGATCCCGGGATCCAGGCTATTGACCCGGATGCGGCTCGAGCCGCGCAGCTCAGCGGCCAGGACCTGCATCAGGCCCTCGATGCCAAACTTGGCCGCAGCATAGGCACCCCAATAGGCCAGGCCCTTACGCCCCACTCGATCCGCGGTCAGGACGATGGAGGCGTCCTCGGACAGACGCAGCAACGGTAAACAGGACTGGATGAGCATGAAGGGGGCGGTGAGATTAATCCGCAGTACCCGCTCCCATTCAGAAGGATCATAATCATCGATACGGCTCAAATAGGGCGCAAAGGCTGCGCACTGGGCCAGACCATCCAGCCGCCCAAAGGTCTCACCGATCGAATCAGCAGCGGCGATAAATTCGGATTCGCTCGCCTGCTCGAGATTCAGCGGCAGGATCGCCGGTTCCGGATAGCCTTGCTCGATGATCTGGTCATAGAGCGGCTCGAGATCCTGGGCTTCAAAGGACGAGAGGATCACGGTTGCACCTTCAGCGGCACAGGCCAGGGCGACGGCACGCCCCAGACCCTCCAAGGCGCCAGTGACCAAAATGATACGGCCCTGAAGTCTGGATTGGGCTGAGAGATCTCTGGACATCAGATCAGATCCAAGTGCTCAGGGATGAGAGGGGGGATCGGCGAGCCAGTCGAGCACCTCGAGCGGATGCCTGATCAGGCCATGGGCCCCCCAGTGACGGGGATCTTCGTTGGGTCCCAGATAGCCGAACATTGCAGCCAGGGTCCGCATCCCAGCAGCCAGACCTGCCTGGATGTCGCGCTCAGTATCGCCGATATACCAGCTGTGTTCGGGTGCAACCCCGATAACATCACAGGCATACAGGAGGGGGTCGGGAGCGGGTTTTGGGCGCCGGGTGGTATCGCCGCAGACCAGACAATGGGCCCGCTCCAGAAAGCCAAGCTGTTCTAACAAGGGTTTGGCGAGCGCACTGGCCTTGTTGGTGACGATCCCCCAAGGAAGGCCGCGCGTCTCAAGCGCCTCCAGGAGTTCGACCATCCCTGGAAAGGGGGCGGTCTCCTCGACCAGGATGGTCTCATAGATACGCAGATATTCCTGGCGCAGGGGTTCAAAGACAGGGTCTGCGGGGGTCAGATCAAAGCCCACCTTGAGGAGACCGGCTGCGCCATGCGAGGCAAAGGGGCGAATCCGGGCCAAGGGCAGAGGAGGGCGACCGTGCCGCCGCCGCAATAGGTTAAGGGCAGCGGCCATATCGGGGGCAGTGTCAGCAAAGGTCCCATCCAGGTCGAACAGGATCAGCTGGGTGTCAGCCGCAGATGCTGTGGTCATGAGCGCACGCAGGTTGCAAGATAGTTCACATCCAGCTTGCCAGGGACAAGCCGATAAGTGCGGGTCAGCGGCTCATAGACCAAGCCTGTCAGGTCGGTCGTCTGTAAAGACGCCTGCCTGGCCCAGGCAGCGAGCTCCGAGGGGCGGATGAAACGTGCATAGTCATGGGTGCCGCGCGGTAACATCCCCAGGAGATATTCGGCGCCGATGATGGCCAATAGATATGCCTGGAGGGTGCGGTTGAGGGTCGAAAAGAATACCTGGCCCCCCGGTCGAACCAGACGCGCGCAGGCCGCAATCAGCGAGGCCGGATTGGGGACATGTTCGAGAAGCTCCATGCAGGTGATGACATCGAATGACTCTGGATGCTCCTCTGCCAGCGCCTCTGCCGTCGTCTGGCGATATTCGACCTCAACCCCGCTTTCCAGCCGATGGAGTTCAGCCACCCGCAGCGGCAGCGCACCCAGATCGATCCCCAGGACCCAGGCCCCACGTTGGGCAAGCCCCTCGGCGAGTATGCCCCCACCGCAGCCTACATCGAGTACCCGCTTGCCCGCAAGCCCGCCGGCGCCATGTTCGACATAGTCCAGACGCAACGGATTGATGTCGTGCAAGGTCTTGAACTCACTGTCGGGGTCCCACCAGCGCATGGCCAGGGCCTCGAATTTGCGCACCTCAGCGGGATCGACATTGGCATGGGATTCGATCATGTTCGCTTACAAACATTCAATGACTGCCAGGTGATCATTTTAACCCTTCCCAGACCACTTGGGGTTGGCAAGGGGAGGATCAACGAAGCGGGGATGACCTGGTGCAGACGGGCTGAATCCCTTTATCCAGGGATCTGGTACAATCCGTCGGCGCGCGGGTATTGAGTTCCTGCGCGATTATATCATGCATCACGCGACATCCTCTGGAGGAGCGATCATGGCCGCACTATTTTCTGAGGAGTGGATGAAGCAGTACCAGAATGCCTGGAACAATGAGCCAGAGATCAGCGGCAAGCTCGCCGAGATCGGCTTCAGCTCGGTCATCTGTTATGGATTCAAGGATGAGGAGAATCCACGCGCGATCTTCGTAGTCGAGAACGGCCAGTGCGTGCGCGCCGGTGCCTGGTCTGAGAACGATCCTGCCCCCAATTGGGACATGCGTGCTGATCTCAAGGATTGGCTCAAATGGGTTGCGGACGGCATCAGCATGATGGGGATGGGGACGGCCTTTGCGACCGGCAAGCTCAAATTCAAGGCCGGCGATTACAAGGCGATCCTCAAGGATCCGCGGATGGCTGGGCCCTTCATCAAGAACTTCAGCCTGATGCAGCAGCTCGAGACAGACGAGCTGAAGCAGGGTTAGATCCCTAATTACCTCGGAACCCTTGACACCCTCCCCGGTCTGAAGGCCGGAGATTCCTACGGCGCTCAGGCGCGGCATCGAGCCGCGCCTGAGTCGCTTCGCTGGGTTCCTGCTGCTGGCGACCTGACTGCATCGCTCGCTTCCCAGGCGAACCGGGTGTGTCCGCCCTTGACCCATTATCGCGCCGAGCCAATCGGCGTCGTCCTTTCCGCCGACACCTGACCGCAGCGCGGGCAGGTGCGGCTGGTGTTCTGCGGCGCAACCACCCCAAGCCATCCGTCCCGCCGGGCCAGCCTGTAATTCAGTTGGCGACGCAACTCGAGCCCGCCTTGATCGAGGATGGACTGGTTCAGGCCAGACTGGGTAGACACATTTCGGCCAGGCTGTTCGGCCGTGCCTGCCGCCGACCTAGACAGCTTCCGCTTCGAGGCGCAATTGATCGAGATGGACGGCGAGGACGATCACGTGCGTCTGCTCGTGGGCTATCCGCCGAAGGTTGCAGGCTCCAAGCTCGTGAACAGCCTCAAGGGTGTGTCCTGCAGATTGCTGTGCAAGGAGCGACCAGACATCCAAAGGCGCTATTACTGGCCCGGCGCGCTGTGGTCGCCGTCCTACTTTGCTTCAAGCTGGGGCGGCGCGCCGATTGCCAGCGTGCGCCAGTACATCGAGCAGCAGCAGACGCCACACTGAAAAAACCGGAGGCGAGGTTTTGGCACAACCAAATCCCAAGGGGCGCAGCCTTAGCGCGAGGGGTGAGGTACAGCGAGTGTGTTGCTGGGCTTTCCGAATAGATAACCCTGAAAGAGGGTGATACCCATTGCCCGCAGTAACTCAAACTCCGTTGGGGTCTCAACCCCTTCGGCGAGTGATTGGATCCCCAGGTCGTTGAGCAGGTCTTGGAGCAGCTTGAGCATGTGACGCTTGTTCTCGGGGGCGGTGTCGATACCCTGGATCAGTGCCATGTCAAACTTGACATAGTCGGGCGGGACCTCGGTCAGCTCCAAGAGCCGCGCCTGCCCCGCGCCGAAATCGTCATAGGCCAAACCGATATCCAGTTGGTTGAGATGATCGCGAATGCGCCGAATCGTAGGTCCCTTGGTGACGGCCCCTTCATGGATCTCGAGGACCAAACGCGGGGTGGGAAAATTGTGGCGTAACTCGGTCAGGCTGGCGAGCAAACGGTCTGGCTGCTCGATCTCGCGCGGATGGATGTTAAAGAAAAACCGTCCATGGGGGTCAAGGGTCGCAGCCAGCTCAACCGCCCGTCGGCGCAACAGATCGCTAAATGGGACTTCGAGTTCAAGGCTTTCGGCGATTTGAAATAGCGGATAGGGGGCACTCGGCAGTCCAGGAAAGGCGCCTCGTCCGAGTAGTTCGAAGGCAAAGAGACGCCCCTCGACATCGACAATCGGCTGAAAGGCAACGCCGACTGCACCGCTGATCAGCATCTGTTGAAACTCGCGTGCACCTTGCGGCAATTTTTTGGGCAGGGTATCGATGCCTACCTGGGTGCGATCCACATCAGAGGCCATCTGGATAGCCAATACCATCAGGCGAAACTCCTGATCGGCAAAATGGATGATGTCGCCTTCCTGAACTGCAGTGGGCGCAGTGATGCGCTCGCGGTTGACATAGGTGCCATTGGTCGAGTTGAGATCGCGCAGGATCAGCCGGTCGTCCTGATCGGACTCGGTAAACTCAGCGTGATTGCGGGAGACGCCGGCGATATCCAGGCGCAAGGCCAGACCCTCTTGCCGACCGACGCGGAAGGGAAAGGTATCGAGCCGGATGCGGCGCATGACCTTGGAGTCGCCGATAAATCCTTCAAGAAACCAGGCTTTGGCGGCCATGGATACCCCCCTAGACCTTCCCTCTAAGATCCTATTGATCACTGATTAGCGTGCAATTAGATCATGACATATCGCATTACAAAAACCGAGGACCAGTGGCGTGCGGCCTTATCGCCCGAACGCTATCGCGTCTGCCGCGAAGGTAGGACCGAACCGCCTTTTAGTGGGCGCTATTATGCCTTCAAGGGCTCTGGTCTCTACCGTTGTGGCTGTTGTGGTGAACCATTGTTTGCATCCACGGCCAAATTTGACTCTGGGACCGGCTGGCCGAGCTTTTGGGAGCCCATTACCCCTGATGCCTTGGTCAGCCAGGATGATTTCAGGGATGGCATGCATCGTATCGAGGTTCGCTGCCGGGCTTGCGGCGCCCACCTAGGCCATGTCTTTCCCGATGGACCTCCGCCAACGGGTCTAAGATACTGTATTAATTCCATTGCCCTGGAATTCGAGCCGCAAGCGCCAGAATCATCTCAGTCTGTCAAAGACTAGTTTGCGTGGCATGATTTTACCCATAAGAATACCGTTTAACCCTGAGGGAATGATCCCGCGTTTTGCCCTCGATCCTGGCCCTCTCGCTCCCCGGGGGAGCCAGGGCCCTGCCGTTTCTTTAAATCTCTCGCTGTGTCGTCGCGACGGGATGAGGTACCCATGACCGATTCAGAGATCCAGGATATCCAGTCCTATATGCATGAGCTTGGGCGGCGCGCCCGCGCAGCCGCGCGGGAGCTTGCACGCGCAAGCACTGCTGCCAAAAACCAGGCACTCTTGGCGATCGCCGAGCGCCTCGATCTGCAGCGTACCACCATCCTCGAGGCCAATCAGCGGGATCTCGAGGCTGGCGCAGCCCAAGGGTTGGATGCCGCCTTGCTCGACCGTCTTGAACTTACCCCCGCGCGGATCCAGGCCATGATTGAGGGGGTACATCAGGTCGCGGCCCTCCCTGACCCGGTGGGTGCCATCACCGATCTCAATTATCGCCCGAGCGGTATTCAGGTAGGACGGATGCGCGTCCCTCTGGGAGTGATTGGGATCATCTATGAATCGCGTCCCAATGTGACCGTCGATGCGGCAGCACTCTGTATCAAGTCGGGTAATGCTGTCATCCTGCGCGGCGGTTCCGAGTCATTCGCCTCGAATCAGGCCATCGCCCGTTGCATCCAGGGAGGGCTGCTGAGCGCCAGGCTCCCTGAAGAGGGGGTACAGATGGTCGCCACTACGGATCGGGCCGCGGTCGGCCTCATGGTGGCCATGTCCGAATGGATCGATCTCATCATCCCGCGCGGTGGCAAGGGGTTGATCGAACGGATTAGCCGCGAGGCCCGGGTGCCGGTACTTAAACACCTCGATGGTATCTGTCACGTCTATATTGATGAATATGCCGATCTCGACAAGGCATTTGCCATCGCCCTCAATGCCAAAACCCAGCGCTATGGTACCTGTAACACCATGGAGACCCTTCTGGTCGATGTCGCTATTGCCCAGGCCATCCTACCGCGCCTGGCTGCGGCCTATCGCGAGAAAGGGGTCGAGCTGCGCGGCTGCCCGCGCACCCGCGCCATCCTGCCCGAGGTGATCCCGGCGACCGAGGCCGATTGGGATACCGAATATCTGGCGCCGATCCTGTCAATCCGGGTGGTCGATGGGCTGGATGCAGCGATCGAACATATCGCCCGCCATGGCTCGGCGCATACCGATGCCATCGTCACCGAGGATTATGGGCGTGCCCGCCGTTTTTTGCGTGAGGTCGATTCGAGTTCGGTCATGGTCAATGCCTCGACCCGCTTTGCCGATGGTTTCGAATACGGCCTGGGCGCCGAAATCGGCATCAGCACCGATAAGTTCCATGCCCGAGGGCCAGTGGGTCTGGAGGGACTAACCTCGCAGAAGTTCGTGGTTTTGGGCAATGGCGAGATTCGAGTCTGAGTCTGGGACAAGCTGGTTCGACCATTGCCAATCCAAAGATCTTGGGATTATTTTCGGGTCCCCAAACCCAGGCTTGGGTCAATTACCTCAGGTACCACCGAATCGATTGTGGGGTTTGTATAAATGGCACGTGTCGTGATTTTAGGCGCCGGTATCTCCGGTCATACAGCCGCCCGTTATCTGAGCAAATGGATCGGCAAAAAGCATAAGGTCGTTGTGGTCTCGCCCAAGTCCAGATGGAACTGGATCCCCTCCAATATCTGGGTGGGGGTGGGGGAAATGACCGAGTCGGACGTCACCTTCGAGCTGGCACCGGTCTATCATAAGGCCAATATCAGTTTTCATCAGGCGCGGGCAGTCTCAATCCATCCCGAGGGCGGGTCGGGTCACGACAAAGCCTTCGTCACCATCGAATACACCCTACCTGGGCGCGAGGGCGAGCAGGCCGAGCTCGAATATGACTTTTTGATCAATGCCACCGGACCCAGGCTCAATTTTGAGGCAACGCCGGGGTTGGGGCCCGAAAAGGGCTATACGCATTCGGTATGCACGGTCGAGCATGCACTCAAGGCCAATGCCCATCTCCAAGAGTGCATCCAGGCCATGAAACAGGGTGCTACCCAGACCTTTGTCATCGGCACCGGGCATGGGATGTGCACTTGCCAGGGGGCGGCGTTCGAATATATCTATAACGTCGATCATGCCTTGCGCAAGGCGGGGGTGCGTGATCGGGCCCGTTTGGTCTGGATCAGCAATGAGTATGAGCTCGGTGATTTCGGTATGGGCGGGGTACATATCACCCGTAACGGCTATGTGATCAATGGTAAGACCTTTGCTGAGTCATTGATGTCTGAACGCGGCATCGACTGGATTACGCGGGCGGGCGTGACCCGGATTGAACCCGGCAAGATCCACTACGAGCTGCTCGATGGCACCTTTCATGAGCTCGAATTCGATTTTTCCATGCTGATCCCGCCATTTTCGGGGATTGGGCTCAAGGCCTATGACAAATCGGGTACAGAGATCACGGATAAGCTCTTTGCGCCCAATGGCTTCATGAAGGTCGATGCCGATTACACCCCCAAGCCGTTTGAGGAATGGAGCAAGGCCGATTGGCCCAGGACCTATCAAAATCCACTTTATCCCAATATCTTTGCCATTGGGATCGCCTTTGCGCCCCCGCACCCGATCAGCAAGATCATGAAAAGCCCGAATGGCAACCAGATCAGTCCCACCCCGCCGCGCACCGGCATGCCCTCGGCAACCATCGGTAAGGCGGTCGCGAAAAATATCCGCGATCTCCTGAAGGGGGTGAGTGAACTTAAACATACTGCCTCGATGGCCGAGATGGGTGCCGCCTGTGTCGCCTCAACCGGTATGGATATGTTCAAAGGGAATGCCGCCACCATGACGGTCTTTCCCGTCGTACCTGACTATGAGACCTATCCCGACTATGGGCGCGATATGGATCTCACCTTTGGTGAGATCGGTCTAGCCGGGCATTGGATGAAATATCTCTTGCATCATGTCTTCATCTATCAGGCCAAGCTGCGGCCAGGCTGGTCAGTCTTGCCTGATTGATGGCTGTGCCCGAAAGGCCGAGTTGACATCTGATGCAAACAGAAATGGCAGCGATCATGGTCAAGAACAGAGAGCCCTATCAGCAGGCCTATTATCCGCCGATCCCAACCGCTGCGACGCGCTTCATGCGTCAATTCCTCATTTGGCAATTCATTCGTTTTTGGATCATTAACTTCAAGATCTTTAAACTGTTGATGAAATCCCATCGGTGAGCGGGCCCAGCCCCAGGCTTGTTTGGCAGGCAGGATCCAAAGCGAGCCAATGATCGGCGTCCTGGGTGGGACCTTTGACCCAGTCCATGTTGGACATTTGCGCGCGGCGCTCGAATGTTGCGAGGCGTTGCATCTCGATCAGGTCCGCTGGCTACCGCTCAAGACCGCAGTTCACCGCCCCCCACCCCTCGCCTCGCCCAGGCAGCGGGTGGCGATGTTGGAGGCCGCATTGATCGGAGAGCCGCGCTTTATACTCGACCAGCGCGAACTGGGACGCCCAGGTCCTTCCTATACCTACGACACCCTGTTCTCTTTGCGGGCTGAAATCGGGGAGGGTCGCCCGCTGTGTCTGCTGATGGGATCGGATGCCTATGCAGGTTTTTTAGGCTGGTATCGTCCATTTGAGATTCTGGAGCTCGCCCATCTCATCGTCATGCATCGTCCGGGGTATGCACTACCCACTGATGCGCCCCTTGCTGAGCTTTATCGCGAACGGGGTTGCCAGGATCCGCAGCAATTGATGGCCCGCCCCGGGGGGTTGATCCTGTTACAACCCATCACCCCTTTGGGGATCTCGGCAACCCAGATCCGCACCTTGATCGCTGCGGGCTCAAGCCCGCGCTATCTGCTTCCGGATGCCGTGCTTGCCTATATCGAGCGCGAGCAACTTTATCGTGATTCACCCCTTCGTTCATGCCAATGAGAGAGACATGCAGCTGGATCAACTGAGACAACTGGTTCTGGACACCCTGGATATGATGAAGGCCCGTGATGTCCAGGTCATCGACGTGCGGGGCAGCACCGTTATCACCGACTATATGATCATCGCCTCGGGCACCTCGGATCGCCATGTCAAGGCCATCGCCGAGACCATCGCCTTTCGCGCCAAGGACGCCGGCGAGCCGCCTCTTGGCACCGAGGGATTGGCAGAGGGCGAATGGGCCTTAGTCGATCTCAATGGCGTGGTTGTCCATGTGATGCTGCCCAAGGTGCGCGATTTTTATAACCTCGAGCGTCTCTGGTCAGCGCCCACCCTGCATTCGGGGGCCAGGCTCGAGGCGTTCTCGGCCTCAGCGGGTTGAGTTCCGAGCATGCCGATGCAGTCGCCCCGGATCGCCCTGATCGCGGCCATGGATGAGGCGGGTGCGATCGGTTGCGCCAATGCCTTGCCTTGGCATCTCCCTGCGGATCTGGCCCGTTTCCGGTCGCTCACCCTCGACAAGCCCATCCTCATGGGTCGGCGTACCTGGGAATCCCTGCCAGGCCTCTTGCCGCGGCGCCGCCATCTGATCGTCTCGCGCGATCGGGCTTATCCTGCCCCGGGGGCTGAGGTTTTCGGCTCAGTCGAGGAGGCTATCGCCGCTGTCGAGGCCCCTGAGCTCATGGTCATCGGGGGGGCCATGATCTATGCCCAGACCCTGCCCCTGGCCGATGCGCTGTATCTGACCCTGGTCCATACGCGAAGCGCGGGCGATGTCTATTTCCCGCCCTGGGATCCAGCGGATTGGCGCGAGCTGGGGCGCTTAGAACATCCTGCCGATGTGCGCAACTGCTTTGCCATGACCTTTATAGACCTGGCCCGGATTGGACCAAGACCCTCGTCTGGTCTGCCCGGGGTCTAGGGATCACTCGGAACCTGGGCGGGCATAGCCTGGGCAGGGGAGCTGGATCGGGCGCGGCGGGGTACAATCCAGACGCAGGGCGGTAAGCGCCCCGCCCCAGACACAGCCGCTGTCGATGGCCCAGAGGTTCGGGCCAGTCCAGTAGCCGAGCGTTGACCAATGCCCAAAGACGATACGCAGCCCCTGGCTACGCCGACCCGGGACCGCAAACCAGGGCAGGATACCTGGGGGCTGGCTGCCGAGGGGCCCCTGTTCCTTGAGCGCCAGGGTGCCATCCGCCGTGCAAAAACGCAATCGCGTCAGGCAATTGGCGATAAAACGCAGCCGATCCAGCCCGCTTAGGTTAGGCGACCAGCGCGCCGGTGTATTGCCATACATGGCGCGTAAAAAATCGCGATATCCGTCACCTTGTAAAACCGCCTCGAGCTCGCGGGCGCAGGCCTGGGCCTGGGCTAGATCCCATTGGGGGGGCAAACCCGCATGGATCAGGCTCATATCGAGAGACGGGTCATGGTGGATGAGGGGGCGATGCCGCAGCCAATCGAGCAATTCGTCCCGATCGGGTGCATGCAGGATGGGCTGGAGACTGAGGTCGGCATGCTTGAGATTGCCCGCAGCCATGGCCAGCAGATGCAGATCGTGATTGCCCAGCACCATGAGCGCCGCATCCCCAAGCCCCCGAACCCGCCGGAGGACCTCCAGTGAATGCGGGCCGCGATTGACCAGATCACCGGTCAACCAGAGGCGATCCCGAGCCGGATCAAACCCAATGCGCTCGAGCAGGCACCCAAGCTCAGCGTCGCATCCCTGGACATCGCCGATGGCATAGACAGCCATGCCAGCCTCAGTGCAATGGGCTGGAGGTCAAGGAAAAGGGCGGGATGATCGCCTGAAAATGGGTGCCGTCATCCGCCATCATCCCGTAATAACCATGCATGCTGCCCAGCGGTGTCGCCAGGACCGCCCCGCTGGTATAGCGAAATGACTCGCCGGGCTGTAAATAGGGCTGTTCGCCGACGACCCCCTGACCATGGACCTCCTGGACCCGACCATTGGCATCCGTAATGATCCAATGCCGGTCGATCAGCCGCGCTGCCTTGGCACCGCGATTCTCGATGGTGATGGTATAGGCAAAGACATAACGCTGCTCATCTGGCGCCGATTGATCGGGTTGATACTGGCTTTGTGCCGACACGGTGATGAGATACTCGTTCATGTGCTTCTTCTATTTGGGTGTCTGGCCGGATAAGGGTGTTAGATCATAACCCGAATGACCATTGTCTGGTGCAGCGGTGCATCCGAAGGCATCGCCTTGCCGGGTAGGGTGATCGCGGTAGAATATCGATAGCGCTTTATTGCTTTTTTAGAGGTCGGCGGGATGATGTATCGGAAACGGCTTCGTCGTAAGCCTGATCCACTGGTGCTGTTGACGATATTTGTACTGCTGGGATTGAGCGCAACCATCAGTTATCAAGTGCTGGTCCTTGCCCCTGCCGATCGGGGGGAGATGGCGGTCCAGCCGAGCGCTCCTCAAGGGGTCGGCGGCTGAGGATAGCGTTTGCGCCCAATGGCTGAACGTCCCAAGACCGAGCGGCTGCGGGTAGCAGTGATCGGGGTCGGTTATCTAGGCCGTTTTCATGCCCTGATCTATTCGCGTCTACCTGAGGTCGAACTCGTTGGGGTCGTCGATACCAATGCCGAGCGCGCCGCTGCTGTTGCTGCCGAGGTCGGTTGCCCGGTTTATCCCGATCAGGATGCGCTGATCGATAGGGTTGATGCAGTGAGCGTGGTTGTCCCCACCACAGCGCATCTCCTGGTCGCTCAGCCCTTTTTGGAGCGCGGCATCGCGGTCCTCCTCGAAAAACCCATCGCCGCTAGCCGCGCCGAGGGGGCTACCCTGGTTGCACTGGCCCGCAAACACCATGCCATCCTCCAGATCGGACATGTCGAACGCTTCAATGCCGGGGTGATGGCCCTGGCACAGCGGATCAACAGCCCTCGCTATCTCGAGGCCCAGCGCATGGGCAGCTTTTCCGAACGTGCCACCGACGTGGATGTCGTCTCGGACCTGATGATCCATGATCTCGATATCCTTTTGAGCCTGGTTGGGACTGCAATCCGCCAGATCTCGGCCATCGGCGCAGCAGTACTGACTGAGCATATCGATATCGCCAATGCGCGGATCGAGTTTGCCAATGGGGCGGTGGCCAATCTGGTGGCAAGCCGGGTCTCGGACCAGGTCACCCGGCGCTTTCGGGTCTTTCAGCCGGGCAGCTATTTGTCGCTCGACTTTGTGAACCAGACCTTGGATATCGCCGAGTTGCGCCCATCGCCAGGCGGTGGGCGGCCTGAGATCCTGCGCCAGCGCCTGCAGGTCGGGCCGGTCAGACCCCTGGATCGGGAACTGGCTGAGTTTGTGCGGGTGGTGCGTACAGGCGGGCGCCCACTCGTGGATGCCGAGGCAGGGCTGAGGGCGCTTGAGGTGGCGCTCGAGGTGCGCGACCGCATTTTGGACTCCAGTGTCTAGGGGGCGCTGCCCAAAGCGCCCTGCAGCGGGCACGGCTGATCAGGCCATTGGGTTGATGCTTGCCCCTGCCTGCTTCCTAGACCCGGGGGGAGAGGCAGAATGAATCTGCATGTTGGTGAAGCCAGGCGAAGCGATTGGCGAGTATCTCGACCAAGGCGGGATGGGCGCCGACCAGGGGCGCAACCAGGATGGATAGATTGGGGTAAAGCCTCTGGACCCGCGCGCAGATCTGGGCGATGTCCCCCTGAGGCCCGGCATGACGCCCGGGCGAGATAAACAACAAGGCGAGTATGATCGGGGTTCGGTCATCCTGCGCCGCGAGGGCCCCGAGCGTCCCCTCGAGCAATGGTCCATTGAAGTCATACTCAGGCCCGGGTCGGCGTTCCATCACGGCCTCGCTCAGCTCAACCTCAGGACCGAGCCTGGCGCTCAGATGCCTCGCAAGCCACTGGCGCACCGCTGTTACCTGGGGGAGGGGCGAGCCATGATCGACCAAGACCACCCGTTTAGGGAGGATCGAGACCGCATGCGCTGCAGACCTGACCTGATCGGCCAGGATATCGACCAGAAGCGGCTCACCCTCGGGCAAGGGGCAGAGTTCAGGGGCGATCCTCAGATCTATCCCCCCCAGCTGCCCGACCAGCCGCTCTGCGGTTGCCGGAAGATACTGGGTCAGGGCCGCACTGGGCCCAAAGAAAAGCGGCAGGATCATGATCTCCCGCACCCCGCTTCCGATGAGCCGCTCCAAGGCAGTATCCAGGATCTCGGCGGGCCGGCCACCGAGCTGCGCCGGCGGGATGCGATCGGCGTGCAGCAAAGAGACCGGATATACCGCTTGACCGAGACGCCCTGCAAGCCGCTCAGCGATCCGGCGGAGGCCGAGGGTGGATTCGGGTCGGCTTGAGCCGTTATCGACCAGCAGGATGGCCGGCGCCTGAGTGGGACATGCCCTGGTGTTCATATAACCCGATTGCTGAATCAACCGCCACTGATCAGACCTCCCCGCCCAAGGGCCTTTCGCGAAGGCCCATGGCCATAAATATTCCTTGATCACCTAGCCCTTATAGCCGCAACAGATGACAAGATCGGTGATGCCATGATGGATATAGAGCTTCATGATCCGCCCGGGAATCGGCATGCCACCGATCTCGATCATGGGCTTGGGTTTCAGATGGGATGCCTCGGAAATCCGGGTGCCAAATCCACCGGCCAGGATGACTGCCTTGATGGCCGGCCTAGCAGGGGTAGTTTGGCCCTTGATCCATAGTTGCAGCTTAGAGGAGCGACCCTGGTTCCGAGAGACCGGGGCAAGGGAGACCCCGCAACCAGGCTGGCGGTTAGGGAAGGACGCAGTCACTGATCCCTTGTTCGATCGAGACTGCGTCTTGGTTTAAGACCAGCGGATCAGGTTTGGATCTCGACCTTGGCGCTTTGGCTTTCGCCCTTGTTGTCGGTCCAGCTGATCTCGAGCGGATCGCCGGCAGCCCCTCCCTTAAATTTGAACGAGAGATAGGGATTTTGCGAGACACCGCCGCTAAACGAGGCCTTTAATACGACCCTGTCTTTGTGTTTGCAGATGACCTCCTGGATAAAGTGGGCAGGAATGAGCTCGCCGGTCTTGCTGTCCTTGCGCATGCCGGTCTCCATCGGGTGGGTCATCAGGCATTTCACTACGGTCTCATCGCCCTCGATCTTGGCGCGGATCTTCATTTCTGACATCGTCCAGATTCTCCGTTTGATACGCTAAACACTTAACCGCCACAGCCACCGATAGTGACCTTGACGGCGCGGGCGTTCTGATAGAACTTGTCGCCGGACTGAACCACAGCGATGACATCGGCGGTCTCGGCCATCTTGATGCGGGTCGAAATGAAGGGAGTAACCTTGGGGTCGACGAACTCGAAGGAGGCTACCAATGGATTGGGGTTTTTGGCAGCGATAAGGCTGATGGAACGTACCTCGGGGAGATCGGTCTCGACTGTGATCGGAACCACCGCACCGTTTTCGGCGATGTCTGGGGCCTTGATCTGGATACGGTCGCTGGTCTCAGGACTATCCGTACCTAAAAGCCCCTTCAAGGCGCTGGCCACGTCTTTGGAATGGAAGGCGGCGGCATTCCATTCGGCCCAGGCCAGGCGGGATCCCAGCCAGGCGGCGCAACCGGTCAAGGCGCTCATGATCAGGGCTCGGCGTTTAGGATCGATCATCGTCGTTCTCCTCGCTGATTGGGTTTGGTGTTGTGTTCTTCTTTCCAGGTTTCAAGACGCGCCTGGATGCGCGCAGCCTCGTGATAGGGTAGATCGCGCTGCCGCAACGCGATCTCAAGCTGCTTAATTGCAAGCTCGCGTTCACCCTCGACATAAAGCCGTTCGGCACGAAACCTGTGGGTTGCCCCTAGGTTTCCGGCGCGGATCGCTGCCTGCTCCAACTTATTGTACAATAGCGGATTGCCAGGGCGCAGCCTGGAGACAGCGAGCAGTTCGTCGATTGCCTGCGCCGCCCGCCCGGTTTTGAGGAGCGACTCGGCATAGGCGAGGCGAAGCGGCCAGTGTTCCGGAGCCAGCGAAATTGCATTCCTTAGCCTGCGCAGGGCCTGCTCGGTTTGGCCCTGTTCGAGATCAATCCGCGCCTCCAGGATCACGAACTCGGCAAGCTGCTGTTGCCCCTGCCTTGCCTGCGCCAAGGCGGCGCGGGCTGCTTCAGGCCGACCGGCGCGCACCAAGGCTAGAGCATGACCGTAGTGTTCGGCCTGTAACTCGCGATAGCGGCCTGATTGGAGGGTTGCGCTGAAATGGGCGATCGCCTGTTCTGGGCGCGTATAGGCGCGCTCGCGCAGGGCGGCACGGGTTAAGTGAAAGCGCAGGCTGTCGGGGCGTTGGCGGGCGCCAAAGGCGTCGGCTCGGGCGAGTGCCTCGGCGATCCGGTTGGCATTGACCGGATGAGTGCGCAGCAGCTCGGGCACATTGGTCTCGGTGATCTGACCCGATCGAGACAGGCGCCCGAAACATCCAGCCATGGCATAGGGATCGAAACCGGCCTGGGCCAGCATCGCAATCCCCAGGCGATCGGCCTCCTGCTCATATTCCCGGGTGAAATTGATCTGGCGCTGGAGTACCGCGGCCTGGGCCCCAGCGATCGCCGCAGCCCCCGCATCGCCCGAGACCTGGGCGCCGAGGATCACGCCGGCGATCAAGAGCGCCGCGCTCGGCAACAGCAGTCTGTTTTGCTCCTCCAATGACCGCAATAGATGGCGCTGGGTGACATGGGCGATCTCATGGGCGATCACCGCCGCCAGCTCGCTTTCGGTCTCGGTCGCCAGGATCAGACCTGTATAGACGCCGATATGCCCGCCTGGACCGGCGAGCGCATTGACCACAGATTGATCAATGATGAAGAACTGAAAGCCGTTGGGGTCCTCGTGTGCTGCAGCCAACAATTGGACCCCGAGACTCTCGATATAATCCAGGATCAACGGATCATCGAGCAAGGGCAGGGTTTCGCGCACCCTGCGGATGAATGATTGACCGAGCCTGCGCTCTGCCCCAGGCGTCATCAGCGCCTCGGCAGGACTGCCCATCTCGGGGAGTTGCGCCTCCTGGGCCTGGATTTGGGGGAGAACAGTGACCCAGAGCGCCAGGAGGGCCAGCCCAAGTTGCGGGTTGAAATTGCGGGATTTGATCCTAATCATGATGCGCTCGATGGAAAGGCTATCCTAAACGAGGCAGCTGGCCCTGCTAAACAGGCGAGGTCAGACACCCTGCTTGGCTTGCTGTCTATTAGAAAAACACTGTATTCTTGAAATTTCATTGTCGATTTGTTTGAGATCTCGCCGATCTAGCGGCGTCCGCATGACGCAATGGCCTTGTCGCGCTCAGTGAGCGGCGCCTGGGCGAGGCCAGGATGAGTGCGCGGACCTATCAACAACTGACTTGGAGACCGCAGACCTATGAATCAGTTTTACTATGATGCTGTGACCAAGATGGAACAGATGGGCGTTGACGACGAGTATATCCAGGGATGGCAATGCGGCTATCTGCAAAACCCCAAGCGTGAGCAGCAGCGCATAACCCCTGCCTATGAGGCCGGCTATGCCGACGGCGAGGAGAAGAACGCCGACAATTTCGCCCAGTGGATCAAACAGAGTCATTGAGCGCATCTTGCGCCCATCCCTGGATGCAGGCTCCCTAAGCCTAGCCCTTTATCCAAAGGGTATCCCAAGCCTCTGATGCGTCATTTGCAAGCTGGAATGGCGGAGCAATCAAAGGCCTGTCCACGAGCGCTTGCCGGTGGGGCAGGCCTTTTTGAAATCTTCCCAGGCGGTACAATCTGACCCAAGGCCTCGGGCATCCTCGACCTTTTTCCCCCAGCCTTCGCCATGCTCAAAGCGCAACTATCCTAGCGCGCTGTCCCCCCAGTTCAGCGAGTGCTGCGCGCCGGGCATGGAGCTTGCGGCGCTCCTGTTCGACCACCTCGGGCTTTGCCTTGGCGATAAACTCGGAATTGGCGAGCTTGGTCTCAAGACGCGCGATCTCATCGCTGAGGCGTGCGATTTCCTTATCCAGGCGTTTCAGCTCCGCTGATCGATCGATCAGACCGGCAAGCGGGATCAGGATTTTCATGGATCCGACCAGGGCGATTGCCGATTGGGGCGCCTGGGATTCATCCTCGAGGATCCTGATCGATTCGGTCCGCACCAAGAAATCCAGATAGGGCCTGGCCGTTTCAAGCCACTGGCGATCCTGCGCCGATGCATTGGCAATCAAAACCGGCACCGGCTTGCCGGGTGCAATATTCATCTCGCCCTTGATCCGCCGGATCCCCAGGATGCATTGTTTGACCCAGGCGATCTCGGCGGTCGCCTGCTCGTCGAGCGCGCTCGGGTCATAGACTGGGTAGGGGGCAAGCATGATCGATTCGCCCTCGACCCCGGCTAGATGCCTGAGCTTCTGCCAGATCTCCTCGGTGATAAAGGGCATGAGGGGATGGAGCAGGCGCAGCAGGGTCTCTAAGGTCTGCACCAGGGTGCGTCTGGTGCCGCGCTTGGCCGCTGCTGAGACTGCGGGATCGTTTAAGACCGGCTTGGACAGCTCGAGATACCAGTCGCAGAACTCATCCCAGGTAAACCCATAGAGCGCCTGGGCTGCCAGATCGAAGCGGTAGGACTCGATCGATTCGATGACCGCCTGAATGGTGCATTGTAGCTCGCTGCGGATCCAGCGATCGGCAGCTGAAAGCTCGATGGGGTCTGACCCAAGCCCGCAGTCTTGGCCCTCAGTATTCATTAGGACATAGCGGGCGGCATTCCATAGCTTATTACAGAAATTGCGATAGCCCTCGATCCGCCCCAGATCGAACTTGATATCGCGACCTGTGCTTGCCAACGAGGCGAAGGTCATGCGCAATGCATCGGTCCCGAATGGGGGGATGCCGTTGGGAAAATCTCTGCGGGTGTCGCGGGCGATACGCTCGGCCAGATGCGGCTGCATCAGACCGGTGGTGCGCTTGGCGACCAAGGACTCCAGGTCGATCCCATCGATCAGATCCAGGGGATCGAGAATATTGCCCTTGGACTTGGACATCTTGTCGCCGTTTTGATCGCGCACCAGACCATGGATATAGACCTCGCGGAAGGGGACATCCCTCATGAAGCGCAGCCCCAGCATAATCATGCGCGCGACCCAGAAGAAGATGATGTCGAAACCGGTCACCAGGACCGAGGTCGGATAAAAGGTCTTGAGACGCTCGGTCTCCTCAGGCCAACCGAGGGTGCTAAAGGGCCAAAGCGCTGAGCTGAACCAGGTATCCAGGACATCTGGGTCCTGGACGAGCGCGACCTCTCGACTAAGACCGTATGTGGTCCGGACCTCCTGCTCGGAACGCCCGACATAGACATTGCCTTGCTCGTCATACCAGGCTGGGATGCGGTGTCCCCACCAGATCTGGCGGCTGATACACCAGTCCTGGATATTGCGCATCCATTCAAAATAGGTGTGTTTCCAGCTCTCCGGCACGAAACGGATACGCCCTTCCTCGACCGCGCGGATAGCCGGATCGGCCAGGGGTCCGACGCGCACAAACCACTGATCGGTCAGATAAGGCTCGATCACCGCCCCTGAACGGTCGCCACGCGGTTGCTGCAAGCGATGCGCGCGTACTGCAGCCAACAGGCCTGCAGCCTTAAGGTCCTCGACGATCCGTTCGCGCGCGGCATAGCGATCAAGCCCGATATAGGCCGGCGGGATGAGTCTGTCTTCCTCTGGGGTATTGGGTCGGATACGGGCATCTGGGGTGAAGATATTGATCAGGCCGGCGTGCGGTTGCTCGGCAATCGCCTGCTCATCGCGATGTCTCAGCCAGACCTGATAGTCATTGAAATCATGCGCCGGAGTGATCTTGACGCAGCCGGTGCCAAACTCGGGATCGGCATAGTCATCGGCAATGATTGGGATGCGTCGGCCGGTCAAGGGCAGCTCGACCCATGAGCCGATCAGATGCCGATAACGGCTATCCTCGGGGTTGATCGCAACCGCGCAGTCGCCCAGCAGGGTCTCGGGTCTGGTGGTCGAAACGATGAGATGGAGGGGATCGGCGGCACCAGGTTGGACCAGTGGATAGCGGATATCCCACATAAACCCCTCTTCCTCTTCGGCCAGGACCTCGAGGTCCGAAACCGCGGTATGGAGCACCGGGTCCCAGTTGACCAGACGCTTGCCGCGATAGATCAAGCCTTCCTCATAAAGCCGGACGAAGACCTCGCGTACCGCGGCCGACAGACCCTCGTCCAGGGTAAAACGCTCGGTCGCCCAATCGAGCGAGGCCCCCAGCCGGCGCAATTGGCGGGTGATGGTCCCACCTGACTCGGCCTTCCAGGCCCAGACCCGCTCGATAAATGCCTCGCGCCCATAGTCGTGGCGGGTCTTGCCTTCCGCTTCGATCAGGCGTTCCACAACCATCTGGGTGGCAATCCCCGCATGGTCTGTGCCCGCCTGCCAGAGGGTGCGATCGCCGAGCATCCGGTGATAGCGGATCAGGGCGTCCATGATGGTGTCCTGAAAGGCATGGCCCATATGCAGGCTGCCGGTGACATTGGGCGGGGGGATCATAATGCAATAGACCCCCCGACCTGGGCGGGGGTGAGTGGTTGGCGCGAAATAGCCGCGTTCTTCCCACAGGCAGTACCAATGGTTCTCAATGTGCTTAGGATCGTAGGTCTTATCCAGCATGAGTGGATCTTTATCTCGGTCACAGGGATTTCTGAGAACCGAAGTATACCCCAGGGCCAGGAGGCGTTCGGGGTCCTGGACCGAGATGAATGGCTAGGCTTGGCATTGACCTCTCAAGAGATACCCCGCATCGCCAGAATATGGCAGCATGTCAGCTGCCGTATATCCACCCCAGATGAGAGAGGCGACCCATGGACACCATGAAGAAATATGTCTTTGCCTTTGAAGAGGGCGACGGCAAGAACAAGAGGCTCCTTGGTGGCAAAGGGGCCAATCTATGCGAGATGACCCAGATTGGGCTCAATGTCCCGCCGGGCTTTGTCATTACCACCGAGGCCTGTCTGGCCTATCTCGAGGATCCAAACCGCGCCCTGCCACCTGGTCTCATCGAACAGGTGCGCGACCAGATGCGGATCTTGGAGCAGAAAACCGGCAAGGGATTCGGCAATCCCGACAATCCCTTATTGGTCTCGGTGCGCTCGGGCTCGGCGATCTCGATGCCGGGGATGATGGATACCATCCTCAATCTTGGACTCAACAGCGACACCCTCCAGGGGGTGATCCAGGCCACAGGCGACCCTCGTTTCGCCTATGACTCCTATCGGCGTTTCATCCAGCTCTTCGGTAAGGTGGCATTGGGGGTCAGGGATGAATTGTTTGATCAGGCATTTGCGGCGGCCAAAGAGTCTGCGCATGCCAAGCAGGACGTGGATCTCTCTGCCGATGATCTGCGCGCGGTCTGCGAGCGGTTTTTGCGGATCGTCGAGGAACAGACCGGGAGTCCTTTCCCCGCTGACCCCTATGAGCAGCTCGAGATCGCGATCAAGGCGGTGTTCAACTCTTGGATGGGCAAGCGGGCGGTCGATTATCGCAAGCAGTTTAACATCACCCCTGACATGGCCAATGGGACCGCGGTCAATGTGGTGACCATGGTCTTTGGCAACCGTGGCAATGATTCGGCGACCGGGGTGGGCTTTACCCGCAACCCGGCCACCGGCGAAAACAAGCTTTATGGCGAATATCTGGTCAATGCCCAGGGTGAGGATGTCGTCGCAGGGATCCGCACCCCGAAGCCGCTCGACTATCTTCAGGTCGAGATGCCTGAGCTTGCTGAACAGCTCGAGGAACTGCGCCAGAAGCTCGAGAGCCATTATCGCGAGGTCCAAGATTTCGAGTTCACCATCGAGCGCGGCAAGCTCTATTGCCTGCAGACCCGCAACGGCAAGATGAATACCTTGGCCCTGGTGCGCACCTCGGTCGAGATGGAGCGCGAGGGTCTGATCACCAAGGAGGAGGCCCTGCTGCGCATCCCGCCCGAGTCGCTCGAACAGATGCTCTTTCCGCGCCTCGATCCCAATGCCAAGGCGGAGCCCGTGGCCTTGGGTCTGGCGGCATCCCCAGGGGCGGCCTCAGGGATCGCGGTCTTTGATGCCGATCGCGCTGAGCAGCTCGGCAAGGGTCAGGGGCTTAAGGTGATCCTGGTGCGTGAGGAGACCAAGCCCGAGGATATCCATGGGTTCTTTGCCTCGGTGGGGATACTCACCTCGCGCGGCGGCAAGACCTCGCATGCCGCGGTGGTCGCGCGCGGCATGGGCAAGCCCTGTGTGGCGGGCGCTGAAGGCATCCAGGTCGATGTCGAGCGGCGCGAGGCGCGGGTAGGTCTGGTGAGCTTCAAGGAGGGCGAGGTCATCACCATCGATGGGACCACGGGCAAGGTCTATCTCGGTGAGATCCCCACGGTCGAGCCCGAGTTTACCCCTGAGCTCAATACCCTGCTCGGGTGGGCCGATTCGATCGCCCGCCTGCATGTCCTGGCCAATGCAGATACCCCAGACGATGCCCGCCGCGCGCGCCGCTATGGAGCCGTTGGGATCGGGTTGGCCCGGACCGAGCGGATGTTCAACGCCGTCGATCGTTTGCCGATCGTCATCGAGATGATCGTCGCCGAAAGCGCAGAGCAAAGGCGCGCCGCCCTCGATCGTCTGCTGCCCATGCAGCGCCAGGACTTCTATGAGCTCTTCGAGGTCATGTCGCCCTATCCGGTCACGATCCGGCTCTTGGATCCCCCGATCCATGAGTTCTTGCCAGATGAGCATGTGCTCGAGCGCGAGCTCAAGGAACTGCGGACGCTTGCCCAGATGGCGCGGGGACTCGGGGTGCTCGCTGGCTCGGTCGGATTGATCCATGTCCCGGAGGGGTCGCGTCTGGAAATCGAGCGGGTGCATCACCTGATCGATCCGGCGGTCGTCGAGGAGGCGATCGCCAAGAAGGAGGCGATGCTCAAAAAGGTGCGGGCCCTGTATGAGACCAACCCCATGCTCGGGCACCGGGGGGTGCGTCTCGGTATGACCTTCCCCGAGATCTATCAGATGCAGATCCGCGCAATCCTCGAGGCGGCTGCTGAATGCACCAAGGCTGGCATCGAGGTCCATCCCCAGATCATGGTGCCCCAGGTCTGTACGGTCCAGGAGCTGCGCAAGGTCAAAGGCTATGTCGCCGACATCCATGCCGAGATCCAGGCGCGTTATGGCAAACCGGTTGACTTCAAATTTGGGACCATGATTGAGGTGGTACGCGCCTGTATGCGAGCCGATTCGCTGGCTGAGGAGGCCGAGTTCTTCTCGTTTGGCACCAATGATCTCACCCAGGCGACCTTCTCGTTCTCGCGCGAGGATGCCGAGAACAAATTCCTGCCTCTTTATAACCAGTCTGGATTATTGCAGGACAATCCCTTCGAGGTCCTGGATGTCAAGGGTGTTGGCAAGCTGATGAAGCTGGCGGTCGACTGGGGGCGCTCGGTCAAACCGGATCTGGAGGTCGGGATCTGCGGCGAGCATGGCGGCCATCCGCGCTCGATCGCCTTCTGCCATGAGATCGGGCTGAACTACGTGAGCTGTTCGGCCCCGCGCGTGCCGATCGCCCGCCTGGCCGCGGCGCATGCGGCGCTCAAGGCGCAGGCGACGCAAAATCTGTAGCCCAAGCGGTAGGGTATGCAAGGTATACCCGAGCTGGCCAGGAGGCGCAGCCACGGCTGAGTGTCGGTTGGGGATGCGGCAAGGGAGCGGGCAGGCCTGTTTCCCCAGATGGATGAAAGGCAAGGATGCCCAGGCTGCCCAAGCGCCAGCCTGGCAGGCTAAACCAGGGAAGGGCGCAGGTCAGGGCTGAGGGGTTGAGGCAATGGATCGAGACACTCTTGTTGCCGGATCGCCGGCAGGGATATTGAGCTGATGAGTCGCCGAACCAGCTGTCGGTGCCTCTGGCCTAAGATCTCACCTAACCAAAAGGCCTGATCGATGGAATCCACCCAAGATCCGGCGCTTGAATCCTGCTGGCAGGTCTGGCTCGACTGGGCGGCGAGGCAGGGGATCGCCCTGCCTGCCGCCCCCGGCTTTGCCCAGGTGAGGGAGCAGGTATGGGCCGCAAGCGAGTATATCGCCCGTTCGGTCGCGCGTTTCCCCCATGAATTTGCCGATCTGATCGCCACCGGAGATTTAGAGCGAAGCGCAGCGCCGGATGATTTGGCATGCCGGCTTGCGAGATATCTGGCCGAGGTCAGGGATGAACCAGGCCTGCAACGCGCCCTACGTCGCTTTCGCCACCGCGAGCTGATCCGGATCGGCTGGCGGGACATCGCCGGGCTTGCCCCTCTGGATGAGACCCTCGCAGACCTGTCAGAGCTTGCCGAGATCTGTGTGCGCGGTGCACTTGCTCATCTGGAGCCCTGGGCCTGGTCCGCATGGGGGACACCCCGGGCCCCAGATGGCCGGACGTTGCGCCTAGTGGTTTTGGGGATGGGTAAGTTGGGAGGACGCGAGCTCAATTTCAGCTCGGATATCGATCTCATCTTTGCCTTTGCCCATCCAGGGGTTATCGAGGGCGGTTTGCACCCCCTCAGCCATGAGCAATTTTTTGTCCGGCTTGCCCAGCGTCTGATCAAGGTATTGGCCGAGGTCACCGCCGAGGGCTTTGTCTTTCGCGTGGATACCCGCCTGCGGCCTTATGGGGAATCCGGTCCCCTGGCGATGAGCCTGCCGGCGATGGAGGAGTACTACCAATCGCAGGCGCGTGAATGGGAGCGCTACGCCATGATCAAGGCGCGTCCCATCGCCGGCGATCCTAAGGATTGCGCTGAACTCATGGCGATCCTGCACCCCTTTGTCTATCGGCGGTATCTGGACTTTGGCGCCTTTGAGTCATTGCGCGAGCTGAAGCGCCTGATTCGCCGCGAACTCCACCGGCGCGGGATGGACGCCAATATCAAACTCGGGCCAGGCGGTATCCGCGAGATCGAATTTATCGGTCAGGCGTTGCAATTGGTGCGCGGTGGGCGCGACCCTGAGCTTCAGATCCGCTCAATCCGCGCGGTTTTATCCAGGCTGGGACAAAAGGGTCTGTTGCCCCAAACCGCCGTTTCCGAACTGGATGCCGCCTATGTCTTTCTGCGCCGGCTCGAAAACCGGCTTCAGGCCTATCGCGATCAACAAACCCATTGTCTGCCGCAGGATCCCCAGGATCGATTGCGTCTCGCGAAAAGCATGGGTTTTCCAGGTTGGTCAGAATTGACCGCCGTACTTGCCGAGCATCGGCGCAAGGTTCAGGGTCATTTCGACGCCCTGTTTGCCCAACCGATTGCCGAGGCTGCAGCCGATGAGGTCAACCCGCTGTTCAACCTCTGGCCGCCGCCGGGGATACATGCGGCCATCGAGCAGCTCGAACGCGCCGGCTTTGCCGACCCGCAGGCAATCTATCAAAGGCTCGAACAGTTTCAGGCAAGCTGTCTGCGCAAAGGGCTCAGCAGCCGCGGACATGAGCGGCTCAATCGGATCATGCCGCAGGTGCTTAGTGCAGCCTCTGGGTGTGCCAACCCCGATCTGGCCTTGGTGCGGGTGTTGACCCTCTTCGAGTCCATTGTCCGGCGCACGGCCTATCTCGCCATGTTGGCCGAGCACCCCCAGATCCTCACCCAATTGACTCGCCTCGCCGCCTTAAGCCCCTGGTTTACCGAACAGATCGCCCGCCAGCCGATCCTGCTCGACGAGCTGATCGATGCGCGCAGGCTCCATAGCCCCTTACGCCGCGGCGAGCTCGAGGCGGAGCTCGATGTGCTCCTGGCAGGGATCGACCCTGAGGATCTCGAGCAACAGATGGAGCGGCTGCGTCAATTCGCCCAATCCCAGAGGTTGCGCGTGGCCGCGGCTGATCTCACCGGCGTCATCCCCCTGATGGTGGTCAGCGACTATCTGACCGAGATCGCCGAGGTCGTGGTCGCCCGCGTCCTGACCCTGGCCTGGGGTCATCTAGTGGCGCGCCACGGGCGGCCCACTGGCATTCAGGGTCATGATCAGGGTTTTCTCGTGATCGGCTATGGCAAGCTCGGTGGGATCGAGTTGGGATATGGCTCGGATCTCGATCTGGTATTTTTGCATGGTAGCGAGACGCTGACCGCCGAGACCGCCGGCCCTAAACCAGTGAGCAATGAGCAGTTCTATGCCAGGCTGGCCCAGCGCATGATCCATATCCTGACGACCCGCACCCCAGCGGGCGAGCTATATCCTGTGGATACCCGCCTGCGTCCGGATGGCAGCAAGGGCCTGCTCGTGCGTTCCATGCGCGCCTTTGCCGATTACCAGGAGCAGCATGCCTGGACCTGGGAGCATCAGGCCCTGATCCGGGCGCGTCCCATCGCCGGCGATCCCCTGCTTGCCGAGCGTTTCTTGATGATCCGCCGCGCCATCCTTTGCCGTCCCCGCGATCCCGAGGGTTTGAGACAAGAGGTCCGCGCCATGCGCGAACGGATGCGCGCCAATCTCGACAACAGCGATACCGAGCGGTTTGATCTCAAACAAGGGCGCGGCGGTATTGCCGATATCGAGTTTATGGTTCAATACGCGGTATTGCGCTGGGCAGAGAGTTATCCGGAGCTTGCCGACTGGACCGACAATATCCGGCTGCTTGAAACCTTGGCCCGGTTCGAGTTGCTGCCTGGCCAGTGCGTCCAAGACCTGATCGCCGCCTATCAGGCGCTGCGCATGGCCGATCATCGCAGAGCCCTTAGCGGTCAACCGAGATTGATCCCTGAGACCGAGCTAAGGGCTGAGCGCGAGCGGGTCCAGGCGATCTGGCAGGCGTTATTTGAGAGACAGCTGCCTCTCGCCGGAGAATCTTGAGTCAACGGCTTGGAACCCAAGCGACAAAAGGCGGGGATTAGAGACATGACAACGATGGCAGACCGCGACGGTCTGATCTGGCTAGATGGCGACTGGGTCCCCTGGCGCGAGGCCAAGACCCATGTGTTGACCCATACCCTGCATTATGGCATGGGGGTCTTCGAGGGCGTGCGCGCCTATTCGACCGCACGGGGTACGGCCATCTTTCGTCTGCAGGATCACACTCGCCGATTATTCAACTCGGCGCATATCCTGGGGATACCCATGCCCTGGGATCAGGATACCCTCAATGAGGTCCAGCGCGAGGTGGTGCGGCGCAATGGATTGGACTCGGCCTATATCCGCCCGATGTGTTTTTATGGACCCGAAGGCATGGGATTACGCGCAGACAACCTCAGGGTTCATTGCATGGTCGCGGCCTGGTCCTGGGGCGCCTATCTCGGCGAGGAGAATATGCGCCAGGGCATCCGGGTACGGGTGTCCTCCTTTACCCGCCATCATGTCAATATCACCATGTGCCGCGCCAAGGCCAATGGCAACTACATGAACTCGATGCTCGCCCTGCAAGAGGCCCTGCGCGACGGCTATGACGAGGCCCTGCTCCTCGATGCGTCCGGCTATGTCATGGAAGGGAGCGGTGAGAATGTGTTCATCGTGCGCGACGGCGTGGTCTATACGCCGGATCTCACCTCGGCACTCGATGGGATCACCCGCCGTACAGTGATTACGCTGTGCGATGAGATCGGGCTCCGGGTCAGCGAAAAGCGCATCACCCGCGATGAGGTCTATATTGCCGATGAGGCCTTTTTTACCGGTACCGCGGCCGAGGTGACCCCCATCCGCGAGGTCGATGGGCGCCGGATTGGCTCCGGCACCCGGGGGCCGATCACCGAACGCCTGCAGAGTCTATATTTCGATCAGGTCCATGGACGGCGTTCCGAACATCCCGAATGGTTAACCTTCATCTAGGCGCTATGCACTCAATACTGGCTGAGATTCGCAGCAATCTGGCACCCGGGTCGGCTCAGGCAACACTCCCTGAACCCGAGACGATCGAGATCAGGCGCGCGGACCTGCCGCTCTGTTGTCCACGGCCGCATGAGACGCTCTGGAACATGCATCCGCGCGTCTATCTCCCGATCGAGGATAGCCCAAATCACGAGTTCATCTGTCCCTATTGCGGGGCGAGATACCGGTTGATCGACTGAAGGATCTAGGTCGGGTCAAGGTCTGAGAGATCTCTGGCAGGTGGGCAAGGCGCGCCCTCCAATAGGGCGTTTTGCCCTGCGCATCCCCTGATCCCCGGCAGACCAACCCAGAGGGGTACGCAACGCCTACCCTTGCCGATGAGGGCAGGGGTAGACAGAGATCCAGGAGGCGCTGGGGTGATCAGTGCTGGCGCTGTTTGTTTCTGCGGTTTCACTCGCTTAGAGCCCAGGGTTGGGACTGGGCCCTGGGATTGCCGTCCTACTGGGTCGGCCCGGCAGAAAACATCAGCGCCGCCACCCTCGCTGTCGCGAGGGTTCCGAGCATCTGAGAGACGATGATGCCATGCTGGACCCGGGGTCGATCCGGCTTGCGACCAGGCCAGGGCGATCGGCAAGGTCTGCACCAGGCAGACTAGGCTAATATCTGTATCCGGCTGCTGTCGGTCGGGCGCAAACATCGGATCTGGAACCGGGTCGCCTCGCCCGAGCGGGCCTAGCCGTTGCTCCTACGATAAGGCCTGCGACCTCAGGGGTGGGTTTATCGACCGATCTCGTGACCCTCAGAGCACGCCCGCTGGTGGGGCATGGCAGGTAGCGCTGAGCTATTTGACCCGCATCCCGGGCTCAGCGCCGGCATCCGGGCTGAGGATGAATAGCTCTTTGCCGCCAGGCCCTGCGGCAAGCACCATGCCTTCTGAGACGCCGAAACGCATCTTGCGCGGCGCGAGATTGGCGACCATGACGGTCAGGCGGCCTTCGAGATCCTGGGGGTTATAGGCGGCGCGAATGCCTGCAAAGACGGTGCGCAGCTCGCCGCCGAGATCGAGCTTGAGTTCCAGCAGCTTATCTGCACCCTCGACTAATCTGGCCTGTTGAATCCTGGCGACTCGCAGATCAATCCTGGCAAAGGTCTCATAGTCGATCGGCGGGGCGATTGGGTCGCGCTCCAGATGCAGATTGGCCGATGGGGAGGCGGGGCCTTCAGGTGTCTCCTTGGTCTGCAAGTCCTGTTTGGCCTCTGCCAGCATAGCCTGGACCTGGTTGGGATCGATGCGGGTAAGCAAGGGTTTGAAGGGCGCGATCTGATGGGCAAGCAAAGGTCGGCCGATCGACGCCCAGCTCAGGGGTGGGATCCTGAGGAAGGATTCGGCGGCCTCGGCGGTTCCAGGCAATACCGGTCGTAGATAGCCGATCAGGACCCGAAACAGATTCAGGCCCTGGGTGCAGACCGCCTGGAGCTCCTGCTCCCGGCCGGATTGTTTAGCGATCATCCAGGGCGCCTGCTCGGCGATATATTGATTGGCGCGGTCGGCGAGGTTCATGATCTCGCGGATGGCTCGGCTGAATTCGCGCTGTTCATAGGCTGCAGCGATTGACTCACCAGCTGCAACAAAGGCCTGATAAAGCTCAGGATGAGGTAATTGTCCCGCCAGCCAGCCATCAAAACCCTTGGTAATGAATCCAGCGGTTCGGCTGGCGATGTTGACGAGCTTGCCGATCAGATCGGAATTGACGCGCGCGACGAAGTCATCGAGATTCAAATCGATATCATCGACCCCCGGCCCCAGCTTAGCGGCGAAATAATAACGCAGATATTCAGGGTCAAGATGATTGAGGTAGGTCCGCGCCTTGATAAAGGTCCCCCGCGACTTGGACATCTTTTGCCCATCGACGGTCAAAAACCCATGGGCAAAGATGGCAGTAGGCTTTCTAAAGCCAGCACCATGCAGCATCGCCGGAAAGAACAGGGCATGGAAATAGATGATATCCTTGCCGATAAAATGATAAAGCTCAGCTTGTGAATCTGCTGCCCAGAAACGCTCAAAATTGAGCCCAGGTGTTTTGTTGCAGAGATTTTTGAAACTGGCGAGATACCCTATTGGCGCATCGAGCCAGACATAGAAATATTTGCCCGGATGACCAGGGATCTCGAAGCCAAAATAGGGCGCATCGCGCGAGATGTCCCATTCCTGGAGGCCCTCAGCAAACCATTCATCGAGCTTATTGGCGACCTCTTTTTGGAGGGTCCCGCTGCGGGTCCATTCCCTCAGCATCGATTCAAAATCAGCGAGTTTGAAGAAATAATGCTCGGATTCCCGCTGTTCCGGGATGGCCCCAGAGATTGCCGAGCGCGGATTTTTCAGTTCGGCAGGCGAATAACTGGCGCCGCAGACCTCGCAATTATCGCCATACTGATCGGGCGCACCGCAGCGCGGACAATTCCCCTTGATAAAGCGATCGGGCAAAAACATCCGCTCGACTGGATCATAGGCCTGGGTGATGATCCGCTGGACGATGTGCCCCGTCTCAAGATTACGTTGATAGATCAGATTGGAGAGTTCCTGATTCTCGGGCGAATGGGTTGAATGATAATTGTCGAAGCCGATCCGGAAGGCAGCGAAATCGGCCTGGTGTTCCTGGGACATACGGGCGATGAGCGCCTCGGGCGCGATCCCCTCCTGGCGGGCGCGCAGCATGATCGGGGTACCATGGGCGTCATCCGCGCAGACATACCAGCAGTTGTGCCCGCGCATCCTTTGAAACCGCGCCCAGATATCGGTCTGGATATATTCGACCAGATGGCCGATATGGATAGGGCCATTGGCATAAGGAAGGGCGCTGGTGACGAGGATATCGCGGACCTGACTCATGGGTGACTGGATCTCACTGGCTATACATCTCAAGCATCAGCGCCGGATCAGGCCGGGCGCAAGATCATTATCGCATGATTCACCCAGAGGGCGCCCGCGCCCTGGTCGTTATCCGGCGATTCGCTGTACCCTGTGGGCAATACCCGAATCGACCGGCGTTTGGGACCGGTGGATACAGGACATCAAGGCTTGAAATCGCTTGGGCGCATACCAAGCTTGCCCCCAATATTCATCCCCTGCCGAGCCGAGCTCAGTCAGGATTAACCTCTCGTATTGACTGGAGTTATGCATGTCCCAACCCACGCGCGAAGCCATTGAAACCGCCATCAAGGGCTATCAGGAGCCCCATCTAGGACGCGATCTGATCTCTGCCCGCGCCATCAAGGAGATCGCGATCGAGGGCGATCAGGTTTGGATCAAGGTCATTCTGGGTTTCCCAGCCCAAGGGATCCAAGCGGCGCTTGCTGAGTCGATTCAGGGACGGGTGACCCAGGTACCGGGCGTTGGGGCAGTGGAGGTTGATGTCAGCTGGGAGATCAAATCCCACGCAGTCCAGAAATCTTTGAAACCCATCGACAATGTCAAAAATATCATTGCTGTGGCCTCAGGCAAGGGAGGGGTCGGCAAGTCGACCGTGGCCGTGAACCTGGCCCTGGCCCTCCAGGCCGAGGGGGCCAGGGTGGGTCTGTTGGACGCCGATATCTATGGCCCTTCTCAGCCGCGCATGCTGGGGTTACAAGGACGCCAACCCGAATCACTGGATGGCCAGAGCCTCGAGCCCATGCTCAGCTATGGCGTACAGACCATGTCGATCGGCTTTTTGATCGAGGAAGAGACCCCCATGATCTGGCGCGGTCCCATGGTCACCCAGGCGCTCGAACAGCTCCTCAAGGACACCCGCTGGAGCGAGCTCGATTATTTGGTGATCGATCTGCCGCCTGGGACCGGCGACACCCAGCTCACCCTGGCGCAAAAGGTGCCGGTTTCGGGTGCGGTTATCGTGACCACCCCGCAAGACATCGCCCTGTTGGATGCGCGCAAGGGGCTCAAGATGTTCCAGAAGGTCGAGGTGCCGGTGTTGGGGATCGTCGAGAATATGAGTCTGTATATCTGTCCCCAGTGTGGCCATGAGGAGCCCATCTTTGGACAAGGCGGCGGCCAACGGATGGCCCAGCAATATGGGCTGGAGTTATTGGGTTCACTGCCGCTCGATCGCCGGATCTGCGAGGAGACCGACAGCGGACGGCCGACGGTCGTGGCCGAGCCTGAATCGCGGATCGCCCAGATCTATCGCGAGATCGCCCGCAAGACCGCAGCCAAGCTGTCGCTTCAGGCCAAGGATTATGCCGCCAAGTTCCCGCGCATCGTGATCCAGAATACCTAGATCTGAGAGCCCGGAAGGCGATGCCCCTTCCCCGTGCAGGCGGGCGATCATATTTGGTGGGCGCGCTTTTAAGACCGGCGAGGGCTTAGGGTGCGCCCGGCGCTTTTGGCGCAGTGCGTTCGAGTACCAGTCTAAATAGGGTCTCAACGCACTCATCCACCCCTTGTTCAACCGTGCGTAGATGGATCTCGGGCAACTCGGGCGGCTCATAGGGGCTATCGATACCGGTAAAGTTCTTGATCAGACCGGCACGCGCCTTGGCATAGAGCCCCTTGACATCGCGCCGCTCGCATTCCTCAAGAGGGGTATCGACATAGATCTCAATGAACTCGCCGGGGGCAAAGAGCTCGCGGGCCATCTGGCGCTCGCTGCGAAAGGGCGAGATAAAACTCACTATTACGATCAACCCGGCATCGACCATGAGCTTGGCGACCTCGGCCACCCGCCGGATGTTTTCGACCCGGTCGGCCTCGGTGAATCCGAGATCGCGATTCAATCCATGGCGCACATTGTCGCCATCGAGGACGTAGGTATGCCGGCCTAGGGCGTGGAGACGTTGGTCAAGCAGGCTAGCGAGGGTCGATTTGCCCGAGCCCGAAAGCCCCGTAAACCACAGACAACAGGGCGTCTGATTTTTGAGCCGCGCTCGGCTGGGTTTATCGACCTGCAGGGCCTGCCAATGGATATTGGTGGCGCGGCGTAGGGCAAAATCGATCGTCCCTGCCCCGACTGTCTCCAGGCTTAAGGGATCGATCAGGATGAAGCTGCCCAGCCTGCGGTTGCGCAGATAGGGCTCAAAGACCAGGGCTGACTGGGTGGCCAGATTGACGGTCGCCAACTCGTTGGCGTTGAGGGTTCGGGCAGCAAGATGGGCGCCGTTTTCGGGGTCCTCGCGGTATTTGATCGCGGTAACCGAGGCGCGGGTCTCCTGGGCGGCGAGCCTGAGCAGATAGCGGCGGCCAGGGGTGAGTGGATGACGGCCAAACCACAGCAGACGCGCCTCAAATTGATCGGCGACCTCGGCAGGTGCATCGGCGGCCACCAGGACATCGCCGCGTTTGACCTCAACCCCATCGGTAAGCCGCAGCATGACGGATGCATCGGCCTGGGCCGATTCGACCTCCCTAAAACCGCGCCAGATGGCCGCAACTCGGCTCAGGCTGCCCGCCGGCAGGATGCGTAGCGCGCTCCCGCTGCCAATCCGACCCTCGGCGATTCGCCCATAGATCTCATAGATCCCAGGCGCCGGGATCTGGATCCCCTGCACCGCCATCCGGAAGGCGCAGCGACCCGTCTCGGCGCTGGGGGTCAATCCATCGAGTGCCTCGACCAGGGTGGGGCCCTCATACCAGGGGGCGCGGGGGCTTGGTCTGGCGATGGTATCGCCAGATAGCGCCGAGATCGGGATCGCCTGGTGCAACCTGAGGCCGAGCTGGGCCGCAAGATCGCGATAGGCAGAGACCCTGGCGGCAAAACGCCCTGCGTCGAAATCGACCAGATCCATCCGGTTGACAGCGAGTATCAGATCCTTGAGCCCAAGCATGGCCAGGATCCTCGTCTGCTGGCGGGTCTGAAGCGACAGGTCGGTACGGGCATCGATGAGCATCAAGGCCAGATCGGCGGTCGAGGCGGTTGTCACAAACCCCGGGAGTGCCTGGGGTTGGGCGGTCAATTCGGCAATGCGGTAGCCACCATGCCGGTTCAGAAGGAGTGAGGGTGCCAATCCGCCTATGCGCCCCGCCCAATAGGTCTGGGCCTGCCCTCCCAAGAGGTGCTCGATCAGGGTGCTCTTGCCTGCCTGGACATCGCCGCATACCACCAGGCGCCAGGGCCGTTCCTGGCGAAGACGCCGCAATAACGTTTGTCTATCCCAAGACCGCCGCTGAGTCATGCCCTATCCTCCTGGATGCCCTGGATCTCGGTGACTGGATCCTGGCTCGATTCAGGTGTAACAGGCGCCTCCAGTAGCTCAGCGATCAAGCTCTCCAGGGTCTCAGCGCGGCTCTCCACAGCGATCAAGGGCCGCTCAGCCAGACTGGGCACCCGGACCCAACGCGGTTCACCTCGGTCAGCGACGCCACGCGGCCGATCAGGATCGATCAGGATCCAGCGATCGCCACTGCGCCTGACCCAGCGTTCAGCGGCCAGATAGAGGGGGGCGATGGGGATGCCCTCGGACTCGATATACAGCCAGACATCGAGCGCGGTCCAATGGGCCAGGGGAAAGACCTCTAGGATCTCCTCAGTGCGGCGATGGGTATGATACAGCCCCCAGGGCGCCGGGCGCAGGTCAGGAGTGGTCAGGGGATGCGCTGGGTCCTGGGCGGCAAAGACCTGGCCAACAGCGGCATGACGCCCCTCGTCATGCCTTAGGCCGCATATCACCAGGTCGAGGTTTTCGGCGCGGGCAATCTGTTGAACAGACGGGCAGGGAGTCTGAGCAGCGGATTCAGCAAGGGGCGGGGTTGGGGTGAGCAGCCGTATCCCGAACTCGGCGATCTGATCGGATCGGTAGCGGTTAAGCTCTGGGTTTCGCTGCCCATAATCAAGATAAAACACCGGGAAGGGCAGGGGCCGGGGGTAAAATGAGCTGCGTGCCAGGTGTAACAGGACCGCTGACTCCTTGCCCTCGGCCCAAAGCATCGCTGGTCTTTGCGCACCTGCCACGGCCTCCCGGATGATCTCGATCGCCTCTGATTCGAGTGTTTGCATGGGTGGATTGGCTCCGGGCTTGCTAGTATCCAAATCGGTCGCGCCTGGCTGACTCACCGACCTGCACATCCGAGGGCATCCCCATCTTGGCGCTGGATTTGTGCTTGGATGATCACATACTAAACCCTGAACCGGTTTTGTCCAGCGGCCTTAGGGCAGTTCCGGCACCCCTGATCGCTTGGGTTTTATTTTGAAAGGGCAAACGATTCTTGGAGGTGGATATGATCTCGTCGACCATGGCCCAGCATCTCAATGCCCAGCTCAATCGCGAGCTCTATTCGGCCTATTTTTATCTCGGGCTTGCGGCCCAGTCCGAGTCGATGAACCTCAAGGGAACAGCGGCCTGGTTCTTTGCTAGACACACCGAGGAACAGGGCCATGCCCTGCGGTTGTATCGCTATCTACTCGACCAAGGTGTAGCGGTCGAACTCAAGCCAATCCCTGCCCCTGAGCCGAGCGAGCGGCGGGTGTTGCCCATGTTTGAGCGCACCCTGGAACACGAGCGCAATGTGACCGCTGCGATCAACGAGCTGATCGAATATGCCCTGGTTGAACGGGACCATGCCACCCAGATCTTTCTCCACTGGTTTGTCACCGAGCAGATCGAGGAGGAGGCAACGATCAATGATATCCTGGGGCGACTGCATCTCTTCGGCGACCAGGGCCAGGGTTTGTTGATGATCGATACCGAGTTGGGCACCCTTGCCAAAGGGCTGACTGCGGCCTCATTGACCGGGGCGCCCTCAGCACCAGGGGTATAACCCATCATAACCCAACTCCAGATCCCCGAGGCATTCCTGCTATGCCCGCAAACAGCAAGGGTCCAAAGACGATGGATCAGGGTATTCAGAAGGGACCATCCACCAAGGCTGTTCGCGGGCGATTCAAAGGATTGCATCCTTGAGCGGGCAGTCATCATTGCTCAACCAGATTGAGGGGGCAGCCCTTGCAGCGGCGCGCCCTCTCGTGGAACCGCTCAACACCAAGTCCGCTTTGCTGTTTCGGCTGGGGATCAAAACGGCCCCCTTATTCGTGGGCCAGGCGTTGTTTATCGCTGAACAGGCGATCATCGATGACGTCGAGCGGGTTTATTTCTTTACCCGCGAAGGTGAATTCTTTGCTCGCGTCTTTGCCGCGGTCATCCCTAACGACCAGCTCGCCAGCCATCGCCTGCCAGCCTACCGCATCCTAGAGGTCAGCCGTCTGGCAACCTTCGCGGCCTCGCTGCGCTCGGTCAGTCTCGAGGAAATGCAGCGGCTATGGAGCCTTTATGACAGCCAATCGCTCTTTGCCCTGGCCCGTTCCCTGGGCCTCGAACCCGGGTCCATCGAGTCCTTGGCAAGCCGCCATGGATTACCCCTGGTTGAAACCATCGTCTATCCCTGGCTGGATCCAAGGGTCAAGGCGCTATTTGCCGATGCGGATTTTGTCCAGCTGGTCTCAGCAAAGATTGCCGCCGATCGCGAAGCCGCCTTGCTCTATTTTGCGCAACAGGGTCTGATCGACGGGCATGGGCCCTTTGGCCTGGTCGATATCGGGTGGCGCGGGACCATCCAGGACAATCTGGCCCTGTTGATGCCCAGGACGCGGTTTTATGGCTATTACCTGGGATTACAGCGCTTTCGCAACCCCCAACCACCCAATGGGGTCAAACGCGCCTATGGACCCAATGCCAACCTGAGCCTGTTTTATAGTCACCTACTCGATGCGATCTCGCCCATGGAGATGCTGTGCAACTCGCCGAATGGCAGTGTCATGGGCTATCGGCTTGCAGGCGGCGGGCAACAGGCGCAGGCCATACGTCTGCGCGAACCTACCGAGGAGGCCGTCTATACCGAGGTGGTCCACTATTTCCAGGAGGGCGTCCTGTTTGCCTGCCGGTATTGGGCACCCTATGTCGAGGATCGATCGATCCGCAGCCAAGATCTGCGTGAGATCGCCTGTGAGCTGTGGAGCGAGCTCATCGAACGACCCGATCGTCAGATCTCCGAGGCCTATGCGGCGCTTAAACATAACGATGTCTTTGGTGTGGGTTGTTTCGTCGATAAACGCGTCGTCCCCACGCCTTGGCGGATGATCCGCGGTCTCTTTTCGCCTACGGATCGACGGGAGGTGATCCTATATATCAAACAGACCCAGTGGAGTTCGGGTCTATGGCAGCGCCGCGACCTGGGGACCCTCCATCGATTGATGCTGATCGCGGCCTTGAACCTGGGACGCCTGTACAAGCATCTGCGTCTCTGGATGCATTATCACCTGGCGGACCGAGGTGAATGACGCCGAGTCCTTTACCTTTAGAATCTGGCGGCGATGAAGGGTAGGGCGACGATTTGACCCCAATCGCTTGCCGGCTACACCCCAAGATGATTCGCGCCACCTGGATGTCCCTTTAGATGATGTCCGTCAGGCGCCAGCCAGCACCACTGCGGCTGAGGCGCAGATGGGTGGCGCTTTCCCCGAGCAGACCGAGCCGGACTAGAAAACGCTCGGGCGACTCGAAAAAGGCGAAATCCACCGCCTGCAATAGATAAGGGGGGTCTTGACCGGTGATCTCGGTGACCGTATGGCGCAGGGTTTCCCGCACCCAAGCGAGGGTGATGATCTGGTCGAGGGCGCGTTCGCCGAGCCGTTCGGCACCCTCCCGGATCCAGCCGACAGACCCTTGTAACTGCGGGCTGGCGGGCGGAAGCAGGGTATTGAGACCCGCAGCGATCCGGTGTTGATAATTGGCACGGATCGCGGGCAGATCTACAAGGCTGGCAAGCTCGGTGTCGTCTGGACGCAGGAGCGCAGCCTCGAGCCGATAGAGGCTGTAATAGGGCCAAAGCCCATAGAGAATGAGCAGAAGCAGCAGCAGATAAATGAGAAAACGCATGGGTGCTGGGTTCAATATGGCCTTGGGATCGCAAGAGTCTAAACCCTTTTTGGACCTAGCCGCGACTGAGGGGCTTGAGGTCTATCTGGTCGGCGGTGCGGTACGCGATCTATTGCTCGGGCTTACCCCGACCGAATATGACTATGTGGTCGTCGGCGCGACGGTCGAGGAGATGCTCGCGCGCGGTTTCAAAGCGGTCGGAAAGGGGTTTCCAGTCTTTTTGCACCCCAAGACCCAAGAGGAATATGCCCTGGCGCGCACTGAGCGCAAGATTGCCCCTGGCTATCATGGCTTTGCGATCCAATCCGATCCCGCTGTCACCTTGGAAGAGGATCTGGGCCGGCGCGATCTGACCATCAATGCCCTGGCGCTGGCCCCAGATGGCCGGCTGATCGATCCCTATGGGGGGCAGGCGGATCTCAGGGCCCGGGTGCTGCGCCATGTCTCGCTGGCATTTGTCGAGGACCCGGTGCGTCTCCTCCGGATCGCGCGCTTTGCCGCGCGCTTTGCTGGATTGGGTTTTACCCTGGCCCCGGAGACCCTTGAGCTGATGCGACGCATGGTCGAGGCCGGGGAGGTCGATGCCCTGGTCCCCGAGCGGGTCTGGCAGGAACTGGTGCGCGCCTTGACCGAAGCGCATCCGGCGCGCTTTTTCGAGGTCTTGCGCGAGTGCGGGGCCTTGGCGCGTCTTATGCCTGAGCTCGATCGGCTGTGGGGGGTCCCGCAAAAGGCCGACTGGCACCCCGAGGTCGATTGCGGCGCTCACACCCTGTTGGTCATCGAGCTGGCCGCCCAATTGTCCCCGGCGCCCGAGGTGGTCTTTGCTGCACTTTGCCACGATCTGGGCAAAGGCACTACCCCTGCTGAGATCCTCCCCAGTCATCATGGGCATGAGGAACGCGGCCTGCCCTTAGTCGATGCCCTGGGCGATCGGTTGCGTGTGCCCAGGCGCTTTCGCGAGCTCGCACGTCTGGTTACCGCTGAGCATGGCCTGATCCACAAGGTCGATGAGCTGCGCCCGGCAACGATCCTGGATCTTTTGGAACGCGCCGATGCCTGGCGCCGCCCCGAGCGGTTTGAGCAACTGCTTCTGGCCTGCGAGGCCGATTTTCGCGGGCGGCTCGGCTATAGAGAACGTCCCTATCCCCAGGCCGAGCGCTGGCGGGCGCTGCGCGCTGCGGCAGCCGCGGTCGATGCCGGGGCGATCGCCCAGGGGACTGACCGGCCTGAGCTCATCGCGCAGCGTATTCGCGCTGCGCGCCTGGCGGCCATCCGCGCCCTGCACCCTGAACCCCCGGATCCGGCTTAGGATGCGCCTCCTTTGCGCAAAGCCGGCCCTGGGAAAGATCTCAAGGATCGCTACACCCGATGTCTGAAACAACCCTCTATACCGATGGCCTGGAATGCCGGCCTCTCAAGGCCTTTACTGAAAAGGCCTATCTGGATTATGCGATGGCGGTCATCCTCGATCGCGCCTTGCCACATCTTGGGGATGGTTTGAAACCTGTCCAGAGACGCATCCTCTATGCTATGGCCGAGCTGGGATTAGACCCGGATGCCAAATTCAAAAAATCGGCCCGTACCGTCGGCGATGTGCTTGGCAAATATCATCCCCATGGCGATGCTGCTTGTTATGAGGCCATGGTCCTCATGGCCCAGCCGTTTAGCTATCGCTATCCGCTGATCGATGGGCAAGGCAACTGGGGTTCGGCCGATGACCCCAAATCCTTTGCCGCGATGCGCTATACCGAGGCGCGTCTGACGCGCTATTCCGAGCTTTTGCTTGCCGAGCTCGACCAGGGGACCATCGAGTGGCAGCCGAACTTCGATGGGACGCTCCAAGAGCCGCGCCTGCTGCCGGCGCGTTTGCCCAATATCTTGCTGAATGGCGCCTCAGGGATCGCGGTGGGCATGGCGACTGATATCCCCTCCCATAACCTGCGCGAGGTGGCGCAGGCCTGTATCCATCTCCTAGAGCATCCTGAGGCAAGCGTCGAGGAACTGATGCGTTTTATCCAGGGGCCGGACCTACCCACTGAGGCCGAGCTGATCACCCCCCGCGATGAGCTTTTGAAGATCTATCAAACCGGCAGCGGTACCTTCCGCCAACGCGCGCGCTATGTCCGCGAGCGCGGCGAGATCGTGATCACTGCGCTTCCCTATCAGGTCTCGGGGAGCCGGGTGCTCGAGCAGATCGCCGCCCAGCTCAATGCCAAAAAACTTCCTATGATCGAGGACCTTCGCGATGAGTCCGATCATGAATATCCGACCCGGCTGGTGATCGTGCCGCGGTCCAATCGGGTCGATAGCGAGCGCCTGATGGCACATCTCTTTGCGACCACCGATCTGGAGCGCAGCTATCGTGTCAATCTCAATCTGATCGGGCTCAATGGTCGGCCGCGGGTGATGAACCTGCGTGAGCTCCTGGCCGAATGGCTGATCTTTCGCACCGAGATGGTGCGCCGGCGACTCCACAATCGCCTGGAAAGGATTTTAGAGCGCCTGCACCTGTTGGAGGGATTACTGCGCGCCCTGCTCGATCTGGACCTGGTGATTGAGATCGTGCGCCACGAGGATGAGCCCAAGCCAGTGCTCATGGCCCGGCTGGGGTTGAGTGAGGCCCAGGCCGAGTGGGTGCTCAATACCAGGTTGCGCCAGCTGGCGCGCTTGGAAGAGCTCAGGATTCGCGCTGAGCAATCCGAGCTTTTCCAAGAGCGTGCGCGCCTTGAGGCGCTGTTGGGTGATGATGGGCAACTTAAGCAGTTTATCCGCGCCGAGATCGCCGCTGACGCCGAACGCTATGGCGATGCCCGGCGCTCTCCCCTGGTCGAGCGTCCGCCTGCCCTGGCATTCGATGAGACTGAGCTTAATCCCAGCGAGCCACTGACGGTGATCCTCTCGGAAAAGGGCTGGGTACGCGCGGCCAAGGGACATGAGATCGATGGGGCTGCTCTAGGCTATCGTTCAGGCGACAGATTCCTGATGGCCGCCCGTCTGCGCAGCACCCAGATGGCAGTGTTTCTCGATTCGACTGGACGCAGCTATGCCTTGTCGGCCCATGCCCTGCCCTCGGCGCGTGGTCAGGGCGAACCCCTCACCGGCAGGCTCGAACCGCCGTCTGGGGCACGTTTTATCGCTGTGCTCGGCGATGACCCCCAGGCGCGTTATCTTCTGGCCTCGGATGCCGGCTATGGCTTTATCCTCCGCTTCGAGGACCTGATCGCCCGTCCCAAGGCGGGTAAATCGGTCCTGACCCTGCCCGAGGGGGCGCAGATGCTGGCCCCCGTCAAGCTCGAGCCGGGGCTTACTTGGATCGCCGCGGTTGGCAGTAGCGGGCATCTATTGATTTTTGGGCGTTCCGAACTCCCCGAGATGGCGCGCGGCAAGGGCAATAGGCTCAGCGCCCTAAGCCCCGGCGAACGCCTGGTGGCCCTGGCAGCCCTGGGGGAAGGGATGGGCCTGGCGATCAATGCCGGCAGGCGCGAGCTCAAGCTCAAGCCAGAGGATCTTTTGGCCTACCGCGGCGAACGCGGGCGGCGGGGACGGTTGCTGCCGCGCGGCTTTCAGCGGGTTGACCAGCTGAGGATCTGGGCTTGAATTCCCGCGGATTGAGTCCCTGTTTTGGGCATAAAACCTCAATCGCTGCCGTTAATGACTGGATGAGCTGTCAGAGGGCTTAAAAACGCATGACCGCCTTGGAGCAGCCCAACAGGGTGCGATCACCATGAATGTCTCCACCTCCACCATCCTCATCGTCGATGATGCCCCGGAAAACCTTGCGGTCCTAAGCGAGCTTTTGCAAGGCGAGTATCGGGTACGTGCCGCGACCTCGGGCGAGCGCGCGCTCAGGATCGTCAAAACCCCTCCCAAACCGGATCTAATCCTGCTCGATGTCATGATGCCCGGGATGGATGGCTATGAGGTCTTCGATCAGCTGCGCGCAGATCCAGAAACCGCCGATATCCCGGTGATCTTTGTCACGGCCATAGACAACACTGAGTCCGAGATCCGCGGTTTGGATGTGGGGGCGGTCGATTACATCGCCAAACCGGTCATCCCCCCCATCCTGCGCGCCCGCGTCCATACCCAGCTTGAGCTCAAACGCGCCCGCGACCGGCTGAAACATCAGAACAGCTATTTAGAGGCAGAGCTAGAGCGCCGGATGAGCGAGGTTTTGGCGATCCAGGATGTCACCATCCATGCCTTAGCGCATCTGGCCGAGATCCGCGATCCGGAGACCGGCAATCATCTGCGCCGCACCCAGGGTTATATGCGCACCCTGGCCGAGGAACTCTCGACCCATCTGCGGTTTAAGGACTTTTTGACCCCCCATCACATTGCGCTTTTGGTCAAGTCTGCCCCCTTGCACGATATCGGCAAGGTCGGCATCCCTGATCATATCCTGCTTAAACCGGGCAAGCTCACGCCGGAGGAATGGGCGATCATGAAGACCCATGCCAAGCTGGGGCGCGATGCCCTCGAACAGGCCGAACGCGATGCCGATCGGCCCCTGGAGTTTCTCGCGATAGCCAAGGACATCGCGCATTATCATCACGAACGCTGGGATGGGAGCGGGTATCCGGAAGGGTTGGCCGGTGATGCGATCCCGATTGCGGCGCGTCTGATGGCCCTGGCCGATGTCTTTGACGCCCTGATCTCAGCGCGGGTCTATAAGCCGCCCCTCTCATTTGAGGAATCGTATCGGATCATCATCGCTGGACGCGGCAGTCATTTTGACCCGGATGTGGTCGATGCCTTTATTGCCCGGTTTAATGAGTTCTGTGCGATTGCGACCCGCTATAGCGATCTGGAGGGGTTTCCAGAGCAGCCGGCCTTGGTAGGGAATACAGCGCATCATGGCCGAGAAGGGGGCTGTTCTGGTTGACCTAGGGCGGGGCGAGCGCGGGCGAACTCCCCATCCCGGTGAATGCGCGAACGGCTGGCGCCAGCTATTCATCCGAGCCTCAGGCGCTGGTGGATCGGCTCACAACCGCCTTGCCGATAGGCCCGATATCGTGCCCGCCCTGCCTCAAGGACCTCTGGATCATTGTCCACGATCTCGTAGATCTCATCCCACAGACCCCAGTTTGGCGGCAGCAGAGGTCCTAGATTGATCAGGGCCTCTTGTCCTCGCGGTAGGGGTGACTCTAAAGCGATGAGGATAGGGGTGAGCTCTGCATCCACCTCGCCTAGCATCCCATGGGGGATAAAGCTTTCTTGTCTAAAGGTCCAAAGCAGCCGGTCGAGATGTCTGGCCTCGTCAGGGTCGGGACAGAGGATCAAGACCCGCTCATCCTCGCCATAGAGACGCTCGACGATCTGGCAGGCCATGGCAAACCGGTCGCTGCGGCTGCCTGGTTCCAGGCTATAGAACTCAATCCGCGGCACGGTGCTCTAGAAGCTATCGACCGAGGTGAACAGACCGACCCGCAGATCCCGGGCGGTATAGATGGTCCGCCCATCGACCTGGACGATGCCATCCCCGATCCCTAGGACCAGCTTGTGATTGACGACCCGTTTCATATCGATGTGATAGGTCACCTTCTTGGCCGTCGGCAGGACCTGACCGGTAAAACGGACCTCATCGACTCCGAGCGCCCGGCCATGCCCGAGATTGCCGATCCAGGCGAGATAAAATCCGATCATTTGCCAAAGCGCATCGAGCCCTAGACAGCCCGGCATCACTGGGTCACCCTGAAAATGGCATTGGAAAAACCACAGGTCTGGGTGGACATCGAGCTCCGCGAGGATCTCCCCCTTGCCGTAGGCACCGCCGAAATTGGCGATGCGCAGGATGCGGTCCATCATCAGCATATTGGGCAAGGGGAGTTGGGCATTGCCTGGGCCAAACATCTCCCCGTGTCCGCAGGCCAGGAGCTCATCGCGATTGAAGGAGGCCTCTCGTCGATCCATGGTCATTCCTAGTCGATTGGGATGATCGGGCAGCGATTAAGGCTGCTGCCCTGAGCCGTTTATGGATAAGCGGGCGCGCAAAAACCCAAGGATCTCATCAATGGGCACGAGCTGGGGTTCGGCGGCGATGCGCGCCTTATATTCGACCTGTCCTGCGTCCAGCCCCTTGTCGCTGACTACAATCCGATAGGGGATGCCGATCAGGTCCATATCGGCGAACATGACGCCGGCGCGGATATCCCGGTCATCGAGCAAGACCTCAATGCCAGCGGCCTGAAGCTCGGTATAGAGCTGCTCAGTCGCCGCGCGCACCCGATAGGATTTGTCAGCCCGCAAGGGCAAGAGCGCGACCTGGAAGGGCGCGATCGCCGTCGGCCAACAGATGCCCAGTTCATCGTGATGCTGTTCGATGGCGGCAGCCACCAAGCGTGAAACCCCGATCCCATAGCAGCCCATGATCAGGGTTACCGGTCGGCCGTCTTCGCCTAAGACCTGGGCCCGCATGGCCTCGCTATATTTGCGCCCCAGCTTGAAGATATGCCCGACCTCGATCCCGCGGGCGATGACCAAGGTCCCTTGGCCGTCTGGGCTGGGGTCGCCATCTACGACATTGCGTAGATCGGCCACCTCAGGCAAAGGCAGATCTCGGCCCCAATTGAGCCCAAACCAGTGTTTGCCATCGCGATTGGCGCCAGCGGCGAAATCGGCCAGCACCGCAACCGAACGGTCGGCGATACAGGCGATGGGGAGATCCTTGGGACCCAGGGAGCCGGGCCCAGCGCCGATCGCGGCGCGGATCTCGGGCTCTGAGGCCATACGCAATGGCTTGCCGACCTGGGGCAACCTTTGGGCCTTGAGCGGATTGAGGGCATGATCGCCGCGGATCAGAAGGGCGATCAAGCCGCCGCCCTGTTCGGGCGATGCGGCGACGACCAGGGTCTTGACCGTGCGCTCGATCGGCACCCCGAAAGCCTCGACCAGCTCGGCGATGCTGCGTACCCCCGGGGTGTCGACCAGGCGCATCTCCTCCTTGGGGGCTGGCGCCGATCCAGCGGGGGGCAGGGCCTCGGCCAGCTCGACATTCGCCGCATAGTTGCTCGCATTGGAAAAGGCGATAGCATCCTCGCCGGAGGCGGCCAGGACATGGAACTCATGCGAGTCGCTGCCGCCGATATTGCCGGTGTCGGCGCGCACCGCCCGAAAGTCGAGCCCACAGCGGCTAAAGATTCGGCAATAGGTCTCATACATCTGCTGATAGGTTGCATCGAGCGAGGGCTCGTCCAGATGAAAGGAATAGGCGTCCTTCATCAAAAATTCGCGCGCGCGCATAACCCCGAACCTTGGGCGGATCTCGTCGCGAAACTTGGTCTGGATCTGATAAAGACTGACCGGTAATTGTTTGTAGCTCTTGAGCTCATTGCGCACGAGATCGGTGATGATCTCCTCATGGGTCGGGCCAAAGCAGAAATCCCGTTCATGGCGGTCTTTGAAGCGCAGCAGTTCTGGGCCATACTGATCCCAGCGCCCTGACTCTTGCCAAAGCTCGGCCGGTTGAACCGCTGGCATCAGGACCTCCAGGGCCCCGGCGCGATCCATCTCCTCGCGCACGATGCGTTCAATCTTGCGCAACACGCGCAAACCCAGCGGCAACCAGGTATAAAGCCCGGCAGCAAGCTTGCGGATGAGACCAGCGCGCAGCATCAGGCGATGACTGATGACCTCGGCGTCGGCAGGTATCTCTTTAAGGGTGTGAAGCGGAAACTCGGAGGTGCGCATGGCATCGAACCGTCTCACCAGTAAAAATCCACAGTCTATTGGCCAGTCCATGGTGACACAACACCTCTGACTGAGACAGCAAGGGTCTACAGGAAACAAGTGCCGCCTTATCCTACTGAACTGATTGCGGACCTGGTCTAGAATAGCGACTCGCGAGCAGCAAGGTTAAGGCCATTCTACTATAAGTCATGTAGGGCTATGGCGATCTCTTCTGAATCCTCTCGATCGAAAGATATGGAAAGACGGACCCAGCGGCGGATCGAGTTGCGTATCCCCGTTGAACTGACCTTGCCAGGTCAGACTCAATCCATGCGCGCCATCACCCGGGATCTATCCTGGGGCGGTGCCCTGATCCAGCTCGCTCAACCCCTCCCGCTGGAGATCGACTCGCTGCTGATCAGCCTGCCATGGAGCAAAGGTAAAGTGATCCGCGCTCAGGCCCAGGTCCTGCGCTGTGAACCGCAGCGAGAAGGCGAGTGTCTGATTGCCTTGCGCTTTACAAGCCTGTCACCGCGTAGCCAAAGCCGGCTGGAGCGTCTGCTTGCAATGCTCCTGCGCCAGGATACCAAGCCCCAACAGGATCCCATCCCTTTGTTTTCCGATCTGGAGGTGGTGGTCAACGATCCAGAGGAATTGCGCCAAATCCTGACCCAGTTGCTCGATGGCCATTACACAGCGACTGTGTTCGGGTCCTATCAATTGGGCCAGAGCATCCGTTTGTCCATTATCCCTAGCATGGATCTCCCCGACCTCCATCTGCGTGCGCGGGTGATTGGGGTCGATAGATTGGAGGTGAAGGGTTATAGCTGGGCCGAGCTGTATAACCTGACGCTGGTCCTGGAGCATCCCAAACGGGCGATCCGCGAATTTATCGAGCTGGTCTTAAAACGACTCTCAGACTCTGAATCGGGTTTATCGACCTTCAGCACCCTAGCCGGCGCCCCTGATTGGCTCCGCTCGGTGGCAGGCGCCCTCAATCAAACCACTGAGAACACTTCCTCAGTTGGATCGGACTATAGTGACACTTCCTCAGTTGGATCGGACTATAGTGACAATCTGTGCTATCTGGAGGCTCAATTTCCCCAGGTGATCGTCCAGCTGACCGCCACCTGGGGCGATGTCGAGGGCTTTGATCAGGTCTTCAGCCGCCTGGTGATGGACAGTCAAGCCCTGCCGAACGGTTGGCCAAAATATGCCTGGGACGAACTCCAGTTCCTGCAGGAGGTCCATGACCTCGCCTTTGGTCTGCCCGCCCGGCGGCGCAGTCTACTGACTGGGGGATGAGCATGCGCCAGGCGGCCGGATACCCGCCTTCTGCGCCTGAGTTACCCTCTGGCCTGTATCGCAGCGAGCAGGTACGCCGGCTTGAGCGCCGAGCCGAGGCACAGCTGGGGCTCAGCGAACAGGCCCTGATGGAGCGGGCAGGGGCTGCGGCCTATCGTCTGCTGCGCAGGCGTTGGCCGAAGGCGCAGCGGATCTGTGTCCTGGCAGGTGCAGGTAACAATGGCGGCGACGGTTATGTGCTAGCGCGGCTGGCGCTAAGCGATGGCCTGGCGGTACGAGTGCTCCAGATAGGCGAGCCCAGCGGTTCGATCAACGCGGCGGCTGGCCTCGAGGCCTATCGCATGGCAGGGGGAGAGGTGGAGGGCTGGTCCAGTCTGCCCCAGGGGATGGATCTCTTTGTCGATGCCCTGTTGGGCACGGGACTAAACCGACCCGTTGCCGGCCGCTACGCCGAAGCCATCGCTGCACTGAATGACCAGCGCGCACCGGTCCTGGCGCTTGATCTTCCCTCGGGCCTGCACGCCGATACCGGTGAGGTGATGGGCATCGCGGTTCGGGCAAGGGTCACTATCAGCCTTCTTGCCCTTAAGCTGGGCTTATATCTTGGCGCTGGGCCTGAATATCGCGGCGAGGTTTGGTTCAACGGTCTCGGGCTACCGGAGCAGCTCTATACGAGTGAGCCTGCTGCAGCGATACGCAGCGATTGGGCGCGCGCCTCATCCTTATTATCCACTCGCTCGCGCCTGGCCCATAAGGGTGATTGCGGCCATGTGCTGATCATCGGCGGGGCGCCGGGGATGTCGGGGTCGGTGCGGCTGGCGGGAGAGGCGGCGCTTCGGACCGGCGCCGGTCTGGTGACCATTGCCACCCATCCGCAGCATGCCGCCTGGCTTAATCTCACCCGCCCGGAACTCATGGTCCGGGGGGTGATGCAGACCGAGGATCTAGAGCCGCTGATCGCCCGGGCCGATGTCATCGCCATCGGTCCGGGTTTGGGCCAGGATGACTGGGCCTGCATGCTCTGGGAGCGCTGCTGTTCAGCGGCAAGGCCCTTGGTCGTCGATGCCGATGCGCTGAATCTGCTGGCCAGCGCACCCCTTCTGGGTCGAGATTGGATCCTGACCCCGCATCCCGGTGAGGCGGCGCGTCTCTTGGGGAGCTCGATCACCGAGATCCAGCGCGACCGAGTCGCTGCTGCCCGAGCGCTGTCGGCGCGGTTCGGCGGGGTGGCTGTGCTCAAAGGGGCAGGGACCATCGTTCAATCTGGATCCTCGGCGATTCCGGTAATCTGCGATCAGGGAAACCCCGGGATGGCGAGCGCGGGCATGGGCGATGCCCTGACCGGTATCATCGCCGCATTGCGCGCCCAGGGTCTGTCGGCGCCGAACGCAGCCCATGCCGGGGTCTGTCTGCATGCCGCTGCTGGCGATCGGGCTGCTCGGGGCGGCGAACGCGGTCTGATCGCCAGCGACCTGATCGCTGAACTGCGGACCCTCGTCAATACTGAGGCGATCCCGCCGGCTTGGCAATCGGTCCTGGAGAACGACGTTTCAGCGCCAGCGGGCCCCCTTTAGAACCAGGCCAGCAAGCCCTGCCTTGCCCGCCAAAACCCAAGGGGGTTTTCCCAGAGCGAGATGAACTGCACTGACCTGGAGATCGATCTAGAGAGCGCCGAGGCCCAACTCGCGTTCGGCGCGCACCTGGCCGGGGTCCTTAAGCCGCCCTGTCTGATCTTTTTGGCAGGTGAATTAGGCACCGGCAAGACCACCCTGACCCGCGGTATCCTGGGGGGTCTAGGTTATCCTGGGCAGGTGCGCAGCCCAACCTACACCCTGATCGAACCCTATGAACTCCAGGGGTGCGAGCTGTATCATTTCGACCTCTATCGTCTCGCTGACCCAGATGAACTCGCTGAGCTCGGGGTGCGGGATCTGCTCCATGACCGAGCGATCTGGGTGGTTGAATGGCCCGAACGGGCGGCCGAGCTGCTCCCAAACCCGGATTTACGTATCCTAATCTCCTACCGCCCACCAGGACGCCGGCTGAGCATAAGCGCCGGCAGCGCTGTCGGCGAGTCGATCTGCGCCAATCTCGGTTCAGCGATAAATGTTTCATATTGACAACAGTTATCGCGCTCGAAGCGGCTGATCCCGCCCAAGCGCCGACTAGCATGGAAAACCCGGTGGTCAATTGCTATCTTTTAAGCAACGCCTGTCCCTTTGGTAAGCTGAGACTAGTCCGCGTGAACAGGCTCGCTGTGTTCTTTTGGCTACTAGCGACGCTGCCGGCGATGGTCGGGGCGACCGAGGTCGAATGCCGCTGGGGCTATTCCTCTCCAGATAAGACCCAGGTGCTCCTGGAGTCCAAGGCCCCAATCGTCCATCGGATCCTGACCCTCGATCAGCCGGATCGGGTGGTGATCGACCTGCCAGGCGCCACCCTGGCGGGTGAGTTGCCATCCCCCCGTATCGATGATGCAATCCTCATCGGGATACGGGGGGGTATGCGCCGTGCGGATGAGTTGCGTCTGGTCCTGGATCTCAAGGGGCCGGCACGGGTCAAGAGCTTTAATCTCCAAGAGTCCGGCGGGTCGAGACATCGGGTCGTCATCGAGCTCCTCCCCCAAGCCCAACCCCAGGACAGCGCCTTTGTTCGGGTTTCCACCCAGGCCCAGGCAGCCTCGCCGCGCCCGGTAGCGCGTTCCAGCCAGAGGCGAACCGCCCTGATTGCGATCGATGCCGGTCATGGCGGTGAGGACCCAGGTGCGATAGGTCCCAATGGTCTGCGCGAAAAGGATGTGACCCTGGCGATTGCCCGCAAGCTCGTCCGTCTCATCGAGCGCGAACCTGGGATGCAGGCATTCATGATCCGCGATGCCGATCGTTATATCGGGTTGCGCGAGCGCCCAGCGGCAGCGCGCGCCCGCCGGGCCGATTTGTTCATCTCGATCCATGCCGATGCCTATAGCGATCCCAATGCCCGGGGTTCATCGGTCTATACCCTGGGCACAGGCTCAGCGAGCAGCGAGATGGCCAGCTCGGTAGCTGAGCACGAGAATGGGAGCGAGCGGGTTGCCCTCGCCGAGCCAAGCAGGAGCGAGGCCCTGTTGGACGCCGTCCTCCAAGAGCTGACCCGCAATGCCACCTTAGAGCAGAGCGATGTGGCAGCCGCCTTCATCCTGCGCCAACTCAAGCGTGCCGGCGTTATCCACCGCGGCGAGGTGCAGCATGCGGGATTTGTCGTCCTCAAATCAACAGACCTGCCATCCGTTCTAGTTGAGGCCGCCTTTATCAGCAATATGGAGGAAGAACGTCTGCTTGCGACCGATGCCTATCAACAGCTCATTGCCCAAGCGATCCTCGGCGGGATCAAGGACTATCTCGATGCCCATCCCCCGCAGGGTCTCTCGCCTTTACCCGAGACCCCGCGGGGCCCCCGGGAACAGCTGCCGCAGCTTCGTTCAGCCGAACGGACCCAGCCAGGGCGGACGCGGGAACATGTCATCAGCCAGGGTGATACCCTGTCGGCGATCGCCAAGCGCTATCGGGTCAGCCTGAGCTCATTGCGTGCCGAGAATGGTCTGGGTGAAAACGATGTGATCCGCGTCGGTCAGGTTATCACCATCCCCGCGGATTCCTGATGACCCCCGCCCCTGCGTTCCTGGGCGAGCCGCCCGTGTCTTGCAACATTCGGATTTTACCGGATTGCTTGATCAGTCAGATCGCTGCAGGTGAGGTCATCGAACGCCCTGCCTCGGTGGTCAAGGAGCTGATTGAAAACAGCCTGGATGCAGGCTGTACGCGTCTTGAGATCATGATCGAAGGGGGCGGCATCAGGCGCATTCGGGTGCGCGACGATGGCTTGGGCATCCCGCGCGCTGAGCTGGCGTTGGCCCTGACGCGCCATGCCACGAGCAAGATCGCGGCGCTCGCCGACCTCGAATCCGTCACCACCCTTGGATTTCGCGGGGAGGCTCTGCCGAGCATCGCCGCGGTTAGCCGTTTGACCCTGACCTCGCGGATCCGCGACCCAGCAGGGGAGGGGATGGCCTGGTCGATAACCGTCAGCGGCGGTGCACCTCTGGTTGATCCGTCTCCAGCGGCGCATCCTGTCGGCACCAGCGTCGAGGTCTGCGATCTTTTTTACAACACCCCGGCGCGGCGCAAATTCTTGCGCAGCCCCCGCACCGAGTTCGAGCAGATCGAACAGGTGGTACGGCGTCTTTTGTTGGCCTACCCTGGGGTCGCTTGTGAGCTACGCCATGATGGCCGCCTAATCCATCGTCTGGATGCAGCCGATCGTTACCCATCCTTCCAGGACCGTCTCGATCAACTGCTTGGGCCGACCTTTGCTGCGCAGGCCCTGCCGATCGAGTCGGCGGCGGGTAAGCTATTGCTGAGCGGCTGGGTGCTACCCCCGGCCTTGGCGCGCAGCCAACCCGATCAGCAGTTTTTTTATGTCAACAAACGTCTGATACGGGATCGTCTCGTTGCCCATGCCGTCCGCCAGGCATTTGCCGATTGTCTGCATCACAGCCGGCATCCCGCTTATGTGCTCTTTTTGGAATTGCCGCCTGATCAGGTCGATGTCAATGTCCATCCGGCCAAGCATGAGGTACGTTTTCGCGAGACCCGGCAGGTCCATGACTTTATCCGCCAGGCTGTAGCCCGCACCCTGGCCCAAGGGAGGCTCGGGGTCTCGGTGGGTGCGTCGAGCGAACCGGGGTCCAGCGCCAGACTCGGCCTAGCTGGGCAGCACCCGCGGGCCCGAGCCGTACCAGGGGTCAGTGAGTTACCCTCGCTTTATCAGGTCAGTCTGGTCTGGCAAGCCCCTCGGCTCGACCCCTTTTCAGGGAATGCCCCGGCAGCAGATCCAGGGCAGGCGCCCCCAGCGGAGGTGCCCCCGCTCGGCTTTGCGCTTGCCCAGCTCAATGGGGTCTATCTCCTGGCCGAGACGCGCGAAGGGCTGATCGTGGTCGATATCCATGCAGCGCATGAGCGCATCCTGTATGAGCGGCTTAAATCGGCCTGGCGGTCAGCTCGTCTCGTCAGCCAACACCTGCTGATTCCCCAGCCGCTTCGGGTTGCGCCGCATGAGGCCGACCGACTCGAGGCAGCGTGCCCGATCTTGGAGCCCTTAGGGCTGGTGATCGACCGCCTGGGACCTGATCGCCTGGCGTTGCGGGCGATCCCTGCCCTATTGGAGTCGGTGGATGCCGAACGCCTGGTGCGCGATCTTTTGGCCGATCTCGTCGAGCAGGACGCAAGCGCCCAGATCGAATCATCCATCGACAGGATCCTGGCCACCCTAGCCTGTCATGGGGCAGTGCGGGCCCCTCGATGCCTGAGCCGCGATGAGATGAACGCCTTACTGCGCCAGATAGAACAGACCGAACGCAGCGACCAATGTAACCACGGTCGTCCCACCTGGATCAGATTGTCTTATACCGATTTCGATCGGCTGTTTATGCGCGGACGCTAAAAGGTCCACCGTGCGCTATCCACCTGTTGATCCCCGCCCTTGGGCAATTCTGCTGATGGGACCAACCGCCTCAGGCAAGACCGAGCTTGCCATCGAGCTGGTCGAACGCCTGCCGTGCGAGATCATCAGCGTCGATTCGGGCATGATCTATCGAGGACTGGACATCGGTACCGCCAAACCAGCCCCAGAGATCTTGGCGCGGGCACCGCATCATTTGATCGACATCCTTGACCCGACCGAGTCCTATTCAACCGCGCGTTTTCGCGAGGATGCCCTGGCGCTGATGCGCTCGATCCTGGTGCGGGGGCGCATCCCGCTCTTGGTGGGCGGCACCATGCTCTATTTTCGCGCCCTCCAACAGGGTCTGGCCCCTTTGCCGGGCGCCGATCCCAAGCTTCGCGCCGCCTTGGTGGAGGAGGCCGAACGGCACGGGTGGGCGACCCTGCATGCCCGGCTGATGGCGCTTGATCCGGAGACGGCTGCGCGTATCCATCCTAATGATCCCCAGCGTATCCAGCGCGCCCTTGAGGTCTGTTTGCTGGCCGGGCAGCCGATGAGTGTTTTGCTGCGCACGGCCCGGCCCAAACCCCTTCCCTTCCGTCTGCTCAAACTGGTGCGCTCGCCGCGCGAGCGGGCGGTGTTGCATGCGCGTATCGAGAGACGATTTCGGCAGATGCTCGAACTGGGTCTGGTCGATGAGGTCGCGGCCCTGTGGGCGCGCGGCGATCTGACCCCAGATCTTCCGGCCATGCGCTGTGTCGGCTATCGACAGGTGCTCGAATATCTGCTCGGTCAAACCGACTGGGCTCAGATGCAGGCGCGCGGGATCCAGGCCACCCGCCAGCTTGCCAAACGGCAGATGACCTGGCTGCGGACTGAGGAGGGGGCATACTGGCTAGACGATACCCCAAATCCTACCGGAGCAGCCCTGGCGCTGATCGAGCCGATCCTGGAAACAATCGGATTTGCCAGAGCCTACCGATTGCACCACACTAAAACTTGTCGGGCCTGAGCCAGCTGGCAGGTGCGGTGCCGAGTGCCGAAGAGAAATGGCGGCAATTCAACATTTGGCGCCCAGATAAAAGCTAGTAAGCGACCAATACCCCTTTACCCTTGAGTTAAACAACAACACGGAGCAATTCGCATGTCTAAGGGACAAAGCCTACAAGATCCCTTTCTCAACGCCCTAAGGAAGGAGCGCATCCCGGTCTCGATCTTCCTAGTCAATGGCATCAAGCTTCAGGGTCAGATCGAGTCCTTCGATCAATTCGTCGTCCTGCTTAAAAACAATGTCAGCCAGATGATCTATAAACATGCCATCTCCACCGTGGTTCCGGCGCGGAATGTGCGGCTGCCCCTCGGCGATGCCGCGCCCGAGCCGCCGGCAGTGGATGACCCAGCCGAGGATCTGTGAACGAACTGCCCCGAGTATCCGGCATCAGTCCCCAGATCGGCGAGCGGGCGGTCTTGGTCGATCTGGACATAGGTCCGCCCCGCGAGCCCGATGAGCACGAGGAGTTTGTCTTGCTGGCCCGGGCTGCCGGCGCCGACATTGTCGGTCAGCTGGGCGGGACGCGTCCCAAACCCGATCCGCGTTATTTCATCGGCCCTGGCAAGGCCGCTGAGCTTCAGGCATTGGTGGCGGCCACCGGTGCTGAGTTGGCGATCCTGAATCATCCGATCAGCCCTGCCCAGGAACGCAACCTAGAGCGTCTTGTGCAATGCCGGGTGCTCGACCGCGCCGGTCTGATCCTCGACATCTTTGCCCAACGCGCCCGCTCATTTGAGGGTAAGCTCCAGGTCGAACTGGCGCAGCTTCGCCATCTCTCGACTCGTTTGGTGCGCGGTTGGACCCATCTTGAACGGCAAAAGGGTGGCATCGGTCTGCGCGGTCCTGGCGAGACCCAGCTTGAGACCGACCGGCGTCTGCTGGCCGCGCGGGTGGCAGTCTTGGAACGCCGCCTGGCCAGGATCGAGCGCCAGCGCGCCCAGGGGCGGCGGGCGCGCACCAAGGCCGAACTGCCGCTGATCGCCTTGGTCGGCTATACCAATGCCGGCAAATCGACCCTGTTTAATCGTCTTACCCAGGCTGGGGTCTTCGAGGCCGATCAGCTCTTTGCCACCCTGGATCCAACGGTGCGCTACCTGGAATTGCCGGGCGGTCGACCGGCCCTTCTGGCTGATACTGTCGGTTTCATCAGTCGGCTGCCGCCTGAACTGATCGCCGCCTTTCGCGCTACCCTCGAAGAGACCCGCAATGCCACCCTTCTGCTGCATGTCATCGATGCAGCGGCTGCCAATCGCGCACGGCAAATTGCCGATGTCGAGACAGTCCTCGCCGAGCTCGGCAGTTGCCAACCGCGCATCGAGGTCTTCAATCAAATTGACCGGATCGACGGCGCCTTGCCCCGTCTCGAACGCGATCCCGAAGGGCGTCCTGCGCGCGTTTGGATATCAGCCAGAATGGGCGCTGGGGTCGATCTCTTGCTGGCAGCGCTGGCCGAATCCATCCGCGGTGAGCGGTTGCTGGAATCCTTCCGTTTGGATGCCGCCGAAGGGCGGGTGCGTGCCTGGCTCTATCGCCATGCTCGGGTCATCGAGGATCGGCCACTCCCTGAGGGCGGCTGGGAACTGCGCTGTGAGATCGGGCGGGTTGAACGCGAGCGGCTGCGCGCTGTCCGCAGCTAGCGGCCTTGGGCATTTGCCGTGATGTAGCCTGCTCCCGTACAATCGCCCTTTATCCAAAGGTCAAGATTGTAGTCAAGGCGGAGAAGCTATGGCCTGGAATGAACCAGGTGGTGACCGAGATCCCTGGAGCGGTCGGGGCGGCGATGATCAGGGTCCGCCTGATCTCGATGAGGTCGTGCGCAAGCTCCAGGAACGCCTGAGCGGGCTCTTTGGCGGTCCACCCCGGGGCGAGGGACGAGGTCGTTTGGGCAGGGGTGGCCAGCCCAATGTGCGAATGATCGTTTTCATCCTAGGTATCTTGTTCATTATCTGGTTGGCAACCGGGATCTATATCGTCGAGCCGGCCGAGCGCGGGGTGGTCATGCGGTTTGGACGCTATGCCGATACCACGGGCCCAGGCCCGCACTGGCACATCCCCTGGCCAATCGAAACAGTGATCAAGGTCAATGTCGATGAGATCTCGACCCTGACCCACCGCGCGGCCATCCTCACCCGCGATGAAAACATCGTCGAGGTTGAGCTTACGGTCCAATCGCGGATCCAGGATGCCGCCGATTATCTCTTCCAGGACCAAGACCCCGAGCGTACCCTCAATGATGCCACCGCTGCCATGGTGCGGGTCGCCATCGGTCAGAGCAAGCTGGATTTCGTGCTCACTGAGGGACGCAGCGTCGTCGCCATGAGCATCAAGGAGCGTATCCAGGATCTGATGGATCGCTACAAGACTGGGCTCCTGGTGACCTCGGTCAATATGCAACCGGCCAAGCCGCCCGAGCAGGTCAAGGCCGCGTTTGACGATGCGATCAAGGCGCGCGAGGATAAGGAACGCCTCGAGAACCAGGCCGAGGCCTATGCCAACGAGGTCCTACCCAATGCCCGCGGTACTGCAGCGCGCCTGCTCGCTGACGCCAAGGCCTACCGCGATCGCCTGATTGCGGCGTCTGAGGGCGAGACCGCGCGTTTTCTCGCCGTGCTCGACCAATACCGCAGGGCACCCGAGGTGACCCGCCAGCGTCTCTATCTCGAGACCCTCCAAGAGGTTCTCAGTCAGAATCCCAAGGTCTTTATTGATGTCACCCAGGGTGCCAGCCCCTTGATCTATTTGCCGCTCGACCAGCTCATGAAGCAACAGAACCAGGCCCTGCCGGAGGCGCAGATGCAGGCACCGACCGCCAACAATGCGCCACTTGCAATGCCTGAGCGGGCCATCGAATCACCCCAGCGGCCCGTGGACCGCGAACGGAGGGCGCGCTGATGGAGCAGAGGCTATTGAAGATCGGGGCACCGATCGCCTTAGGTATCCTGGTGATCTTTTTCACGACCTTCACCTTTATCGTCCGCGAATATGAGGTCGCGCTCAAGCTCAGGCTCGGCGAGATCATCTCGGACACCTATGCGCCGGGCCTGCATTTTCGCATCCCCGTCCTGCATCAGATCCGCAAGTTCGACCGGCGTCTCCAAACCCTGGATTCGCAACCCGAACGTTTTTTGACCATCGAAAAGAAAGACGTCATCGTCGACTCCTACGCCAAATGGCGTATCGCCCGCCCAGCGCAATACCTGCGCTCGACGGGGGGGAGCGCTGCGCGTACCAGCCGCCTGCTGTCTGAGCGGATCAATACCAGCCTACGCGATGAGTTTGGCAAACGCACCATCCAAGAGGTGGTCTCGGATGACCGCATTGCCCTGATGGAGGCCCTCACCAAGGAGGTCAATGCCAATGCCGCCGATCTGGGGGTCGAGGTCGTCGATGTGCGGGTCAAAAAGATCGATCTGCCGCCCGAGGTCAGCGAATCGGTCTATCAGCGTATGCGCGCCGAGCGCGAGCGGGTGGCCCGCGACCTGCGGGCCAAGGGTGCCGAAGCGGCCGAGCGCATCCGCGCCGATGCCGATCGCCAGCGCACTGTGACCATCGCTGAGGCCTATAAGGAGTCCGAAGAGATCCGCGGCGAGGGCGATGCCAAGGCTGCCGAGATCTATGCCCGCGCCTTCAATCAGGATCCAGCGTTCTATGCCTTTTATCGTAGCCTGGCCGCCTATCGGGAAAGCCTTGGCCAGCGCGGTAACCTGATGATCCTAAGTCCAGACTCGGATTTCTTCCGGTTCTTCCGCGATGCGGGCAATTGGCCATAAATACCACCGCCTCAGGTGCCAGCCATCTCCTCTCCTGAGTCCCAGGTCTCGAGGGCGAGCCATCTATGCCCCATGATCTACTCGTGGCCCTCTCGCTGGTGCTGATCATCGAGGGTATCTGGCCCTTTTTGAGCCCAGGCAGCTTCCGGCGGATGCTGGCCATGGTTGCGCTAGAGAGTGAACGCGCTATACGCCTGGCCGGCCTCATCAGCATGCTCTTGGGTGTCGGTCTTCTGTATCTAGTGAACTGAGGTAACGGCATGTCGCGCCAAGACGAGGAGCGTTGGCTATTGCCGGCGGGGATCGAAGAGATCCTGCCCGAGCAGGCGCGGGTCATCGAGGGACTCAGGCGCGATCTCCTGGATCTCTATACCCGGTGGGGCTATGAGTTGGTCATTCCACCCCTGATCGACTCTCTGGAGTCGCTTCTGACCGGAACTGGCCAGGATCTGGATCTGCAGACCTTCAAGCTCATCGACCCATTGAGCGGACGTCTACTGGGAATCCGCGCCGATATGACCCCCCAGGTCGCCCGTCTGGATGCCCATCAATTGCGTCGGGACACGCCGACCCGCTTGTGTTATCTCGGGACAGTACTGCGTACCCGCGCCGATGGACCGGCGGCGACCCGCAGTCCCCTGCAGATCGGTGCCGAGATCTATGGTCATGCCGGCATCGAAAGCGATGTCGAGATCCTTCGTCTGCTTATTTTGACCCTCCAGGCGGCAGGCATCCCCGAGATCTACTTGGATCTGGGGCATGTCGGGATCTATCGGGCCCTGGCGCGTCAGGCCGGGCTGACGGCTGCCCAGGAACATGCCCTGTTTGCTGCCCTGCAGCGCAAGGCCATCCCAGAGATTGAGTCGCTGATCGGAGATTATGGTCTGAGCGGGGCGATCGCCCGGATGTTGGTCGCCCTGGCCGAACTCAATGGTGAGGATGCCCTGCAGCGCGCTGATTCAGTGCTTTCCCCTGCGGACCCCCAGGTGCGCTCAGCCCTCGACTATCTAAGCCGGCTTGCCGATGAGCTTGGTCATTGGTTGCCTGAGGTCTCGATCCATTATGATCTGGCCGAACTGCGCGGCTATCGGTATAAGACCGGCGTTGTCTTTGCCGCCTTTGTGCCCGGCTGGGGACTCGAGGTCGCCCGCGGTGGGCGCTATGACGACATCGGGCGGGTCTTCGGACGGGCACGCCCCGCGGTTGGATTCAGCGCTGATCTCAAAGGGCTGATCCAGCATGGCAGGGGTCTGACGGAGCGCTATCGTCCAGCAGATGCCATCCTGGCCCCCTGGTCGAGCGACCCTGGACTCCAACAGTCCATCGAATCGCTGCGCGCCCAGGGGCAACGAGTGATCCAGGAATTGCCAGGTGCGCCAAGCGACCCGGCCGCCCTTGGCTGTAGTGCGGCCTTGGTCTATCAAGAGGGGCAGTGGACGACCCGGCCAATCCACTAGGGAAAACCGCCCAGCCCTCTTTGGGCAGGGGAGGGCAGGATCAGGGTGCGCCTCGGGAAGGATTCAGTCAACCGTTAACCACCCAATAAATCGGATACTTTCGGAAGCATCATCGATGGGTAACACAGTCGTTGTGATTGGCACCCAATGGGGGGATGAGGGCAAGGGCAAGGTGGTCGATCTCCTGACCGAACGCGCCGCCGCCGTGGTCCGTTTTCAGGGCGGTCATAACGCCGGACACACCCTCGTCATCAATGGCGTCAAGACCATCCTGCATCTTGTGCCATCCGGCGTTCTCCGCGACGGGGTGCGCTGTCTCATCGGCAATGGCGTTGTCCTCTCCCCATCGGCCCTCTTCGAGGAACTGGCGACCCTTGAGCACGCCGGTATCCCAGCACGCGAGCGACTGGGGATCAGCGCCGCCTGTCCATTGATCCTTCCTTATCACATCGCCCTTGATCATGCCCGCGAGCGGGCGCGCGGCGCCAAGGCGATCGGCACGACTGGACGCGGCATTGGTCCAGCCTATGAAGACAAGGTCGCGCGGCGCGGGATTCGTCTGAGCGAATTGCTCGATGCCGCCCGTTTTGCCGAGCGCCTGCGCGAGGTGCTCGATTATCATAACTTTATGCTGACCCAGTATTACCAGACCGAGGCGGTCGATTATCAGCAGGTCCTGGATGAGCAACTCGCCTATGCCGAGCGCCTGCGTCCCCTGGTGGTCGATGTCCCTGGGGTTCTTCACCAACTGCGCGCCCAGAGTCAAAACCTGCTCTTTGAAGGCGCCCAGGGTTCTCTGCTCGACATCGACCATGGAACCTATCCCTATGTCACCTCATCCACCACGACTGCAGGCGGTGCAGCGAGCGGCAGCGGGATGGGTCCCCGTGACCTCGACTATATCCTCGGCATCGTCAAGGCCTATACCACCCGGGTTGGTGGCGGGCCCTTCCCAACCGAGCTTCAGGATGCCATCGGCGAACACCTCGGTCGCTGCGGTCAGGAGTTTGGCGCTACCACTGGACGCAAACGGCGCTGCGGCTGGTTAGACATGGTCATGCTCAAACGCTCGTGTGCGCTCAACAGCATCACTGGTCTGGGCATCACCAAGCTCGATGTGCTCGATGACCTTGAATCCATCAAGATCTGCGTCTCCTATCGGCTCGACGGGGAGGATCTGACAGTCCCACCGCTGGATGCTGAGGCGCTGGCGCGCTGCGTGCCGAACTATATCGAGTGCCCAGGCTGGCAACAGTCCACCCTCGGTATCACCCGCTGGGAAGATCTACCTGCCAACGCCCGCCGTTATCTCGACACCCTCGAAGAACTGACCGGTTTGCCGATCGATCTTGTCTCAACGGGTCCAGACCGTATCCACACCCTCATCCGCCGTCACCCCTTTGACCTCGCCTGAGTGGGATGCGCGCACCCGTCTACTCCTCGGCGAGGCAGGCGGTGAACGTCTGCGCTCCTGTCATGTCCTGGTGATCGGGCTCGGCGGGGTCGGTTCATTTGCCGCCGAGGCCCTGGCGCGCGCGGGGATTGGTGCCCTGACGCTCGTCGATGGCGACCGGGTTGAGCCGAGCAATCTCAACCGCCAACTCATCGCCCTGCGCTCGACCCTTGGACAACCCAAGGTCGCGCTCATGGCCCAACGTATCGCCGACATCAACCCAGAGTGTCATCTGTCCTGCGTCCCCGAGTTTATCGGCCCAAAGGAGGTCGGGGATCTCTTAGCCCCGGGTTTTGATCTGGTCCTCGATGCGATCGATACCCTTTCGGCCAAGGTTGCGTTGCTGACAACCGCCTTGCAGCGCGGCCAACCCATCCTGAGCAGCATGGGTGCTGGGGGGCGGCTGGATCCGCGCCGAGTCCAGGTCGGGGACCTGATGGACACCCGCGTCTGCCCTCTCGCCCGCGCTGTGCGCCTGGCCCTACGCAAGCGGGGCTTTGGGGGCGGTCTCACCGTCGTCTGGTCGGATGAACCCCCCAGGCAAAACATCCTGCCGAGCAATAGGATGCATGGGCCGCGCGCCATCCGCGGCACGATCAGCTACCTGCCTGCCCTCTTTGGATTGATGCTGACTGGGGTAGCAATCGAACAGCTCCTGAAGACCCGGCCGCCCCTTTCAAAGAACGTCACCCCGGTGAAAACCGGGGAAGGATGAAGACCTGATCGCTTCCCAGGCTGCCAGCGCCTGGACCCGGGAGGTGGCGAGGTCGACGATGGGCGCGGGATAATCACGCCCCAGACGGATTCCAGCCGCAGCCAAGACCTCTGCCGGCGCTGTCCAGGGCTGATGGAGATAGCGATTAGGCAGGCGCGCCAATTCCGGACACCAGCGGCGCACATAGGCGCCATCCGGGTCGAATTTTTGGCCCTGTAGGACAGGATTGAAGATTCGATAATAAGGCGCGGCATCGGCGCCGCAGCCGGCGGTCCATTGCCAGCCCAGGGTATTGTTGGCGAGATCCGCATCGACCAGGGTGTCCCAGAACCACTGCGCCCCTTGCTGCCAGGGGATCAGCAGGTTCTTGGTCAGCCAGGAGGCTGCCACCATCCGCACCCGGTTGTGCATCCAGCCGGTTTGCCAGAGCTCGCGCATGCCAGCATCGACGAGTGGGATACCGGTTTGTCCTTGCTGCCAGGCGCGCAAGAGCTGTTCCTTTCCTCCCTTGGCCCAGGGGAAATGGTTAAACCGCCGGTCGAGCGGCTGCTCGATGGTCTCGGGGAAATGATAAAGCAGATGATAGCCGAACTCGCGCCAGCCGAGCTCGCGGATAAAGGCCGCGGCCGCAGTCCGGGGATCGCCGCAGGCATCGGCGATCAGGCTTAACAGACGAGGCAGGCTGATCTCGCCGAAATGCAGATGCGGCGACAGGCGCGAGGTCCGGGGGCGGTCGGGGCGGTCGCGCATCTGGGCATAGTCGGCAAGGGCCTCAGCGCTAAAGGCCAGAGCGCGCGCCTGGGCCCCCGCCTCACCCGGCGTCCAGGTGGCGCGCAGACCCCGATCCCAGGGGATCCTCGGCAGCAGGTCAAGCGCCTCTAGGGTCAGGGTCCCGCCCGGTTGGGGACCTGCCGGCAATTGGGCAGGGGCTGGCTGGGGGGCTGCGACGGCCCAGCGCCGTTCACAAGCGCGCCAGAAGGCGCTAAAGACCCGATAGGCCTGTTCAGACTCGGTCAACACCTCCCAGGGTTCAAAGAGCAGGCTGGCGTTATAGCTTCTGCAGTCAATACCTGTCGCGCGCAGTCTTTCCTTGATCCAGGCATCGCGGGTGCGGAGTGCGGGCTCATACAGCCGGTTCCAATAGACAGCAGTCGCACCTGTCTCCTGGATGAGGCGTTCAAGCGCCTCGAGGCTTGGCCCGCGCAAGAGCCACAGGCGATTGCCGCAGGCAGCGAGCGACTCATCCAAGGCCTTGAGACTCCAATGGAGCCACCAGCGGCTCGCCGCGCCGGTCTCCCAGGGGGCCTCCTCCTGGGGCGCATGGATATAGACAGGGATGATCGCGGTGCCCGTGCGCTCAGCAGCACGCAATGCCGGATTGTCATCGAGCCTTAAATCGCGACGAAACCACAGGATTGTTGGACCTGTAGCTTGGATGGGTGGGAGGGTGCTCGTGTTCAAGGCATAGACCTCGGATCTTTTAAACCCTGGAGGGTACACCATGCGTACCCTAATCCCCTAAAACGGCCACACCCACTGATCGATCTCGGGTTTGTCGATGCCATGCTCATAGGCATAGTTGCGGCATTCGATCTGCATATCACGCAGCCTTTCCTTGATATGGGCGCCAGCGACCTGCAGGCGAGGGACGCGGTCGATGACATCGATCGCCAGGCTAAAGCGGTCGATCTCGTTATTGATCGCAAGCTCTAAGGGGGTATTGATATTGCCCTTTTCCTTATAGCCGCGCACATGAAGATTCTTATGATTGGTGCGCCGATAGGCCAGACGGTGGATCAGCCAGGGATAACCATGGAAGTTGAAGATGATCGGCTTATCCTTGGTGAATAGGCTATCGAAATCGGCATCGGACAGACCATGGGGATGTTCGCTAGGCGGCTGGAGCCTAAATAGATCCACGACATTGATGAAACGGATCCTGATGTCGGCAAAATGCTCGCGCAACAAGGCGGTGGCAGCCAGCGCCTCCTTGGTAGGGATGTCGCCGCAGCCGACCATGACCACATCAGGCTCTGCACCCTGATCATTGCTTGCCCATTCCCAGATCCCGATCCCCTTGGTGCAATGCTTGATTGCAGCATCGACATCCAGATACTGAAGATGGTTTTGTTTGTCGGCGACAATGACATTGATGTCATCGCGGCTTTGCAGACAATGATGCACGGTCGAAAGCAGGGTATTGACATCCGGCGGCAGATAGATGCGGGTCACCCGGGGGTTTTTATTGACAACCACATCCAAAAAACCGGGATCTTGATGGGTAAAGCCGTTGTGGTCTTGACGCCAGACGGTCGAGGTGATCAATAGATTCAATGAGGCGATCGGCGAGCGCCAAGGGATCTCGCGGCTGATCGCCAGCCATTTGGCATGCTGGTTATACATGCTGTCGATGACATGGACGAAGGCCTCATAGGTGGCAAAAAAGCCATGGCGACCGGTGAGCACATAGCCCTCATACCAACCTTCCAGGGTATGCTCGGACAGCATCTCCATGACCCGGCCATCGGGCGCAAGCTCGCTGCCATCGGCATCCTCGGGCAGATAGTCGCACAGCCATAGCTTTTTGCTGACCTCATAGATCGCATCGAGCCTATTCGAGGTGTTTTCATCCGGGCCGAAGACGCGGAAATTGGTCGGGTTCCACGCCATGATGTCACGCAATAATGCGCCAGTCGGCCTGGTATTGGGGTGACGGCTGATCGCGGGTTTGGGTACCTGGATCGCATAATCGCGAAAGTCGGGCAAACGCAGGGGACGGCGTAAAAGACCCCCATTGGCATGGGGATTGGCGCTCATGCGCATCTGACCGCTCGGGGCAAGCCTTTTGAGCTCCGGACGCAATCGACCCTGTTCATCGAAGAGCTTTTCAGGGCAGTAGCTCCTCAACCATTCCTCGAGCTGTTTTAGATGGTCCGGGTTGTCATGGACATCGGCGAGCGGTACCTGATGGGAACGCCAAAAACCCTCGACCTTATGGCCATCGACCGCCGCAGGCCCAGTCCAGCCCTTGGGGGTGCGTAGGATGATCATCGGCCAGTACGCCCGCTGGGCCTTGCCGCTTGCCCGCGCCTCTTGTTGGATCGCCCGGATCTGATCATGGACCTGCTCGAGGGTGGCCGCCATCTGCTGGTGCATGCGCATGGGATCATCGCCCTCGACGCAATAGGGCACCCAGCCGTAGCCGCGCAGCAGACAGACGAGCTCCTCAGTGGGGATGCGCGCGAGGAGGGTGGGATTGTTGATCTTATAACCATTGAGATGCAGGATCGGCAGGACTGCCCCGTCGCGGATTGGGTTTAAAAACTTGCTTGAATGCCAAGCGGTGGCCAGAGGACCGGTTTCAGCCTCGCCGTCGCCAACGACGACGGCAACCAAGAGATCGGGATTATCAAAGGCAGCGCCAAAGGCATGGGACAGTGAGTACCCAAGCTCACCGCCCTCATGGATCGACCCTGGAAGCTCTGGGGTGCAGTGTGAACCGATTCCTCCAGGGAAGGAGAATTGTTTGAAAAACCGCCTGAGTCCCTCGAGGTCCTCGCCCTTGTCCGGATAGATCTCGGAATAGGTCCCTTCGAGATACACGGGGGCCAGGACGCCGGGCGCACCATGCCCCGGGCCAGCCAAAAAGATCATCTCTTGAGCTCGGGTACGGATCAACCGATTGAGATGGGTATAGATAAACGAAAGTCCTGGGCTCGACCCCCAGTGCCCCAGGAGCCGGCGCTTGACATGTTCGGGCTTTAAGGGCTCGCGCAAGAGGGGGTTATCGCGCAAATAGATCATGCCTGCGGCCAGATAACAGCAGGCCTGCCAATAGGCATCGATTAGGTTGAGCTCCTCGGATGAGAGGGAATGGGCGGCTGTGGTTTGGTCGTGCATCGCTGCGCTCCTTCAGCAAGGATTCGGTCACTCAGGATAGCAGCAGATGATGAAGGCTTGGTTGAAGGGCGGGGGTCAGGGCTTGAGATAGGTTTTTTCAGGAACCCCGAGTCGGGCTTGAACAGTTCGATCAAAAAGCCTGCAATACTTTCCGACATGAAAAGATGAATCAGCCTAGGTGAGACTGCCTCGGCGCTAGGGATGTCGAGGGCGACCCTATGCCGGTGGGAGGCCTTGGGCAGGCCGGTTCCCGAGCACCCCGCAAGCGCTCATCGGCGCCAGGATCTTGCCAGGCTCAAGCCCTGCCCGTTTTATCAACCAGGCATCATAACACCGTACAATCATGATGCATTTTCGGCATGGAAACCGAACGCATCGATGCACGGAAACTGGAGCCGGCGGCGCGCGAGCAGCTGCGTCGCACGGTGATTCGCATGCATAGGCGTGGCCACAAGCAAACGGCCATTGCCGAGGAGCTGGGTCTGCGCCGCCCGACGGTGACGACCTGGATTGCGCGGGCCCGGGCGGGGCTTGGTGTGAAAGAGGCCCGGCGCGGCCGGCGGCTTGGCGTCGGCCGCAAACTCACCCCGGCCCAGGAAGAACGCATCCGCAAGGACATCGTGGATCACACGCCCGATCAGCTCGAGCTGCGCTTTGCCCTGTGGAGCGTGCCAGCAGTGCATGCGCTCATCAAGGCCTCCTTCGGCATCGATCTGCCGGTGCGCTCGGTCAGGAACTACCGCAAACGCTGGGGCTTCACGCCGCAGCGCCCGCTCGAGCGCGCCTTCGAGCAGAAGCCGCAAGCCGTCCAGAAGTGGCTTGACGAGGAATATCCAGCCATCGCGGCGCGGGCCAAGGCGCAAGGGGCGGTGATCCACTGGGGCGATGAGACGGCGGTCCGTTCGGTGGAGCACGACCCGCGCCTCTCAGCGCCAAAGGGCAAGACGCCGGTGCTGGTGCTCTCGCAATCCAAGCGCGAACGCATCAACATCATCTCGGCCATCACCAACCAGGGCACGATGCGCTTCATGATGTACCGCGACACGCTCACCGCTGAGGTGCTGATCGAATTCTTCGAACGGCTGATCCGCGAGGCCGGCCGCAAGGTGTTTCTGGTGCTGGATCTGAACGCCGACCTCAAGGCGAGGTTGAGCGCCGCCGAGCCGGTGCGCGATGCAGCGCACCTCAAGCGCAAGGTGCTCTCTCATCTGCACTCCATCCAGAAACAGCCCGCGCGCATCCGTTCGTATTTCAAAGCCGAGCGTATCAGATATGCCGCTTGATCCGTACGATGTTTCATGGCCGGGTTAATAGTATGGGGCGCCCCAATCTGGGGCTGGGGCTTAGACCCATGTTGACCGACCACTGCCTGGGGGGTCAATGTCCCGGGCAGGGCAGCGATGCTGGCCCTGCCCGCTGGGGCGGCCTCGCCATGGTCCGATCGCCAATCGAGAATCTCAGCGAACGGGCCGCAGAGTCCGGCCCTGATTCCTGCTCGCTGCCTGGCACCTAGCCGGCCAATACAGGGACTGGCCCCGATGCCCATTGTGTTCGCATCTTAAATATCCATGATCCAACCCGATTTTGGACCCAGTAGCCCAGGGCTGCTTGGATGCGCCCTGGTCATCTCTCTACTCGCTTGGCCGCCTATGCCGCAGCAGACAGCCCTGCTTGCGGCCCTGACCCTGGTCCCAGACCTGCCCTCACCACGACCGCGCGAGAGGCCCTGGCCGAGGGCCTTGGAGGTAGGGCGCCAGCAGTCTAATGGCTGTAGTGGCCCATATCTTGCCCGATAGAGCGATATTGTCTGGCATACAGGGTATGAAGCCAAGTCTGAAGACCCAGCCTGTGCCCACGCCGGAG
>CALALB010000036.1 GCA_937923175.1 uncultured Chromatiaceae bacterium | reverse complement strand
GCCGCGATCAACGATTACGTGGCCCATCACAACATGAACCCCAAGCCGTTCATCTGGACCAAGAGCGCGCGCGACATCCTGCAAAAGGTCATTCGGGCCAATGCGCGCTTAAGTTCCAAACAGAACGCAACACTACACTAGCCGAGCCGCCCATCACTCAGGGTTCAGGCGTGGGTGCGGCCAGACCGGCGGTTGGGCAAGCGGATTGGGGATGGATATGCAGGAAATCGATCGTAATCCGCTCCACCGCCCCTGGCCGGAAATAGGCATTGGCATAATCCTGGTGGCGCGGATCATTGCGAAACGCCTGCATGGCCTGCGGATTGGCCAAGGTCATGGTCCAGAGATACTGATAAGGGGCATCGGCGCGCTCGGCCCGCCCTGCGGCAATCCGCTGGACCCCTGGTAGCTGGCCCAAGACCTCGAGTCCTCGCGTCTGCATCGTCTGCAGTTCTGGGTCACTCCTGCTCCAGTTGTAATAGATCACGTGTTCGACCGCCACCCAGGGGGCGGCAAAACGGCGCACCGCATCTGCCTGGCCGGCAGCGCCCCAGAGACAAGAGGTACGGGCGACCTCAGCGGCGATCGCCGCAACTGCTGCCTGGCGCATCTGATCCCAACGCCCTCGACCAAGGGCCGCCTGCCCAGCCAGCTCGACCAAGGCAGTGTAATAGTTGATCTTGTGCGCGCCGGCCCGAACGAGTTCCTTGAACTGGTCCTCGCTCAGACCGGTGCCCCCATGGATGACCAAAGGGACGCCGACCGTCTCACGTAGCCTCCGCAGGCGGGTGAAATCGAGCCTAGGCTCACCGCGGAAGCGGCCATGCACGGTGCCGATCGAGACCGCCAGCCAAGCGCAGCCGGTTTCGGTCACAAAGGCCCGAGCCTCCTCCGGATCCGTATACCGGATCTCGCCGGGGTGCAGTTCAGCATCGCGTCCCTCCTCACCCGGCACGTAGCCGAGCTCGCCCTCCAGTGGCATCCCCAGCCGATGGGCAAACTCGGCCGCGACGCGGGTGGCTGCCACATTCTCATCCCAGCCAAGATGCGAGGCATCAAGCATCAGGCTTGTGTAGCCCAAACGGCTTGCCCTTTCGAGACGCTCGAGGCTTGAGCCATGATCGTAATGGATGGCCACCGGCAGAGGGGTACGCTGGGCCATGGCCAGCACAGCCATCATCAGGGCCTGTTCATCGAATAGATCCAGATGGGCCTCGGCAAGGCTCAAGATGACCGGGGCAGCAACCCGTTCTGCTCCCTGGATGATGCCCTCGAGCATTGCGGTATCGATGAGATCATAGGCGCCGATGGCATAGCCCTGACGCCGGGCATGTTCAAGCAGAGCAAAGGGATCGACGAGCATGGCTAGAACTCTCCGCCTCCGCCGGGATTTCAGAGATATTCAAGCGGTACGCGCCGCTGCGATAAAGAGCCAGCCCCCGGCCACATAGATTAGGATCACCAGGACGAGCGCGAACTGTTCAGAGAGCCATTGGCCAGGCCCTAACACCAGGATCAGGGTCGCGCAGACCATCAGGGTAGCCCCACCGAGGGCACGCAGGGTGCTGGCCGTGGATGAGAACTGCTCCTCGCGCTGCAGTTTCGCGCGTTCGAACTCGGCCTGGCGTAGTCGTTTATCATAGGCCATCAGCATCCGATAGGCCACCAGGGGCAGTTCCGGGGCCTGGTCAGCGATCGAATAGACATTGCGCCAGGTGCGCTCGGCCAGTCCCTTGAGCCCTACCTGTTCCTTCATCCAGCGTTCCATATAGGGCTTGGCCGTAGTCCATAGGTCAAGCTCGGGATAAAGCTGTCGCCCTAGGCCCTCGATATTAAGCAGGGTCTTTTCCAACAGGACCAGCTGGGGCTGGATCTCCATGTTAAAGCGGCGTGCGGTCTGGAATAGACGCACCAAAAAATGCCCGAACGAGATCTCAGCAAGGGGTTTTTCGAAGATGGGTTCGCTCACCGTGCGGATCGCCGATTCAAACTCATCGACCCGTGTCCCCGGCGGGACCCAGCCGGACTCGACATGTAATTCAGCCACCCGTCGATAGTCGCGCTCGAAAAAGGCCAGCAGATTCTCAGCGAGATAACGCTGATCCTCAGTGGTCAGGGTACCGACGATCCCAAAGTCGACCGAGATATAGCGCCCTGAGGGTTCGACGAAGATATTGCCGGGGTGCATGTCGGCATGAAAAAAATTGTCGCGAAACACCTGGGTAAAAAAGATCTCTACCCCGCGCTCACCCAAGAGCTTCATGCTGACCCCCTGGGCCTTGAGCTGCTCGACCTCGCTGACCGGTGTGCCATAGATCCGCTCCATCACCATCACATTGGGCCGTGTCCAGTCCCAATAGACCTCAGGGATATAGAGCATCTCGCTATTGAGCCAATTGCGCCTCAGCTGCGAGGCATTGGCCGCCTCGCGCTGGAGATCGAGCTCGTCGTAGATCGTCTTTTCGTATTCTCGGACCACCTCGACCGGACGCAGGCGCCGCCCGTCCTTCCAATAGCGTTGGGCAAGATGGGCGATGGTGTACATCAGGGCCAGATCCTGACGGATGACCCGTTCGATCCCGGGGCGTAAGACCTTGACCACCACCTCGGTGCCATCCTTGAGCCGGGCTGTATGGACCTGGGCGATCGATGCCGAGGCTAGGGGTACGGGATCGAATTGATCCAAGACCTCCTCGATCGGCCGCCCCCAAGCCTTTTCGATGATGGACCGCGCAAGCTCACCGCTAAAAGGCAGGACGCGGTCCTGAAGTTTAGAGAGCTCATTGGCGAGATCATCGGGCAACAGATCGCGGCGCGTCGACAGGATCTGGCCAAATTTGATGAAGATCGGCCCCAAATCCTCGAGTGCTAACCGGATACGCGTCGGATAAGGCGGAAGCTCGCGCCTAATCCAATGCCAGGGAAGCAGATATTTCACCCAGCGCAGGGGCCGAAACAGATGAGTGGCCAGGATTACCTCATCCAGCCCATGGCGCAGCAAGACCCAATTGATACGGATCAGACGCAGGGTCTGGAGCAGGCCCATCATGACCGGCGACCAGCATCCTGAAGATGATGCGCGAGGCGGTCGATGCGTACCTCGAGACGCTCGAGGTCATCGCGCAAGACATCGACCTGATGCAAAAACTCTTCGATCTCATAGCGGCTCGGGACCAGCCGCCTTTCCTCTTGGAGATATTCGCTCAGATTGGCAGCGAATGACTCCGCCGTTCGTTCTACCCATAGCCGAGCCGAACGCACCTTCCTGCCGACCTGATAGGCAAATGGATCGCCGATGAGCCGCGCCAGCTGTTCCTCCCAGTCGATGTTCAGTCTGGCCAAAGCAGCGCCCAAGGCATGGGCCAGGGTCGCATCGCCCTGGATCTCGACCTCGCCGGTCATCAATGGGTGCTCCTTGCGCTCGGAATGCATCAAGTGCAGCAATCCCAGGGGTGAGCCCTGGATTAGACAGTCCGGGTCGGCATCATAGTATCCAAAAAGCTGGAGACGGCCTGGTCCTGGGATGATCGTCACCCGGGTCCCGAAACCTTTGAGCTCAAGTGCGATGATTCGGCCCGCCAGCGGATCGAGTGCCGCCGCACCCTCGGGATCCAAGGCGAGGAGACGATTAACCAGCCCCTCGACCAATGCCAAGACCCCATCGGGGATCTGTAGCCCTTCGCTCATAGTTTATGACCTCGATGAATAGCCACGATGCCGCCGGTCAGATTGAAATACTCGCAGCGCTCAAACCCGGCCGACTCCATCATCGACCGTAGGGTTTCCTGATCGGGATGCATGCGGATCGATTCAGCAAGATAGCGGTAACTATCCGGATCGTTCACCACCAGACGCCCTAGGGTCGGCAAGACGCTAAATGAATACAGATCATAGAGCTTGCTCAAAGGCTTGCTCGTTGGATGGGAGAACTCCAGAACCAGGGCCCGCCCACCCGGTTTAAGCACCCGGAACATCTCGGCAAGCGCCTTGGATTTATGGGTCACATTGCGTAACCCAAAGCCGATGCTGATGCAATCGAATTGATCATCGGCAAAGGGGATCTGTTCCGCGTTGACCAGGCAATAGACCAGATTGCCGACCTGCCCGCGATCGAGCAAACGATCACGCCCCTCATTGAGCATCCGGGCATTGATATCGGTTATCACCACCAGACCCTCAGGTCCGACCAGCCCGGCAAAACGTCCAGCGAGATCCCCTGTCCCAGCGGCCAGGTCCAACACCCGCTGACCGCGGCGCACCCCGGCAAGCTCGATCGTATAGCGCTTCCAGAGTCGATGAATGCCAAATGACATCAGATCGTTCATCAGATCATAGCGGTCGGCAACCGAGTCGAAGACCGCTCGCACCCGCTTGGCCTTCTCCTTGACTGGTATACGCTGGTAGCCGAAATCTGTGATATTTGGATCAGACATGTCTTATATCCGCTACAGAGTCAGGATGTGGGGACGTCGCGACTTATCCAGGATCATCGTCCATCTTAAAGCAATTTAAACTCGGTCTGCTTAGAGTTGATAACCTGGGCAGGGCAATGGGATGAGGGATGTCAATTGTAGGCCCGCCGAATGGTCGTTTGGAGCACAAGGACAAGCTGTCCAACCTGGCAGCTGGGCTATGCGATTCCTTCACCCGTTCAAAGGGGCGCCAGACCTGCGCCTCGCTCCTTTGCCGAGACAGTCGATGAAGGATCACGGGCAGCTGGAAGGGCGGCGCTCTCCCGCCTTCGATCCATTGAGCCGTCCTGCCAAGCCCGAGAATGACCGACTGAGTTCCTCTTGCCTGGCATTAGGCCTTGGCGAATGTGAAACCCTTTGCCTGAGGAGCAAGCGAGAACCCAGTGGCTGGATTGCTGCGTTAGGCAGGTCATCAAACCCGCGCAGTTACTCTAGAGAACGCCCTCTAGAGAACGCCGATCTTCTAGGCTAGGCAATGGCAATATTGATCCGAAACCTTTAGTCTTGAAAAGAGAAGGCTGGCGTTAGGTCGTTTGATAGGGGCAGACCGGCTGAGTCCTTGGCTTGCGGCGTGCCGAGTGCGCGGCGGATCTTGCCGGCAAGGCGCAACGGCTGCAGCCATTGCGGGGGAAGGAATTGTCGGGCATCGGGGGTGGAACAGTTCGGTTGAGATATCCCCAAGACTATGCCGTGTTCTCCTAATGTGGAAAGACTGGTAAGCGGCCGTGCACGCCCTGTCGGCACGGGCTAGAAAGCCTGCCGCTGTCAGTGTGAGGCTAGACATGTCCAGCATGCGGCACAGGCCAGGACCTTGAAGTGAATGCGGCGAAGAACCTGTTGAGGTATGGATTGGCCGTCCTGAGCGGCTCTGCGGCGAGTTTCGCCGGAGGTCAAGCCTGTTGGGAGAGGTAGTCTCTGGCCGGACTCAATGAATCAGGAAGCAAGCCGCAGGTTTGATGAGTAATGGTTAGGTCTGCGGAGTTATTGCGGAACAGTGTATGCCAAGCGTCGCCGCAAGCTCCAGAAAGCTGGCAAGTATCGGGCGTTAAAAACGCTGGAATCCCGCGACCGGTGGATCCGTCATCCCCAGCAACCATTGCATCAGCAAGGATGCCAGACTCTAAATATGTAGATGCTACGCAATAGTGTAACATAGTCTTCATTTAAACACCCTGACCATCAGCAAGGGGGCAAAGTTACTGGGCGTCTCGGTCAAGACCCTCCAGCGCTGGGAGCGCGAAGGAAGACTGATTCCAGTGGCCAGAACAGCCACCAACCGCCGGCTTTACACCGAGGCGCAGCTTCGCGAGTTCATCGGATTGCGGCACCCGCTCTCCGAGCCAACCCGGGTCGTGGCCTACTGTCGTGTATCCAGCAAGGCGCAAAAATCAGAGCTTGCCAACCAGCGCAAAGTGCTCGAGGAGTTCGTGGTGGCCAAGGGGCTCGCGAACGTAGAGTTCGTCGAGGAGGTGGGTAGTGGTTTGGATTTTCAGCGCAAGCGGTTTGTGGAACTGATGGATGCCATTGGGCGGCGGGGGATTAAAACATTGATTCTGGCCCATCGCGACCGTCTTGTGCGCTTTGGTTTCGAGTGGTTCGAGCATTATGCCGAAGCCCATGGCTGCGAGGTGCTGGTGCTCAATCAGGAGCGGCTCTCGCCAGAACAGGGGATGGTGCAAGACCTGATGACCATCGTGCAGGATTTCTCGTCCAGGCTGGAGTGGCTGAAGAACTACCGAAACACGCTGAACGAGGCCTTGAGACAGGACGTTGGCCATGGGCCAGGTTGAGCAGGTCATTATTTGCTCGGGCGGCTGCGGATGATCTGTGACCCTGGGCAAAAGCAAGGTACAGAAGGCCGAGTATTACCTTTGCCACTCGAAGCAAAACTGCCGCCGCTTCTGCCAGGTAAAGTGCGGTGGGTAATCATGAATGCTGCCGCAGCATTCTGGGGATACAAAGACGAGTGGCCCGATGCTGAGACGGCTGTCTCGGTGATGAAAGCCGAGGAAATTCTTGCGGCTGGCGTGGCGAACATGGCCATCGAAAGGGCCCGACGATGCACCTGACTCACAGGATCGCCCTGGATCCGCCACCTGAGCAGATGGACTATTGCAAGCGCGCCTAGGCGGCGAGTCTGGAATCAAGTGCCGGATCAGGGACACAGGCAAGATGCGGCAAGGCGAAAGCCCAATGCGC
>CALALB010000035.1 GCA_937923175.1 uncultured Chromatiaceae bacterium | reverse complement strand
CGCCCCCGGTCAGCCGAGCACGCCGCTCGCTCGGGCCAGATCCCAGGGGATGCCGTTTGCTAGACCCGATTGCGGTTGGTGACAGGATGGTCGAGTATGTGCCCTTCCCCCGCTACTTCAGGGGCGGGTCTACTGGGGGGGGCTCTATGATTTCCTCGATCAATCCCTTGGAATAATGCGTTTTTCAGTCAGATTGCCAGATAGGGGAAGCATTCAATGGCTGGTCATAGCAAATGGGCCAACATCAAACATCGCAAGGCCGCCCAGGATCAAAAGCGCGGCAAGATCTGGACCAAGCTGATCCGCGAGATTACGGTTGCAGCGCGTACCGGAGGCGGCGATCCCTCGGCCAATCCACGCCTGCGGTTGGCCATGGACAAGGCATTCGATGCCAATATGCCGCGCGATACCATCGAGCGCGCCATCAAACGCGGCTCAGGCGGCATGGAGGGCGAGGACTATGAGGAGATCCGCTATGAAGGCTATGGACCGGGTGGGGTGGCCATTATGGTCGATTGTATGACCGACAACCGCAACCGCACCGCCTCTGAGGTGCGTCACGCCTTCACCAAATATGGCGGCAATCTAGGGACAGCGGGTTCAGTGAGCTATCTCTTTACCAAACAGGGCACCATCAGTTTCCAGTCCGGGACCGATGAGGAGCGAGTGATGGAGGTGGCAATCGAGGCCGGCGCCGAGGATGTTATCGTCAATGACGATGGCTCGATCGATGTGATCACCACCCCGGAAGGGTTTAGCGCGGTCAAGGAGGCCCTAACCCGCGCTGGCTTCGATACCCAGATGGCTGAGGTCGGCTTTAACGCCTCCACCCAGGTGGAGCTCGATGCGGAAACAGCTGAGCGGCTGATGAAGCTGATCGATGCGCTGGAGGACCTTGACGACGTGCAAAACGTCTATCACAACGCCGACATTGCCGATGAGATCATGGCTGCGCTCGATGCCTGACCCTCAAGTGCTGCGTCACCGTATCCTGGGGATTGACCCGGGCTCGCGCAATACCGGTTTTGGAATCATCGACAGCGATGGTTCAAAGAGCCTCCATATCGCCAGCGGCTGTATCCGGGTCGGCGAGCATCCCTGGCCCCAGCGCCTGGGTTTGATCTTTGACCGGGTCTTGGCCCTGGTTGCCGAATACCGACCCCATGAGATGGCGGTAGAGCAATTGATCTTTGCCCGCGATCCCAAGGCGGCGCTTAAGATCGGTCAGGCGCGTGGTGCTGTGCTGTGCGCCGGGCTCAAGGGCGGGGTGATCGTCCATGAATATAGCCCCAAGTCGGTCAAGCTGGCGGTCGTCGGCTCGGGAAATGCCGGAAAGGCTCAGGTCCAGTATATGGTGCGGCTGCTCTTGGGCCTGGATGGCGAGCCGAGCGAGGATGAGGCCGATGCCCTGGCGATTGCGCTCTGTCATGCCCATGCCATGGGCATCCCCGCCCGCAAGCGCGCTGCGGCCTCCTGGCGCGACTGGAGACCCGGATGATCGGGCGATTGTGCGGCCAGATCCTGGCCAAGCACCCCCCGCAGCTTGTGCTCGATGTCGGGGGCGTCGGCTATGAGCTCGAGGCCCCGATGTCCACCTTTTATGAGCTGCCGCCGGTCGGCGAGACCGTGACTCTGGTTACCCATCTGGTGGTCCGCGAGGACGCCTGGGCACTCTATGGCTTTCTGCACGAACGCGAGCGCGCCCTGTTTCGCGCGCTATTGAAGGTGACCGGGGTCGGGGCGCGGATGGCGCTAGCAATCCTCTCGGGGATGGAGACAGCGCGCTTCATCCAATGTATCGAGCAGGAAGACCTCGCTGCCCTCATCCGTCTACCCGGCATCGGCAAGAAGACCGCTGAACGTCTAATCCTCGAGCTGCGCGACCGACTGGATGGATTAGCGAGCCCTACGGTTGCGGATGAAGGTCTAGCGCCTGCCCGAAGCCCGCGGGAGACCAGCGAGGAGCCAGCGCTTGCCGATGCCGTCAGCGCCTTGATCGCCCTGGGCTATCGGCCGGCAGACGCCCAGCGGATGGCGCGCGCCGCTGCCGATGTTTACACCACCGCCGAGGACATCATCCGCGCCGCCTTGCGCTCGCTGAATCCGCCGCCTTGAGTGGCTACCCAGAGAACAATCCGGCAATTCCCAGCGGCCTGGATCGCATCCGCTCACCCCGCGAGAATGGTCGCGGGTGCGACACGGATGGCCAGCCATACCCCAGCCGCAAACAGCAGGGCCAGGCCAGCTATGGTCAGCCAAGGGAGGAGGCGGCTCGAAGACTGGGATTGCTGGGCATGGGTGGCTGGGCCCTGATCAGGGACGCAGATTGCCTGCTGACCAATGGCCCGGGCAGTCTGAATCAGCAGGATGAAGACCACCCCGCTCAATAACAGGACCAGACCGCTGCCGATCTGCAGATATAAAGACTGTTGAGTCGCGCTAGACATGACTAGGCTTGCAATCCCGATCGCCGCCAGCGGGAATGAATAGGCCCACCAGGACAAAAAGAATTTGAGACCCAGGAAGCGGCGGATCTGGGTAAAAAGCAGGATCGTCAGAAACAGACCCGCAAAATAGAGTATCCGTCCGAAGCTATCGAGCGTGCCTACCAATTTTAGATACGAGATAAACCCAACCGCCGGCGGTGCAATCAGGATAAAGAGCGTCGGCATGAGATGGGCGTCCAGAGGGTGATGGAAAAACACCCGATTAAAAACGATCACCAATAGGATCAGCCAAAACAGGATACCGACGCTGAAAAAGAACCAGGAAAGCTCGGTATAACCCAGAGGCACGCCAGCGATCGGCACTATTACATTACCGACTGCAGGAATAAACCAGGCCGGATTGAGATGATGGGATTGAGTCCCTAAACTGCTGTAAATCGGGTGGGTAGGTAGCCACCGCTTCGATTCGGTAAATTGACGTTGCGAGACGATCGATAACCGAAGGAGAAGAAGCGATGGCTGGGTATGAGGTTAGCGTAGGAACGGAGTTG
>CALALB010000034.1 GCA_937923175.1 uncultured Chromatiaceae bacterium | reverse complement strand
CAGGCGGTGTCGGTCTTTCGGATCAAGGATTCAGGCAAGGGTGCCGCACCTATCCCAGTCAGCTCCCCCCAGGCTGCACTCTCTAAGGCCGCCACCCCCATGAGGACAACCAAACCAATGCCGACCGCCAAACGCCAGGGTCCTGCAGCGAACAACCCAGACGAATGGGAAGAGTTCTAAGTCGGACCTGACTACCGGGTGAACCCGGTCTTTGACCAAGCATCCCAGGGGTGCCAGCAATGGCATAAAGGCGATGTTCGGGCCAGACTCGCACTGGCCCTGGCCGGTCGGCTCAGGATCACCGTCCTCAGCTGGATTTATCCAGGCATAACCAAGGGGCATGCCAAATCAGGCCAGAGGTGCTGCCAAGGATAATCCGTCCAGCGGAGCATGCCGGCAACTGGGCCGGCCGGATCCGACCGACAGGCGCCCAGCCCGGGGATGGCTACAAGCTGATCCTGCCGAAATATCAAGGGCCAGCGCGGGCGTAACCAGGCCGGGATGCCGGCCTCTTGGAACAGTTTTTTTAGACTGCGCCGCGGCCCCCCGCCCCGGGTACGGCAGGTTAAACCCCGCTGGCCAAAGCGGATCTGGACAGTGATCGGCCCACCGCGCCACCCCTCGGGCAATGGTTCCCATAAAAGGCGTCCCAGACCTGTCGGTAGATCCAGATACCCTGGCCGCTCGCCGAGCAGCCACCACAGGGCTTTGCCGTCGGGTATAGGCGGCAAGGGTGGCACGGCCAGCAGCAAATCGCGGTAGCGCCGAATCTCGCACCCTGGCCACTGGATCAGCGGATTGGCATCAGGCCGGGCGGGGATGAGTTCAGCGCATAGACGCTCAAGCCGATGGGAATCCAGGGGCTGAAGGCTTTGCTCGCGGATCCAGAGGCGGATCACCGCCTTGGCTAAAGGGCGATCGAGGGTGCTGAGATGGGCGATCGAGAGCGTCCCCGGCAGACTGCCGCGGACCCTTTCCAGGATCTGAGCTGCGAACCTTTCGCTGAGTTCAGCCGACTCGGCGCACAGGCGCGCGACCCGGGCGAGACATTTGGCCATTGCCGGCCAGCGGCTGCGCATCAGGGGCAGGATCTGATGACGCAAATAGTTGCGGTCGAAGCAGAGCTCGGCGTTACTTGGATCATGGATCCAGCGCACTCCCCGGTGGCGGGCATAGTCGGCCAGAACCGCCCGCTCAAGATCCAGGAATGGCCTAAACAAGGAGCCGGCGCCGATCTGCATCGAGGCTGGCATGGCAGCCAGACCATCCGGACCGCTGCCGCGCAGCAAGGCCAACAGAACCGTCTCGGCCTGATCATCGCGGTGGTGGGCGAGGAGCAGGATATCGCCAGGTGCAAGCAGACGCGTAAAAAGCGCGCGCCGGACCCGATGTCCCCAGGACTCGATGCCTTCGCCAGGCTGGGGTCGGCTATCCGGCCAGTCGATCACCAAGGGGATGGCCAGCTCGGCACAGCGGGCCGCACAGTGCTCAACCCAGGCGGCCGAGTCAGGGTGTAGACCGTGATCGACATGGATGGCTGCAAGCTGGCCTAGGCCTGGCAGGGTGACAGCCTGCCGGCGCAATGCGGCCAGCGCATCGAGCAGGACGCTCGAATCCAACCCGCCGCTATAGGCAACCCAATACCGCCGTACCTCGCCCAGCCGTTCGAGCTGGTTGAGCAGATATTCCCCGAGCTGCTCAGCCCTCCTTGAAACGCCCATAGCCCCGCAGGCGCTGATAACGCTGGGCGACCAGGGTATCCGGGTCCAGGGCGGTGAACTGGTCAAGCCGCGCCAAGAGCACCTCTTTGAGGGCGCAGGCCATGGCCTCGGGATCGCGATGGGCACCGCCTAGGGGTTCGGGAATGATCTCATCGATCAGTCCGTGCTCGCGCAGACGGTCAGAGGTGATGGCCATGGCCTCGGCAGCAAGCTGGGCCTTGTCGGCGCTCTTCCAGAGGATCGAGGCACATCCCTCGGGCGAGATCACCGAATAGGTGCTGAACTGCAACATCCCCAGCCAATCGCACACCCCGATCGCCAAGGCGCCGCCTGAGCCGCCCTCGCCGATTACAGTGGACAAGATGGGGGTACGCAGATGCGACATCTCACGCAGATTGCGCGCAATGGCCTCGCTCTGACCGCGCTCCTCGGCGCCGACGCCCGGATAGGCGCCTGGGGTATCGATAAAGGTCAGGATCGGCAACCGGAAACGCTCGGCAAGCTCCATGAGACGCAGCGCCTTGCGATAGCCCTCTGGCCTGGGCATCCCAAAGTTACGAAAGAGCTTTTCCTTGGTGTCGCGACCCTTTTGATGGCCGATGACCATCACGGGGCGACCCTCTAGCCTAGCCAGGCCCCCGACGATCGCCGGATCATCGGCAAAGGTGCGATCGCCGTGCAGCTCATAAAATTCCTCGAAGATTAGCCGGATGTAATCGAGTAGATAGGGCCGCTGCGGATGGCGGGCGAGCTGTGAGATCTGCCAAGGACTCAGAGACGCAAAGATCGATTCAGTGAGGGCGCGGCACTTCGCCTGGAGATGCTCGATCTCCTCCTGGAGATTGAGCGCATTGTCAAAACCGACCCGTTTGAGTTCCTCGATCTTGGCCTCAAGCTCGGCGATGGGTTGTTCGAAATCGAGAAAATTGAGATCCATTTGGCCTGATCTTGGGTGCCGATCGCCCAGCACGATTGTTGTGGACCCCATAGGATACCAGAGGCAGGCGCTTGGGCCGCAAGACAGGGATGGACTCAGTCGCTCACCAGGGCATTGAGCCAAGGGCCCAGGCGGGCCCAGCCATCGGCAAGGGTGCTGAGGGTCCACTGCGTCCCGGTCTCTAACCAGCTCCTCAACCCAGACCCGCTTGACTGCGGGTCGAGACCAAACCGCTCGATCAGGCCACCGATCGGCGGGGCAATCAGGATCAAACCGGCCAGCCCCAGAGACATCAAGAAGGTACCGAATGGATATTTCAGGCTGCAGGGCTTCAGGGCGCTGCCAAAGGAGCGCTTGATCCGGGCATTGAATAGATTGACGCTATACAGCTCATCGAGCAGCAGATGGGTAAGATAACCGAGCCCGACCATCAGCCCCGCCAGCCATGCCGCCTCAGGCCCTTGTCCTCCGAGCCAATAGGCCAGATCAGCGGTTGCAGTTGCGGCGGCAGCGGCAGCCAGCCAGGAGTGCCAGGTCCCGCGATGCACGGTCAGCCGCCCAAAGAGCCGAAGCATCCCATAGCGCACGCTGATAAAGACGAGCGCCCAAAGTCCAAGCATGATCCAGGGCGCAAAACGCCCGCCTAAGGGTAAGGTGGCTGCAAAGGCCACAACCGCCCCCAAGACATTGAACAGGGCGTGACTGGGGGTCGAGTGCTCGCTGTCGATGTCCGGCAACAGGCTGCCGGTCACGCCGAGGGCAAACAAGACCGCAACCTGGTTTGCGCCTGCCAGCCCGCCGAGATGCAAGGCCAGCACAGCGCTAGCGCTGACCAGGATTCCGAGATTGAGGTGGGTCTGAAAATTGGCCATCAGGGTTTCAAGCCAGCCATTTCGACGGATAATCCAGCGGATTGATCTTATCAACCGGAGTGTACCGCATGCCTCGCCCGTCTTTGACCATCGCCCTTGTCCAGCAGTCTGACCAGGGAAGCATTGCCGCCAACCTTGAGGACTGCGAGGCGGCGATCCGCGCGGCCTCGATCCGCGGCTGCGATCTGGTGGTGCTCCAAGAGCTCCACAACGGGCCCTATTTCTGCCAAATCGAGGACCCCAATCTATTCGACCTGGCTGAGCCCATCCCTGGGCCGACCAGCGAGCGCTTTAGCGCCCTTGCCCGTGAGCTCAACCTGGTGATCGTTGGCTGTTTATTCGAACAGCGCGCCCCGGGGATCTATCACAGCACGGCTATGGTCCTGGATGCCGATGGCAGCCTGGCCGGGATCTATCGCAAGACGCATATCCCATGCCTTCCGAATCGGGCTGAGTCATTCTATTTCACGCCCGGGGATCTGGGCTTTAACCCGATCGATACCGCAGTCGGGCGCCTGGGGGTGTTGATCGGCTGGGATCAGTGGTTTCCCGAGGCGGCACGGGCGATGGCCCTGGCTGGCGCCGAGATCCTGCTCTATCCGAGCGCCATGGGCGCCGATCCGAATGAGGACGAGGACGAATTGCAACGCCAGGTCGATGCCTGGATCACGATCCAACGCGGCCATGCCATCGCCAATGCGCTCTATGTCGCTGCCTGCAACCGGGTTGGCTATGAGCCTCATCCGAGCGGCGTCGGCGCCGGTCTGCGTTTCTGGGGCCATTCATTCGTCTGCGGGCCGCAAGGGGAGCTCATTGCCCAAGCCGACGATCAGACCCCAAAATTGCTCGTCGCCGAGATCGATCTCGCGCGCACCGAGCTGATCCGCCGGCGCTGGCCCTTGTTGCGCGACCGGCGCATTGAGTCATACAGTGACCTGGCGCGCCGGTTTCGCAACTGAAAGAAACCAGGTCCTGCCCTCATACACCCCAACCCTTTCAACCAAGTACGAGGACAACCCATGACCCAGGCCGTTGATCCCAAGTCCCTGATGCGCTCGATCATCCAGCGCATCGCCACTGGCCCCGAGCTGTCCAAGGATATCACCCGTGAAGAGGCGTGCGCCGGTATGCGCGCTATCCTCGACAATGCCATCGATCCGGTTCAGGCGGGGATCTTTCTGATCGCGCTGCGGATGAAGCGCGAGACCGATGAAGAGCTCAAGGGGATCCTCGATGCCATCCGCGAGGCCACCGGCCATGTCGTGGCCGAGGTCGATGAGGTGATCGATATCGCCGATCCCTATGACGGCTATAACCGCTGTCTGCCGGCCTCTCCCTTTTTACCCGCGGTGCTCGCCGAATGCGGGGTCGCTGCGCTCAGCCAGGGCGCCCATAATATCGGCCCCAAGTTTGGCGTCACCCATCGCCATGTCCTGGAGGCGGCCGGCGTCCCGGTCGATCTCAGCCCCGTCGAGGCCGCCGAGCGGCTTGCCGATCCCGAGATCGGCTGGAGTTATCTCGATCAGCGCGCCTTCTGCGCCTCGCTGCATAACCTGGCCGAACTGCGCGCGACCATCGTCAAGCGCCAGGCGATCACCACCACCGAGGTCCTGGCCCGGCCGATCCATGGGCGCCGCCATACCCATCTCATCACCGGCTATGTCCATCCGCCTTATCCCCGCATCTATGCGATGTTGGCGCGGCATGCGGGGTTCGAATCGGCCCTAATCATCCGCGGGGTGGAGGGCGGGGTCATCCCCTCGCTGCGCCAAAAGAGCCTGTGCTATAGCTATCAACATCAGGGCGAGGAACAGGCCTTCGAGATTGATCCCACGCTACTCGCGATCGAACAGACAGTACGAGCTGTGCCCCTGCCCGAGGATCTGCCCCAGACCAGCCGACCGGGCGATGAGATCGCGATCGCTGTCGATGTCGAGGCCACCGCCCAAGCCGCAGCCGCCGCAGGCATCGAGGCGCTTTCAGGCAAAAAGGGCCCGACCTATGACAGCCTGGTCTGCGGCGGGGCCTTGATCCTTTGGCATTTGGGGCGCGAACGCACCCTTGAGCTTGCCGCCGACCGGATTCGCGATGTGCTCGATTCGGGGCGCGCCGCGCGGAGGATCTGCTGATGAGCGACCCTTACATCGCCGTGGCTGAATGCGCCGCCATCCCCGAGGGGGGATTCATCAAGGTCAAGGCAGCTGGAGTGGACCTGCTCATTGCCCATGCCGGCGGCCGCTATTATGCCATCGAGGATCTATGCAGCCATGAGGACTATCCGCTCTCATTCGGCTGTTTGCACGGGGCAAGCATCAAATGCTCGCTGCATGGGAGTTCATTTGATCTTGCCACTGGACGACCCCTGGATCCACCTGCCGAGCAACCCATCCGGGTCTTTCCCGTCCAGATCAAGGATGACAGGATCTGGGTTGCCCCCGGGATCTAAATGGGTACCTTGCAAAAACCCGCTATCAAGAACCTGCGCTATTGTGCGCAGGGTTTCCCTCCTGCCCCGCCGGGATTGGCTTCCCACATGAGTCTCTGCCAGGCGTCACTTTCCCGGCTGCGATCAAGACCCTCCCTGCCCCAGTGCTGCCATTGCCGGCCGAACTTGCCCGGGTCGGGCCGTCAAGGTCGCCAGCCGTTTGAGATTGATCCTTTTCTTAAACTGCGGCGGATGCGCAGGTTTGCCGTGATCTTCGCCCAAAACCTCTGAGGCACTTGCCAGAGGCAAGAAGGGCTGAGCCTACGCGTCCCGATGGATGCCACGCGACCACGGCTGACCGTGCTCGTCGAGCCACTGGGGCTCGCGGTATTCGCTGGCGTTGAACTGCCTATTGCGGGCCAGCGCATTGGGTGATGCCTGGCCGCATCGTGCCTGCTCCCATACGCCCTTGCGGCGCAAACTGGAATCCCCGGCAATCGACCCCCTCTGGACACCGGTAGGCCTCGGGAGACGGGTTTTAGCGCTGTCTCCAAAACATGCCAAGACCAGCAGAGGGGGTGCGCCTTGCGCACCCTAGCTGAGTGCCGGCACGATCCATGCCGCAATCCAGCCTTGCTGCCGAATCGCCGACAAGGCAATTTGCGTTAGACTGTGCTGCGATCGCAATCCGATCCGGGATCTGGGCAGGTCGCTCGGCGGTCCCGCTGGCTGGATTCGCCTCTCAACCCTATCCAGGATCTGGGGCGCGCTGCTCCTCGATGGCTCTGGCTAGGGCCGCAAGCGCTGCCAGCTCATCGCGATCCGGGGCTCGATCGTCCTGATCCCTGAGGCGCCCTACCAGGCTCAGCTGCATAGGGCGGTCTTTCGGAAGCACTCGCCCAAGCTCGGCGGCGAGCTCGATCAATTCATAATGCGGGCGCTCGATGAGACGTAGCAGCGGCAATCCAAGCCGGTTGCACAGGCGCTCCAAATCATCCGGCGGCAGACGCCTGCGCCAACGCGGCGGTCGGACGAGCTGGATGGCGGCGCGCACCGCCAGGGTATCGTGCTCACAGATCAGATAATCGAAACGCTGGCGTTCCAACTGCGCCAGCGCACGCGCCCGTTTGCCCCGGCTTAAGCCGGGCACAGGACTCAACACCTCGCTCGCCCGAACCCTAACCAGGACCCGATAATCTGGGCCTAGGAGATGCTCCAACAGGGCGAGCAGGGCGCGCTCGGAGGGTCTCAGCCAGTTTGGGTCAAAGATATGGATCTCGCCTCTGCGCCAGCCCAGGGCATGCACCAGCTCGAACCCCAAGGTCAGGATGACTAATCCCCCAAGCCCAAGCAGAACATATAAAGATACCATCTCAACGAACGACAGGGCTTGAGGGCGGGGTTGGTGGCAGATCGAGCCCATTGCGGTGATACCAGGCGCGATCAAGCGCCCAGTTGACCGTCTGGACATCCGCCTCATTCATCATCAATTCGACCGCATGGGCCTCGACCGCGCGAAAATGCTGCTCGGCTGCCTGGACCTCCGGGGCATCGTCCGGCTTGCCGACCAGGGATGGATCGAGGCGATCCAGGAATGGGCGCAAGGGACGTTCTAAGGCATGGGGGCTGCTCAGGGTCACAGCGCCGTTGAGAAAGACGAGGGCGCGAAAGCGATAGGGATAGTCGGCAAGGATCGGGTCCTGTTCGAGGATCTCATTGAGCCGCCAGATACGGGGACGCAGCTCATCGTTATGCCAACTCAGGGTGACGATCAAAAAGACCAAAAAGGCGGCCGAGGCAATGATGGCGCTGAGGGTCAGACGATCCATAGGGGGTAAAGGCCTTATCGGGTTAGGTTGAATCAAACCAAGGATGTAAGCCCTGATCGATGATTTCACATCATACCGGCCAACGCTGGATTCCGGATGCACCGGAACTGCCAGGCCGACTCGCAGCGGAATGATAGAATGGGTGTCCTGCAAGGTTCCTTATTGAAACAAAAGCCGCTGCCGAGCGCCAAATGCAGGGATGGCGGCAAGTCCAGTTAAACTACGGGTAGTCTGGAACCTCTCTAGCCTAATCCACTGATCCGCCAACGAGCCCCCAAGACCGACAAAAGAGCATCGCACCATGACCCTAGACCAGGGGGTAGGCAGTCAAGCCCCCAAACCGCGCCTCTGGGATCAATTGCGCCTACAGCCCTATGGAGACAGCATGCTGACCCCTGCGGTGCGGGTGTGGTTGGCCTTTGCCTGGGCGATCATCCTATTGATGGCAACCGTCGAGGGTCTAGTCTGGGGCCTGGTCGGTTCGACCCTGGTCCCCCAGGAGAGCACCTGGCTGAAGCCATTCATCGGTACCCTACTGTTTGCGGTGATCTTTTCAGTCATCTGGGTCATCGATGCCTCGCTGGTGATGTCCGAACGTCCATTGGTACGATCGCGCCGCTGGAACCCCGGGGTAAACCAAGGGCTAGGGGCCCTCGTACGTTGGCTACTGGGGTTTGTCGCGCGCCTGGCGATCGTGGGCCTCTCGCTCTATGTCACTGCCCCCTTTCTCGGCAAGCTGATCCGCGCCGATGACATCGAGGTTTATCACCAACAGCAGGTCGAACGCTATTATGCCGAGCGCGAGGGACAGCTTAAGGCCCAGATCGCGGCGCGCACTGCCCAGCTCGATGCCAGTTATCGGGCGCGGATTGAGCCGATCAGGCGCGAAATCGAGCAACTGACCGAGGGGCTGACCGCTGAACGGGCGCGTCGCGCGGCTATTGAGTCCGAATATGCCCCTGAGATTGAGGTCTTACGGCGCGATCTTGCGGCCGCCCAAGAAAAGGTTGGCGATGAGATCCTGGGACGCCATGGCCGACCCTCAGGCCGGGGACCCGAGGCGCGCAAATGGGAGGCCAATGCTGCCCTGATCGCCGCGCAGCTCAATGCCAAACAGGCCGAGCGGGATGGGCGAGTCGCCGAGATCGACCGACGCATCCATGAGTGGGAACAACGCTTGGCCGAACAGGGCGAGCGTCTCCAGCGCCTCACCGAGGAATATGAGCAACGGGTCAGCGCAATCGCCGATGCGGTTAGGGCCCAACAGCCCCCGCCCAACCCGCCCCGTCTCACCTTTGCTGCGCGCTCCAAGATCCTGCAGGCGATCCAAAATAGTCCAGATGAACAGGGGGTTCCACATTTCGAAACGGTCGAGGGCTTTTCGCAGGCGCTGCTTGGGGTGTTATTTCTCTCCCTGATCGCCCTCAAGCTTTTTGAACCGCCCTCGGTACGCGCCTATTTCAGCGAGACCCTCCAGCTGCAATATCGCAAATATCTGGAGGGGGGGTTGGATGATATCCCGGGCTTTGCCCCCCCAGCAAACCCTGGACAGAGGCTCAATCCGGTCGAGTTTGCCCGCCTGTGGCTCGCCTATGAACGGGATCCGGCGGCCTTTTTTACCGAACGCCAAGCGATCATCGAGGTGCGCGAGCCCCTGTTGCGTTATCTCGCCGAACGCGAGCTCGAACGCGATCGGATCGCCTTAAGACGCGCCAATCTCGACGATGAATTTGCCCATGCCCGTAAGCGGCGCCGCTGCGAGCTGGCTGCCTTGGAACGCGAGCTGAGGCTGCGCACCGAGGCCCTCCAGGCCCAGCTTGCGATCGAGACCCGGACGCTGAAGGATCAGCGGCGGGTGCAACTGGCCATCGAGCTTCAGAAGGCCCGTCAGGACTGGAACCTGCGCCGGTTACACGAGGAGGAACAATTGCGTCTGGAACGCGAGCGGCTCGAACAGGAGCATGAGCGGGCCATGGCCGAGCTGCGTCTGCGCGAACAGGAGCTTCTGAAGACCTATGCCAACGTCGAGTCTGAACTCAAGCAGGCCGAGCTTGGCGAGCGCCTGGACCATGAGCGCAGGCTCTTCGCCCTCAAACAACAGCAACGGCGGGAGGAGCGTAAGATCAGGATCGAGGCGGCGCGCGGGGAGCTCAGTCGCCTGCGCGCCCTCGAGGCCAAACAGCGCGCTGAGTGTCAGGCCCTGCGTGAGGCCGAGCGCAAGCTTGAGGACGAGATCAGGGCGGTGCGCGCCAGCCTTGCGGTTTCAGAGGTCGAATTGGCCGACTTGAGACAGCGCAGCGCTGAGCTTAAGGCCAGCCTGATTGAGCAGACTCGCCGGATAGAGCCTGAGACGCAAGGCCGACGGCGGCTATGGTCGCAGCTGGCCGCCAGTTCAGAGGGGGGACGTGATCTAGAGCGCGAGCTTAAAAACATCGACAAGGCCGAACGTTCCGAGTCCGAGCAGATTCTGAAACTGCAAAATGCCTTAGCCGGTCTAGAGCGGCGCCTGACCGCCAGGTCAGACGAGCGGCGCGAGGCCGAGCAGCGCCTCCAAGACATCCTCGATCGGATTCAGTTCTACGAGGATTGCCTTAAAACCCTGCTCGAGGCTAAGGGTTTAGAGTGAGTCAATAACCCACAACCTCAAGCGCAGGCCTTATCTTGGGATGAACACGGCACGCTGCACCTGTTTTGTCGGGGTGTCCAGCTGGATCGAGTCGGTGCCCAGCATGGACCCTAATGCGTCATCCCAGCGAAGGCCAGGGTCCAGGGAGTTTGGCCTATAGGGGGTGATAGACTAGATTCCGGCTTGCGCCGGAATGACGACAGAGCACGCGCCTCAACTTAACGCCCCACAACCCGGTTGGCGCTGAAGCCAAAGCAAACCTTTCCCCAGTCAGGCATAGAAAGGGATCGAAACATTCTCCACCCCGGCGAATCTGCCTGGGCAGGGCAAACCGCCAGGCAGCGGGGCCCAGCTGCTTGTCTTCTTTCAGGATCCCGATTTGTGCTGGTGCTAAAGACATTGGGAATAGTGCCTTTGCGTGGTCTGGGTGGTTAGGTCCCTTTCCCTAGGGGAAAGGGGGCGAGGGGGTGGCGGGCTGCATGAGCTCAAGCGCCATCACCCAGGCATCCTCGCGCCCCCCGGACGCTGGATAATAGCCGCGCCGCAGACCCACCTCGCAAAATCCCTCCGAGCGATATAACGCGAGCGCCCGCGCATTTGAGACCCGCACCTCGAGGAATGCGGTCTTGGCCCCGCGCCGACGGGCGATTTGCAGGAGATGGCGCAACATCGCCCGGCCGATCCCCTGCCCTTGCCACTGGGGATGGACACAGAGATTAAAGATCTGACACTCATCGACCCCCATGCCCATGACCCCATGGGTCACCAGACTGGAAACGCGCGCCTCAGGCAGGGTCAGACCCGAATCCGGCATTCCTGAAGGATCCAGCCCGCATCCAGATCCAGGCAAGGCCCCTGGATTGGTAGCCGCCAGCTCCCCGACCCAACAGCTATAGCCGGCCTCGAGACAATCGGTAAAGATCTGGCGGCTCCAGGGAAAGGCATAGGCCGCCTGTTCAACGGCGAGCACAGAGGCTAGGTCCGCCTCGGTCATCGGGCGCAGACGCAATCCCCGGGTTTTGGTCACTGGTCTTTTCATGATCTCTGGCCCAGGGCCTCAAAGCCTAGGGTACGCAAGGCAATCCCCTGATTTCTGGGTTGCCTATCGGCCCGTTCGCTCAACAAGGCGATTTGGCCGATTTCAGAACTGTCACCAACCCAGGGGGGTTTCGGTCTATAGTTTGCCTTTAGGCGCAGCTCAGACTGCAACTCGACCATTCCTGTTTCACTAGCCGATGGACAGTCCGATGTCGCAGCACAACCGAGTCACCCTTGACGGCAACGAGGCAGCCGCCCATGTGGCCTATCTTACTAATGAGGTGATTGCCATCTATCCCATCACGCCCTCCTCCCCCATGGGCGAATGGGCCGATGAATGGGCCTCGCTGGGGATCCCAAACCTGTGGGGGACAGTCCCCGAGGTCATCGAGATGCAAAGCGAGGGCGGGGCAGCAGGCGCCATCCATGGTGCCTTGCAAGGGGGCTCCTTGGCGACCACCTTCACTGCCTCCCAGGGTCTGCTCCTGATGATCCCCAATATGTATAAGATCGCGGGCGAACTGACCTCGACGGTCTTTCATGTCTCGGCGCGCTCGCTTGCAGCTCAGGCACTATCGATCTTTGGGGATCATTCGGATGTCATGGCCTGCCGATCCACTGGCTTTGCGATGCTGTGCAGCGGTTCAGTACAAGAGGTGATGGATTTTGCCCTGATCGCCCAGGCTGCCACCCTCGAAAGCCGCGTGCCCTTTCTCCACTTTTTCGACGGCTTTCGCACCTCGCATGAGGTCAATACGATCGAGCGCGTCTCCGAGGAGATCATCCGCGCCCTGATCAATGAGGAACGGATCCACGAACATCGGGCCCGCGCGCTCAGCCCGGACCGCCCCAAACTGCGGGGGACGGCCCAAAACCCGGATGTCTATTTCCAGGGTCGCGAGACGGTCAATCCCTATTATGCCGCTGCCCCTGCGATCGTTCAGTCGCTCATGGATCGGTTTGGGGAGCTGACCGGGCGCCGCTATCGCCTGTTTGACTATGTTGGCGCCCCAGATGCCGAGCGGGTGATCGTTTTGATGGGCTCAGGGACAGGCGCGGCCGAGGAGACAGTCGAGCATCTCAATGCCCGCGGCGAAAAGGTGGGTCTGATTAAGGTCAGGTTATTTAGACCTTTTGCCCCTTCCGCCCTCATCGCTGCCCTGCCAAGGACGGCAAGCCGCATCGCGGTACTCGATCGCACCAAGGAACCTGGCTCAGACGGCGAGCCGCTTTATAAAGACGTCACCACTGCCCTGGCGCGCGCCTTCTCCGATGGCCAAATCGCCCAACTGCCGCGCATCAGCGGTGGGCGCTATGGCCTAGGCTCTAAGGAGTTCACCCCTGCCATGGTCAAGGCGGTGTTTGACGAACTCAAACAGCCTCAGCCCAAGCATCCCTTAACGGTTGGAATCATCGACGATGTCATGCATACCAGCCTGGCCTGGGACCCAGATTTCAAGGTCGATGCGCTTAAGGATGTGACTGCCTGTGTCTTCTATGGCCTAGGCTCGGATGGCACGGTTTCGGCGAATAAAAACTCGATCAAGATCATCGCGGAGGAGACAGGGAGTTATGGTCAAGGCTATTTCGAGTATGACTCGAAAAAGGCCGGTGCCATCACGGTCAGCCATCTGCGCTTTGGCTCCAAGCCGATTCGAAGCACCTATCTCATCGGGGATCATGAGGCCGATTTTGTCGCCTGCCATCAGCCGGTCTTTGTCAAGCGCTATGACATGCTGGACAAGGCCAAGCCAGGCGGGGTGTTTCTCCTAAACTCGCCGACCCCGCACGATCGGGTCTGGGATGACCTGCCGGCGCGGATGCAGCGCATCCTCATCGACAAGGGATTGCGTTTTTATGTGATCGATGCCTATGGGATCGCGGCGGCAGCCGGCATGGGCCGGCGGATCAATACCATCATGCAGACCTGTTTTTTTGCCATCTCTGGCGTTCTGCCGCGCGATGAGGCAATCGCCCGGATCAAACAGGCGGTGGAGAAGACCTATGGCAAAAAGGGGCGGGCCCTGGTCGAGCGCAACTTCCGGGCGATCGACGCAGCGCTCGCCGGCTTGCACGAGGTCAGGGTACCCGACCAGGTCACCAGTACCTTCGATCGCCCGCCGGTGGTCCCTGAGGATGCCCCCGAGTTTGTCAAACAGGTCACGGCCGTGCTTCTGGCCGGGCAAGGAGATCGGCTGCCGGTGAGCCTGATGCCTAAGGATGGCACCTGGCCGACCGGAACGGCGCGTTTTGAAAAACGCCAGCTCGCTCTGCAATTGCCGCTGTGGGATCCAGAGCTTTGCTCGCAATGCGGCAAGTGTCCCCTGGTCTGCCCGCATGCGGCAATCCGCTCTAAGATCTACCCGGCGGGGCTACTCGCCGACGCCCCCCCTGGATTCAAACATACGCCAATCAAGGGCAAGGATTTTCCTGTTGGCTATCACATCAGCTATCAGGTGGCGCCGGATGATTGTACCGGCTGCGGGCTGTGCGCCGAGGTCTGTCCGATCCGCGATCGGACCAATCCAGCGCATAAGGCACTCGACATGGTGCCTGCGGCTGGGCTGCAAACGGCCGAACGCCCCTGCTGGGAGTTTTTCCTGCGGCTACCCGACTATGACCGCCGCCAACTTGATCCGACCAAGATCAAACATGCCATGCTGATGCAGCCGCTCTTTGAGTTTTCGGGCGCCTGTGTCGGGTGCGGCGAGACGCCTTATATCCGGCTGGCAACCCAGCTGTTTGGCGATCGCATGATCATCGCCAATGCGACGGGTTGTTCATCGATCTATGGCGGCAACCTCCCCACCACCCCTTATACCTTCAACGCCGAGGGGCGGGGTCCGAGCTGGAACAACTCGCTTTTCGAGGATAATGCCGAGTTTGGCCTCGGCATCCGGTTGGCGCTTGACCAACAGCACGCTCAGGCGTGCGAACTCGTCCGCCGCCTTGCCGCCCAGATCGGTGAGGACTTGGCCGAGGCCCTATTAAATGCCGACCAAGGCACCGAGGCGGGGATCTATGAGCAACGCGAGCGGGTGACGGCGTTGAAGGAGCGGCTGCGCTCGCTCGATTCAAAAGAGGCCCGGGCACTTACAGAACTCGCCGAGTCGCTTGTGCGGCGCAGCGTCTGGATTATCGGCGGCGATGGCTGGGCCTATGACATCGGCTATGGCGGCCTGGATCATGTCCTGGCAAGTGGGCGCGATGTGAATCTATTGGTTTTGGATACTGAGGTCTATTCCAATACCGGCGGCCAGCGCTCCAAGGCCACGCCCCTAGGGGCCGTGGCCAAGTTCGCTGCCGGCGGCAAACCCACCTTCAAAAAGGATCTGGCCATGATGGCCATGGCCTATGAGAACGTCTATGTCGCCCAGGTCGCCTTTGGAGCCAAGGATATCCAGACCGTTCGCGCCTTTTTGGAGGCCGAATCCTATGCAGGACCCTCGCTCATCATCGCCTATGCGCCCTGTATCGCCCATGGGGTGGACCTAGCCAACAACCTGCGCCAGCAGGACCTGGCGGTCAATTCGGGTCACTGGCCGCTCTTGCGTTATGACCCCAGGCGGATCACCAGCGGTGAGAATCCCCTGCTGATCGACAGCAAGGCGCCGAGCATCCCTTATCGGGATTTCGCCAACACCGAGACCAGATTCAGCATGCTCGCCCAGACCCATCCGGATGCGGCCGAGCGTTTCTTAAAGCTTGCCCAAAAACATGTCGAAACGAGGTTCGGCCTCTATGAACAGCTTGCCCATCTCGCGGTGCAAAAGGGCGCCGTACCTGGTCGATGAGGGCTGAGGTCGGTATGTCGTTTAAGGTCAATCAAGGGGTTTCGCCATGAACCTAAAGACAAGCTATCTCGGGCTGAAGCTCAAAAATCCCCTGGTCCCCTCGGCCTCACCGCTCGCGCGAAGCCTGAGTACTGCCCGCGAACTCGAAGACAATGGGGCAGCGGCCATCATCATGTATTCGCTGTTTGAGGAGGCGATCAACGCCGAGACCGAGAGCCTGGCCCGCTTTTTACATCATCAAGAAACCGGCTTCGCCGAATCGGCCGAGGGTTTTTTGCCCGATCATCATGATTTCGAGAATGGGCTCGAGCGTTATCTTGAACAATTAAGGCGCCTCAAAGAGAGCCTGGATATCCCAGTGATCGCCAGCCTCAATGGGGTGAGTGTGAGCGGCTGGATTAAGCATGCGCGCGAGCTCGAACAGGCGGGTGCCGATGCCATCGAGCTCAATGTCTATTACATTGCTGCTGATCTTAACCAAAGCGGCCCAGAGGTCGAACAGCGCTATCTGGATCTCTTGAAGGCATTGCGCAGTCAGATTCAGATTCCGATCAATATGAAGCTTTCGTCCAGCTTCAGCTCGCTGGGCCATTTTATTAAACGCCTCGCCGAGGCAGGGGCGGATGGGGTGTCGCTGTTCAACCGTTTTTATCAGCCGGATATCCAGATCGATAGCCTGAGATTGCACGCCCGTCTTCAGCCCTCGACCTCAGCCGATGCGCTCTTGCGCATGCGCTGGATCGCCCTCCTCTATGGGCGCATCCCCAATCTCTCATTGGGCGCAACCGGCGGCATCCATACCGCAGAGGATGCGATCAAACTCTTGCTGGCGGGAGCCGATGTGGTGCATCTCTGCAGTGTTTTACTCCAAAGGGGTCCGGCGTATCTGAGCCTGATCCTGCGCGGGATCAAAGACTGGATGGAGGAGCAAGGATTTGAGTCGATCGATGATTTCCGCGGGCGGGTAAGTGCGCTGAGCATCCCCAATCCCGCGGAATTTGAACGCACCAACTATATCCGGGTGCTCGACAGCTATAGCCCAGCGCCTGGGGTGATGATCTAAAGCTGAGTGCAGCGCTCGAGCCGGACGGGTACCTGGGTTCGGCCTGAGCGGCTGCCCTGCCGCTCCATCGCCTGTACCACCTCCATCCCCGAGACGACCCGACCGAAGACCACATGCCGACCATCGAGCCAGGGGGTAGGGGCAACCGTGATAAAAAACTGGGAGCCATTGGTATTGGGCCCAGCATTGGCCATCGCCAAGAGACCGGGGGCATCGAATTTCAACTCAAGGTTTTCATCGGGGAAGGTCTCGCCATAGATCGACCTACCGCCCGTGCCATCGCCGCGGGTGATGTCGCCGCCCTGGATCATGAAGCCCGGGATGATGCGATGAAAGGGACTACCGGCATAGGTCAAACCCGCGGGGTTGTCGCCTGAACAAATGGCGCGAAAGTTCTCGGCAGTCTTGGGGACGCGGTCGGCAAAGAGCTCCAGGACCACCCTCCCCGCAGGCCGACCACCGATACTGACCTCAAGTGCAACCTGGGGATTGGCGGCCTGAGCCGGGATCGCAGCAGCAGTCAGTAAGCATGTGCCAAACAATCCAAGGGTCTTGTCCATCATCTTATGCATTTTGGTTAGTTTTTAAGGTTTAAGGTTTTGGTCTTCCGCTGGAGGAATCCGGTCGGCCTTGCCCCGCATCCCCGCCCGTGTCCAAGCTCTAGGATATCCATTCAGTCACCGCGCCGGGGTGATCCACCCTGTCTTTGGGACTGCCATCCCAGGGCTGGTCATTTCTCGACCGGTAACCCCTGCCGCAACCAGCCGGGACCGGCGCGGCCTCCGGCTATCCCCTCAGGGATGTCATAGACCTGGGTGAATCCCAATGCCCTGAGTTGTTTGGTCAAATAACCGCTCCGGTTGCCAGTGCGACAGATCAGGGCAATGGGCGCCGACCTATCCCCCTTCACCAATTCGAGCAGACGGTCCAGGAACCTGGGGTCGGTCATATCGAGCCGCTTGGCGCCTTCCGGGACGCCGGTCTCGCGCCACTCGGACGGCGTGCGGATGTCGATCAGGATAATCTCGCCCGCGCGGGACAAGGCGTTTGCCTGGGCGGCACTCAGGTTTGGCTCATCGGCCTGGATAAGTGCTAGACCCATCAGGCCAGCGACGAGGGCAATCAGTCGCAGATAGCGTCGGTCCAGCATCGGTTGATTGAATCTCTTGCCTTTCATCACCATCAGTAGGCGGTTGGTCAAAGATGCCTCATGATCAACAACTCACAATATCTCAGCGGGTCGGATACGCCCTAACCCTGGACAGGCACCGAGGTCTGTCAGCTCGCCTGATACAGTGCGGCACCGCGCGCCTTCCTGAGTCCTTGCAGGAAACAGGATCAAACCGATGACGCCGACCGATATCAGGTAGCACCATGACTGCCGCAAACGCTAAGGAGCTGCTCGGGGAGCCTCGGCATTGGCGCCTAGTCCACGCACCCACTCGCGCAGGCGTTGGAAGACCACATAGAGCATCGGGATCACGAAGACGCCGAGGAGGGCGGCAGCTAGCATACCACCAAAGACAGCGGTCCCCACCGCCCGCTGGCTGGCCTCGCCGGGGCCACTGGCCAGCAACAAGGGGATCAATCCCAGGATGAAGGCGAAGCTGGTCATGAGCACGGCGCGGATGCGTAGCCTGGCACCATTGATCGCCGCCTCCAGGATCGGGCGGCCCGCAGCCCGCTCAGCCATAGCGAATTCGATGATCAGGATGGCATTTTTGCTCGCCAGACCGATTAGGACCAGGATACCGACCTGGGCATAGAGATCATTTGGCAGATGGGCAATCAGCAAGGCGGCCATGGCCCCAGCCAACCCGATCGCGACCGAGAGCAGCACCGCTACCGGTAGCGACCAGCTCTCATAGAGCCCGACCAGGAAGAGATAGCTAAAGAGTACCGCAAGCCCCAAGACGATCGCGGTCTGACCGCTTGCCTCGAGCTCCTGGAGTGCGGTCCCTGTCCATTCAAATCCATAACCGGCGGGCAGAGTCTTGGCTGAGACCCGCTCCATCGCCGCCAATGCCGCGCCCGAGCTGTGACCAGGCGCGGGTTCGCCCTGGAGGGTCACACTGCGATAGTTGTTATAACGCTGGATTCGCTGGGTGCCCAGGGTGAGCTCGGCACTCACCAGGGCGCGCAGTGGTATCATCTTGCCGGAGGCGGCGCGGACATGGAGCCGGTCAATCGCCTCCAGGGTAGCACGATCGGACTCCTCGCCCTGAACCTTGACCTGCCAGACCCGCCCGAAACGATTGAAGTCATTGACCATATAGCCGCCGAGCATCGCCTGGAGGGTATTGAAGATATCGGCAATCGGCACCCCCAGGGTCTGGGCCTTCTCACGGTCCACCTGGAGGGCAAGCTGGGGGGTTGCAGTGGTCCAGGTTGAATAGACACGGCTGAGTGCGGGGTCTTGGTTGGCCTCCAGCACCAGGGCGCGCATGATCGCGGCCAGGCTATCCGGGTCTCGCCCCTGGAGGTCGAGGAGCTGATATTCAAAGCCGCTGCCGGTACCCAGACCAACAATGGGCGGCGGGCTGAAGGGCATCACCCGCGCCGCCGGCAGACCCAGGGTCGCGCCAGCTAGGCGGCGGATCGCAGCCTGGACGCTGAGTTCAGGTGCAGTGCGCTCGGCAAATGGCTTAAGGCGCACGATCAAGGCCGCAGCATTGGATTGGACACCGCCATCCAGCAGATTAAAGCCGGGGATGGCGATCGCATGGGCCACCGCGGGGTCGGCGAGGACCCTCTGTTCCAGCCCCTCGACCACCTTGAGCGTCCGGTTGAGCGAGGCGCCCTCTGGTAACTGAACATGGGCCATGAACGCACCCTGATCCTCCAAGGGTAGAAAGCCGGCCGGGGTGATCCGAAACAGCCAGCCGGATGCAGCTCCTACACCCAGGATCAAGACGAACCCTAGGATCGAGACCCGTACCAGCCGGCGCACGATGCCCGCGTATCCAGCGCACACCCAGTCGATCGCATCCAAGATAGAGCTTATGAGACCCTTGCGCCCGTGCGCGGGTTTGAGCAAAAGGGCGCACAGGGCAGGCGAGAGGGTCAAGGCATTGATCGCCGAGATCAGCATCGAGAAGCTCAAGACCGCGGCGAATTGCTGGAACAGCTGGCCGGTGATGCCCGGAACAAAGGCCACGGGCACAAAGACCGCCAGCAGCACCAGGGTAATAGCGATAATGGGACCGGTGATCTGTTCCATCGCCCGCCTGGCCGCGGTGCGCGGGTCCAGGCCCTCCTCCATCAGCCGCTCGACGTTCTCGACCACCACGATGGCGTCATCCACCACGATCCCGATGGCCAGGACCATCGCCAACAGCGATATGGTATTGAGCGAAAAGCCGATCGCCAGCAGCGCGGCTAGACTGCCGATCAGGGCCACAGGGACGGCGAGCAAGGGGATGAGGGTCGCGCGCCAATTTCCTAGAAACAGGAACACCACCAAGATGACCAGGGCGAAGGCCTCAACCAGGGTATGCACGACCTTCTTGAGGCTGGCCTTAACGAAATCCGTGGTGTCATAGACGATTAGATAGTCAAGTCCGTCGGGAAAACGCTTGGCCAGCCGCTGCATGGTCCGTTGCACGCCCTCGGCCACGGCCACGGCGTTGGCACCCGGGGCCAGATAGATGGCCAAGCCAGCGGTGGGGCGGCCATCGAGCCGGCTAAAGGCATCGGACTGCTTGGCGCCGAGCTCGACCCGCCCCAGATCCTTCAGTAAGACCCTCGAGCCATCGGGATTGGCGCGCACCAGGATCTGCTCGAACGCCTCGACCTCGCTCAGGCGCCCCTGGGCATTGAGGGTGATCTGAAACTGTGGGTCCTCGGTCATCGGCTGGGCGCCGATCCGCCCGACTGCAGCCTGGATGTTCTGGCTTTGGATCGCCGAGACGACATCGGCTGGGGTGAGACCCAAGGCAGTCAGGCGTTCGGCATCCAGCCAAACCCGCATGCTATAGTCGAGTGGGCCAAACAGGGTCGCTTCGCCGACCCCAGGCACCCGCGCCAGCTCATCGAGGAGATGGAGGGTGGCATAGTTGCTCAGGAACAGGTTGTCATAGATCCCCTGCGGCGAGTACAGGGCCACCACCTGAAGCATGGCCGAGGACTTTTTCTTGACCACCAGTCCCTGGCGCTTGACCTCATCGGGGAGCTGGGCCATCGCGAGATTGACCCGGTTTTGGACATTGACCGTGTTGAGGTCGGGGTCTGTGCCGACCTCAAAGGTGACGGTTAGGGTATAGCTGCCGTCGTCGTTGCTCGCCGACTTCATATACAGCATCTTGTCGACCCCGTTGACCCGCGACTCGATCGGCTGGGCCACGGTCTCTTCGACCACCGCAGCCGAGGCTCCCGGATAGCTGGTGCTGACCACCACCTGCGGTGGAACGATGTCCGGATACTGGGCGACCGGCAGGCGGGTCAGCGCAATCAGCCCAGCAAGGGTCAGGACGATTGAGATGACGAGGGCAAGCCGGGGCCGGTCGATAAACAAGGCCGAGATCATGCACCGGCCCTCGTCCCCAGAGCCTCGGGCGGCTGGGCGCGGACCGCCTGGCCTGGGCGCACCACCTGCGCGCCCTCGATGATCACCAGCTCGCCTGCTTGGAGACCCTGGGTGATCACGATCTCGCGCCCCTGGGTCTGACCAGTCACCACCCGGCGGATCTGGGCCCGACCATCGGCATCGACGATGAGCACATAGCTCCCCTGTTGATCGACCTGGAGCGCCATGCGCGGGATCAGGACTGCTGACTCGGGGATACCGCTTTTGACCACCACCCCAACATATTGGCCATCGATCAAGGTCCCCTCCGGATTGGGGAAGATGGCGCGCAGGGTGACCGAATCTGTTGCGCGCTCGGTGGTAACATCGACGAAATCGAGCTGACCGAGCGGTTCATAGAGTGTGCCATCGGGCAGGCGGACCTGGACCTGGACTTGGCGTGGGTCGCCCCCCTTGGCCTTGATCTCACGGCGGGCATTGAGCAGATCGCGCTGGGTAATCGGGAACTGGACATAGATCGGGTCCTTGCTCACGATGGTCGCCAACACCCCAGAGGTCGGGCCAACCAGATTGCCGATGCTGACTGCCGCCAGTCCGATCCGCCCGGCAATGGGTGCGGTAATCTGCGTATAGCTGAGGTCTAAACGGGCGTTATTGAGCGCGGCCTGGGCCTGAGCAAGGCTCGCATGGGCGCTGGCAGCAGCGGCCTTGAGCTCATCAACCCGCGCTTGGGCGACATTCTTTTGCCGCAAAAGCTCCAAGCCCCGCGCCAATTGGGCATCAGTGTTCTGGACCTCGGCCTGGGCCCTTTGCAGATCGGCGGCGCGCTGCTCGACGTTGGCTTGATAGCGATCAGGCTCGATGACAAAGAGTAGATCGCCGCGGGCAACCGTCTGGCCCTCCTGGAAACGGCGCTCCTTGAGAAACCCCTCGACCCGCGCTCGCAGCTCGACCCGCTCGACCGCCATCACCCGCCCGACGAATTGGGCCTCGGCCTGGATCGTCCGCTGTTCGGCAGGGGCTGCGATCACTGCAAGTGGCGGCAGCGCCTGCTGGCTCGGGGGTGCAGCAGGCTGACAAGCGCTGAGGGAAAATAGCAAACTGGCAATCGCCGCCCCGAAGAACCCTGCGCGCGACCGAGTGCGCTGGTTGATTGACTCAGGGGAGTTCGAACGATCCACCACCCCGGCGCATCTGCCTGGGCTTGGCACATCGCCAGGCGCCGCTGCGAGGGTCGATCGGCCTGAATCCCAGCTTGGGCCGGAATGCCAACACCAGAATGACAGCGCTGGAATGACAGGGCCCGCTTGCGCCGAAATGGTGAGGTAGACCTTTCTAGGTGAAACGCGTAGCAGGCGCTTTTCGGGGTCGCCCTCGACCAGGCCCATCATCATCCCCTAGCAGGAGGTTTTTAGGCGCTATGTTAAAGCATCCATAGGTTTAAAGCAATCCGATCGAGGCAAAGATCATCCGAATCTAGGACCGACCTTTGCCTTAGGCTGTATCCCACTCGGCTCAGAGATCGATCAATAATTCAGACGCAGTGCAGTGTTTCTGTTATTACCCTTGATGCCTTCAATCCTGAAAGCACAGCGTGAGGATCCAAGCATCGATCAATTGCCAAAGAGCATAGGACGCCCAAGGGATGAGGTATACCCATGGCCTTGCTATTAGAAATCAAATTGGGCCTGTCACTCCGGGATACAGACCCTCACTACGAGGTCTGGTTGATGATCGCCGCTGAACGCCAGGGCGTTTGCCTGGAGGGACTGTCCCTAGCCCAATCAGATCGCCGCTTGCTGGTATGTCAGTGCTGACCGATTGGGGCAGGCGCTGGCGTTACCGCCGCGCACCGCCCGGACCCTTGCGCGACTATCTGGCCAGTCCCTTGCCCAGCCCGCGCGCCGATTACCGCACTGTCGACTATCTTGCGGTCGATCTGGAGACGACTGGCCTGAACCCGCGCCAGGATGCCATCCTCAGCGTCGGCTATGTTGCCTTGCAGGGGGTAGAGATCGATCTCGCTAGCGCGCGTCATCATCTGGTATGCGTGGATCGCGCCATCCCCGAGGCGAGCGCGGTGATTCACCAGATCACCGATGATCAGGCCGCAAGTGGCAAACCATTGCCCGAGGTCCTAGCCGAGCTGCTTGCCGCCCTGGCGGGGCGGGTGCTGATCGCCCATCACGCCGCGATCGAGTTGGGATTTTTATCTGCTGCCTGCAAACGCTTATGGGGACAGGGGATGGTCGCGCGGGTGATCGATACCCAGCTCCTAGCCAGACGCACCCTCGAGCGGCGCCAGCTCCCTTATAAGCCGGCGGATCTGCGTCTGCATGCGCTGGCCAGCCGCTATAACCTACCCCGTCACAGCGCCCACAATGCCTTAAGCGATGCCCTCGCCGCCGCCGAACTCTTTTTGGCCCAGGCCGCCTATCGCGATGAGGGGCGGGGGCTGCGTCTATCTGATTTTTTGTATTGACGGCGCGGGTTGCTAGCCTGTCCCTTATCCAAGGTTTATATTGCGCACCTGTCTGTCTCGCGCTGCCCAAAAGCCCGGGCGGTCGCTTGAACCTCAGTCACTCATCGTCACGATAAGCTCGAGGAGCGCCCATGTCCGAAGAGAAGGTCTATCCGGTTCCAGCGGCGATCGCCGCGAAGGCCCATATCAACGCCGATCAATACGCCGCCATGTATCAGCGGTCGATTGAGGATCCGACCGGCTTTTGGGCCGAACAGGCCGAACGATTCGTGACCTGGACCCGCCGCTGGGATTCAGTACTGGACTATAGCTACCGAGCCGATGACCTCCATATCCAGTGGTTTACTGGCGGCAAGCTGAACGTCTCCTATAACTGTCTGGACCGCCATCTGGAGACCCGCGGCGATCAGGTGGCACTCATCTGGGAGGGCGATAACCCCAATGAGGATCGCCGGATCACCTATCGCGAATTACACACCGAGGTTTGTCGTCTGGCCAATGCGCTCAAGGCGCGCGGGGTGCAAAAGGGCGATCGGGTGTGCATCTATCTGCCGATGATTCCCGAGGCGGCAGTGGCGATGCTCGCCTGCGCCCGTATCGGCGCCATCCATTCAGTGGTATTCGGCGGCTTTTCGCCCGATTCGCTGCGCGACCGGATCCTTGACTCCGAATGCAAGCTGCTCATCACCGCCGACGAGGGGGTGCGCGGCGGGCGTCATGTCCCGCTCAAGAAAAACGCCGATATCGCTTTGCGCGAGACCCCTAATGTCGAGAGTGTGCTCGTGGTTAAACGCACCGGCGGTTCCATCGACTGGGTCGAGGGCCGCGATTTCTGGTATCACGAGGTCGTCGCTGCCGCCGCAAGCGACTGTCCCCCCGAGGAGATGGACGCCGAAGACCCGTTGTTTATCCTCTATACCTCGGGTTCGACCGGCAAACCCAAGGGGGTGCTGCATACCAGCGGCGGCTATCTGGTCTATGCCGCCATGACCCATAAATACACCTTCGACTATCAGGAAGACGAGGTCTATTGGTGTACTGCCGATGTCGGCTGGGTCACCGGCCATACCTATATCGTCTATGGGCCCCTGGCCAATGGGGCCATCTCCTTGATGTTTGAGGGCGTGCCCAATTACCCAGACATGTCGCGCTTCTGGCAGGTGGTCGATAAGCACCAGGTCGCAATCTTTTATACCGCGCCGACCGCCATCCGCTCCCTGATGCGTGCCGGCGATGAACCGGTCAAAAAGACCTCGCGTCAGTCGCTGCGTATCCTGGGCACGGTCGGGGAACCGATCAATCCCGAGGCCTGGGAATGGTATTACCATGTGGTGGGCGAAGAGCGCTGTCCGATCGTGGACACCTGGTGGCAGACCGAGACCGGCGGCCATCTGATCACCCCCTTGCCGGGTGCAACACCCCTCAAACCGGGTTCCGCAACCAAACCCTTTTTCGGGATCGTCCCTGCCCTGGTCGATGCCAACACGGGCGCCTTGATCGAGGGGCCAGGCGAGGGTGCCCTGGTCATCACCCACCCCTGGCCGGGACAGATGCGCACCGTCTTTGGCGATCACCAGCGTTTTATCGATACCTATTTCAAACAATATCCTGGCTACTATTTCACCGGTGATGGGGCACGACGCGATGCCGATGGCTATTATTGGATCACTGGACGTATCGACGACGTGCTCAATGTCTCGGGCCATCGTCTAGGGACAGCCGAGATCGAATCGGCGTTGGTGGTGCATCCGCATGTGGCTGAGGCCGCGGTGGTCGGCTATCCCCATGAGATCAAGGGCCAGGGTATTTATGCCTATGTCACCCTGATGGCCGGGGTGGAACCCAGCGAGTCCTTGAAGAAGGAACTGATCGCCCTGGTGCGCGGTGAGATCGGCCCGATCGCAACCATCGACGTCATCCAGTGGGCGCCTGGCCTGCCCAAAACCCGTTCGGGTAAGATCATGCGCCGTATTCTGCGCAAGATCGCGGCCAATGAGCTCGACAACCTGGGTGATACCTCGACCCTCGCCGATCCGAGCGTGGTCAATGACCTGATTGAGAACCGCGTGATCAAATAAACCGCGCCGATCCGACCTGAGCCACTCAGGTCGGGGTCTTTATTCGCGCAAGATCTGGAGGCAGGTTTAGAAAGGATTCGTTGTGATATTTGCAATATCTAGGGTTCATTGTCTCGGATGAGTGGTTAATCACTCGCTGTCTACCGAAGCAATCAATGCAAGGGGTTTACACTTGTCTACATCCGTTCGAGTCGGCGTATTTGTCGATGCCGAAAATATCCGCTACAACGGCGGCTACCAGATGCGTTACGACGTTCTGCGCCGTTTCGCCGCCCGCAATGGCGGCGTTTTACAGCGTCTCAATACCTATATGGCCTTCGACGCCGAGCGGGCACGCGAGGATGTCGAGTACCGCAAAAAAACCCATGCCTATCAGCAGATGGTGCGCGATTTCGGCTGGAAGGTCAGTGCCAAGACTGTGCGCCGCTACACCGACGAATCAGGCAATGTTACGATCAAGGCCAATTCCGACCTCGACATGGCGGTCGATGCCATGCTTCAGGCCAATCGACTCGATCAGGTCCTCCTGGTCACGGGGGATGGCGATTTCTTACAGGTCGTCGAGGCCCTGCAAAATGCAGGCTGTCGCGTTGAGCTGATCGGGTTTAAAAACGTCTCGCGTCTATTGCAGCAACGGGTCGATGCCTTTTATTCGGGGTTTCTGATCCCGGATCTGTTACCGATCTCTTATGAGCCGCGCAATGAATGGGGTAAACCGGGCTCGTGCGTGCGCGGGGTATGCACCAAATGGTTCCCCGACAAGGGGTATGGCTTTCTGCGCTTTATGAACCAGATCTCGCCCAATCTCTGGATTACTGATCCGCGCGAGCCAGACTCACCCTATACCAGCGTTTTTTGTCATGCCAACGAGCTGTCCGACGAGGTCACTGAGGAGTTGCTGATGAATCGCGAGACCGTGCTCGAGTTCTATATCCAGGAAAGCGAGCAAAAGGATAATGGGCTCGTAGCCAATAACGTCAGGCTCGCCTTCTCGGTCAATCGTTGAGCCTACCAGAGCCTTGAGGGATTGCTGCAATGACGAAGGATCAAGCCAAGTTCAAACCCTCGGGGCTGGCCTGGCGTCTGGTCAGGGAGCAGCTCATCTCCGAGTCCCAGATGCATGCCGCCTACCAGGATGCGCGCGCCAAGGGGCGGACCTTTGTCCAGCACCTGGTCGCCGAGAAGATCCTCGACCCCAGGCGCATCGCGGTCTTGGCCTCCCAAGAATTTGGTATTCCTCTTCTGGATCTGGATGCCCTGGATTCCGCGCTTATGCCCATAAACCTGGTCGATGAGCGTCTGCTCAACAAACATCGCGCCCTCCCGATCCTGCGCCGCGGCAATCGGTTGTTCCTGGCGCTCTCTGACCCCACCAATGATCAGGCAATCGAGGAGATTCGTTTCAACACAGGTCTTACCACCGAGCCGATCCTGGTCGAGGATCATAAGCTTGGCGCCGCACTCGACAAGGCACTGCATACTCAGGACACTACCCTGATCACCGATTTTGGCGATGAGGATCTGGAAAAGCTCAGGGTCGAGGGCGGCGATGAGGATGATACCGAAAACCTGGATACCAATATCGATGAGGCGCCGATCGTCCGCTATGTCAACAAGATCCTGGTCGATGCAATCACCTCGGGTGCCTCAGACATCCATTTCGAGCCGTTCGAGAAGTTTTTCCGCATCCGCTTTCGCCAAGACGGCATGCTGCGCGAGGTCGCCAATCCGCCGCTCAATATCGCTGGTCGCCTGGTCTCGCGCCTGAAGGTGATGTCGCGGATGAATATCGCTGAACGGCGTGTACCCCAGGATGGGCGGATTAAGCTTAAGCTCAGCCGCAACCGGGATATCGATTTTCGCGTCAACACCCTACCGACCCTCTATGGCGAAAAGGTGGTGCTGCGGATCCTGGATTCCAGCGCCGCCCAGGTTGGAATCGATGCCTTGGGATTCGAGCCTGAGCAGCGCGAAAACTTTCTGAAGGCCATCCATAAACCCTATGGGATGATCCTGGTCACCGGTCCCACTGGCTCAGGCAAGACGGTCTCGCTCTATACTGCCCTGAATATCCTCAACAAACCCGAGATCAATATCTCGACGGTCGAGGATCCGGTCGAGATCCAGGTTCCTGGCATCAATCAGGTTAATCTCAATCCCAAAAGCGGTTTAACCTTTGCTGAGGCCCTGCGCGCCTTTTTGCGGCAAGACCCGGATGTCATCATGGTCGGGGAGATCCGCGACCTGGAGACGGCCGAGATCGCCGTCAAGGCAGCCCAGACCGGCCACCTGGTACTCTCAACCCTGCATACGAACGACGCACCCCAAACGCTCACGCGTCTGGCAAACATGGGGGTGCCGCCATTTAATATCGCCTCATCGGTCCTGTTGATCATGGCCCAACGCCTGGTGCGCCGGTTATGCGTACACTGTCGCCAACCCTTGGAGCTGCCGCGCGCTGCCCTGCTCGAGGAGGGTTTCACTGAGGCAGAGGTCGATGAGGGGTTCACTGTTTACAGACCGGTCGGCTGCGATAAATGCAACAAAGGGTATCGCGGACGCATCGGTATCTTTCAGGTCATGCCGATCTCCGAGGCGACCGCCCGCCTGATCATGGAAGGGGGCAATTCGCTTCAGCTCGCCGAGCAGGCCAGGCGCGAAGGGATCTCGGACCTACGCCAGTCTGGGCTGCGTAAGGTCAAGGCGGGGATCACCAGTCTGGAAGAGGTCAACCGCGTCACCCGGGATTAAGAGGAGCATCCTGCTATGGCCCTCGCCGTTACCAAAGGCAAACCTACCCCCAAGGGCGACCAGGCAAACATCTTTGTCTGGGAAGGCACCGATCGGCGTGGGGCTCGTCTAAAAGGCGAGATCCGCGCCCCTGATATCGCCGCGGTACGCGCTGATCTGCGCCGCCAAGGGATTACCCCGCTTAAGGTTAGCGTCAAGCCTAAGCCATTATTTGGCAAGGGTAAAAAGAAGATCACCGGCCAGGATCTTGCCGTCTTTACGCGCCAGCTGGCGACCATGATGACGGCGGGCGTGCCCATGGTCCAGGCATTCGATATCGTCGGGCGCGGGCATGAAAACCCGCGGATGCAGGACATCATCCTGGCGATCAAACAGGACATCGAAAGCGGTACCGCCCTCTCTGTGGCCCTGGCCAAATATCCACTGTATTTCGATGACCTGGTCTGCAGCCTGGTCGCCGCCGGCGAACAGGCGGGCGTACTCGATGTCTTGCTCGACAAGATCGCAACCTACAAAGAAAAGACCGAGTCGATCAAGGGCAAGATCAAAAAGGCCCTGTTCTATCCGGCAGCGGTCATCGTGGTCGCCATCGGGGTGAGCGCGGTGCTGCTGATCTTCGTCATCCCCCAATTCAAGGAGCTCTTTGCAAGCTTTGGCGCCGATCTGCCGGCTTTCACCCTCATGGTCCTAGGGCTCTCGGAGATTGTGCGCAAATGGTGGTGGGTGATTCTAGGGGTTTTAGGGATCGCGACCTATGCCTTTGGATCTGCCTATAAACGCTCGCGCCGCCTGCGCGAGGCGATCGATCGGATCAGCCTCAAGATCCCGGTCATCGGCCCGATCCTCGATAAGGCCGCCATTGCCCGCTTTGCCCGCACGCTCTCTACCATGTTCGCTGCTGGCGTACCCCTGGTCGAGGCGCTTTATTCGGTTGCTGGGGCAACAGGCAATGCGGTCTATCAACAGGCCGTTTTGGAGATGCGCGAGGGGGTGGCAACTGGCCAATCCTTGCAACTGACCATGCGCCAGCAGACGCTTTTCCCCCATATGGTGATCCAGATGACCGCGATCGGCGAGGAGTCGGGCGCACTCGATGCGATGCTGGCCAAGGTCGCCGATTTCTATGAGGAACAGGTCGACAACGCGGTCGATAGTCTCAGCAGTCTGCTTGAACCCCTGATCATGGTGGTTATCGGCGGTCTGGTTGGCAGCCTGGTGATCGCCATGTATCTGCCGATCTTCAAGCTGGCGGCTGTCGTTTAAAATGCCTCAAGAGGCAGGGCTTAACCTGCCCCTCAGGTGTCACCCTCATGAGCTGGACTGAGTCTCTGGATCTCGACCCTGGGCTGGGGTATGCCCTAAGCCTCCTGGTGGGCCTGACCATTGGGAGCTTTCTCAATGTCGTTATCTGGCGTCTTCCGCGGATCTTGGATGCAGGCTGGCGGCGCGAATGTGCAGAACTCTTGGGATTTGCGGCTGAGCAGCCTACCCCCGCGCTGAGTCTCGCCTATCCGCCCTCGAGCTGTCCCCATTGCGGCCATCGTCTCCGGATCCATGAGAATATCCCCATCCTCAGTTATCTCCTCCTGCGCGGGCGCTGTTCGGCCTGCAGCGCGCCGATCGGTTGGCGTTATCCGCTCGTCGAGGGATTGACCGCCCTGTTGAGCCTGATGGTGGTGAGTGAGTTCGGGCTGAGCTGGCAGGGTGCAGCGGCATTGATCCTCACCTGGGCGCTGATAGCCCTGGCCTTCATCGACCTCGATACCCAGCTCCTGCCCGATGCGATCACCCTGCCGCTGCTTTGGCTCGGCTTGGTCCTCAGCCTGTTCGGGGTTTTAACCGACAGCCATTCAGCGATCATCGGTGCGGTCGCCGGTTATCTAAGCCTATGGACGGCCTTCCAACTCTTTCGCCTGGCCACTGGCAAGGAAGGGATGGGCTATGGCGACTTCAAGCTCCTGGCGATGCTCGGGGCCTGGCTGGGCTGGCAGTATCTGCCCCAGATCATCCTGCTGGCTGCTGTCGTGGGTGCCTTCAGCGGTACCCTGTTGATCCTAACCCGGCGCCATGAATTGGCCCGCCCACTTCCCTTTGGCCCTTATCTTGCTGCGGCCGGTTGGGTGAGCCTGCTTTGGGGTGACGCGATCAACGGTGCCTATCTGCGTTTAAGCGGTCTGGCATGAGGCCATCGCTCGTCGTCGCCTTGACCGGTGGGATCGGTAGCGGCAAGACTATGGTCGCCGATCGTTTCGCTGCCCTTGGTGTTGGGGTCATAGATACAGATGCGTTGGCCCACGAGCTGACCGCACCCCAGGGTCCAGCCCTCGGCCCGATCGTCGCCGCCTTTGGCGCTGAGATCCTCGGGCCTGATGGGGCGCTGGATCGCCCGCGCTTGCGTCGGATCGTCTTTGCCGACCCCAGGGCACGCCGGCGTCTTGAGTCCATCCTGCATCCCATGATCGAGTCAGCCATGCTCGAGCGACTGCAGGGCCTCACAACCGAGTATGCCATCCTCGTGGTCCCGCTTTTGTTTGAGACCGGGCAGGAGCGTCATGCCGACCGGGTACTGGTGGTCGATGTGCCTGAATCGATCCAGATCGCGCGGGTCATGGCCCGCAGCGGTCTAAGCGCGGAGGAGGTCCAACAGATCATGGCCGCCCAGATTCCGCGCCCTGAACGCATTGCGCGTGCCCATGATCTCATCGATAACAGCGGTGATTCCCAAGACCTTGATCCCCAGATCCAGCGGCTGCATGCTCAGTATCAAAAGCTCGCCCGCGCCCGGTCGAGCTCATAAACCCCAATGAGCGAGCCTTTTTGGCGGTCCTTGGATCCTGAAGAGAAGACCCAGAACTATTGACCCGCTGCAGGTGGCATATCAGCCCCCTGGATTTTGAATGAGCCTTGACCCATTATCGACCGCCGCTACCCCGAGTACCCCGAGGAGGCCACAAACCCTCTATGCAGAGCTGTCCTGATGCGCCCTTCAGCCCTCTATATGCCCCATCATAACACTGCCTCCAATCTCAATCCCCTATCCCAATTGGACAAGACAGCGCCCTTGGCTGGCGGGGTGACAATGATCCAGGACAATTGCTTGACAGGGTGTCATGGAGAGGGGGATAATGATTTGCCTTAAATCTTTTGACTTCAGCGAGCGCCCGTAGCTCAGTTGGATAGAGTACCTGGCTACGAACCAGGTGGTCGGGAGTTCGAATCTCTCCGGGCGCGCCACCCTTCAAGAATGCCTCCGCCATCCTCAAGGCGGTCCTTCTTTGACCAGGCAGCTCAGGCCAAGCCCATCCACCCTTCAGGTGGGTTAGAGACACTCCTGGATGACATAAGCCAAGGCCTCTAACCTTGGAGTCCATTGCATGGCCGGCGGGCAAACCCGGCCGGCCGAGTTGCCGCCTGCTCAAGGGCGAAGTGCAGAGTAAAACCTAGACCCTCTGCCCTAGCTAGTGTAGTGTTGCGTTCTGTTTGGAACTTAAGCGCGCATTGGCCCGAATGACCTTTTGCAGGATGTCGCGCGCGCTCTTGGTCCAGATGAACGGTTTGGGGTTTATGTTGTGATGGGCCACGTAATCGTTGATCGCGG
>CALALB010000033.1 GCA_937923175.1 uncultured Chromatiaceae bacterium | reverse complement strand
GCGGCGCGGATGCGCTTTCGCGCTGCCCACGGCATCGCGCCCGATGCGCCGCTGCTGCTTTCCGTGGGCAGACTCACCGCGCGCAAGGGGCTGCTGGAATTCGTCCGCGACGTGCTGCCGCAGATCGTCGCCCGACGCCCTGACGCAGTGCTGGCGATCATTGGCGAACCGCCTGCTCAGGCGCTTTATGCCCAGCCCCAGAGCCCACAGTCGATCCAGGCCACGGCAGAGGCCGCCGGCGTGAGCGACCATCTACGATTTTTGGGCAAGTGTTCTGATCAGGAGCTTTCCGACGCCTATTTCGCCGCGGACGTGCATGTCTTCCCGGTGCGTGAGATTCCGGGCGACCCCGAGGGCTTCGGCATGGTCGCGGTGGAGGCCGCCGCGCATGGTCTGCCCACCGTGGCCTATGCCACCGGCGGGGTCGTCGATGCGGTGGCAGAAGGCATCAGCGGCCGTCTGGTGCCGCCGGGGGATGGCGAGGCGTTTGCGCGGGCCTGTCTTGACATTCTGGCCGGGCGCGTGCCCAGCACGCAATCCTGCCACACCTTCGCGCAAGGTTTTGCCTGGCCACGCTTCGGCGCTGGTATTCTTTCTGCCTTAATTTCCCGGACGCCATGAGTGACGTGACACGACAGCCACATGCCGTGCTCGATTTGCATTCCCGCCGTAAAAAGGCAGAGAAAATTCTGCGCCTGCTGAATCTCCAAAGAATTCCCCAGCCCATACGCCTGCTCGATGTGGGCGCTGGAGCGGGAGGCATTGCACAGTATTTTGGTAATCACCCGGAGATTTCCTGCCAAGTGACCGCCGTCGATGTGGAGGATCTGCGTCAGGTATGCGATGGCTATCGCTTCGTTCAAGTCGATGGTGTCGAACTGCCGTTCGAGGAAGAAAGTTTTGACGTCGTACTGAGCAATCATGTGATCGAGCACGTCGGCGATCGTTCGGCACAACTTCGGCATCTGCAGGAGGTGCGCAGGGTTATGGCTGCGAATGGAGTCGGTTATCTTGCCGTGCCCAATCGCTGGATGCTCGTCGAACCTCATTACAAATTACTTTTTCTGAGCTGGCTACCGCGGACTTGGCGTACCCCGTATTTGCGCCTGATGCGGCGTGGCAAGCACTACGACTGCGAACCGCTCAGTTTGCGAGAACTCGATGCGTTATTGGATGAAGCTGGATTCGAGTGGGAACATGTCGAGAGTGAGGCCTTGCGTTTGCTGATAGAAATCGAGAACCCGTCGAGTCCATTGATCCGCTGGCTTGCCAATATCCCAGAGCCGATCTGGGCGCGCTTGCGCGGAATCATCCCGACATTGATCTGCCGGTTGCGCCGAGGTGTCCATGCTGCACGCTAACCTTGCTTACGGGCTAGGCAAAGGCGAAGCTGCGGCGAGTCTGTGGGCTACCCCCGCCGTCTGGTTTCCCGCGGTGCGCGCAGGCAGCGGTGCCGACGTATTCACCGAGCGCCTGTGCGCAGGGCTCGTCGCCCGAGGCATCCGCGCCGCAATCACCTGGCTGCCGCTGCGCGCCGAATATGCGCCTTGGACCGTGCCGGTGCCCAAGCCGCCGCGCTGGGCAACCGTGGTGCATGTCAATTCGTGGCTGCATCCGCGGTTTTTGCCGCCACGCCTGCCGATCGTCAGCACGCTGCATTCATGTGTCCATGACGCGGCGCTGGCTCCCTATAAAAGCGTCGCGCAGCGCTGGTATCACGCGGCCTGGATCAAGTCGGTCGAGGCCGCCAACCTGCGCCGGGCGGCCAGGATCGTGGCGGTGAGCGATTACACCGCGCAGGCGGCGCGCATGACTTTCAAGCGGCGCGACATCGAAGTCATCCACAACGGGGTGGATAGCCGGTTTTTTACCCCGATCGAGCGTCGTCGGCCGAACGCGCCGTTTCGCCTGCTCTACGTAGGCAACTGGAATTTGCTCAAAGGCGTCGACCTACTGGGGCCCATCCTGGAAGCCTTGGGAGAAGGATTCGAGCTGCTCCATACCGCGGATCGCCGCGGCGCACATCTGCGCTACGCTTTGCCGGCCAATTGCCGCTGCGTGGGGCGCTTGAACGCGCAGGCTCTGGTCGAGATGTATCGACAGGCGGACGCACTCTTGTTCCCATCGCGTCTGGAGGGATTTGGCCTGGTCGTTGCCGAAGCGCTGGCCTGCGGTCTGCCCGTCATCGCCTCTGCGTCATCCTCGCTGCCGGAGGTCGTCGAAGAGGGCAAGACGGGCCTGCTGTGCCCAGTCGATGACGTGGGCGCCTTCGTGGCCGCGGCGCGCGCGCTGGCGGCCGACCCCGCCCGCTGGCAGGCGATGCGGCATGCTGCACGGCAGCGGGTGGAGGAGCTGTTCAGCGAGGCGCGGCAAATCGAGCGCTACATCCAGCTCTATTCCAGATTGCTATCTTGAATGCGATGCGCCCTATCGTTGGCCTGACGCTCAACTACCGCGATGCCGAGCGCACCAGCCGCTGCATTGGCTCTCTGCTGGATGATGGCGCATTGGCTGTTTTCGTCTGGGACAACTCGGCCGATGATGGCATGTCAGCGCAAGCATTACGCGCGCGCTGGCAAAACGAGCCGCGCGTGATCATCGAGGAGAGTGCAGCCAACCTGGGATTTGCCGCTGGGGTCAATCGTGGCATGGACATGATCCTTGGGCGCTGGCCGACTGCCTGGATCATGCTCATCAATAATGATGCCTGCGTTTTTCCAGGGGCGCTTCAAACCCTTGCGGCTGCACTGGAAACACAACCCCAGGCGGTCGTTGCCTATCCTCGCATCGACCACGGCGGGCAAATCAGCGGCACGATTTTTTATCAGCGCCACTTTGCATTGCTAAGCTTTGATAAACCTTGGCCGGGGAGCTTTCCTTATCCGAGCGGCTGCGCTCTGCTGATTGCACCCGAGCGCGTCGAACTGCCGCTCTATGACGAGGATTTCTTCATGTATGGTGAGGACGTGCTGCTCGGCTGGCGGCTGGGCCCTGCGCGCCTCGCCCATGTGCCGCAAGTCATAGTCTGGCATGAGGGAAGCGCGTCGAGCCGCAATGGATCGACGTTCTATGAGCGACACCTCGTGGCTGGACACTTGCGGTTGGCCAAAAAGCTTGCGCGCACGGGCACAGAAGCCTTTATTTTGTTGGGTTGTCGGATCATGAGCCTGAGCTTGCGCGGGCTATGGCGTTCTGTGCATTTTAGAAGTTTCATCCCATTGCGTGCCCTGGGCGAAGGATGGCTGCTGGTGTTTTCCAGCAGCGTCTCCGCAAGCCATGACTCGGCTCGAAACAATCGCCATGGCGCCGAGACTCATCATGACCCATCAAAAACCTGAAACATCTGTTGGCTGCAGCGCACATGAGATGGTCTAAAGGGGCTTTGCGCTCAGTACCAAATTGCCCTGTCTGCAGTTCGCCAAGACGCCTGCAGCGGGTTTATTCTAGACGCGACGATGCTGGTGTCTTCCCTGATCTCTGGCACATGGTCGTATGCGCCGAATGTCATTCAGTTTATCTCGATCCCAGACCAGACCCAGTATCTTTGTCACTTGCCTATGCGGAACATTACTACACGCATGATGCAGCGGAGCCAGATGGATATTTGACCCAGGGCGGCTGGATCGCCAAAACGATCAATGGTTATCTCGCTTGGCGCTTCGGCATGAACCGACAGCCATGTTGGCCTATTGGCGCCTGGGTAATACGTATGACACCCCCGTTGCGCCTCAAACTGGACGTTTATGGGAGACATATACCACTTTCATGGAAAGGGGACCATGACAAATCACTGCTGGATATTGGTAGCGGCAATGGAAATTTTTTGTTGCGGACGAAAGAAATGGGTTTCAAAGCGCTGGGTGTCGAGCCTGATCCACTCGCAGTGAAAAGCGCCTCGGCATTAGGCCTCGATGTTTTAGATGGAGATGCCTTCCATTCTGGTCTCGATGGCAGATGCTTTGACTATATAACTCTCAATCATGTTATCGAGCACGTGGAAGATCCTCTTTCGCTGCTGCGCCGTGTGCATGAATTGCTGTTTCCCGGCGGACGCATCTGGTTGGCACTACCCAACCCAGAAGCCTGTAGTCTCAAGTATTTCAAGGAGGGATGGAAGGGATTTCACCCTCCATTTCATTTGCAAATCCCCAGTCAAAGAATGCTTGTGCATTGGCTCAAATCCTGTGGCTACACTGATATCCGCTCTGTCTGTCGAGGCTCCGCCAGCCCTGGCTTTTGGCGTGAGTCTCATAACATTGCGCAACGGGAAAGAATCAAACACAAACCTTGGCTCAATGCCCTGACCCGCTTTGGTGTCAGTCTCATGGGAACATTTTCGCCTCGTTGGGGCGATGAAACAATAGTCATAGCTAGACGACCGCCACTGGAAAAATAACTTGAATTTAATTTATTCCATTATTCCAACTTGGGGACAGCTCTGAACGCCATGGTCAGCAACACCGCTAGCTCGCTGACATACATCCCTAACACTGCACCTGCAATACCAAAGCGTGGTATAAGGACTAGCGCCAACAGGCTTCCCGTAACCGCCGAAAGGGTATAACTCCAAAACAACGCCGGATAACGGCCCTCCGCCATCAACCAGGCGTTACCAAGGTTGCGCATCACCTGTAGCGCGGGCAGTCCAGCCAGCCAGACCAGGACATCGGCCGCACTGGCATATTCCGGGCCGAGCAGCCAGGGCAGAAGTGGCGCCGCCAGTGCCAAGGCCATGCCGGCGACGAGTGCCAGCGCGATGAGCAGCGCGCCGCTGGTAAGCAGGCGGCGGCCTGGGGCTGCTGCAGCCAGCACTCGCGGCCAGAGCGTCTCTTGCAATGCCGCCAGCGGCAAGGTTGCCAGATCGACGACGCGCTGGGCAACCCCCAGGGCGGCAGCCGGCGCATAGCCCAGTTGCGCCAGCACCGGCTTGTTGAACTCGGCCTGCAAGCGTAGTGCCAAGGCGCTCAAAGCAAAGGGCGCGCCAGCGCGTAGCAGGGCCGGGGTCGAGGTGATGCCGGTCTCGGCGCTTCGTGGCGCATTGTCCGTGCGGAAGCCGTGCCATGCCATCCTTGCCAGCGCCATGGCATAGACCGAGGTGGCCGTGGCATAGACCAGCAGCCAGGCTGCGAGGCTCGGTGTCGTGCCGAGCAAAGCGAGGAGCGCGATAAGCCTGACCGAGGGTAAGCCGGCATGTATCGCCCCGAAACGGGTGGTGCGATGCTGCGCTTGTTCCAGCCGCGCGAGGATTTCGATGAGCGAGGCAGCCATCACTTCCGCCGCTGCCAGAGCGGCTATGCCCCACAGCGGTGCGGCTGACGGCAGGGTCCAGGCGATGGTCAGCACCGCGGCTGGTGTGGCGAGACTGCCGGCGATGAGCCATAGCCGTAGCGCGCGTCGCAACAAATGGGGAAGCTCCTGTGACTGACGGGCGCCTTCGCGCAGCAGTACGGCATTGAGGCCCAGTCCTGCCAAAGGGGTAAAAAAACTTGCCACCGCCAGCGCGGCGACGAAGGCGCCATAACTTTGCGCACCCAGCCAGCGCGCCAGCAGCAGCACGAGGGCCGACTGCGCGGCGGCGCGCAGGATCAACCAGCCGAATACCTTGGCGCTGTCTCGAGCGTAGGCGCCAGGCCGCCAGCAGTACAGGGCAGCGATGAATTGCCGCGTCCGGGGAAATAGCGATGAAAACACCGACCAATACCTCTCTAGCATGGCGAGCGCGCTTCCAGGATCCCCAGTTTGGGACGGCACCGCTCAGGCGCCGCGGGCCGATTCCTAATTTGTTGCCCCCGCCACCGGTTGGATTAGGCATCAAGGTACAGGTCAAGCGCCGCGGGCCGTGGGTTCCTGCGCTGCATGGATGGTGCAGGGGAGCAGGGAAAAATGATTGGGGTCGGCCTCATCCTCAAACCCAGCTTGGGGCGAGGGGTATGAGGGCGGCGCTGCTTTGGCTTTTGCTGACCGCTGTCTGGCCGATTGGGGCTGGCTCTGCAGGGACAGAGACCTTTCAGCTGACCCTGATCCATCTCAATGACCATCATAGCCATCTCGATCCAGAGCTGGACCTGAGACTCTCACTCCCCGAGCCGATCGGGCCGGTTCATGTCGAAAGCGGCGGCATGGATCGGGTTGCGGCCCTGGTCCGGGCCTTACGCGCCCGTTACCCAGACTCCCTGGTTCTGCATGCAGGCGATGCGCTCATCGGCACCCCCTATGACCGATTGTTTCAAGGCGAGGCGGATGCTGCTGCCATGCGGCAGATCTGTTTCAATGCCTTTGCCCTCGGCAATCACGAGTTCGATCGGGGCGAAGCGAGCCTCGCGCGCTTCATCGAGCGCCTCAATCAGGACCCCGCTCGCTGTCGCACCGCGGTGCTCGCAGCCAATGTGCAACCCCTTCTGGCTACCCCCCTGCATCCGCGCCCACGCACCCGTCTGCTCCAGCCTGAGACGGTATTGCAGGTCGGTACCGAGCGCATCGGGATTATCGGTTTACTGGCCTCGGACAGGACCCGGCGCACCTCTCGTCTCTTGCCGAGCACTGACTTCCAGGATGAGCTGAGCACTGCCCAACAGCGGATTTCTGGTCTCAAAAGCCAGGGAATCGACAAGATCATACTCTTGACCCATCAGGGCTATCAAAGGGATCTGGAGCTTGCTGCCAGGCTCGATGGGGTAGATGCAATCGTCGGCGGCGATTCCCATACTCTGCTTGGCGAGGGTCTTGAGCGCCTCGGACTCGAGGCGGCAGGCCCCTATCCGACGATCGCTTGGGATAGTTCGGGGCAGAAGGTGTGTATCGTCCAGGCCTGGCATTACGCCAAGATAGTGGGCGAGTTGCATATCTCATTCGATCGGGCAGGGCAGGTGCTCGACTGCACGGGCCAGCCGCATCTCGTGGTTGGCGAGCGGATCCTCAGAGGGGGTCAGGATCTGAGCGAAACAGAGCATCGAGCAGCGCTTGATCTGATCGCATCGTTTTCTGAATCTGCCCTCATTCAGCCTGACCCGGCGTTTAAGCAAGCACTTGCCCCTTATCGCGCCCAGATCGAGCAGCTTGAGCAGAGGATCGTGGCAGTGGCAGCCCAGGATCTATGCCGGGAGCTGGTTCCAGGTCAGGGGGTCAGCGCCATCTGTGACCGGCGTGCAACCCGGCCACACGGGGGCGATGTCCAACATCTGGTCGCTGCCGCCTATCTAGCCGAGATCCCCCAGGCCGATGTCGCAGTTCTCAATGCCGGTGGGGTGCGGGCTGATCTGCCTGCTGGTCCAATCAGCCTGGCGAGCGTTTATCGTCTCCTGCCCTTTGCCGATACCCTGGTCGTCCTCAAGCTAAGCGGCGCCGAGCTTCAATCGGCCTTGGAGGAGGCGATCGCAGGCATCGTCGAGGGACAAAGCGGAGGCGGTGCCTATCCCTATGCCGTCCATCTGCGCTGGGCTCTGGATCTCAGCCAACCGACTGGACGGCGTTTAAGTGCGCTTGAACTGCGCGACCGCAAAACTGGTCAATGGCGTCCCTTACGCCAGCAGGAATGGGTGCGGGTGGTTACCAACAGCTTTCTTGCACGCGGCGGGGATGGCTATATGCTCTTCAAACGCATAGCCAATCGAGGGCGTGCCTTTGAGAGCGGTATTGAGGTCGCCCAGGCATGGATCGATTTTTTACGCCGCAACCCTGAGCCTGCGCCGGGGATGTCCGGGCGGCCTGCTGGGTTTAGCATTCGCGCCGGCGCCTGTGCCGATTACAGCACCCAGAGGCTTATCGACCCCAGGGGACGCCCGCTGGAGGCCGATCCCCAGATGCCGCCCCGCTGCCGTTATTAACAGGGCATGGGGCTATCGGCTGATAACTGAGCCGACAAGGCCAAGCTCAGCAATCCGCTCAGAGCGAACACTTACTTGATCTTGCCTTCTCTATACAGGACATGCTGGCGGATGACCGGATCGAATTTTTTGATTTCTAGCTTACCGGGCTGATTCCGCTTATTTTTGGTCGTAGTGTAGAAATGACCTGTACCGGCGGTGGAGTTTAAACGGATCTTTTCGCGTGCAGGCTTGGCCATTGCGTGCTCCTCCGATTTAGATCTTCATACCCCGGGCGCGCAACTCAGACAGCACGGCATCGATGCCTTTCTTGTCGATGGTGCGCATGGCGCGGGTGCTGACGCGCAGCTTGATCCAGCGATTTTCGGACGCAACCCAAAAGCGCTTCTTATGCAGATTCGGCAAAAAACGGCGCTTGGTCTTGTTGTTCGCATGTGAGACATTGTGACCGACCATCGGACGCTTGCCGGTCACCTGGCAGACCCTAGACATGGTGGGAATCCTTCATCAGGGATTGATATGCTGCAGAATCCTAAGAAATACCATGTCTAGCTGGTCCTGGACAAGAGGCGGGATGCACTGGGGGATAGCGGGAATGCATGGACCCAGATCCAATCCCCCAACCAGATGTTCTATCCAGGCGAAGCATAGGTGACCCCGGGCGCGACTTTGCCCAGGGCCCGCCGAGGAGCTGCTTTTTGCGCATACGCGTATCTCGTTATCCGGGTGTTTCCCCGGGTGGCGGAGGTCGATCGGATTGCTGGGCCCTGGACAGGGTCTGGCCAGGCTGAGCACAATGATTGCCTCCTGATCCTTCTCCGCGGGAGGGCAGGGGTTTGCAAGGGGGGCGAATGCTGACGATGACCAAATCCGTATTCTGGTTGACCCTGGGGGCTGGGGGCGGGGCGCTGACAGTGGCGCTTGGGGCCTTTGGCGCGCATGGTTTAAAGGGGCGCGTCGATCCGGCGCTTTTGGCCAATTGGCAAACTGGGGCCGATTATCTGGGCCTGCATACCCTGGCGATCCTCGCCTGTGGCCTGGTCCTGCTCTATCAGCCCAAGGCTACCTTGGTCCATTGGGCAGCCTGGTTGTTTGGCCTTGGGGTCTGTCTGTTTTCGGGCAGCCTGTTTGTCATGGCGCTTACGGGTTTGCGCCAACTGGGCTGGATCACGCCGATCGGCGGGGTGTCGCTGATCCTCGGCTGGATCGCCTTTGCCCTGGGTGCAGCGCGTCTGACGCCATCAGGATAGGGATGCGGGTTGCGCGTTTGTATTTGGATAGTCCGCTGGCCCCCGGCGCCCTCCTCAGGCTACCTGAGGCCCAGGCCCGGCATGCGATCCTGGTCCTGAGATTGGCGCGCGGTGATCCCTTGATCCTGTTTAACGGCGATGGTCATGACTATCCGGGGCGCCTGGTCGAGGCCGAACGCACAGAGGTGCGGGTACGCATTGAGGCCTGTACCCCAGCTGAGCCCACCCCGCCTCTTGCGATCCATCTGGCGCTTGGGATCGCCCGCGGCGAGCGGATGGATCTGGCGATCCAAAAATCGGTCGAGTTAGGGGTCGGGCGGATCACGCCGCTGTTGGCGCGGCGCGTCCAGGTGCAGCTCACCGGCAGCCGGCTGGCAAGGCGGCTTGAACACTGGCGGGGGGTGATCATCGCCGCCTGCGAACAGGCGGGTCGGCGCCGCCTACCGGTCTTGGAGCCGGTTGCCGAGCTGGATACCTGGCTGCATGAGCAGGGACAGGGCGGTTGGCTGCTCGATCCCCAGGGCGAACAGGCGCTGGTTGCAATGCCGCCGCCTGGGGACAGGATTACCCTGTTGATCGGACCGGAAGGCGGCTTTGATGCGGAGGAGCGGGAGCTGGCCAGACGTCATGGGTTTATCGGGGTGCGTCTAGGCCCGCGTATCCTGCGCGCAGAAACGGCCCCCTTGGCCGCTATCGCGGTGATCCAGGCGCTGTGGGGGGATTTCGGGTACCGGCCTTTGCCAGTGTGTCCAGGTTTACAGCGGGGTGAGTGAGCGGGGGATCATTCCGGCGCAGGCCAGAATCCAGAACTATCTGCGGCGCGGAAAGGACCCCCTGGACCCAGGCCTTCGCCGGGCTGCCCAGGTTTACCCCGGGCTGACAGCAGCGGTTCGGGAACCTGGGTTTGACCAGGGCAAATATGGGTCGATGCCCTGGCCATTCGCGACTCAGCCCGCGCCTGCTCCCGCTCGCCTTTGTCTGACCGCTGCATCGATCTCGGCGAGCAGCTCGGCCTCTTGATACGGCTTGCCGAGATAGCGATCGACCCCAAGCTGGGCGGCATAGTCGCGATGCTTGGTGCCGGTACGCGAGGTGATCATGATGATCGGGAGGTGTTTGAGCCGTTCGGAGCGCCGGATATGGCGGGTGAGTTCATAGCCGTCCATGCGCGGCATCTCGACATCGAGGAGCACCACATCCGGCAGGCGCTCATCGAGGAAGGTCAGCGCCTCGACCCCGTCCTTAGCGGTCAAGACCTCCATATTTTGCCGCTTGAGGAGCCGGCTGGTGACCCGGCGCACGGTGAGCGAGTCGTCCACAACCAGGACGCAGATCTTAGCGGCGGCCGGTTCGGGGACGCTCAACACTGGCGTTTGCTCACGGATGGCACCCGAGAGAACCAGGGCTAGGGCATCCAGGATCAGTGCCACCCGCCCGTCCGGCAGGATAGTGCCGCCGGAAAGCCAGCGCACGCTGGCCAGTTGGGGACCCAGGGGTTTGACCAGGATGCGCTGGCTTTCCAGCATGCTGTCGGCCTGCAGGGCCACCCGCTGATCCCCGATCCGCGCCAACAGGAGCGGCAGCCAGCGTCGCTCGCCTAGGTCAGGCTCGGCCGAGCCGGGCTCAAGTGCCTGTCCCAGATAGGTGACCCGGTAATGCTGGCCACGCACCGGATAGGTCTTGGTCGGTTCGGCGTAGATAGCCAGCAGTTCCTCCCGGCTGATCCGCGCCACCCCTTCGACCGTGCTATGAGGCACGGCATAGACCGTCTCGCCGACCATGACTAAAAAGGCATCGATCAGGGCGAGGGTTAAGGGCAGGCGGATGGTGAAACGCGCGCCCTTGCCGGGAATCGAGTCGATCTGCAAGGTCCCATTGGCGGCTTTGATTTCGGAGGCGACCACATCCATGCCGACCCCGCGTCCTGAGATCTGGGTCACCTTGCCCGAGGTGGTGAATCCAGGCTCCATGATGAATTGCAGGATGGCCTCGTCCGGGAGTTTGGCATCTGGGGTCATCAGACCGCGGCGGATGGCCTGTTGGCGGATGGCCTCGAGATCCAGACCGCGCCCGTCGTCGCTTAAGCTGATCACCACGTCGTTGCCCTCGCGTCTGAGCGCCAGGGTGATGAGTCCGGTGGCCGGCTTGCCGCGGGTCACCCGGGTCTTGGTATCCTCGATCCCGTGATCCACGGCGTTGCGCAGCAGATGCTCAAGGGGCGCGACCAGCCGATCGAGGATAGTGCGGTCGAGCTCGACCTCAGGTCCGATGATCTCCAGACGTGCCGCTTTCCCCAGGGTATCGGCGGTTTGGCGGACCAGGCGCTGTAGGCGCGGTACCACCTGGACAAAGGGCACCATCCGGGTGCGCAGGAGTCCATCCTGGAGATCATCGGCCAGGCGGGCCTGTTGATTGAGCAGATCGGTGATCTCGCGCTGATAGGTCCTCAGGATTTCCTTGACACTGGCCAGGTCATTGATGGTCTCAGCGAGAAAACCCGAGAGCTCTTGCAGGCGCGAGAAGCGGTCGAACTCGAGTGGATCAAATTGTTCATTATATTCGCTTGGGATCAGGTTTGCCTCGGCATTCTCGCGGTCGCGTTCGATCCGGTAGCGGATCTGGGCCTGGGCCTCGAGTTCGAGCTGACGGAGCTGGTCGCGCAGCCGGATTACGGTCTGATCGAGCTCAAACAGGCTAAAGCCCAATTGGCTATTGCGCTGGCTGAGGCGGCTGCGATAGATGCTGACCTCGCCGGCCTGGTTGACCAGGCGGTTGAGTAGATCAGAACGCACCCGGATCTGGGAGATGGCCTCGAGAGGTGCGCTGGCCTCGCGTCCAGCCGCCGAGGATGCGGCCTCGGGCGGGGTCTGGATCTGGACCGGCGGGGGTGCCGGTTGGGGCGCGTTGACCGGCGCTGGGCCCTCTGTCGGTGAACGCGCCAGCTCGGCGATCAGCTCAGGGACCTGGGGAATGGCTGCACCCTGTTCAACGGCATCGACCTGGAGGGCCAGCATATCGACTGCGCGCTGGGCAAGCTCCAGGGTGAGGTCGTTGAGTTTGGCGGGTTCCTCGTCGATCGTCTTGAGACGGGTCTCCAGCGCATGCGCCAGATCGCCGATTGGCGTGAGACCTGCAAGCCGTGCCCCACCTTTTAAGGTATGGAGCAGGCGGTTGATCCCAGCCAGGCCAGTGCGTTCGTGCGGATTGAGCAACCAGTCGCGAAATTGCTGGTCGAGCCTGTCCAAGAGGTCGCGCGCCTCTTCCAGAAAGACCCCCACCAGCTCGGGATCGGGCTGGGCAGCGGAAGGCGCGGGCGCTGCGCTTGCGGCGGCAGGGGCAGCAATGGTCTGCGGGGGAACAGGTTGAGGAAGGGGCGCGGGCGCCCCGGCCGGGGGTTCAACGGCAGCGCCTTCGGCTGAGGATGGCGACAGACCCTCCCCTGTCTCGCTTGGACCCACAACAGCGGTCGCTGGGGACTCGAGCTCGGTTAAGGCAGGGACTGGGGATTCTGCAGGCGTCGGCTCTGGCTCGGCGGCGGAGGCGCTGGGCGGCTCAGCTGCTGGGCTCTCAGTCTCAATGATTAGCTCGGGCAGCGATTCCTCGACCAGGAACTCGGTGGCCGGCTCTGTGACCAAAGGGATCGACTCGGCTATGAGAGGCTCAGGCGTTGGGATTGGCGCGGCCAACTCAACGCCTGGAGCCGCCGGACTCGGGGCTGGGCCAAGCCTTGCAAACACCTCGACCAAGGTGGCGGCACCCGGCCCTGTCTCGGGCAGTTCGGCCAACCGCTGCTCGATCGCGGCGACGGCAGCGCCAAAATCCTCGAGGAGCCGCGGATTCCGGGCGAACCCTTGCAGGGTTGCCGCCTTCAAATGCTCTTCGAGGAGCTTAGTGACGCGGGCGATGGATTCGACCCCAGACATCCGGGCGCTGCCAGTGAGCGTATGGAGGGCGCGCCTCAGGGCCTCGTCGTCGCCAGCCAAAACAGCCCCCTTGTCCGCCATAAACCCCCGCAGCACTCCTAGATGTTCCTCAGCCTCGGCGCGGAAGATCGCGAGCAGTTCGGGGTCGGTGACAAGTAGGCTGTCTTGATCCACTTCGAGGCTGGGGACGGTCTGTGGCTGGGCCGGCGGGGGCGTTGCAGGCGCAGGGGGGGCGGCCTCCTGGCCGGCCAGTTCGCGCAACTGGTTGGCGCGGGCAATATGGGGGGCGATTGGAAAGGGTTGGGCGCTGGTATCGGCCTCGACCAAATCAGGCAGGATACCCACCGCCTCGTCCAGACAATCCAGGATCTCGGCTGAGGGCGGCGCCTGCAGCTCGATCAGCCTGTTGAGCAAAAACTCCATCGCTTGCGCAAAGTCACCTACCTGAAGCGCACCCACCAACCGCCCGCTACCCTTGAGGGTATGAAAGCAGCGTCTCAGCTCAGCCCGCGCCTCGGTATCCTTTGGGTTGGCCCGGAGACGGGCCAGATATCCCCTGGCCTTGACGATCTCCTCGCCTGCCTCTTCGCGAAAGATTTCGATAAAACTGTCCTCATCCGCCTCGGGCCCCTGCATTTGGGCTGGCTCGGGCTCGACCGGCCTCGTCTTGATCTCCAGCTCCTCCCCCGCGGGTGCGAGCGGTGGCAGGGCCCAGTCAGACCCTGCCCCGGCTTGCGCAGGGGTGAAGTCGGTTTGGGGTATGAGGGTTTCCATGATCGGCTCGGCGGGCGTTTCAGCCAGAGGTCCAAGCTCGGCGCTCAAGGCCGAGATAGCGCGCCCAGCCTGGTCGATCAGGTTATCCCCAAGCGGCATAGGCTCTTGGAGATGACCGATATAAAGGTCAAGACCCGCGATGGCCTCAGCCAGATGCTCGAACTGGCTTGCCGTGGGTGGATGCTCTTTGTCCAGATAGGCCATTTGGACCAGGGAACCGATCAGTTCAGCGAGCTCGGCCGCGGGGTGTTCGTTTAGGATGCGCAAGGCCCCAGCGACATTGGTGAGATGCCGAGGGACCTCGGCCAGGTGGTCAAACGCTTGCGGGGCACGCTGCCATTCCTCGACGGACTCCTTGACCCGCAAGAGCTCATAGCTCGCCTCGCGCAAGGTGGCGGCGGTCAGATCGGTCAGGTCCAGATCGGGGGCGATGACCTGGGCAGCGCCGGCCTCGCGCTGGTTGGACAAGGCAAGCAAGACCGATTCGATGCCCAGGAGCTCCATGGCATAGGATTCAAGACGCTCAGGGCTTTGCTTGAACGTCTTGGGATCGAGCGCCTGAAACTGATCGGCCAGGGCGCGCAGGCGGGCCGAGAGATGGCCGATCTCGATCTCATCGAGCCGGGCAGCCAGCTGGCGCAGGCGGGCGCTGAATGCCTGGCTCCCCTCTGGGTCGATCTGTTCGCCGCTGCTGAATCGGTCGAAGGTTTGCTTGAGCGCATCCAATTCGGCGATACATGTCGTCGCCAGCTGCGCCAGGGCAGACTCGTCGCCCAGGCTACTCTGGATCGCCGCGGCCTGGGCAGTGGGTGGGATTTGGGCATATCTTAGCCTCAGCTCAGCGAGCGCGGTATCCCCGACTTCGGCGCTGTCCAACTGCTCGATGAACTTATCGATCAATGCCTTGGCATCGATCTCTGGCCAAACCGGCGGGCGTTGGGCCAAGGGCTTCAGCACCCAGTCCAGATGCCCTATCAGGATGCGGTTTTGCTGGGTCGTTTCGATTTGCCCACTCTCCTGGAGTCGGGCGAAGCGCTCGGCGAGGGCAAATAGATCGGCCAGCAATCCCTCCTTGAGATAGTCCTTGAGCTGTTGGAACAACCGCGCAAGCTGGTCGAGACCCTGGGCGTCGCCGCGGTACCATGCGACGAGATGGCGGTGGAATTGCGGGCGCACCTGCCGCATCACCTCAGCGAGCACGGCCAATTCCTCGGGGATCCATTGGGAATCCTCGGGGTGTTCGGGGAGGGCGAAGCTTAAGAGCTCCGAGTGGGTCAGGGGCAGTTGATTGCGCGCCGCCCGCAGGTCATTGATGATCGACCAAAGCGACAGCGGCGGCTCATCGAAACCGGCATCCAGCCGATCCAGATGATTGGTGAGCTGGTCCAGGGCCTGACCTATGACCCCCAGGGCCTGCTCTTCGGGTTCAGAACCCTTTTCGCCCAGACGCTTGATCAGGTGCTGCATCTCCTCGACCAGGCGCGCCGGGGTGCGCAGATTTAGGGCCAGCAAGACGCCTTGGACCTGTTCGAGCGCCTTGAGCACCGCACCCAGCTGGGTTTCGAGCGTTTGCTCCCCTTTCGCCAACGCACGTACCGGGTTTAGGGTAGCAGCGATCTCATGCTTAACCCATTTCAGCCCACCAATGACCTGTTTGTCCGCCATTGCCCCACCTCGATCTCATCCAATCCCATGTGCCGAACCTGCAACCGACGCGACCCACGCTCGGGGGCTTGGTCCCAGACCTCAGGGCAACCGGAAACCGGCCACCGATTTTTCCAACTCGGCGGCCAAACTGGCCAGGATCTCGACCGATTCGGCGGCCTCGCGTGCACCCTCGGTGTTCTCCTCGGTAATGGCGCGGATCGCATGGACCATCTCGTTGATCTCTGCTGACTGACGCGACTGGCGCTGCGCCGATTCGGCAATGCGCTTGGTCAGCTCAGCGATATAGGCCGAGACGTTCTCGATCTCGCGCAGGGCCTCACCGGCGTTTTCGGCGAGATTGGCGCCCTCGACCACACCGGCGGTACTGGCCTCCATGGAACTGACCGCCTCATTGGTGTCGGCCTGGATGGTGCGCACCAGGACCTCGATCTGTTTGGTGGCATGGCGCGAGCGCTCGGCCAGCCGCTGGACCTCGTCAGCGACCACGGCAAACCCCCGTCCGGCCTCGCCGGCCATGGCCGCTTGCATCGCGGCATTGAGGGCTAGGATATTGGTCTGATCGGCGATGTCATCGATCAGCTCGACGATCTCACCGATCTCTTGCGATGATTCGCCCAGTCGCTTGATCCGCTTGGCGGTCTCTTGGATCTGCTCGCGGATGGCATCCATCCCCTGGATGGTGTCGCGCACCGTCTGGGCGCCGCGCCCAGCCACCTCGACCGAACGCGAGGCGACCTCGGCGGATTCGATCGCATTGCGCGCTACCTCATCGATCTGAAAGGTAAGGGATTGGACAGCTGCCGAGGCCTGGGTGATCTGCAGGGATTGGGCGCTGCTCGCCTCGGCCAGGCGCTGGACGATAGTTCGGCTATCCTGGGCCGAGTGTGCCACCTTGACTGCGGTTTGATTGATGGTGGTCACCAGACCGCGCAGGGCCTCGATGGCATAGTTAAAGGCATCGGCGATTGCGCCTGTTTTATCCTCGGTGACCGTGGCCTCGACGGTCAGGTCACCATCCGCCAGGGTGCTGAGCTCATCCAATAGACGCAGAATCGCGCGCTCGTCGCGTTCGGTCTGAGCGCGATAGGCCGCCTCGCCCTCCTTGGCCTCGCGTAGGATGATCAGGGCGAAGGCAAGCAGGTTGAAAAGCGAGAGCCCGCCAAAGAGTAAGACTACGGCTGGGCCGATGGGTATCCCAAATAACAGAAAACGTCCGCTGGTCTCATGATAATGCGCTGCAAGGGCACTTAGGCCGGATTCGAGGGCCGCGATGGCGGTTTGGATCTCATTCAGCTGGGCAGTCGCGCCCTGTAGGTCGGCAAACCTTTGGCGCAGCTCGTTGACCGGGGTCTCGATGCGCGCCAGGCGTTCGGCGAACTCCTCGAGCGCCGCCCGCACTGGGCTATCTGAGGGTCCGCGGATACCGCCAAGCAAGGTGGCAAGACCTGTGGAGAGATCATCGGTCGCCTTGATGATCTCGCCAAGCGCCTGGCCGCCCTTGACGCCGCCTAGCAGATAGCGCTCGAGTGCGGTCTCCAGGCGCTGGATGCGTTCCACCTGCAGGCCGGTCTCAACCAAGAGGTTGCCAGACAGGTTATCGGCGCTCAGGCGTCTGGTCAGTTTGAGTGCCGACTCGCGCAGACGCGGCATCTGCTCGCGTGCCTCGGAGACCAGCTGATGTGCGGCGATGAGCGAGTCGCGCCTGGCAAGCAGGGTGTCCAAGGCCCGGGCGAGCGGTACCCAGGATTGTTCGATCTTGCGCAGGTCGCTGCGCAAGAGTCCAGTCTCTGGCTGGGGAATGCCGCCCTCGATCCATTGGGTGAGATCAATGAGCCGTTTTTGAAAGGTCTGGCGGCCATCGTGCAATCGATCAAGACCCTCAGGGTCGCCAGCCAGGGCGTTTTGGGTGGCGCGCAGCAGGTCTTGAATCAACAGCCGCTGCTCGGCAACGAGAAAGCCTTGGTGGAGATTGAGCTCTGCAAGTTTAACCAGGCGCAGATAACCGAATACGGACAGGGTCGCGAAGCATAAGGCGATCAGCCCCAGGACGGACACTGCGACAAAGCGCGGTCCGCTCGGCTTGATCAGAGACGTGCCAGAGCGTTTGGCCATTGTGAGAGAACACTCCTGAAATCAAAATCTACGCACTGACTGGGGTCCAAGGCGTTGGACCCGATATCCCTTCTCGTTGCAGGACATGGCTCAATTGAGCGCGGCATTCAGCAAGGGGTCAGCCATCATGGGTTGTAATTGGATCACAGGCAATGGCTGGCCCTCGAGCCGATAGCAGGCATCGATATAGCGGCCGATCGGTCCCCAGCCCTCGACCGGAACCTCTAGACGGTCGGCATTTTGCACATAGCGCATGCCAATGGCCTCGGAGACGGCGAGGCCACAGGGGGGGCCCTCCTGCCTAACGACCAGTACCCGCTCGCGCCTGCGCACCTGCTCGCGGCGGCGTTCCATGGCAAACTCTTGGAGACGCTGGCGGATCAGGGAGGGCCCCCCGCTGATCAAGGCAGCTAGGTCATAGATCGGCAAGAGCATGCCGCGATTGTTGGCGACCCCTAGGAGCCAAGGTTTGGTGCCCGGGACGCGGGTGATCTCGAGCGGGAGATCCAAAACCTCGGAGAGTTGCTCCAGGGGGGTCAGGAGTCGATGCTGCTCGACCCGAAACAGGACCGCTGTCCAGCTGTCCGGCGGCTGATTTTCGTCCGGCAATCCTGCCGCCCGCGCCCGACAGCGGGCATCGAGCTTTTGGATCAGGGCATGGAGATCGGTGCGCCCATGTTTGGGTCTAGCCATGGTCCGCAGACCCCTTGAGGACCGCCTGGATCCGTTCGAGCAGCAGCTTGGGATCGACCGGCTTGGTGAGATAGTCGGTAGCACCCTGGCGCAAACCCCAGCTCCGGTCGGTCTGGAGATCCTTGGTCGTCACCATGATGATGGGGATGTCTGCGGTCTCTGGATCGCGCCGCAAGAGACGGGTCGCCTGATAGCCATTGAGCACAGGCATGATGACGTCCATCAGGATGACATCGGGATGGAGGGTGCGGGCACGCTCGACGCCCTCCTCGCCATTGGCCGCGGTCTCAACCGCATATCCGCCCTTTTTGAGGATATTGGCCAGGATATGGGTTTCGGTCGGCGAGTCATCGACGATTAGGACCAGCGGGGGGCTCGCGTCGGCGTTTTGGGTTGCCGCAGCTCCGAGGTCGCGATGGGGATGGGTTGGTTCTCGACGGTGTCTCATGGGTAGCTCGGGACGCGCAAGGCCGGACCCTTCCATCGGGGGAATGGCTGGCGATCGGCGACAATCAGGGTCCAGGACAGCATGGATTCAGGTTCCTCGAGGCGGATCCATCGCCTGGGGCGGGTTCAGGCTTGCCCGAATGGCCCCCAGCAACTCGTCAGCGGTGAAAGGCTTGGAAAGATAGATCTGGGCGCCAACGAGCCGTCCCTTGGCGCGATCGAAGACCCCATCCTTGCTCGACAGCATTACGACCGGAATATTTTTGAATTGGGGATTGTTTTTGATCAAGGCGCAGGTGTGATAACCATCGAGCCGGGGCATCATGATGTCGATAAAGACCAGATCGGGCTTGAAGCTGACGACCTTACCCAGCGCCTCAAAGCCATCCTCGGCCAGCTGCACCTCGCAGCCGGCCTTGGTCAGCAGCATCTCGGCGCTGCGGCGGATGGTCTTGCTGTCATCGACGACCAAGACCTTGATTCCGCGTAGGTCTAATTCATCTGGCATGCCAGCTCCTGAATGCGAAGGCGCCTTAGGATTCGGCGGCCGCGCCTTTGAATCCAGAGAGGGCGCCAGGGTCATAAGGGTGTAATCTGGTCATAACCCCTGGGTTGCCCAGGACGGTTTCCCAAAACCTGCGACGCAAGCCTGCCCAGCGGATGCTAGGATCAAGTATCCAAGGATGCAAGCGCTGCATCCGGGCGCATTAAAGGTAGCAGGGGCTGTTTCATGACTGTGCGCATCGGTTTTGTGATGGACCCGATCCAATCGATTCAGGTTAAAAAGGATAGCACCCTTGCCATGATGTTGGCTGCCCAGCGGCGCGGCTGGTCGCTCTGGTATCTGGAGTTGGGCGACCTTCTGCTGCGCGATGGCGAGGCAATAGGCTGGATGCGCCCGATCGAGGTCCGCGATGACCCTCTGAGTTGGTATCGGCTTGGCGAGGCGGTCCAGCGTCCATTGGCCTGGCTGGAGGTGCTGATGATGCGCAAGGACCCGCCCTTTGACATCGAATATGTCTATGCCACCTATATGCTCGAGTGGGCTAAACGCGCCGGGTGTCTGGTGGTCAATGACCCCCAAAGCCTGCGCGATGCCAATGAAAAGGTCTTCATCAATGCCTTTCCCCAGTGTGCGCCTCCGACGCTCATCACCCGCCGGGCGCGCGATATCCAGGCGTTTCAGGCCGAACAGGGGGCGATCGTGCTCAAACCCCTGCATGGGATGGGCGGTACCTCGGTCTTTCGTCTCCTGCCCGGCGATCCCAATCTAAACGTGGTCATCGAGACCCTCACCGACCGCGGCCGGGCCTTTTGTATGGCCCAGCGCTTTATCCCCGAGATCGAGCAGGGGGATAAGCGGATCCTTCTGGTCGATGGCGAGGCAGTTCCTTATTGTTTGGCCCGCATTCCGGCAGCCGGCGAGACCCGCGGCAATCTGGCCGCCGGCGCGCGCGGCGAGGTCAGACCTCTGAGCGCACGCGATCTCTGGATCGCCGAGCAGGTCGGGCCAGAACTGCGCGCCCGCGGTATACTCTTCGCTGGCCTAGATGTCATCGGCGATTTTCTCACTGAGATCAATATCACCAGCCCGACCTGTATCCGCGAGCTCGATGCAGCCTGCGGTCTGGACATCGCAGGTACCCTGTTGGATCGGATCGCGGGGCGGCTGGGATGCCAAGCCGCGCCTGACCCCGCTGCCGACCGCTTAACCCCTTGGCGCCTCATTCATGCCCAGGACCCTTGAGATGTTTGCTAGGTTCCCTGGTATCACCCGGCTCGGCAGGTGGGTCGTTATCGCCGGTGTATGGGTGCTCGGCGCCTGTTATGAGCGGGCGCCGGTCATCCTGACCCGGTTGCAGGCCTTTGCGACCCAGATCGATATCAACCTCGTTGGGGTCACCCCAGCGCAGGCGGAGCATGCCCAGGCGCTCATCGCCCAGGCGTTTGGGCTTTGGGAGGCCGAGTGGTCAGACCAGGGGGCATCGATGCAACGGGTCAATCGATTCCTGGCCCAAGGCGAGCCCTTTGTCCCGCCGCCCTCGGTCCTGCGGCTTATCCGCCTCGGCCAGGCGATCGAATCCGAGACCCAGGGACTGGTCAATCTCGGCAGCGGTCGGCTGAACCAATTATGGGGCTTTACCGGGGGTAAGAGGTCCCAGCCGCATCTGCCGAGCCAGCGGCAGATCGAGGCCTGGGTCAGACATGTCCCGAGCATGAGCGCTATCGAGATCGACGGCCTGCGGGTCTGCAGCCATGATCCGGCATTACAGCTGGACCTGAGGCCGATCGCCCGCGCCCAGGCAATCGATCGGGTAACCCAGCGTCTGAGACGACTGGGGATACGCCATGCGCTGATCCAAACGCCCCATGAACAGCGGGCGCTCGGCGAACGCAGTGGTCAACCCTGGCGGGTGCCGATCCTGTATCCAGGCGGCTCATCCGTGTTGGCGATCCTGCCCTTGCGCGGCGATGAGGCCTTGGCGACTGTGTCCGAATATGATCGGTCCTTCCTGATCGCTGGTCAGCGTTATCATGATCTCTTGGACCCGCGCACAGGCCAGCCGGCACGCGGTCTGCGTCTCGTCGCTGTCTTAGAGCAAGAGGCGACGCGCGCGGCTGTGGTGGCGCGCGCCCTGTTCATCGCTGGACCCCAGGATTGGCAGCGTCTCGCCCTTGCCCTAGGGGCGCGGCGCGTCCTGGTGATCGATGCCACGGATCGGATCCAGCTCTCGTCTGCCCTGGCCGAGCGCCTCGAACGTCTGGACCCCCAGCCTACTCAAACGATCGTCGCATCCCAAACGCCATGAGGTCTCTCCAAGCGACTGAACCATTCGGCTGGTTAGCCCTAAGCAGCCGCTGGGATCTGAATTTTGTTCTGGCCCTGCTCGGCGCAATTTGGCTGCATCTGATCTTGCTGTTTGTATTCTCTTTCGCTTGGCCCCAGCTACAGCCGCCCCCAGCCTCAGCCCTTGAGGTAATCCTGCTTAAGGAGTTGGCTGGCCCGGCATCCCCTCATGCCGCCGAGTCGGCCTTGGCCCAGAGGGATCAGGCGGGCGAGTCGGCGCGCGGCGATGCCGCCATCTCCGCCTTTGGTGATGCCAGCCAGGAGCAGGGTGAGATTCACCCACCCGAGCCCCCCCAGCCGCCCTCAAAGACCCACCAGGCTGTATCCTCGACAGCGCAGACAGGTCAGCCGACCGCGCCGCAGTCACTGGCTGCCGACCCCATGAGCTCGGTGCTGAACGCTGTCGCCGCAGCATCCGTTCCACCCCCAGCTCCCTCCCCAAGGATCGATGCCGCCCAGATCCTGGCCAGTCAAGGGCTTGAGGTCGCCCGCCTGAGCGGGGTACAGTCACCGGGGTCTGGCGGCAAACGCCAGCGCCGCCGCTCGATCAGCGCCAGCACGCGCGAGTTTCGGTATGCAAGCTATCTGGATGCCTGGGCCAAGAAGGTCGAGCGGATCGGCAATCTCAATTATCCCCAGGCCGCACGCGAGCAGGGGCTTTACGGCAGCCTGATCTTGCATGTGGCGGTGCGCAAGGATGGCAGTGTCGAAGGCATCCGGGTGGTACGTTCATCGGGGATCGAGCTCCTCGATCGAGCCGCGATCCAGATCGTGGAAATCGCTGCCCCATTCTCCCCTTTTCCACCCGATATCGCCGCCGAGACCGATGTACTCGATATCGTGCGCACCTGGCAGTTCACGCGCGGCGATTTGCTCAGCTGGGGGCGGTGAGCCGTGGTTCGGCTGGACAAGGGCAACTCCGTGTACGCTCCGCGGATTTGGTCTGCGATCCTCTCATGCTTGCCTTAAGACCTATCGATCGGGATACTCAAGGGTATGGCACTTGCGACCTCACTCACCAATCATTTCTTGATCGCCATGCCGGGTCTTTTGGACCCCAATTTTGCCCGCACCGTGACCTATATCTGCGAGCATGGCGAGCATGGGGCCATGGGCATCGTGATCAATCGCCCACTAGAGGTGACCCTCGGCCCGCTGTTATCTCAGCTCGGTATCACCCCGAGGGATCCTGGCGTGGCCAGGATCCCTATCTATCAAGGGGGGCCTGTGCAAACCGATCGCGGTTTCGTCCTGCATAGCGGCGGTCACACCTATGAGTCGACCCTCCCCATCACCCCCGAGATCAGTATCACCACCTCGCGCGATATCCTCGAGGCGATTGCTGCCGGCGAGGGCCCCGAGCAGGTCTTAATCGCCCTAGGCTATGCCGGCTGGGCAGGCGGTCAGCTTGAGCAAGAGATGAGCGCCAATGCCTGGCTCAATGGTCCGGCAAGCAGTGAGATCATCTTTCGCCTGAAACCGAGCGCGCGCTGGCTAGCCGCCGCCCAGTTGCTCGGCGTTGATCTCAATCTGATGAGTGGCGAGGCGGGTCACGCCTGATCCAGATGACCCTGCTTGGATTCGATTTCGGGCCGCGCAAGATCGGGGTTGCAGTGGGTCAGACTATCACCCGCTCCGCGAGTCCGCTCATGACCCTGCGTAGCTGGGGCAATGAACCCGATTGGTCCCGCATTGGGGCCTTGATCGACCAATGGCGTCCCCAGGCACTCATCGTGGGCCTACCGTTTAACATGGATGACACTGAAGTATCCTGGTCACCCCAGGTACGCGCCTTTGCGGCCCAATTGGGTGTCCGCTTTGGCCTGCCGGTCCATCTGGTCGATGAGCGGCTCACCTCGCGCGAGGCCTGGCGCCAATTGGCCGAACGGGACCGGCGCCCGCCGACCCGCGAGGCAGTGGATGCGCTCGCCGCTGCCCTGATCCTGGAGACCTGGCTCGGTGAATACCTCTGAGATATGGAAGGAAACGGCAGCGATTGAATCGGCCATCGGAGGAATGGCCTGCCGTCTGGTCCGCCGACTCGAACGGTGCGGTTTTCAGGACCCGGCGATGATCGGGATCCATACGGGAGGGGTTTGGATCGCCGAGCGTCTGCATACCCTGCTCGGACTGCCTGAGCCTTTGGGTCACCTCGATATCTCTTTTTATCGCGACGACTTTACCCGCATCGGCGTCCATCCCCAGGTACGCCCCTCGCATCTGCCGGTACGGGTCGACGATCGGCATCTAATCCTGGTCGATGATGTCTTGCAGACAGGGCGCACCGTACGCGCCGCGCTCAATGTGCTCTTTGATTATGGCCGTCCGGCCTCGGTGACCTTGGCGGTGTTGGTGGTACGCGATGGACGGGAGCTCCCGATCGCCGCCGATGTGGTAGGGTTTGAAGGATTCTTTGGGGCCGAGGACCAGATCAAGCTGAGCGGTCCAACCCCCTTGGTCCTATTGCGCACCCGCCGCGAGGCGCGGCGTTGAACCTGCAATGGGGTCTTCCTTACCCAATCCCCAGCTCGATGCCCAGGGTAGGCTTCGGCATTTCTTGACCATCGAGGGCTTAAGCCGCGATCTACTCATCGAGCTGCTCGACCAGGCAGAAGGCTTTCTAGGGGTGGCCCAACAAGCGGTTAAGAAGGTTCCACTCTGCCGGGGCAAGGTGGTGGCCAATCTATTCTTTGAGACCAGCACCCGCACCCGCACCACCTTTGAGCTGGCTGCCAAGCGGCTGTCTGCCGATGTGCTCAATCTCAATATCTCGACCTCGGCTACCGCTAAGGGCGAGAGCCTGCTCGATACCCTGCGCAATCTCGAGGCCATGCATGTCGACATGTTCGTGGTGCGCCATGCCGCCGGTGGGGCGGCCCATTTCATGGCGGCCCATGCCGCCCCCCATGTCAGCATCATCAATGCGGGCGATGGGCGCCATGCCCATCCAACCCAGGCCCTGCTCGATATGTTTACTATCCGCCGACATAAAGGCGATTTCAGCCGCCTGCGGGTAGCGATCGTCGGCGATATCCTGCATTCGCGGGTGGCGCGCTCGCAGATGCTCGCCCTCAAGACCCTGGGGGTGCCCGATATCCGGGTCATCGCCCCGCGCACCCTGCTGCCGGCCAAGGTGGAAGAGGCCTTTGGGGTCAAGGCCTATCATGAGCTTGCGGAGGGGATCCGCGATGTCGATGTGATCATCATGCTGAGGCTGCAACGCGAGCGCTATCGCGGTGCCTTGCTTCCCAGCGAGCATGAATATTTCCAGCTCTTTGGTCTTACCGAGGGGCGGATGGGCGCTGCCAAACCCGATGTGATCGTCATGCATCCAGGCCCGATCAATCGGGGGGTGGAGATGGATTCGGCGGTTGCAGATGGCGCGCACTCGGTGATCCTCGAGCAGGTGACCAATGGGATCGCGGTGCGCATGGCGGTCATTGCCATGTGTCTGGGTAATCAAAGGCGGGCGGATGAACTGTAGTCTGGACAAGCGAGTGGCGAGCGTCGCCTGCAAGTTGCTACCCCGGCCGTCACCCCGACGGAAGTCGGGGCGGAGCGGGGTCCAGAAGGCCTGATGTCTGGATTTCGTGCCGGTTTGCCCCGGAGTGATGGAGGGGTGGTTGTCGCCAGAATGTTCAGTTCCGGTTTGGGTCCGAATGACGCGCAGAGATGACGGATGCTTGAGGCCCCACGTCTGACCATCCGCGGCGGGCGACTGATCGACCCAGCAAGCCGTTTGGATGTCGTCTTGGATCTCCATGTCGCCAGTGGGCGTATCTTGGCCCTGGGGGCGGCCCCAGAGGGCTTTAGGCCAGATCGCATCCTGGATGCGCGCGGGAGGATCGTCTGCCCGGGGTTTGTCGATCTCTGCGCCAGGGTACGCGAACCGGGCGATGAGCCTAAGGCGACCATCGCCAGCGAGGCCCGTGCGGCTGCTGCAGCAGGGATCACGACCCTGTGCTGCCCTCCAGATACCCGCCCGGTGATCGATACCCCGGCGGTGGCTCGTCTGATCCATCAGATCTCTAAGCGCCATGCCTTGGCCCGGGTCTTGCCGATCGGTGCCCTGACCCGAGGGCTCGAGGGCGAGACGCTCGCCGAAATGGCGGCGCTCAAGCAGGCCGGCTGCCCAGCGCTCAGCCAGGCCGACCGGCCTATCCGCGATACCCAGGTCCTGCGGCGGGCGCTTGAATATGCCGCCACCTTCGACCTGCCGGTCTTTCTGTTGCCGCTTGATCCCGATCTGGCTGCGGGCGGCTGCGCCCATGAAGGGCTGGTGAGCACACGCCTAGGGTTACCCGGGATCCCCGAATCCGCCGAGACCGTGGCATTGGCGCGCGCCCTGGCGCTTGCCGAACAGACCGGGGCGCGTATCCATTTTCAGAGACTTTCGACCGCGCGCGGTGTCGAGATGCTGGCCGAGGCGCGCGCCCGCGGCATTGCGGTGAGTGGCGACACCGCCATGCATCAGCTCTTTCTGAGCGAGCATGATCTTGCCGGCTTCAACGCCAATTGCCATCTGCTTCCCCCGCTGCGCACCCTGGCTGACCGCGCTGCCCTGCGCCAGGGGGTGGCGGAGGGGGTGCTGACTGCCATCTGCTCGGATCATCAGCCGCATGAACCGGACGTCAAGCTCGCCCCCTTCCCTGAGACCGCGCCTGGTCTTTCGGCCTTAGAGACCCTTTTGCCCTTGGGGTTAGGTCTGGTCGAGGAGGGCGCCTTGGATCTCATGACCCTGATTGAGCGACTCACCCTGGGCCCGGCGGCGATCCTGGGGCGTGATCTCGGCCGGCTCGAGCCCGGGGCGCCGGCGGATCTCTGCATCTTTGATTCCCAGCTGAGCTGGACGGTTTGCCCAGAGACCTGGATCAGCCGCGGTCAGAATACACCCTTTATGGGTCAGACAATGCGCGGGCGGGTCAGCTGGACACTCCTAGGAGGGCGGATTGTCTATGAGCGATAGCGATCAGGGGGGTATTCCTGTCCGTCCTGCCGGCACAACCTAGAACGGAATCCAGACCCATCGGTCCTACGGCGAGGTCTTTCTGGACCCCGCTCCGCCCCGACTTGCGTCGGGGTGACGGGTAGGAGTCATTCCGGCGCAGGCCGGAACGGGATCCAGGGCCACCAGCACAACCTGCACCATGGCATACCCTAACTAGCCAGCTGTTGGTAGAGCTCTTGATAGCGGCCCATGATCGCTGCTTGGTTGAACTCGGTTGCCAGGCGTGCCTGACCACAGGCGGCGATTCTGGCCATGAGCGCGGGATCGGCAAGCAGGATCTGAATACCCTGGGCCAGGGCGCGCGGATCGGCACAAGGCACCCACCAGGCGTCCTCGCCGTGCCGGGTCAGCTCACGTGCCCCGCGAAAGCGCGCTGTCAGCAGGGGGCGACCCCAGGCCCAGGATTCGAGGATGACATTGCCGAGGGTTTCCTCCTCCAACGAGGGAAAGACCACTAGATCGGCCATTTGGAGATAAGGCCCCGGATTCTCCTGCCAGCCGGTCCAGAGGATGCGGTGTGCCTGCCTGAGCTGTTTGGCCTGGCGTTTGAGCTGGGATGCCAAGGGGCCATCGCCGACCATCAGGAGGCGCAAGGGGCGACCGGCGATCGTCTCAGGAAGCAATCCCAGGGCCGCGATCAGAGAGGCATGACCCTTGACCGGCACGAACCGTCCCAGACAGACTAGGATCCAGGCGTCTTCGGGCAAGGCATGGGCGGTTTTGAGTGCCGCAATCCGGTCAGGCGCGACCGGTGTGGGGGGATCGACGAAGTTGGCGATATGATAGATGCGGCTTGCGGGCAGGCCCTGCTGGACCAACCAATCGCAGAGCATCCGGGTATTGCCGATCCAGGCATGGGCATGGCGATAGGGTCCGATGGCGTAATAGCCGCCCAGCCGCGCGAGATGCACAATACCCCTGCCCGGGGCGATCTGTACGAGCCGGGTGGCGCGCCCCATATAGGTCTGGACAATCGCGGGTTTGATCTGATCGATCAGGCGCATCACCTCCTGCCGCGACCAGGGGTCCCAGGTGGTGCGATAGGGGAGGCGATGCACCGGCAGCCCCCCGAGCTCCAGGCCAGCGAGCGCGCTGTTTTTACGGATGGCAAGCTGAGCCGGCGCCCTCGCTTCGGCCAAGGCGCGGGCAAAACGAATGAACCAGCGCTCCGCCCCACCGAGCGATTTACTGCCGACCATTTGAAGGCTCGGCGGCCAGCTCATGTGACGAGTTCCTGATAGACCGCGAGATTTCCTTTTACCATCGCCTCAACCGAAAACTCGCGCGCGACCAGCGACCGTCCCGCTCGCCCAAAGGCCCAGCGCCGTTCGGGGTCTTGGAGGAGCTCGGCGATCGCTGCGGCGAGTGCCTGAGGATCGCCGGGCGGAACCAAGAGCCCATTGAAGCCGTGGCGCACTGCCTCGGGGATTCCGCCGACCCGGCTGGCGACGATCGGCAGACCCACTGCAGCTGCCTCGAGCAGGGCAATCCCTAGCCCTTCCTGCAATGCTGGATGGACCACCAGGTCCAAGGCGGGTAAAAGCTCAGGTAGATCGGGGCGAAACCCCATGAGCTGGAGGTGCTTGCTGAGTCCCAGAGTTGCGGCCTCCTGTTTCAGGGTCGCAAAGAGCGGCCCTTGCCCAAAACACAGGACTCGAAGGTGCGGGAAATAGGAAACGAGCTCGGGCAGTGCGGCTAACAATACCCGGTGGCCTTTACGGGGGATCAATTGGGCGATCATGCCGATCACCAGATCCCCCTCGGCGAGACCGAGGTGGGCACGGGCGCTTTGGACACTGTCGCCCAGGGCGGCAGAGGACGCGAAGTCCGCTGCCCCAGACATCCGAGCCGCGAGGAAGGCGTTTCTGAATGCGCTGAGATCAATGGCGCTGCGCACCACCCGCAGCTTGGCAGGCGGTACCCCGCACCGACAAAGCACCTCATAGATCCCTTGGGAAATGGCGATCACCCGATCGTAAAGAGGGTATTTCAGGGGCGCAAGCCAGCGGCTTTCTGGGTTATCGACGCGGCGGCTGAGGACGACCGGCAGGTGCGCTAGCCTACCTGCGATCCCGCCCCAGAGATCCGCCCCGCGGCGGCTATGGAGATGGATGAGATCGGGCCGTTTTCTGTGAATTAGGGTCGGCAGGCGCATGACCAGCCCAGCATCCAGATCCCCGCCGAGCGGCAGCGCATAGATCTGGGCAAAGGGGGCAGCACGCTTGGCGATAGCCGAACCCCTGGGGCAGACCAACAGATTGTCATGGCCGAGCGCCTGAAGACCCTGGATGAGATACAAGACCTGCCGCGCCCCGCCATAAAGATAGCGCCCCGACTCAACATGCAGGATTCTCATGCGCCTAAGATCTCGGATGCGGCCTGCAGGATCTCGTTGCCCTCGATCGCCCGCATGCATTCAAAGCGTCCATTGCAGCTTGGGCGACGCCTGCAAGGCGAACAGGGCAGGGGATGATAGAGCACCCGGGCATTGGCGCGACCCGTCTCCAGATAGGGCCTGGTTGAGCCGAACAACAGCAGGCTAGGGGTGTTTAAGGCAATGCCCATATGGGCAAGGCCGGTATCGACCCCGACCAGCAGGGCAGCGCGATCGATCAAGGCCGCAGCCTCGGTGAGGCTGGTCTGTCCGACCAGATCGACCAGCGACTCATCAGCCGACTCTGCAATGCGCCGCGCCGCTGCCTTGTCTTGAGAGCCCCCCAATAAGACTGGGACTAACCCAAATTCGGCATGGATTCCCTGGGCAAGCCTGCCCCAGCGCTCCTCGAACCAGTGTTTCTGAGGGCGGGTTGTGAAAGGGCAGAACACTGCATAACCGTTTTCTAAACCATGCTGGCCGATGGCTGCTTCGGCAAAGGCGGCCTCAGCCGGGCCATAGTGGACGGCCAGCTGAAACGTCTCCAAGGGCAACCCAAGCTGCTCGGCAAGAAAGCGATACTCCGAGGCGATTTGCAAACAGTCGCCCCCGCGCGGCAGGACCTCGGTCATCAGGTACTGGCTGCCTTCACGCGAACCCAGACCGATCCGCTGGTGTGCCCCCGACAGCCAGGTCAACAGCCCGCTTTTAAAGAGGCCCTGCAGGTCTAAGGCTAGATCAAAAGCATAGGCCCGGAGAGTGGCGCGCAGGGTCGCAATCCCCGACCAGAGCTCCCGCACCTGACCGCTGCGCCATAGTCCTTGCCAATGTCGCACGGGACAGGCGATGACTGCATCCAGGTCAGGGTGATGTTGCAAAAGGGCAGCGCATTCGGCCTGGGCCAGCCAGACCAGCTTGGCCTCAGGCCAACGCCGGCGCAGGGCAGGAATCAGGGACGAGGCAAAAACGAGATCACCAATGGCGCTTAAACGAACGATGAGGATCGCCTTCATCATGCTCGGGCGCGCGCCGCTTTAAGCCGGCGAGGGGAGGGCGATGCGCGCCCGCATCCGGGAGGGGGGGTTAATCAAGCCCGCAGATCCCACCGGCACAGCAGGTGCCGGTGGAACAAGCGGGGGCAGGGGCAGTACCGCTTCCGAGATGATTGCTGCTGATGATATTGCCGCCAGTGGCTAGACGCTCGACCGGGGCGTCGGCTGGGGTATCGCCAAGCTCAATACCAGCGCGGGCACAGAGCTCACCCCAGGTGGTGATGGTCTCGCTCATGGGATGATTGACCTCGACCACCCGGGCGTTCGCCGCACAGCGATAGTCATAGGTTGGCATCTCTAACCTCCTGTTTTTAGAAGCATTACAAGAATGGCTGGATTATAGGGCGGTGTATTCGGACTGCAAGCCCGGGGGCAAGCGGCCGGCCCTTGAAATGAGGGTAACGGCGGATCATCGATCATCGATCCTCGGCTCCGGCAGCGCTTTCCTCCCGCTTAAAGGCCTCGGGGACAAGCCCTGCCCGAAAGGCCGCTACCACCTTTCTCGGCTACAGGGGCTGTTGCATCCCGTGGGCGCTCAGGTAGGGCGGATTGAAGACTCCGGCTCGATCATCTGGGCCAGGGTATGACCAGGTTGGATCATGGGGATGACGTTTTCGGCCTTGTCGATCCAGACATCGACCAGGACCGGGCCAGGTTCGGCGAGCACCTCGGCGAGCTCGGCGCGCAGGGCGCTCGGGTCTTTGAGCCTACGGGTTTTGAGACGCGGATAGACATATTTGAGCCCGGTGAGATTGGGGATCTGGCGCCTGCAGGTCTGATCGAGATCAATACAATCGGGGTCGCAATCGGCAGTACGCGCCAGACAGGTCTCATAATGATGCCCGTCGTCCATCATGTCCTCCCATTGGCGCACCATCCCCAAAAAGCTGTTATTGAGCACAAAGATCTTTAACGGGATGCGATTGGCGACCAGGGTGCCGAGCTCCTGGAGGTTCATCTGAAAGCTGCCATCGCCGTCGATCAGGATCACTGGATATTTGGGATTGCCAAACCAGGCGCCGATTGCCGCTGGCAATCCAAAGCCCATGGTTCCCAGCCCCCCAGAGCTGATCCATTGGCGGGGGCGACGGAAGCGATAATACTGGGCTGCCCACATCTGATGTTGACCTACCCCAGTGACCAGGGTCGCTTGTCCCCCCGTGAGCTCGGAGAGGATCTCGATCACCGCCTGGGGTTTGATATATTCCGACTGACCATAGGGCGGAAACTGACGGGTGCGCCAGACCGCGATCCGGTCCATCCAGTCGGGGTGCCGAGCCGCGCGGCCCGAGGCCAGGGCGTAGTCCAAGAAGACCTCGAGCGAGGCCACGAGCTCTAAATCGGTTGGTAAAACCTTGGCGAGCTCGGAAGGGTCGATATCAACATGGGCGATCCGCTTGCCCTCGGCAAAGCCGCGTACGGCAACCCGGTCATCGAAGCGTCCACCCAGGGTCAGAACGAAGTCAGACTCGCGCAAGGCATAGTTGGCCGGGATGGTGCCGTGCATCCCAGGCATTCCCAGGTTATAGGGGCATTCGGGGGGAAGGGCGCCAAGCGCATTGAAGGTCGTTGTCACCGGCGTATCGAACTGTTCGGCGAGACGCTGCAAAAGTCCTCCTGCGCCAGCGTGGATGACCCCACCCCCGGCCTTGATCACGGGCCGTTGGGCCTCGGCTAGCGCTTGGAGGATGGCGTCTGCCTGCTGATGATCGAATGGGACGGGCTCACGATGACGCCGGCGCGGGGGATTGGGTCGGATGAGGGTTGCCAGCTGTACATCCTTGCAGATATCCACCACCACTGGCCCGGGGCGCCCTTGATTGGCCAAGGCATAGGCCTCGCGTAGGATCCATTCGAGATCGGCGACATCCTTGACCAGATAATTGTGTTTGGAGATCGGGCGGGTGATCCCGACCATATCCACCTCTTGGAAGGCATCTGTGCCGATAGCGCGGCTTGGAACCTGGCCGGTGATGAAGAGGGTGGGCAATGAGTCCTTATGGGCATCGGCGATCGGGGTGACGAGATTGGTCGCCCCTGGACCTGAGGTCGCCAGGGCCACCCCGACCCGACCGCTGGCGCGCGCATAACCCTCGGCGGCGTGTCCCGCCCCAGGTTCCTGGCGGCAGAGGATAAAACGCGGGACAGGCTGACCGGCGCGCAGGCGTTTATTGATCTCGACATGGATGGGGATGACTGCGCCGCCGGTGTGACCAAAGATGATCTCGACCCCGAGATCCAGGAGTGTATCGATCAGGATGGCGGCGCCGGTGCGCTGCTTGTTCGACATGATTGGCAATGGGATCCATGGGATTTGCGGGCCAGGGCGCATCCCAAAGCGGACGCAGGCCGCATCCAGGATGCGCCCGGGCTTAGATATACAGACAGATATCGCTGTCTCCGGCAAACTCAAAGAAGGTCGTGGCGCCTGCGTATTCAATGCCGTCGATAAACTCGGAGGTCGGCATATCGAATAGATCCACGGTCATCTGACAGGCGATCAGCTTGACATCGGCCTCCAGACAGAGGGCGCGCAGCTCCTCGATACTGGCTACCCCCTTTTGTTTCATCTTTTGTTTCATCATGGAGGTGATCAGCGCCTGCATCCCGGGCAGGGCCAACCCCAAGACGGGAAACCACTTGTCCATCCCCAAGGGCATGGGCATCCCCGGGTTACCGAGCGGGGTGACCTCGAGTGAGAGCTTCTTTTTGAGGAGCTGTAGGCCATAGAAGGTAAAAAAGACCTGGACCTCATATCCCAGGGCAGCAGCGGTCGAGGCCAGGATGAACGGGGGATAGGCCCAATCGAGCGAACCCTTGGTCGCAATGATCGCCAGTTTCTTTTGGTCCATCGAGTTCTCCACGAGCGCTCCGGAGGGGCGCGCAATGCGTTGATATAACGGGAAGGGGTAGGGTCTGTTTTAGGATTTTTTGATCAGAAAATGGAATTTGCCGCCTTCTTCTTTAGATTCGAGCAGGGTATTGCCGGTCTGTTTGGCAAAGGCATCGAAATCCTTCACCGATCCTGGATCGGTGGCAATCACATGCAGGATCTGACCGCTGGCCATGCTGCTCAAGGTCTTCTTGGCACGCAGGATCGGCAGCGGGCAGTTGAGACCGGTGGCATCAAGTTCTTGATCGAAATTGGCCATTTGGAACAAAGCCTCCTCATCGATTTAGGGTTTTAGGGGAATGGATCAACTGGGGTTGGGGCTGTTTGCCAACCTATTTGCGGAAAGCCGAGCCTGCACTATACACGATGACCAGGCCCCGATCAGGATGGGTTATCTAGGTCGTCGGGTGGAATGATCGGCAGCCCATGACGCGCCCAGGCGATGATCCCGCCGCGCAGGTTAATAACCTGCCGGTAACCCTGCTGCATCAGATAGGCGCATGCCTGATAAGAGCGGGCCCCGCTGCGACAATAGATCACTGCCTCGCGCTCCTTAGGAATCTCATCCAGACGCAGGGGGATCAGATGCATCGGCAACAAGCGTGCCCCTGGGATGATCCCCTGGGCCGTCTCGGCCGGGGTACGGATATCGATCAGCACGGGGGGACCCGGGTCCTTGAGACGCTGGCTTAAGGACTCGGAATCGATCTCGTTGACCACTTGCGTATCCTATCTCGAGACAAAATATTAAGACATATTAGAAACTTTGGATGTTTAACTCAACGCAAGTCCCCTGAAGACCCACCCGAATCATGGATCTACTCCCTCTTTTTCTTGAGATGCGCCATCGCCCCTGTCTGGTCGTCGGCGGCGGGGCGACGGCAGCGCGCAAGGTCTCGACGCTCTTGCGCGCTGGTGCGACGGTCACCGTGATTGCCCCTGAGCTTGCCCCTGAGCTGGTGCGTCGCGTCCAGGCCGGTGAGCTCGTCCATCAGGCGCGACCTTTCATGACCGAGGATATCCAGGGTCAACGTTTGATCATTGCTGCGACTAACGATCGGGCGGTCAATCGCCGGATCGCTGAACTCGCCCAGGCCGCCGATATCCCGGTCAATGTGGTTGATGACCCCGAGTCCTGCACCTTTATCCTGCCCTCGATCGTCGATCGCTCTCCGGTCACTGTGGCGATCTCGAGTGGCAAGACCTCGCCGGTGTTGGCGCGTTTACTTCGAACTCGCCTGGAGGCACTCATCCCGGCGGGCTATGGGCGCCTCGCTGAGCTGAGCGGGCGCTATCGCGACCGGGTTAAGGAGCGTTTTCAGGAACCGGCCTTTCGCCGTCGGTTTTGGGATCGGGTCCTCCAAGGGGCGGTCGCCGAGCGTGTACTCGCCGGCCAGATGCAAGAGGCCGAGGCCCTGATTGAGCAGGAGCTCGCCCCGGATGCCCTAGAGCGCGACATCGGCGAGGTCTATCTGGTCGGCGCCGGTCCAGGCGACCCTGACCTGATCACCTTCCGCGCCCTGCGTCTGATGCAGCAGGCCGATGTGGTCGTCTATGACCGCCTGGTCGCCACCCCCATCCTCAATATGACCCGGCGCGACGCCCAACGCATCTATGTCGGTAAGCAGCGCAATCATCATGCGCTACGCCAGGAGGAGATCAACCGGTTGTTAGTGGATCTCGCCAAGGATGGGCATCGGGTGCTGCGTTTGAAAGGGGGGGATCCATTTATCTTCGGGCGCGGTGGCGAGGAGATCGACACCCTGGCCGCCGAGGGTATCCCCTTCCAGGTGATCCCCGGGATCACCGCAGCCTCAGGATGCGCGGCCTATGCGGGAATCCCCCTAACCCATCGCGATTATGCCCAGTCGGTGATCTTTGTCACTGGCCATCTCAAAGATGGCACCATCGATCTCAATTGGCCGGCGCTCGCCCAACCCCACCAAACGGTGGTCTTTTATATGGGTCTAGCGGGTCTGCCGATCATCGTCGAGCGCCTCATGGCCCATGGCGTCCCGCCCGACATGCCGATCGCCTTGGTCCAACAGGGCACGACCCATCTGCAAAAGGTCTATACTGGGACCTTGGCGACCATCTGGGATCAGGTCGCTGCCGACCCACCTATCCCCCCAACCCTGCTGATCGTCGGCGAGGTGGTCAGGTTGCGCGATAAACTCAATTGGTATCAGCCGCCGGATGAGCCAGTGCATGGGGCGACCACCGAAATCTTGGGATCTGAGTCATGACATCGTCTGCCTGACAGAGGCGCGCTGTGACGCCGCAGGCCATCTGGCTTAGGAGTCGAACGGCCGATCGAGGGCGAGTCTCTGTACTCAGGGTTTTCGCTATGATGGGGGACTCTAAGAGCCTGTCTTGGCAACCCTGAAATCTGGCGGCTGTCCTGAGGCAACGTCTGCGGGACCCTGCCGGATCTCTGTGGCCGATTATGAAACTGGGCATTGCGGCGGCAGACGCCTGCTTTCTATCCAGACATCAGGGTCTCCTGCGAGAGGCTGGATCATGCCTTGCCCCTGTTCATCGAGCATCCCCCGCTGCCTAGAGCGCCTTATCGAGCGGAACTGAAGGCCTAGACTGCCAGTCCAAGGTTGCCGACTATTCAGGATCCCCGGGTTTCTTGAATATGCCCTACTTTCGATCAAACAGCGGCGTATCGAACTGGTTGGCACACGGCAGGCAGCGCCAGTTACTGGATGAGCGCGGTCCAGATGAGGGCCTCTGTCATGCTGGCTCGTTCGATCTACCCCCGGGCTTTGCCGAGATCCTCGAGGATCTGACCTAAGCCCCAGCTATCCCCGTCCCAAATGCTTCGGCTACACTAAACCTAGTCTTTATCACTGAAACTTGATCCCTTCACCGAAAGAGGAGCAAACCGATGGCGATTAGTCTGCAAAAGGGCGGCAATGTGAGCCTGACCAAGACCGATCCGGGCCTTAAAAACGTCCTGGTGGGCCTGGGTTGGGATGCGCGCTCGACCGATGGCGCACCCTTTGATCTGGATGCCAGCGTGTTTTTGGTCGGCGAAAATGGCAAGGTGCTCTCGGACAGCCATTTCGTTTTCTATAACCAGCGCACCTCGCCGGACGGTGCAGTTGTCCATGCCGGCGACAACCTCACCGGCGCTGGCGAGGGGGATGACGAGACCATCAGCATCCATCTGGACGGCGTCGAGCCTGGGGTGCAGCGCATTGTCTTTGCCGTGACCATCCATGAGGCCGAGGCGCGCAAGCAAAACTTCGGCATGGTACGCAACGCCTTCATCCGGTTGGTCAACAAGGACACCAATACCGAAATCGCCCGCTATGACCTCTCGGAGGACTATTCGACCGAGACAGCCATGATCTTCGGCGAGATCTACCGACACAGCGGCGAATGGAAGTTCAAGGCCGTGGGTCAGGGCTTTGCCGGGGGGCTGGCAGCTCTGGCCCGCGATCATGGGGTCAATGTTGGCTGATCCTTGACAAGCACCCCTCTTCCTCTGGGAGGGGTGATCTCGAAAAAACCAGCGCCCGAGCAAATCTGTTTGGGTAGCGCAATCCAGAGAGGCGCTAGCCAAATGTTTGAGCACTCTGGATTCCGGCTTACGCCGGAACGACGAAGGGGGACCAGTCATGACCCCCTTCCTCCGCCCAGTGAGGTCAGCAACAACTGGAAGAAGGCAAGGACTCGCGTCCAGCCTATTGGCAGGCATATCGCCAATGGCCGCCGCGACCTCTGCCCAAGACTTGATCGCGCTCAGCACACCTATACACGATTAGGTGTATCGACGATTTGCCGGCCAAACAGGTTTAATCTTTTCGGATGGCCTGATGATCATAACGGTTGCTCGAGGAGGCCCTATGCCTGTCTTTACCGTCACCGGCGAGATCGACCCCTTCCTGCATGTCAGTCTGCGCAAGGGCGAGCGGATCTTTTGCGAATCTGGCGCCATGGTCATGATGGAGGCACCCTTGCAGGTCAAGGGACAGATGCGCGGGGGATTGGGTCGGGCGCTGCTGCGCCGCCTGGCGACCGATGAGTCGTTTTTTCAACAAGAGATCGAGGCCGTCAGCGGCGATGGCGATTGTCTGCTTTCGCCCGCGCTTCCTGGCGCGATCGAGCTGGTGGAGGTAAGGCCGGATTCGCCTTATACCCTCTCGGATGGCAGCTTCCTGGCCGCCGAGTCGGGCGTTGATCTGAGTCCTAAGCTCAATACCCTCGGCGGGGGGTTATTTGGGGGCACGGGTGGCTTCGTGATCCTCGAGGCGCGAGGGAGCGGCAAGCTCGCGGTTTCGGGGTTTGGGTCGATCTTTACCCTGGATGTCTCGCCAGGTCGCGATCTTGTCATCGACAATCACCATGTTGTCGCCTGGTCGTCTGGTCTGCATTTCGAGATCGGGATGCCGCGCAGCGGGGGTGGATTCTTTAGCTCTGTGGTGAATTCGGTGACCTCAGGCGAGGGATTGGTGATCCGTTTCAGCGGTCAGGGCCGGGTGGTGATCTGTTCGCGCAATCGGTCTTTATTCAGGCCCCAGGTCTCTCAGTAACGAGGACCCCAAAACCCTCACCCCGTGACTCTAACTGGCCGTTACACCCTGGCCGGGCTTAAGTCGAGGCTGATTTTCCCTCTCTCCCGCCAGCGAGGGAGAGGGTCAGGATGAGGGAAAAAGGTTTATGCCCAGCCCCCTCCCTTCTGCTAGAGTGGAGAGGAATTGATTCAGGGTTTACCTAGAGGCCTGATAGTTTTAGATTGCAACTGACATCGAAATGAAAAGGCAAATGCGGGCCAGTGATCAAACAGATCTCTTTGAGAACCAGGCAATAAATTCATGTGAAGATTAAGTGACTATGGAATCATAATAGGGTAGATATTATCGAGGTCCCTGCAGGTCTCAGGAAAATACCAAGACACCCCACAACCATGGTTGCTTTGAGTGGGTCCGGGGCAATCGAAACAGGCCCTCCCTTCAAAGGGACGGAATCGGTGTCAACTTAAAGGATTGATTGAGGGCTTTTATGCCCATTTCATTTACTCACAATTGATCGATCAGGAGTTGTCCAATGGCTATCACTTTGCAAAAGGGTCAGAAGATCTCGCTGGAAAAGGAAGCCGGCGGCACCTTGAGCCGGATCATCATGGGTCTCGGCTGGGATGCCGCCGCCCAGTCCAAAGGCGGTTTTTTTGGGGGGTTATTCGGGGGAGGTGGTGAGAGCATCGATCTGGATGCCTCTTGTCTGCTCTTTGATCACAACAATAATCTGGTCGATGCAGTCTGGTTTCGCCAGCTGACGAGCCGTGACGGGAGTATCCGCCATTCAGGCGATAACCGTACCGGCGAGGGGGAGGGAGATGATGAACAGATCCAGGTCGATCTCAATGCCGTACCCGCCCAGGTCAAGAGCCTGGTCTTTACCGTCAACAACTATACAGGTCAGGATTTCTCTAGGGTTGCCAATGCCTATTGCCGGATCGTCAATGCCGCCAATGGTCAGGAGATCGCGCGCTATGATCTCAGTTGCCAGGGTAACCACACGGCGATGATCATGGCCAAGGTCTATCGGCACAATAACGAATGGAAGATGCATGCCATCGGCGAGGTGGGGCAAGGACGCACCTTCGATCAGCTCCTGCCCCAGATCAAGCCCCATCTTTGAAAAAGATCTTGCTGGTGGCAGCAAGTTAGCCTTGTCTTTCGAGCCAGGCCAGAGTCGGCGTTGTCGCCTTGGGCGGGCGCCGAGCTGGCCCTGTCTCCGGTCTTCCGGGAGGGCCGGCTAAGTGGGCTGGGTGCGCTTTGAGCAGTCCAGGCCGTATAGGCCAGAGCCTCTGGAAGGCGCTGCATGACCCGCATCTGGTTTAATCGTACCTTCTCCAATGTCCGCACCGTCCTGGAGCTCATTCGCCAGGGCGACGCAGCAGGTGAATTTAGGCTCATCTGCACCCATCCCGAGCTGAGCTTTCCTGGATTTGTCGCCGCGCATGAATGGGCCTTAGAACCAGAGCCCCTTGCTGGACTTGATTATCTCGCCTTTTGTTTAGATTTTTGCCACCGCTATCGGGTCGATGCGCTCTGGGCGGGCAAGGAGGCCCTGTTATTGGCCGAGCATGGGGCACGATTTGCCGAGCTTGGGGTCCAGGTTCTTGCAGTGGCTGAGCCAAAGACCCTGGGGCTCATCCAGGATAAGGCTCGTTTGGCCGAGCTCGGCGAGCCTCCCATCCCCGCTCCCGATTCCATCCCCTTTCGCACCCTAGCCGAATTCGACGCTGCTTATGAACGGTTGCGTTTTGTCCATGAGATGCTCCGTATCAAACCGGCGCAAGGGCTCTATGGTGCGGGCTTTCGCATCATCCGCGAGGGAGAACATGGGCTCGGTGGTCTGTTACAAGACGGCAGTCAAAGCATCCAGCTGGGTTGTCTGCGCCGGCTCTTGGTTCAACAGACACCTACTCAACCCTGGCTGCTCATGGAATATCTGCCAGGGCCTGAATATAGCGTCGATGCCGTGGGGGATGGCGAGCATCTGATCGCGCTCATCCAGCGCGAAAAGTGCCCGGGACTCTATGGTCAGCGGCTGGTGGCCCGGTCTGAGTTGACCGAGGCGGTGGCTAAGCTGATTGCCCGCTTTAGGCTAAAGGGACTGTTCAATGTCCAGTTTCGCGCTGGTTGCCTGGGATTACGTCTCCTCGAGATCAATCCTCGCTTTTCAGGTGGGATTGGGTTTGCGGGGGCCGCTGGCCTGAACCTGCCTTATCTGGCCCTCCATGGCCAAATCCTTGGCTTTGACAGAAAGCCTATCCCCCAATCGGTCGCGGGCGGTCGGGTTCTGTAGGTCGCCCGCTATGAATACCATGAGGATGGGAAGTGAGCGAACGCCGGATTAGTCTGCCGACTGGCACCCTGTGGATCAGGGTGGAGGAGGGGGCCTTTGATCTGGACACCCTCTGCTGCTTCGCAGCGCGCGCCAATCCCCAGCGGGGATTTTTAGTGGTCAGCAAGGTACTTGGCAAACATTGGCCGGCCAGGCCTGCCCAGATGCAGCGGGTCCAGCGCGAGCTTGCCCAGCGATTGGCCCTGGGGCCTGGGCCCTGGTTGTTTGTCGCACTTGCTGAGACAGCGACCGGTTTGGGACAGGGGGTATTTGAATCCATCCTGGCGCGCCATCCCCAAGCGGATGCGCTCTTTATCCACACCACCCGTTATCGGCTCTCAGATCGCCCTGCCTTGGCCTTTCAGGAGACCCACTGCCATGCCCCAGAGCAATGGCTTTATGAACCGTTCGTTCCCGTCTATCGCCAGCGTTTTCGCGAGGCGCGCGAGCTGATCCTGATCGACGACGAGCTGACCACCGGCAATACCCTGTGCAACCTGGTTGAGGCCTATCGCCAGCTCAATCCCGGTCTAGAGCGGGTACATGTCGTTGGGATCACCCAGTTCGGCGGGCCCGATCTAGAGGCCCGCTTGACAGCGCGCCTCGGTTTGTCTGTGCACTGTAGCGCGGTATTGAGTGGATCGCTGCATTTCCAGCCAGCGGCGGGCTGGACGCTGGCCGAGCCCCCCCCGCCTGCGGTCGGGGATCCGCACTGTGCCTCAGGCGAGCTCGCTGAGGAGCTGGGGCGTTTTGGCATCGACCAGGCGCTGACCGTGCCAGCGGCGACTCTAGATCCTCTGATTGAGGGACTTGGGCCAGATGATCCGGTCCTCGTGCTCGGGACTGGGGAGTTTATGCATCTGGCCTTTCGGGTAGGCCTGGGTCTAGAAGAGCGCGGTCTGGATGTCTCAGTGCAAGCGACCAGCCGCTCGCCGATCCTGATGGGAGGGGCGATTAAACAGAGGCTGATCTTTGCAGATAATTACGGCGAGGGGATCCTCAACTACCTTTATAATGTCAATCCCAATAAATATGCCCGTATTATCATTTGTCACGAAACCCCAAGCGCTGGGCTTGCCGATCTTCTCCGAAACCTCGGATCGCACCATCGTCTCTGCCGTTTGCCTCAGCGCCTGGATTGCCCGGAGGAATAGCCATGGCCATCAGTCTCACTAAAGGCGGTAATATCAATCTCAGCAAGGAGGACCCGAATCTTAGCAAGGTGCTGATTGGTTTGGGGTGGGATGCGCGCTCGACCGACGGCGCCCCCTTTGATCTCGACGCCAGTTTGTTCATGGTCAAGGCGGATGGTAAGGTTCCGAGCGATGCCTATTTCATCTTCTATAATCAGATGCGCTCGCCAGAGGGGGCAGTTGAGCATACAGGCGACAACCGCACTGGGGCAGGGGAGGGCGATGACGAACAGATCCTGGTCACCCTCTCCAAGGTCCCACCCGAGATCCAACGTCTGGTGATTGCCGTCACCATCTATGATGCCGAGGCCCGCCGGCAAAACTTCGGTCAGGTGAGCAATGCCTTCGTGCGCCTGGTCAATCGCGATACCGAGCAAGAGATCGTGCGTTTCGACCTATCGGAGGACTATTCCACCGAGACCGCGATGATCTTCGGTGAGATCTATCGGCATGGCGGCGACTGGAAGTTTCGCGCTGTCGGTCAAGGCTATGCGGGAGGTTTGCGCGCCTTGGCGCTTGCGCATGGGGTCAATGTCGGCTAATCGGTCGGGCCGCTTTTTAGGGTAGGGTGATCATGAACCTGACGCGCGGCCAGCGGATCAAGCTCGCTGGTCTGGGTGTGAGCGGTCAGCGCTTGAGTCTGGGGATCAGCATCGATGCGCCGGGGATGACCATCGATTTTGCCTGTTTTGGCCTCGATGCCCAGGGCAGGCTCGCCGATGAACGCTATATGGTCTTTTATAACCAGCCGAGCTCGCCCTGCGGCGGGATTAGTCTGGCAACACCGGCGGGCGATCAGGCGGGTTTTGCCCTGGATTTAAGCCGCTTGCCGGCGATGATCGAGCGGCTGACCCTGACTGCAGCCATCGATGGGGTAGGGACCATGTCGCGTATCCGCCAGGGGTATGTCCGGATACTTGAAGATCACCAGGAGTTGGGGCGCTTTGCCTTCAGCGGCGCTGATTTTGCCGAGGAGCGGGCCATGATGCTCCTTGAGCTCTATCGCAAGGAGGGTCACTGGCGGCTGGCGGCGCTCGGTCAAGGATTTAACGGCGGTCTGGCAGCCTTGGTTGAGCATTTCGGCGGGACCTTAGCCCCCGAGTCAAAGGCCCCGCCACCTGGGCCGCCGCCTACACCGGTGAATCTACGCAAGATCACCCTGGAGAAACCGGGCCAGTCGGTCTCGCTTCAGAAAACAGGGGCAGGGTATGGCGAGATCCTGATCAATCTCCGCTGGCGTCCGGTGACGCGTGCCAAACAGGGATTATTCGGCGGGTTGCTCGGCTCGGGGCGCACGGATCTCGATCTGGGCTGTCTATTCGAGCTCAACAACGGCATGAAGAGCGCAGTCCAGGCCCTCGGCAATACCTTCGGCGATTATTTTAATCTGCCCTATATTCGGCTCGATGCCGACGACCGCACCGGCACGCGGGCCGAGGGCGAGAATCTGCGCATCAACGGTCAGCATTGGGATCAGATCAAGCGGGTTTTAATCTATGCCTTTATCTATGAAGGCGCACCCAACTGGGCCGAGGCTGATGCCGCAATCACCCTGAGGATCCCTGAGCAACCCGAGATCGAGGTCAGGCTCGACTCGCACCGCCCTGACCGACCCATGTGCGCTATCGCCCTGCTCGAGAACGACCGCGGTGCCATCAAGGTCACCAAGCTGGTCGAATATTATCGCGGGCATCTGGATATGGATCGGGCCTATTCTTGGGGCCTGCAGTGGGTGCCTGGGAGCAAGGATTGACAGCTGCCGACCGATCCATCTGCTGATGGATTTCTCAATCAACATTGTACCGAGGTAATCAATGGCATTCCAAGACTTTTTGGACAATCTCAAGCAAAAGGCGGGCGAGCTCAAAAACGAAGTCCTGAAATTCAAGAACAAGGATTTTTTAAACGCTGCGGTCAGCGGTTCGGTCTTGATCTCGATGGCCGATGGGCATATCTCGGCGGACGAGAAACAAAAGATGCTGCGTTTCATCGAGCATTATGAGGCGCTATCGGTCTTCTCAAGCAAGGAGATCATCGATTCTTTCCAGAATCTCCTGGCTCAGATCGAGTTCGACAAGGATTTGGGTGAGGCCAAGGCTTATGAGCTGATCCGCAAGATGAAGGGCAAAGACGAGGCGGCGCGTTTGATCATGCGTCTGGCCATCGCCATTGGCGGTGCCGACGGCAACTTTGACGACAACGAGAAGCGGGTGGCGCGACGGATCGCCATGGAGCTTAATCTCAATCCAGCTGAGTTTGAGCTTTAAGCCATGCAGCTCCTGGTCTTTTTGGATCTGGATGACACCCTATTCCAGAGCCAGGCGAAGTGTCCGGAGGACCAGGGGCTTTATCCCGCCGCCTATCTGCCGGATGGCCGCGCCCATTCCTGGATGACCAGGCGCCAGCAGGGGCTATGGGGGCTGTTTGCCCAACACGCGAACGCGAGCCTGATTCCGACCACGGCGCGGGATCTTGAGTCATTTCGCCGCGTCGATCTGCCATTTACCAGCTGGTGTATCCTTGATCATGGCGGGGTGATCCTCGAGCCCCAGGGTCAGGCCGATCCAGAGTGGTTGGCGCGCAGCGCTCAAGCGGCGCGCGCCACCTTTTCCGGGCTCCAGGTGCTGCTCAAGGGGGCGCAATCCTGGATCGAGCGCGCCAGGCTCGCGGTGCGGATACGCCTCATCGCCGACTTTGGGATTCCCTTTTATGTGGTCGCCAAATATCGCGCTGGCCGCCTTGAGGATCTCGATCGTCTACAGCAGGACTTGATTGCCCACTGGATCGCAGAGCAAGGGGGGTGCTATCGCCTATGCCGTAACGGCAACAATCTGGCGATACTCCCCAGATGGTTGGGTAAGGAATGGGCGGTACGGCAGCTCATAGCCCGCCTTGCTCCTGATCTTACCCTTGGGATCGGCGATAGCCTCAGCGATGGGGCCTTTATGGCCGAATGCGACTATGCCGTCCTGCCGCGTCGCTCACAGCTTTTTGCAGCGACCCTGGCCCAGTTGCAAGCCGAGCCATGAGTGTTGATCCGCCCGATTGCCTGCCCTTCTCCGGCAGTTATCGCCCTGAGGACGTCCGGTTTCTGCTCAAACCGCTTGAGATCGCATTTGTCGACCTCAGCGAAAAGGAGCGCCTGATCCAAACCGGCCAGCGCCATTACAGCGAGCTGTTAAGCCCTGAGTCATTGCCCTCGGCGCATTATCTTGGATTATTTGAGCAGGCGTTGGCCCTCAATCTCGGCCGAATGGCCCAAGGCGTCTTGGATCTGGCCGCCATGATTGCAGCGCGGCGCTCTGGATCGATCGTCCTGGTCTCCTTGGCACGCGCCGGCACCCCGATCGGGGTGGCATTGCGCCATGTGCTCGAGGGGGATCTCCGGCGCCCGACGGTCCATTATGCTATTTCGATCATTCGCGATCGCGGGATTGACCGCAATGCCCTACGCTATATCCTTGCCCGCCATCCGCCGGCAGACCTGGTCTTTGTCGATGGTTGGACCGGTAAAGGAGTGATCGCGCGTGAGCTTAAACAGGCGCTGGCGGGGTTTGCCGAGGCAACAGGTATCTACTTAGATGACCAGCTCTATACCCTGAGCGACCTCGCAGGCGTTGGGGTGGCGCCGACCGATGAGGACTATCTCATCCCCTCGAGTATCCTCAATGCCACCATCTCAGGGCTGATCAGCCGTTCGATCCTGAATGAACAGATCGGCCCGAATGATTTCCATGGCTGCGTCTATTACGCGCATTTTGCCCCAGACGACCGATCGGTGTGGTTTATCGAGCTGCTTCTCAAGGAAGCCCGCGCCCTGCTTGGGCAAGGCTACCGGCCGAATGCCCAACCAATCGATCCCCAAGGGGCACAGGCGCGCTCCCGGCGCTTGCTTGAGGCAATGGCCAGGCGAGGTATTCGAGATGCCAACCGGATCAAACCCGGGATCGGCGAGGCGACGCGGGTTTTATTGCGCCGTCTGCCCGAGCGGGTCATCATCAGCGATCCTGCTGACCCAGCCCTGGCCCATTTGTTGGCCTTAGCAGACGAAAAGGGGGTGCCTTTGACGGTCGATCCTGATCTGCCCTATCGGGCGGTCTCCCTGATCAAGGAGGTATGAGTGATGCCTGAGGCCTATCGGTTGGGTGCCTCGCTGTATGTTCCTGCCACCCATCGCGACCTCCTTGCGATCGCCAATGGGGATAAATGGCCCGAACTGCGCTCGGTGATCCTATGCACCGAGGATGCCGTGGCGCCCCAAGCGCTTGGAGCAGGATTAGAGAATCTGCGCCGCTGTTTGGAATGCTTGCGGCCTCATCCCCGCCTGTTGCGCTTTGTGCGGGTGCGCAATCCAGCGATTCTCGATTGGCTTTTGAGGCTTCCAGGGGTTGAGCAACTCGCGGGTTTCGTATTGCCCAAATTCGATCTGAGTAACGCTGCGCATTATCTTGCCCGTTTTGCCGACTCGGCCCATCTTTATATGCCCACCCTGGAAACCCGCGATGCCTTTGACCCAAACCGCATGATCGCCTTGCGCGATTATCTATTGGAGCATGGTTATCATGAGCGCATCCTGGCATTGCGCATCGGGGGTAATGACCTGTTGGCGCTTCTTAAACTGCGCCGACCGCGCGACCGGACCCTGTATCGTACCCCCCTGGCTCAGACCATTGCCCAATTGGTGACCCTCTTTAAGTCCTATGGATTTGAGCTGACTGCGCCCGTCTTTGAACATCTGGATCTGCCCGAACTGCTGGAAGAAGAGCTCCAGGAGGATCTAGCCCATGGTCTATGCGGCAAGACCGCTATTCATCCCAGTCAGGTCCCAGTCATTGAAGCGGCATGGCAGGTTGCGCCTGCTGAGCTCGAGATAGCGCGGCGGATCCTTTCTGAATCCGAGCACGCTGTTTTTAGACTCAATGGCTCGATGTGCGAGCTGACCACCCACCGCCCTTGGGCTCAGCAGATCATGGTCCGCGCCGAGACTGAGGCTGCCTGCCTGGCTGGCCGCATGAATAGCAGTGGTCCCAATGTTCCCTAACCGATGACAAGCAGTCAGGCACGCCATAGAATCGACACCTGTTAGGCATGATCCCGGTTAACCCGTCTCAGAAACACTGAAATCATTCCCTGCTTGGAACAGCGGACGAGCAACCGGCCTGGGTCCCGCAATAGCCCCTGCCGGTTTGTCTGGGGTTAAGGGGGCCAACATGTTCAACCAGGGTTTGATCTTCTGGGATGCAGCACAGGTGGAATATTTGATCGCCAACCCTTTTAGCATGAGGATTTGCCTGTGAAGTTTGCGGCTAAGCGAACCTGGCCAGACAAGGCCCCGACCTGGGAGCATCAGTCAGAGGCCGATGATATTGAATCCTTTGCACTTGAGTTTGCCCTGCTCGAACAGCTTGCGGTCGAGAGCGAGTTTGCAGTCATGCAGAAAGATGGGGCCCAGACGGTCCGTTTTTTCAGGGTTGCCGCAACCGACCCTTACCGGCTGGAGCCCGCCGCCTCGCGTCAAGGTCAGCAAACCAGCGTCTTAGCAACAGGGGGGGGCGCCTCAGAGATAAGCGGTTCACCGAAGCCCCAGACAGCCGATAGCGCAGAATCTCAGCCTCCCGTCCCTACCCTTGGGGCAGCGATCTCGACCATGTTCTATATGGGAAAGGTCTTCATCATCGCTACCACTATCATCGCGGTGCTCGGTATCGTCATTACCTCTATCCGCCGCTCCTTTGAATAGGCAGAATAGGCAGCTAAATGTAAAAACTGCTTGACATTCGGATCTGTCAAGTTAAGATGACACTCGGGATCTGAGAGGGTTCCTAAAGGTTTGGAGTCCGAGTTGGACAGGGTGAAACCTCTGGTGGTGTGCTGATGCTGCTGGGGGTGGAGAAGGTGT
>CALALB010000032.1 GCA_937923175.1 uncultured Chromatiaceae bacterium | reverse complement strand
CCCAAGGAAGCGGGCGCCAATCCGTATGTCTATGGCACGAGTCTGGGCGAGGTCAATGGCAAGCCCGAGGTGTATGGCCCGCTGTATGACGCGCTGCAAGGCGGTCCCAAAACCCTGGGGGAACTGATGCAAGTGCCGCTGGGCGCAGCAAGCGGGCAGGGCAGCGCGACCGCAACGCGCAGCTTGGGCGATACCCTGCAGGCCGTGGGGCTCATGCTGGCAGCCGGACATGTCGCCCTGGCGCGCGGGCCGCTTGCAGGCGCCGCAGACAAGGCGGCCAAGGCGCTCAACCGCGCCATCGCCCAAGCGAGCCTGGATGGCGCGCCGTATCGTTTCGCTGTGGCCTCGGCGCTACCCTGGGTGCTGGGGGCCGCCGACAGCGAGCTGATGTTGGCCGCCTTGCAGCTGAGCCAGCCCAAGGCCAACCCAGAAGCCCTGGCGCAGCTCTGGGTCGATCGGCTCCTGCTGCTGGGCCGGGGCCTTGCTCACGAAGGTCAGGCACTGACCACCCGCGAGGCCATGACGCCCAAGGCGTTGGACATCGCCCAGTGCTTCGTCGGGCAAACCCTGCCCGCTTGGCAGCGGCTGGGCGTGCTCTGAGTCAATGAATCCTCCCATGCCCACCTTCCTCCATGTCGGCTGCGGCCCCAAGCAGGAAACAAATGAGAGAAACAAATGAGGGACACCCACTTTTTGTTGCCCACTTGCTGTTGACTTTTTGTTGACCCGCGCCTGACCAAGACCGGCGGCGGCCCAGGGGCGATGCACTTTCCGCTGGATCGGGATGCGCAGTCTTTCGAGCAGCTGACCGCGGAACCGATGCGCACCCGTTACGTGAAGGGTTTCCCGCAGCGCTTCTGGTGGAAGCCCGACGGGCGAATAAACGAGGCGCTGGACTGCCGGGTGTATGCCTATGATCGCGCTGCACGGCCTGCTGTCGATGGGGCTGAACCTGGACAAGCGGGCGGAAGTGCTGCCGCCGGTGCCCACCAGTCGCCAAAGTCAGAGCACACCTGTTTCGGCCCCAATGACCGCCAGCCCGCGCCTTCGGCGCATGGTGATTTCGTCGAACTATGGGTGAGGGTATTACTGATAGTGGTAACGACAGGCAATCACCACCGAGGCCTGGTCGTCGACGCAATACACCAGCCGGTGGGTGTCGTCGATGCGGCGCGACCAGAAGCCCGAGAGGTTTTCCTTGAGGGGTTCGGGTTTGCCCATGCCCTCGAAAGGGTGGCGCAGGCAATCCTGGATCAGGGCATTGATGCGTTTGAGGGTTTTTTTGTCCTGGCCCTGCCAGTATTCGTAATCCTCCCAGGCGGCCAGGGTCCAGGTCAGTCTCAGCAGCTGGCCTTCAGCCGGCATCGACCAGATCCTGCTGCTTCACCTGTCCCTGGCGGTACTGCTCGATGGAGCGCGCCAGGTGGGCGGCGTTGGCCGGCGATTTGAGCAGATGGACGGTCTCCATCAGGCTGTTGAAGGTGTCCAGAGACATCAGCACTGCATCGGGGGCGTCCCGGCGTGCGATGACCGTGTAGTCGGCATCGTCGATGACCTGATCGATCACGTTTTTGAGGCGATTTCGTGCCTCAGAGAAATTCACTACGCGCATGGCGATGTGCCCCATTTTAGTTGTGCTATTTGCTAAACAAGTCTAAGGCATTGCGTGCGCGCTTGCTAGGTAGGTGCCCATGACCCTCGACCAACTCAAGGCCCAGCGCGAGGCGCTGCAGGTCACCAGTAGTATAAAGGACACCCACTTGCTTTCTTGGGCGATCCCCGATGCCTGGGCGGATTATCTGGAATTCGTCGAGACCCTGGGCCGCTGTCTGCATCCGGACAAACGCGGCTTCATACCGGAGAAGACACCGAGGCTCCTCGAACGGCTGGGGGTGGATACGGCGGCGTTCATCGAACGCGGCACGCGTTTTCTGAAGGAATTCGGCCACGCCGTGGGCAAGCCGGCCTCACTCATCGAGCTGGCCGCTCGGCGGCAGGCGAGGTTTCTGCGCGGACTGAGCGCGGCAAAAGACATGTTCGAGAAGAAGGCGGCCTGACGTCCCGCCGTGACGCCAGGCGCCAAACCCGTCCCGCGTCCGGTCAATGCGGGCTGGCCTAGCAGAGGGTCTGGTAGAATGGGCCCAAATCGATCGCGCGTAGCGAGGATAGACGATGAGTGTGGCACTCAGGCTCTACGAACAGCTCACCGACGCCGGTGAGGACAAGGCGCGGGCACGGCTGATCGCGGAGGCGTTCGAGGCGCTGGAGTCGCGCTATCCGCAGCTATCCGATGTCGCCACGCAGGCCAACCTGCGTGAGACGGAGCTGCGGCTGCAGAAGGAGATAGAGGCGATTCGGCTGGAGATCAAGCAGGTCGAGGGCAAGCTACGCCTCGAGATCGAAGCAGTTCGGCTGGAGATCAAGCAGGTCGAAGGCCAGCTGCAAAAGGAGATCAAGGAGGTCGAAGGCCGGCTGCAGAAGGAGATCAATGAGGTCGAAGGCCGGTTGCAGAAGGAGATCAAGGAGGTCGAAGGCCGGCTGCAGAAGGAGATCGAGTCGCTGCGGTTGGAGATCAAGAACGTCGAAGTGCGGCTCACGCAAGCGATCCACCGCCAGACGGTGTGGGTGGTGCTGGCGGTGGGCGGGGTGACGGGTCTCATCCGCTGGCTGGATGTGCTGCTGAAATAGCAGCCTTTTTCCCAGGCGAGAAATAAAGACACCCACTTATTGCTGAAACCCCCTTGCGCGCAATTTCTCATTAAGTCCGGAATCCAGGGCTGTGGGCACGGCCGGGAAGGTCTTTTCTGGACCCCGCCCCGGCTTGCGCCGGGGTACCCCGGTTTTCACCGGGGTGAGGCGCCGGAATAACGAAAGGGGGCGCCGGAATGGTATGCCCAGATCCGGCCAAGGTTACCGGCTCTGGCTTTAACATAGGCCGTATCAAGCACAGCACGGGAGAACAGACGATGGGGCAGCAGCAGGTAAGCCGATGGATCGAGTGGCTGGATCTCAGGCTCAGACGGCCCTCCGTGCCTATCCAGGCGCCGGTGGCCGGGGCAGCGCTGATCAAAGGGGTGGCTGGACGGGGATTGGAAATGTTTATCTTGCCCGGGGATCTGATCTCGGATGCCCTGGCTGCCCACGGGGTCTGGGAGCCCCTCCTGACCCAGCGTCTGCTCGAGGCAGCGCAGGCCGGGGGATTGCTGGTCGAGGTGGGGGCCAATCTGGGCTATTTCGCGCTGCTTTGGGCCGCGGTTCAGCCGGCCAATCGGGTCATCGCCCTGGAGCCGGCGCCGCGCAATCTGGCGCTCTTTCAGGCCAATGTGGCGCGCAACGGCCTGGATCGGCAGATCAGTGTGCTTCCGGTGGCAGCCGGACCGCGGGTGGCTCTGGTGCCCTTCGATCTGGGCCCGCCGGCCCAGACTGGCTGGGGCGGGGTGGTTGCCGATCCAGCCCAGGCGAGCGCGCCGACCCAGGTGGTGACCGTGCCGCTGGATGACCTCCTGGCCGAAGTTGGGGAGATCGCTGTGCTCAAGATCGATGTCGAGGGGTTCGACACCCAGGTACTCGCCGGCTGCCGCCGGCTGTTGTGCGAACAGCGGGTGAGGATGATCTACTACGAGCAGAATCATCCGCGGATGGCGGCGCTCGGGGTGGATCCCCAGGAGGCGCAGCGGCTGCTGACGGAGCTGGGCTATCGGGCCGAACCCCTGGCCAGCGACTGCCCCGAGGTGGTGGAATGGATGGCGCAGCCCGCCGTCCCCGCGCCCTAAACAGCCGCACCACCCTGGACCCCGCCCCGGCTTGCGCCGGGGTGACGGGCAGGAGTCATTCCGGCGCAGGCCGGAATCCAGGGCTGTGAGCACGGCCAGGAAGGCCAGCAGGTCGAGCAGCCGAAGCCCTCGGAACCAGCACAACCATGTTCGTCCATGGATGCGCCCTCGCCATGGCGCCTTGGCCTCCTGCTTCCGGTCAGGCGGTATGACCGCCAATCAGGGAGGGAAATGTATCCCGGCCAACTGCAGCATCTCCTCTTGGCTGCGGGGGCCCTTGCTGGCCAGCGCCCAGAGATCGAAGTAGGGTGCCCCCCGCGCCTTGGAGGCAATGACAGCAAAGCCTGCGGCTTGCAGCGTGCCTACCAGCACCCGCTGGGTAAATCCACAGCGATGCGCCATATAGAGATTGCCCCGGGCAAGGCTCGGCCGGTGGCCGTAGAGGATATCAATGGGCGCGATGGGCCCGGCGGGCGAGAGATAGGCCGGCTCGGTCAGCTTGTCTTCGGCAACGAGCTGGCACACCGAACGCAGGTCGGGGCAGGTGATGACGGCAAAACCTTCGAGGGTGAGCACGCGCAGGAACTCCTGGAGCGCCAAGGGCACCTCATGCGGATACAGGTGTTCGAGGTTGTGGCTGGAAAAGATGGCATCCACCGAGCCATCGGCCACCGCGGCCATGTCGGTCATGCTGCCGACGAGGTCAGGGACAACGGCTGCATCGATATCCAGGCGCAGCTCCTGCCAGGCCGGCGTGTTGAAGCCCGGTGTGGTTTGGTCCTTGCGTTTGGTACCACAGCCGATGTGCAGGAAGGTTGGCATATCTAGACCTTTCCGTAATACCTACGCAAGTCCCGTCATTACTGACCCAATCCGCTGCTTGCTTCCTGTTTCACCGAGGCCGGTTTCACCGCAGCAGAGGCTGCGGCCAGAGCCTTATCCTAGGGATGAACGCGGTGATCCATCTCGATCTGGCCGGCTAGTCGGCCATCTTGCTGGTTGGCCCTGCCGGGTCTTTATGAGCAACCTCTAGGTGCTTAGAGAAAACAGTCGGTTCCGGCCCAAGCAACTCAATCGCATAGGTCGGTTGGATGATTCTTGGTTAAGCTGCAATATGGCTATCGAGCTGTCTCATGCCTTTCCGGGAAGATGAATGAGGCGATAATCCCGGCGGTCAACACGCCAAGTACCACCAACAGACTTGCAGTCGGCGAGATATGGATGCCGGTGTCGAAAACGGCATGGTTGAATGACTGCAGGGCCATCTTGGCTGCGATATAAAACAACAGCACGATCACCGCCTTTTCCAGATGGACGAGATAACGGGTTAAGGCCGCGAGCACAAAGTACAGGCTGCGCAGACCCAGGATCGCAAAGATCATGGCCGCATAGACCAGAAGCGGCTCTTGGGTGACCGCGATCACCGCCGGAACCGAATCAAACGAGAAGGCCAGATCCGAGGTCTCGATGGTGGCCAGACACAAGAAGGCGGGCGTGGCATAGAGGGTACCCATGCGGGTGACCATCTTCTCGCGCTCGGCCTCCTCGCGTCCAATAAAGAGCTCTTCGTGTCTGATAAAAAACCGGTCAAGATGCAGCCGGGTATAGATCGGCATCATCTTGCCGGTCAGACGCACGCTCCAATGGTTTGAGTAATCCTCGATCTCCTCGCTCTCCCCGCCGCTTTTGAGCATCTGCACCCCGCTCCAGGCCACCAGTGCCGCAAAGGCAAAGCCGACCCAGGGGCTGGCGTAAAAGAGACTGGTCCCAACCAGGACAAAGATGGCGCGAAAGACCAGCGCCCCGATGATCCCCCAATAGAGGATGCGATGCTGTAGACCCGAGCGAATGCCGAATGAGGCAAAGATGGCCATAAAGACCATCAGGTTATCGACCGATAGGCTCTTTTCGAGCGCATAACCGGCCAGATACAGATCCGCCCAGTTCTTGTCGAAACGCAGCCAAAGATAGACATAGAACGCAAGCGCCAAGGCGATCCAGACGATCGACCATTTGGCGGCATCGCGCATGCTGATCTCCTCGACCCGCCGATGGGCGAAGAGGTCGAGATAGATGGATACGGCGACCACTGCCAGAAAGATCAGGATGGCCTCGAGCGGAAATCCAAAATGACCCATATAGGCTCCAGCAGGGATGGGTTGGTAAAAAATGATCGGTCATTATAACCGATCCAACTCAGCCAGAAGGGTACGCCGTGCATACCCCATTGCCAGGGTACCGGCAGCATGCCAGCACCCGACTCGCTGGGCAGGGAACACATGTCGGCTCAAAACCGGGGCGCTAGGATGGGGGCCTACAAGGCGCACTCTAAGGCCGCTGGGAGCAGGCAAGGGCAAAGAGCTGCTCAAGCCTAGGGTGGCTGCCGCGGATAGGGGCAACCACAGCGGCTGCCCAGTCGAAATAGGCGCGCCGGCGCTCGAGATCCCAGTCCGGCGGTGGGCTAGTCGCCAGATCTCGGAGGTTACAGATCTTGTCGGCCAGGAGAACGAGGCGTGCCTTGGGGCTTAAGCGCGCCGCGCATTCGATCCGCCGCTGCTTGCGCTCAGCCTTGGGCAAGGATTTGTCGTCGGTGAGCTCCAGCACTAGGTTGCGGATCTCGGGCCCGAAGCGTTGGGCCAGTTCATCAGGACTGGTGGCGGTATCCTCGAGGGTGTCATGGAGCAGGGCTGCGATCAGGACCTCTGGATCCGCGACCTCTGCCTCGACCATCAGCAGCTGCAGCAAGGCGATCGGATGATTGATATAGGGTGAGGCGACACTATCCTTGCGCCGCTGGTCGCGATGCCGCTCGGCAGCAAAGGCTAGGGCTTTGGTCAAGCGTTTGCAGTCAGACCATTCTAGCATGGCGGTATTTTGGCTGGATTTAGGGTCAGCTAAGCCTAATGCCTTCCTCCTGGATCCTGGATTCCGTTCCGGCCCCGGTTTTCACCGGGGTGACGCGCCGGAATGACGGTGGTCACCCCGGTCCGGATCACGCTGCAGCGACGGTGGTCGTACTATTCTGATTCGGGTCGGCATGAGCTCTGTCGCAATATTGCATTAGACCAGAATGGCGAAAGGGGATGACAAACATGAATAGGCTCGAGGCGCTCAAGCAGATGTCCATCGTCGTTGCCGATACCGGTGACATCCAGTCGATCGCCGAATATCGGCCCCAGGATGCCACGACCAATCCCTCACTGCTGTATAAGGCGGCCCAGATGCCAGCCTATCGGCATCTGGTTGAGGATGCCTTGAACTTTGGCAAGCAACAGGGCATGGACTCCGAGACCCGGATGCGCTGGACCCTGGACAAGCTCGCTGTCAACTTTGGTGCTGAGATCCTGAGGTTGATCCCTGGGCGTGTCTCCACCGAGATCGATGCCTACCTGTCGTTTGACACCGCGGCGACCCTCCGCCGGGCCGAGTCGCTCGTTGCGCTCTATCAACAGGCGGGGGTCGATCCAGGCCAACGGGTGCTGTTTAAGATCGCCTCGACCTGGGAGGGGATCCGTGCTGCCGAGCGGCTTGAGCGGCAGGGGATCCATTGTAATCTGACCTTGTTGTTTAGCCTTCCTCAGGCAGTTGCCTGTGCCGATGCCGGGGTGACCCTGATCTCGCCCTTTGTCGGGAGGATCCTCGATTGGTATAAAAAAAATGAGAACGTCTCTGACTATCCCCCAGACGAGGACCCGGGGGTGCAATCAGTCAGGCGCATCTATCAATACTACAAACGCCACGGCTATCAGACCACGGTGATGGGGGCAAGCTTTCGCAATGTCGGGGAGATCCTGGCACTTGCTGGTTGCGATGCGCTGACCATTGCCCCGCAATTCTTAGCCGAGCTTGCGGCAAGCACAGGCGAGGTCCAGCGGCGACTCGATCCCGATGAGGCCCGCGCTTTGGATCTACCCAAGATCGATCTCGATGAGCCGGCCTTCCGCTGGGCTTTAAATGAGGATGCTATGGCGACCGAAAAGCTTGCCGAAGGCATTCGGCTCTTTGCCGCTGATACCCGCAAACTTGCGCAGTTCATCGACACCCTCCATGAGGGGACGAACAGCCCTCTCTAAGGCGGATTCTGGCTTAAACCTAGGGGCAGGGCGGGGTGGCAAGGCTACCCTGCCGGGTTTCAGGCCAGCTGGAGCAGCACCAATTCAAGATTGATCGTGATAAAGGCCAGGAGGGTTGTCAGCACCAGGGCAGTGGCTGGGATCTCGCCCTGTCCATAGCGCTGGGCGAGCAAGGGATATAGGGTCACCATGGGCAGAGCTGCAAGGATCAAGGCTGCTTGTCTGAGCATCGGGTCGAGGCCAGGGACCAGGGTTAGAATCCCAAACGCCACCAAGGGGTGGCCGATCAGCTTGCCGGCAGCGACCCCCAGTGCCGGCCCGATGGAGCCTTGTACCCGCTGGCTGGCAAGCCCACCGCCGATCGCAAACAGGGCCACCGCCGCCGCTGAGCCGCCAAGCATGTCGAGGGTGCGCCCCAGGGCGACCGGCGGTTGCCACGCAAGCGCCGCGCACAGGATGCCGGCACCAATCGCCAACACGATCGGATTCATTCCCACCGTCCAAAGGACCTGACGGAGGACGCGCCAGGGGTTTCCCTGAGCGCGCGCCCGATGGAGCTCGGCGAGGAGCAGGGTGAGCGGCAGGATCAATAACACCTCGGTCAGGATCGCCATGATCACGGTACCCAGTGCCTGTTCGCCCAATAGCTGAACCACAAGGGGATAGCCGATGTAACTGCTATTCGACATCGACACCCCTAGCCCGTAAAAGGCATTGGCCAGGGGCGAGCCTTTATGGAGCAACGAGGCAATCAGGACCCCCAGGCAGTAGACGATCAGCGAGGTCCCTGCATAAACGATCAAAAAATCGATGATCACAAGCTCGGCGAGCGGGCGCTGGGCCAGCGTATTGAATAAGAGTGCGGGGAGGGCAAAGAGCAGGGCATAGCGCCCAAGCGCCAGAGCCCCCTCGCGCGGCAGCCAGGCGGCGCGCACGGCAACAAAACCGAGGGCGATCAAGAAAAAGATCGGGCTAGTGATCGAGAGGATGGTTAACAATGCAGGTTCCTCGTAAATAACCCGGTCAACGACCCGCCCCTTGCGGCGCAGGTCTTGGCGCAGGACGAGATTATGCCCGTCCCGACCTCGGGCATATTGACGGCCGCCCTGGCGAAACGGCAGTTTTCCCCAGCCGGGCCAGGTTCCGACTGGCATTCAGGGCGC